>CAZFER010000075.1:0-30320 GCA_964517495.1 uncultured bacterium | reverse complement strand
AGTCTTTTCAGCAAGCGGGAGACCGGGGTCGAACCGGCAACCCTCAGCTTGGAAGGCTGATGCTCTAGCCAATTGAGCTACTCCCGCATTTTTAATGGGACAAAGATTTCATCCAAAGCAATATGAATTATCCTTACCCTTTGCGCTACTGTCAAGCGGTATAATCTTTTATTATCAAGTCATGTCGTGCATCTCTTGCCGGTTTGATTTGTCCAACAATCTCCATGTTAAAACATCGAAAAACCAATCAATAAATGACTCACCGGTGAAACCACTAAATCCAAGTATGCTCCTAAAATAGGGAAGTTAAACATAAAGCCACATGCCAACAACATAAACAATACCATAGGAGCATGTGGTCTAAATTCTTCTAGTTTGTCAGCTTGTTCATGCGGAAGCAGTCCCGCCAGAATCTTTTCTCCATCGAGGGGAAACAAGGGGATTAAATTAAAAAACGCCAACATCAAATTGCATGTCACACCGGCGGTTAATACCAATCCTATGGCTTGTATCAATCCGGTTCCCGATGGCATTTGGATCAATGTATTGAATACTGGCCCAAATTCTATTAAACGAAACAAAAGCGCCAAAACAATCGCTTGAATAAAATTACTCATCGGCCCTGCCCAGGCCACCATCATTGAATCACGCCGCAAATCTTTCAAGCGGTAGGGATTAACAGGTACCGGTTTACCCCATCCAACAGGACCAAGCAAAATGAACGTAAAACCCATCGGATCAAAATGGGCAGCCGGATTTGGCGTCAAGCGGCCCATCAAAGCCGCCGTATCATCTCCCAACCGATAGGCCATCCAGGCATGTGCCATTTCATGAATGGATATCGCCAGGATGATCATACTCAAATAAGCCACACCAAATTGAGGTTCTTGCATTATTATCCAAAGCATTTGGTTCTCCAATTAAATTTAAACCCTAAAGCAAAAATTATAGCCATGAATCAACAGGATGCACAAAGATAAATAGAAAAGGGGTATGGATTTTTCCATACCCCGTTAGGTATTTATTAAAACACGATTAGCCTACTAAAAAAAGGTGTAGGCTATTATCCTTGAAAATTAAAAAAATCGATTAATTTTTCATAAAGTATCCCATGTTTCCTTGACAATTCAAAATTATAAGTTAAATTAAAAATAATAATTATTCCTATTTTTAGAATGATGTTTAAAATCAAGCGTAACTCAAGCAAACGAAGAAAAAAAATCCTGGAAGTCATTCGAAAGAGTCCAAATCACCCATCGGCGGATTGGATTTATGATCAGGTGAAAAAAGAGATTCCCGGCATCAGTTTGGGAACGGTTTATCGTAATCTAAAAATCCTGGAGGAAGAGGGTGATATTCACCACATCCCGGTCTCCAATTCGATGAGCCGCTATGATGCCAATCTCACAGAGCATCATCATATTACGTGTGAGCAATGTGGAAAAATCATGGACATCGACTTGGATTTAAATAAATCCTTGTTTGATAAGATTGAGAATGAATATGGTTTCAAACTCACTCCTCAGCATTTGTGCTTTGTTGGAATTTGCCGATCCTGTCAGAATGAACGCCAGGATTAAAACGAAGTTGAATTATTAATTAAAATATAGAAATTAATTATAGAAAGGGAAAGCCGCGCTTTTCTCTTTCCATTCATTCCATATAAAAAAGGAGAAATAAAATGCCAGTACAGATCGGACAGCCTGCACCTGATTTTAAGGTCAAAGCCTTGGTGGGAAAAGAGTTTAAAGAAATCAGTTTAAGCGATTACAAAGGAAAATGGGTATGTCTCTTTTTCTATCCCCTTGATTTTACGTTTGTATGCCCGACAGAAATTATTGAATTCAGCCACCGGGCCAAAGAATTCGAAGAGCGGAACTGTCAGGTTTTAGGCGGCAGCACAGACAGCGAACACTCACACCTTGGTTGGTGCAATTCTCATCCAGACCTCGCTAATCTTCAAATTCCCTTGCTTGCTGATTACAACAAAACCATTGCCTCTGATTATGGTATTTTGAAAGAAGACTTGGGTGCGGCATTTCGCGGTACCTTCATTATTGATCCTGAAGGAAACATTCGCTTTATTTATATCACCGACCTCTCCGTAGGCCGCAATGTCGACGAAGTCCTCCGTGTTCTCGACGCCCTCCAAACCGGAGAACTCACCCCTTGCCAATGGAGAAAAGGCGATGCACCTTTAAAGGTATAACAACAATCCATTTCCATGGTTACGTATAAGATTCAATCCCAAAGGCGGGCCAGCAACCCGCCTTTTGTCACCCATATCAGCAAACTCTTATTCGAGAAATTAAGCTTTTAAATTATTATTGTCGACAATAATATAAACATATCTATATAATTTGTGCAGGAGGGAATTCATCCTCCCCACAGAACCTTTTTGTAACTGTTTTAAGAACGGTTTTATGAGAAAGAGATGAAGATGCATAGGTACATTTGTTTTTCTATTTTTATACTGTTGATTACCTCCAATGGAGTTGCGGATGAGTGGAATCAGTTTCGTGGTCCTAACCGGGATGGGAAATCCACGGAAACCGGTTTGCTTAAATCGTGGCCGAAAAATGGCCCCCCCATGTTATGGTTCCACGAGGGAGTGGGACGTGGTTTTTCCACTGTTTCTATTTCGGACGGCGTTATTTATACCACGGGGATGATTGATGAAACGGGTTATCTATTTGCTATTCATGAAGATGGAAACCTTAAATGGAAAATACCTTATGGACCGGAATGGGTTGATCCTTATCCTGGAACACGCACGACGCCAACCATTGATGGTGACCGTATTTATATTATGAGTGGGCATGGACGATTAGCCTGCTTTCAAAAGGACAAAGGTGATTTAATCTGGAAGGTGGACACGTTGGATAAATTTCAGGGTGATAATATCACCTGGGGGATTGCTGAATCGGTTCTTATCGATGGTGATAAGCTTTATTGCACACCTGGTGGTCAAAATGCTACCATGGTGGCTTTAAATAAATTCACGGGCGAGACCCTTTGGACCACAAATGAATTGAGTAACCTTTCCGCTTACTGCTCACCCATACTGGTTGAATCGAGTTCCAAACGGTTGCTATTCAGCATGGTGCGGGATTTGTTTATATGTGTGAATTCGGCTAATGGTGATGTGTTTTGGACGATTCCCCATTCCACCCGCAACAACATTGCTGCAATTACACCCGTAATAATTCCAGAGAATCGAATTTACTTCACCAGTCACGGGACTGGGGGAACGATGATCCAATATCAAGATGATGGGAGTGAATATACTGAACTGTGGACCAGTAACGAACTGGATAGTTTACATGGTGGCATTGTAAGTTACGCACCTGATGGTGAATCGCTGCGTCTATATGGCTCAGACACGCGTGATTATTGGATTTGCCAGGATGCAAAAAACGGCAAGGTTCTTTTCAAGGAAAAAATTATCAGGGGTAAAGGTTCTATCACGTACGCGGATGGGATGCTTTACTGTTATAGTGAAAAAGGAACACTGGGGCTGGTAAAACCCACAAAAGAGGGGATGGAATTGGTCAGTTCGTTTGTCATCACAATGGGGAATGATCAGCACTGGGCTTATCCGGTGATTCATAATGGGCGGTTGTATATTCGGCATGGCAATGTGTTGATGGTGTTTGATGTTAGAGGCGGGTGAAACGAGAGCTGGCCATCAGTTAGTCTCTTTCTGAGGAATAAATCGTAAGCAGCAACTCGGAATCATCAATTAAACTATATACGGGCTTTTTTCCAGAGAGTTTCTCGCTTTCATGTAGAATAATCGGTACTCCATCACCGCGTTTTTCCATATAGTAACCACGTCCAACATTTTCTAATGATTTAGCAATGCGCGTTTCTGCAAGTAAACTTGTAATCAATTCATTGCGTGTTGACTGGCGTAAAGCGATATTTTCGATTGTAACCGTTTAAGTGATGTATCTTCCCCGAGCCGGATCTTTTGCATTAATTCTTCGATGTTATCAAACATAGGGTTTCTCCAATATTATGCGGCGATACGGATGGAAAAACATTCAGTGTAATTATTATATTTCAAAACTTTCTCAACTCTGCCTTTGTTTTCTTCGGCTTGTTTATGAATCGCTTGATTGCGAGAAGATAGATTTTCCATCTTAACTTCCTACCTTCAATAACCTACAATTAACCATATCACCATAATTTTGAGGCAATCATGATATCAAGAAAACTTTTTTATTTTAGCATCATCTCTGTATTGTTAACCAATCTGGCGATACCTGCGAAACCGAATTGTATCGTTTTTGATTTTGAGGAAGGTGATTTGCAAGGGTGGCAGGTTGTTGAAGGGGAATTTGATAAGGTACTGAATGATATTGAGTTTTTTCATAACCAATCCACGGTTCAATATAACAAACAAGGCCGATTCTATCTGAATACGTTGGAAAAATCGGATGGTTCCCGCACTGATCAGATGACGGGGGTGCTGGAATCGCCAGTTTTCATTCTGCAAGGTCCAACGGTGTCGTTTCTCATTGGAGGTGGAAACCACTCTGATACCTATGTGGCCCTATGTGATTTGGAAGGCAATGAACTCAAGACAGTTCATGGCAGGAATACGGAGGTCATGCAGCGCATTGAGTGGGATATTCAATCCTTGAATGGAAAGCCATGCTTTTTGCGTATTGTCGACAAACACCAAGGTGGATGGGGGCATGTTACTTTTGATGATTTCCGTGCCCAAGGCTATATTAATCCATTACTGACCGATGAGCGTTTTGAAAAGAGAAAACGTGTAATTCGCGAGAAGAAATTAAAAGCGGAAACATTAATACTTAAACAAACACTCCAATCCACACGTCAAGCTGTATCTGATTTGATCTCCACATTTGGTGAGCGATATCCACAGGGGGAAACCTATCTTCAGACATTAAAACAATTGAAACGTAAAATAGCTGAAATTGCATTTGAGGATTTAGAAAACATTAAAAGTGAATTGTATCGATGCCAACGGGATGCCTTGATGAATAATCCCTTATTAAATGATCAACCTATACTATATGTGGCACGTCCTCAATATCTTCCAGACCATCACAGTACGGCGACCCTTTTTCAAAATGGGGAAATCAACACTGGCAGTTTTCGCGAGGGAAGCGCATTGCGTCTATTTGATCCCAAAGACGGAAGGGTTAAAACACTCATTGATTGCCCGGAGGGGATCGTTCGTGACCCCGAAGCCCACTACGATGGTGATCGGATCATCCTCTCTTTACGCCATAATCAGGATGATGATTATCATATTTATGAATATAACCTTCAAGAAGAAAAGTTAAATCAGATGACTGATGGCTCACATCTTTCAGATTTTGATCCCGCTTATCTTCCTAATGGTGATATTGTCTTCGTTTCCACACGTGATAAAAAATACTGCCAATGCAACCGCCATATTATGGGGAACCTTTTTACCATGGCGGAGAATGGAACCAACATTCAGCAAATCGGACGAAACACTTTGTTTGAAGGCCATCCCTGTCTTTTGCCCGATGGCAGGATACTTTATGATCGCTGGGAATATGTGGATAAACATTTCGGACCTGCTTTTGGCTTATGGACGGTAAATCCGGATGGCACCAATCACGCAATTTATTACGGCAACAACGCCTGGTCGCCAGGCGCCATTCTCGATGCACGGCCCATTCCCAATACTGAACTCGTTGTAGCGACTTTGGGTTCTTGTCATGATCGACCATGGGGGGCTATTGCCATCATTGACCGTCGTAAAGGTTTGGATGGAGTATCACCGATAGTTCATAGTTGGCCGGGCAACATTGAACCGTACCTTTCAAACAATCAAGATTATGGTAAAGGTAAAGTTCGCCATCATCCGGCTGGTGGCCAGATTGATAATTTCAAACGGCTTTCAACCAAATATGAAGATCCTTATCCTCTTTCCGATAAATATTTTCTTTGCTCACGGACCATGGAGGGGGAACGTACTGGCCTATTTTTAATTGATGTATTCGGCAATGAAATTTGCATTCATGAAGAAGAACAGGGTTGTTATGATCCAATTCCCTTGAAATCGCATCCACGCCCACCGGTCATCCCATCACACGTTGATTTAAGCAAAAAGGAAGGCACCTTTTACGTTGCTGATGTTTATCAAGGGACTGGTATGGAAGCCGTGCGCGATGGAACCGTCAAAACGCTGCGTGTCGTTGAAGCACCGAAGAAGTTATTCTGGACTCATACCAATTGGAACCTGGATGCGACCCAGGCTCCCGCCATGAATTTCAATTGCACCAATAATAAGCGCATTCTCGGTGATGTTCCGGTGGAATCGGATGGTTCTGCCTATTTTCAGGTTCCGGCAGACACGTTTCTCTTTTTCCAACTTTTGGACGAAAACGGTATGATGATCCAAAGCATGCGCAGTGGCACCATGGTTCGTCCCGGCGAGACCTTGAGTTGTGTGGGATGCCATGAAGACCGTCTTACCACTATCCAAAAGCAGCGGCCTTCTTTTGCGCTTAAACGCCCAGCGAGCGAGTTACAACCGTGGTATGGTCCACCAAGAGATTTTAATTACCTTACGGAAGTTCAGCCTGTTTTTAACCGTTATTGTGTGTCCTGTCATGATTACGGAAAGCCGGCAGGTGAAAAACTTAACTTATCCGGTGATTTGGGATTGGTATTCAATACCTCCTATCTCGAGTTACGAACTAAATCGGCGTTGCGCTGGTATCCCGATCAAAATGCGGAAGAGAAATTGTTCGTGAAAGCTGTGGATGACGGTCCACCCGAAGTGCTCCCAGCCTACGCTTGGGGTTCTCATCGAAGCCGTTTGGTTGAAGTTATGCTCAGGGGTCATCAAGACATTAAACTAGACCGGGAAAGCCTTGACCGTATCATCACTTGGATCGATATGAATGCTCCTTATTATGGTTCATATGCCAGTGTTTATCCTGATAATGTCTTTGGGCGCTCTCCCCTTAACAACGATCAGATTAAACGATTGCGGCAGCTGACTGGAATCAAAGTTGGAGACATCAGCACTGAGTTGCAAGGCTCGCAATGCAATTTCACCCGTCCTGAATTAAGCCCTTGCCTGCAAACGATAAAACAATCCTCGCCTGATAAATATCAAGCCGCTTTGGCCATTATTGAAGAAGGTAAAGCCATGCTGGAACAAAGACCTCGTCTGGATATGCCGGGAGCGCAGATGTCAGAAGAGGATCAGGAAACGTGGGCGAAACATGTAAGCAGGACTGAATAGAATTTCATTTTGGTTTTCACCTCCCTCCCCATATAATATTATAGGATCGATAAACTTAGTCATGTTTTATCGATATCCTTTTGGGTTTTTTCGTAAGAATAAATCTATACATGGGGAATGGGAATAATGAAACATTTTTTTAGAACAATCTTTAAGTCAAAATCCAAGCGCATCACCGTTTTACTTAGCATCCTGCTCGCATGTACGATAGGATTGATTGTCAAAATTATTTTTATTTATCAAACGAATGGTGACATCTTTGCCGCCAGTGCGGGTAGTGTTTCTTCCCGAAGTGAAAAATCCATCGTTATTGAAAAGGATGGCAAGAGTTGGCTGTGGGGAGGCAGCGAAAATGAACACTTTGATATCACCAATCTGACCCTCAATCCCGAGCAGTTTCATTATGGGATTGGACGGGAACAATTCCCTGCCCTGACTGATCCTCAATTTGTTACAACCGATGAGGCCAATGCCTGGTTGCCTGATGAAGCACGCATTTTAGGCGTTAAGGTAAATAATCAGGTTAAAGTTTATCCCATCGATCTATTAATTCGCCATGAGGTGGTTAATGATACTATCGCAGGCCACCCTATTGCCGCCTGTTATTGCATCCTTGCCGACCTGGGCGCAGTTTATAGCCGCCAATATGAAAACAATACCCTGACTTTTGCTCTTTCCGGTTATACCTATTTTGATAAACCTGTGTGGGACGGGCGTGACGCGTTTGTCTTTTGGGACCGGGAAACCGAAAGCCTTTGGTGGCCCCCAAGTGGGAAAGCTGTTTCTGGTCCTTTATTAGGCGTGCCGTTAAAAGTACTAAAACCACAATATTGGGCACAAACCACCTGGGGAGAATTAAAAAAACGGTATCCTCAAGCACTCGTCTTGCAACGAAATCAAGGTTTTACTCCTCCTGAAGCATGGCCCACTTTCGACGAAGAAACCATCAAGGAAGTAGTGGAACAAGAGAATGATTCCCTCGCTGTTGCACCCCGCTGGGGTGAAAATCCCACCATTGAGTCAAATACCAAAGTCAAGGAATGGGAAGATTTAGAAGAATAACACATTCATCAACATTATTAATTCGTATACCCCAATGCTTCCAGGGCTTCGCGTTGGGCGGGGGAAAGCATTTGCGCTTCCATGGGCATTCCCTTCCCTGCTCGCCAAGTGTCCAAGAGTAATCGACATTGTTGGGTGATTTCTTTAGCGGCTTCTGTTTTATCCTCTTTTAAAAGATTATGTTGTTCAGTAGGATCATCTGCAAGCAGAAATAATTCATCCAGCTGGTCAGGATTCACTTCACCCTGAAAGGTAATCGTGACTTTTTGCTGACGGTTGCCAGCAAAAACGGATTCATAAACCCACTCTGATTCAATCGAGTGAACAGGGCCTTCGCCTGAATCGGCCAATCCTTTCGCTGACTGGTTTTCAAAGTCTTCGATTACCCAAAAGGGAGTGCGATATTTAGGGGAATCAGGAAATTTTAATGTGGGGGCATAGAGTTCAAACTGGTCGACAATCAACTCAGCGGATTGCTGGTGATGGGGGATGGCGGCATCCACCCCAACGCCCTCGATCACCATCCAATCCGTAGGCCAGCCGCGGGATTCACCATACTGCCGGGCAAGGTGGTGGATATCAGGTGTCATTTGAAGATTCCAACCTTCCGGTGTCGAGAAGAAGGTATTCTGATCCATTGCTTTTTGATGCAAGGGATCGGTTCCAACTGTAACTGCGTGTACAACAGTTGTATTTAATTTTGACAAAGCCTGGAAATCACGGCTGTTATACAATTCCCTTGTACGATAACGGACATGAGCCATTAAGCGAATAGGGGCATTTCCCTTTATGCGCATCATCACAATCGCGGGGCCATTTAGTGGGATTTCAGTAAAAAGCCCCAGGGGGGTGTTAGGCCGCAAATGTGCACTATGATTTATAAATTTATGTGTCTTTGTTCTTAAACCATAGAGTTTATTGGCATCGACAACAACATCCGCCTCGGTTTCCAGATATCCTGGATTGGATTTAAATAATTCCTCTTTTATCAGCGGTAATAAGGAATTCCCTTCCACCCCAGCGATAGGTGGCAAGTCAGTCAATTCCGAAAGGGTTGGATACACATCAATGGATTGCACCATTTCAGAGATTTTCAATCCCTGGGGGAGCTGAGATGGGTATCGCATGATAAAGGGAATGCGAATGGAGGGTTGATACAGATCATCGCCGTGGAAAAAGCGGCCATCTTCACCCAAATTTTCACCGTGATCAGCCATCGCAATGATGATCGTATTATCCAGTATTTCCATGTTTGTTAGTTTATTGATCAAGCGGCCAATGTGATGATCCATATACGTCACTTCACCATAATAAAGAGCTTCCATATGTTCGAGGTCGTCTTTATCAAGACCTTGGCCGGTAGTGGCCTTCATTTGGGTTACGGTTTTTACTGAGCCATCCATATCGCCCTGATAATTGGGATCATACATGGTTCGATAGGGTTCAGGGGCATCGTAGGGGCTATGGGGATCATACAGGTGTACCCATAAAAAGAATGGTTTTTTATTCCCTTCATTTAAATATTCAATCGCCTGGTCAATGGTTTCTTGTGCGCGACGTTCGGATTGAACTTTATCGCCTTTGGCGGTCATGCTGCCCATTTCATAGCGATCAAATCCCTGACCAAGTCCAAAAGAAGGCGCCAAAACAAAACTGCTGATAAAAGCGGCGGTGTAATACCCCTCGCCTTTAAAGCGCTCCGCCAAGGTTTCTTCAAAATCAGGGACATGGGCGGTTCGAAAACGAACGCCGGTGGTTTTGGGATTTCGTCCGGTCATGATGGCGGTATGGGAGGTTAAGGTAGCGGGAATCTGGCAAATGGTATCAAGGAACAAAACGCCTTCATCAGCCAGTCGGTCAAGATGGGGAGTTTTAATTGTTTCATTTCCATAACATCCCATTGCGTCTGCACGAAGGGTGTCCAATGTCAACAAAACGACATTGGGATGATTGGTTTCTCCAGAGCAGCCGGTAAAGATTAACAAAGTAATCATGAATAGAAAATTTAATATATATTTCATCATACTATTTGCCTTTTTTTAAGATTTGATCAAATCATCCTAACATGTTACAGGGGAAAAACGAGAGGAGAAAGTTTGGATAACCATTATTCACATTTTATGGGGCATGGGGGAGTTGTGTTTCCACCACCGTTATCCCATTTGATGGCGCCTGTTACACCTTTGTAACCAGATTGTTCAGCAAGCGCCTTTCGCAAGCCCAGCCTGCTTGGTCCTGACTTACGAAATGACTCAGCGATGAGATTAACAGCATCATAAGCATATCCAGCACAGAAAGAAGGTGGTTCTTTGTATCGACCCAAATAGTGTTTGCGAAAATCCTGATACAATTTTCTATTAATATCCAAGCAAAAAGGTTCCACCATGATCAAATCGTGGTTCCATATGTTTTGCACGTTATTCATGTCAATCCCAGGAATCCAGGGGATAAAGACAGGAATATCCAGTTTTGCATGTTGAAACTCCTTCAATATGCCTTGCAAACTATTTAACGTCACCCGCATGAGAAATGCGTCAGGCTTTTGGCCTATTATTTGTGTTATGGTATCTCTTCCTGATTCAAATGTGGGAGGTATGTAAAAATGAAAAAGAGGTGGACATTGTTTTTGTTTTAACGTTTGTTCAAATTCATAGGTGGCAATCCGGCCATCGTGATCGGTCGTTGTAATGATTCCTATTCGTTTGAAGGATCGATGTTCTATCATTTCATCGATTAAGACTTTCGCTTGGCTGGCATCATCAGGAGGAAGACGAAATATCCAAGGGATGCGTATATGGGTTAAGGTGGGATCAGAAGAGACCGGTGCCAAAAGAGGAACGTGCACTTTGGTGACGATTTGTTCTGCAATATGGGTGGTATCACCATCGATTGAGCCAATAACGGCCCAGACTTTATCCTCGTAAACAAGGCGTATAACTTCCTTTGAACCCGCTCCCCAAGGCTCATCAGCCCAGCGCTGGATCAATGAGATAGGGATACCATGTATTCCCCCTTTGTCATTAATCTGTTCAACCGCAAGCAAGGCCCCCTGCCACATCGCTTGTCCTACAGGATGATGTGATTTGGGGGCAAAAAAGCCGATTCGGATTTCATCCAACTCATCCAGTTTCATCTTCAGGCTATCAGGACCAGTAAACTGGAGAGGATCATCCAACATGCGTTTATGAGGGATTTGAGAATGATATAGATCGGTACCAAACGCACTGTACCATGAAAACAAAATCGCCCCAATTAGTGGGGCGATAAAACAGATAAAAAGATGTTTTAAAGGAAGTTTATTCATCATCAAATAGTTCTTCGCGGGAATGGAACGTAAATTCACCGTCTTTTAACATGGCCAAATAGGCGGATGATCGATTGGAGAAAATGGGATCGAATTCCTTTTTGCCGGTCACTCCATGGAAGGTTTTAATCCTGGCCAATTCATCACGAATCAGTGCTCGGTTTAAACCCGCTTTTTCAATGGCTTCGATAATCATGTTCATTCCATCGTAGGCATGTGATGCATATGTTTCTGGCTCCTCACCGTAGCGGGCTTTAAAATCATGGCAGAATTCCATATATCTTTCATGTTCACTATATGGATCGTAAGGATAGCCGGCGATCACTTTATCTTCGTCTTCACCCACGATATCAATAAATTCCTGGGTGACTAACCGGTCACTGCCCAAGAATAGCTGATTCATACCCATCTCACGCATTTGTTTGACAATCAATGCGGACTCCTCGGCGTTGCCGTATGTCATAACGACTTCCGGATCAAGCGCTTTAATGCGTTCCAGTTGGGCGGAAAAATCGGTATCCCCGACTTTATAATTTAATTCTGTCACAAACGGATGGCCGGAGCGGGTGGCGGCATCACGAAATTCATCGATACTCATCCGTCCATAACGATTGTTCGCACGCAAGGCTGCAACCCGAGTGAGCTTTAACTTTTTGAAGACATAATCAGCCAAAAGATAGCACATCTGACGATCATCGGTGATATTGCGAAACACCCACGGGATGTTTGTTTCCACAAATGTGGGATCAGTATCACCGGTATTCATCATGGCAATTTCAATTTTCAATGCCACCCGAATGGCGATATGGCTATTGGCGCCATCGATGGTCCCCAGGATCGCCCAGACTTTATCCTTATAGGCCAAATCGATGATTTCATTTCCAGAAGCCCCCCACAGACCGTTATCGTTTTTGACGACTAATTCATATGGTGTTCCATCTCTGAATCCACCACGAGCATTAGCCTGTTCGATCGCCAAGCGGGCTCCTTGAAGCATTTTGACACCAAGTGGCTCTTCGTGTGAGGCGCCTCCTGTAGCGACAGAGACGGTTTTCATAATCGGACCGATGAAACCAATCTTTACCGTATCCACATGTTCAGGTTCGGGGATATGGCGTCCATACCCACGATATTGCAGTGGTTCAAGGAAAAATCGTTTATAGGGTTTGGTAAATCTACCATAAGGCATGTATTCTTCGGGCGTTTTACCATATTGTTGATCCTCTTGTTGATCAAGATTCAAGGGTAATTTGGTGGTATCCCAGACGCGCGGGATATCATCATCCGCCGAGAGGATAAGTCCGCCCATTGCTAAAAAAATCGAAAAAACGAAATAGATTGTTAACCGTTTCATTTGCTTATCTCCCTAATTTTATAAAATTACTTTATTCCGCTTTTTCCAATTGTTGACTTTTCTTTAAGCCAGACCAATAACCTTTGCCTATACCGCGCGCCAGGCCATGGCCGGTTCCAATCCATACATCATCGCCCTGAAAATCGGTACATATCACAAAATGGTTGGGTAAAGTTAAATTAGTAGATTGGGTTCTCACCTCATCATTGCCAACCAAAAGATGCGCTGTCCAGGTTTTTGCCTCTTCGCTGGCACGCCGGTATGTCACCCAGGTATCGCTTTTAAAATCAACCAAAACAGCTAAACCGATGTCTGTGCAATTATAGCAAGATTTTGCGCTTCGTCCTTTGGCGAGATTGATAAAACTACTGGACAAACCACTGTCATGATCCATATAGCCACGCCAATGCCGTCCATCATAGCGGCTTAAACCAAAGTAGGTGGAAGCCCATAGGATTCCGTCAACATAGGATGCGGATGTGGTGATGATGTGGATGAGGCCGTCGTCGCGATAGAGGTCAATTTCCATCTCGCGATCTGGGTCACGGTGAGCATTCCAACGCCGGTCTTCTACATCCCATTCCAATATTCCACCGCCCCATACGGCGGCATATACCTTTTCGTTGGTTGCGTCCACGTTATAGCACCAAATTTCTTCCATGGGAGCGTTCTTTTCGGTGTATATTTCCCATTCGCCGGTAACGGTATCATAGCAGCTCATTCCTGCGGTGGTGGCAGCCCAAAGATTATCGTTTTCGAAGACAACGCCATAAACAACATCATTAACCAGCCCACTGTTTAGTTGATGGAAATGGTCAAATCGGCCACCGCTAAAGCGTGCCACGCCACCGCCAAACAAAGCTAACCATACTTCACCGGTTTTAGGATTCACGGTGATACCGCTTACGACATTCCAGGGTAATCCATCTTCTTCTGTCCAGGATTTCCATTTGCCATTTTCATATAACGCCAAACCACCTTCGGTTCCCACCCATAATCGATCACCAACTGCTTTGAGGGCAAATATGTGATCATTGGGAAGCCCTCCATCTTCGGCATAGAAGGTTTCCCATTCGGTGTATACATAGGGTTCTCCCGGCAATTGAACCGGCGTATCACCTTCTCCACCCCAAACAGGGGAGAAGAAAATCAGCATAGATAGAATAAAAACCATTCTTCGCATTGTTTTTCTCCGCACTACAGCGTTTTGATATATTCGATCAAATCATTAAGTTGATCTTTGGTCATATCATTGGTTACCCCATGCTCATCATGGGGATTAAAGCGGGTCCAGATTTCTTCAAGTGTTTCTGCTCTACCATCATGCAAAAACGGAGCGGTTTCGTAAATATTATTTAAATGAGGTACATCAAATTCAGTGTTTGTATCGAGGGGAGAGGCAGTACCCACTTTCTCAACCTCCCTGGAAGTAAAGTAAGGAGCGGGGTGACAGACATGGCAACGGTCTTTTTCGGGGATGATTTCACCCGTGTTGGTCATAGAGCGTTCATACAGTTGTTTACCACGGGATTGAGCCGCTGTAAGTTCATTTCCTTCCCGATAGCGGTTTGGAGGACGAGGTATTGTGCATATGTATCGATCCAATGCTTTGACTTGTTCGGGGGTAAACGGGTCTATCCGAGTAAAAAATACAGCCAGCCGTGGTCCACACTGACGGCTTAAGGAAGGGTTGGTTCCTTCCCATTTAAAGGGAGCTGTATCCAGGATTCCACGCAAGGTTCGGTTATCAACGGGATTAATGCCAATTCCATCCGGCTCGATATCATAAGTGATACCGTCGATATTGCCATCGGGATGGCAAGAGTGACAAGAGAATTGTTGGCAATAGGTTACCTCGGCACTATGGAAAATTTGTTCACCTTTTCGTTCGAGGGTAATTTCATCTGGTCCACCCAAGGAGATTGTTTTTACTTTTTCCTGTTTTGAAACATCAATCACCGAAATGGTGTCATCCAATCCATCGCAAACATATACGAATTTTCCGTCAGAAGAGACCACCATACCACGGGGGCTTTTTCCCACATCAATACGTTTCAACACATATTCAACACTGATACCGAGATGATTGGGTAATACGTCTTTGCGTTCCTGCTCACTATGCCTTTCCAGTAAGGCTTTCATCTTTTTAATATCGATCACGGCTACGGCACCGATACCACCTCCGCTTACATAGGCGTATTTTCCATCAGGAGTAATCACCACATCGGTAGGATCGGCAAAATAGGCATTGACTTCATCTAAAAGGAGTTGATCAATCCTTCCATCCTTCCAAAGAATGGCAAAGCCATTATTCATAACCCACCCCTGTATAACGCGGGTCATAGGCACTAAATTTTTAGTCCGAATCATGGTCGCCAATGCGAATTCTCCATCGGGAGAGACGTCGATACCTTGAACCATATTAACAGCGGGAATCATAATGCGATCTTCGATATAACCGGTTTTTGTGTTAATGACGGACACTTCAGATACACAGGGTGTTCTGAATTCGACAAAATGGGATAGATTATTACTTACATATATTGTTTCTTCATCAGGCGACACGGCCATTCCCCAACTTCCGCGAGCGACGGTCAAGCGTTTGGTTTCGTCCATCGTGTTTAAATCAATTACAGAAATATCATACGATCCGCAGTTGGCCACATACATGGTCTTACCATTGTTAACAATTCTTAATTCATGGGGTTCATCGCCAACCTGGATATGGTTTTTGACTTCATACGTAGAAGCATCAATCACCGATACCGTATCGGAGCCACGGTTGCTGACAAAAATGGTTTGTTCATCAGGTGAAAGGATGACATCGTGAGGTTGGTTTTGAATAGCGATTTCCTGTATGATTTCCCCTGTCTTTGTATTTACTATTATCAAACTATCAGACGCTTCACATGCGACAAATAACTGTTTGCCATCCTTTGAAATCGCCGCGTTAAATGGGGTTTTGTATTCCATTAAATAGGCAGGTTCTTGATTCCTGGGTTTGGAATGATCAATCTTTTTCCACATGGCTTCAAAATCAAATGGTTTGCCATGTACTTCTTTGGGATGGCATTTGATACAGGTGTCTCGATCCACTTTCCATAATCCCGCCTGGTATGCCGCAACGGGATCGGTCATAATGGCTTCAGGCTGGTATTCACTACCGGGTCCGTGACATGCTTCACATGACACACCTTGGGCAATGTCAAAGGAAGGTAAAAACCGGCCTGCTGGTTCACCATGGCCGGTAGTATGACAGCGCAAACATTCATCCGATTCCTGGGGATCGACCTTGACGCCTTTTTCTTTGGCAATATCTCGAGCTTTCTGTGTTCCCAGGACAGCATAAGCTTCAGCATGAGCGGACAATCGCCATTTGCTGAATTGGTGACCCATCATTGCTCCACTATGGCACTCTTCACATGCCATTACCCCAACATATTTTGGGCCAGGAAGAGGGGGCGCTTGGGTAGGAGAGAACTTTATCAAATCTCCCCCACGGCCCTTATGGGCAATGGTATTTAAGGCATCTTGGTAGTCAAACTTTTTAACATTAATGACTGCTATGTGGGAGCCTTTTTCTTTATGGCAGATCATGCATTGGCTCTCGTCCGGCCTCTTTAAACCATTCATCATGGCTTTTTCAGGATCAATCATAATCTGTTCGTCCATATAGGCACTACCGGGACCGTGACACATTTCACACTGAATGCCATCTTCGATATAAAAGATATCGTTGCGTTCCCAGGGCTCAGTGGTAGAGGCGGTGGCATGGCAGCCAAGGCAAATTGGACTTTCAAAGGGATCAACGTCGATACCGGAGAGCTTGGCGATTTCTTTCGCTTCGGGCATGGCCAGGGCAGCATATGCATCCGCATGAGGGGATAATCGCCAGGGATTAAACTGATTGCGGGTTCCCATGTCATGGTGGCACTCACGACAGGCTTTTTCACCCACATAAAAAAAGGGGTCTGAGTAAAGGGGATGGTCGATTCCGATTAGCAACCATAAACCGAGTGATAGTACAGAAATAAAAAGATGCCGTCTCATTATGTAACTCCAAAAGCCCAATTAAGGATTATCGGGTTCACGAACCGTCAGTACTTGATCGGCGTGAACATTTTCCAAGACTTGTACAGCCCCATTTGGCCAACGTAATTCAATCCGAACAACGTTCGTTGAATCACCAAGTCCAAAATGGGCACGATAATCACTTTGGGACAAATAACCAGAACTGCTGATAATATCCCTTGTTTGGGTTTTTCCTCCAGCGGTTAGACGAATTCGTGTTCCAATTCCATCACGATTGCTGCGGGTTCCAATCGTGTGAATCATGATCCAATGATTGCGGTTTCCCCCATCATTTCGTAATAAACGAGGGCGGTTATTAAGATTCAAATTCAGAATATCCAAATCGCCGTCGTTATCATAATCCCCGGCAGCCGACCCCCGACCGACAAATTTATCCTGAAAATCAGGACCGCATTTAGCAGAGATATCTTCAAAACGAAGTCCATTTATATTCTTGAAAATCAAATCCTCTTCCGGCTCCAAATGATGGCTGTCGCCATTGGTCAGATAAATATCAATATAACCATCGCAGTCAAAATCAAAAAAATTACCAGACCAACTGGTATATTGCCCCACCACAGATGCCACGCCGGATAATGCACTGGTTTCTTCATAAAGACCCTTGCCTGTGTTCTTGTACACACAGCAATAGCCCATGTCAGGAACAAGTAAATCAACATGTCCATCGAGGTTAAAATCGCCAAACTCCGGCCCCATCGCAGAGGTGGCTTCACCGTTCTGACCAAAGGCGGTGGCGGTCAATAAGGCTACATTTATGAAGGTTCCATCACCGTTGTTTTGGTAGAGATAATTTTCCATGGCGTCATTGGCCACAAAAACATCCATCCACCCATCATTGTTCACGTCGCAGGCGGACACGCCCATTGCGCGTCCATCGGGATTGAAAACCCCGGCTTTTTTTGTCACATCTTCGAAGGTTCCATCGCCGCGGTTGTGATACAAGATATCCGGTTGGCCTTTATAAGCCAGCGGACCAGGGAAGGCTTCCGCCGCATAATAATAGCGATACTCTGGATCAAAAGTCAGATAATTGCCTACGTATAAATCCAAATACCCATCCTTGTCATAATCAAAAAAGGACGATCCAATCCCCCATAGATCACTCTCAAGCCCTGCTTCTTTCGTCACATTTTTGAAGGTGCCATTGCCTTCATTTCGATACAACACATTGGGTCCGTAATTGGTGACAAACAAATCGGCATCGCCATCGTTATCATAATCCGCTGAGACACAGGCCATACCAAAGCCTTTATCCCCCACGCCGACCTGTTCGGTTACATCGGTAAAGGTTCCATCACCATTATTGCGATAAAGAGCATTGGTCAGTTTTCCTTCAAATATTCGCCCTCTGACATGACTAATTCCGGGAATATAGGCGCCATTTACCAAATAGATATCCAAGTCACCATCTCCGTCATAGTCAAAGAAGGCACACCCCGCGCCGGTGCTTTCAATAATATTGCTCATGTGCTCATCACCAATATGATGAGTGAACTGGATGCCCACATCTTTTGTGACATCAACCAGTTTGGGGATAGATTCTTCAGTAAATCCCCCCACCACAGCCGCTGTGATCATCAACACAAAAAGAATAAATAACCAATAAGAAAAAAGGGATTTTACCATAATTCCCTGCCCTCGATCTTTTCAGTCTGTCGTTCAGCCAAGTTCTTTGAAACCGTGTGACTGTCCCATTGCGCACCAAGATCGATCCATTCGATAATTAATCGCCGCTCAATTGGATCGAGTGTGTTTTCCGGGGGCATCAAAGCTGGTGGTGAAGAATATGGAATATCGTCACTTGATTCCCCCATTCGCTTGCCGAACAAATGCCATACCAGCGGGCTGTTACGTGCTGAACCGGGATAGACATAGCGTTCTTGCTCTCGTCCATCGATCTCGATTGGATGAAGCAATGTTTCATATGCCTGGCTGAAAAACGCCCCTTTGCCTTTATGTTCAACAAGAGATGAAGCGTCAAGAAAAGGAATCGTACCACCGGCAGCATGACATTCAGCGCTGGAGCAACTCTTTTCAATGATGGGTGAAATATCATGTTTGAAATCGACGGTTCGCCTTTGTCCTGGTTGAAGAGTTAACCGAATCCCTGGTTTAAGCACGGCACCGGCCAATTTATTGGGAGGGGCTAATTCAGGATCTTCATGGCAACCTGTGCAACCCCGCGTCTCTCGTCTCATAATCCATGTCCAGGAATCTTGTTTTGCCAAAGCCATTCCATGATCATCCAACAATTGAAAAGTAACAGGAATTTCGGCAGGGATTTGGATGTGAAACGAGCCATCAGATTCAATGGGAATATCGCCCAAAATACGCCTTGGACCATAAGTTGTTGCTGAAAATTGATTTGATCCGACTGGTGTTTCTGCTAAAAGATTTGACAAATCAACTCGGCTTTGATCAATTCTTATAGGAAGCCCTTCTATGATTCTTAGCCGTTTAAGGCCACCTTGAGGAATTGCTTGAATTTCAGGACGGTTGCTGGCGTAAACATCCATGCAAAAATACTCTCCAACCGTAAAGCGCTCATCAACCACCGTTGAACGTCCTTTCGCTCGTGTATGAGAAGCCAAGACTTGAGCATCTATACAATGCCATTCTGGTTGAGATATGAAGGGTGTTAATGAGTCTTCATAGAGATAAATTTTGTACACGGAATTCGGTTGATTTTCACGAAAAGAAACTAATAAACGGTGTGAATTATCATTTGTAGGCATTGGACAAGGTGTATGATAGACTCCATCCTTTATCTCATCCAATCGTTCATAACTATTCATGGGACGGCGATAAGAGACACAAGCTAAACGTCCCCCACCCAATCCATTTAGTGATTCGGATTCGATAAAATATATCTTGCCATTTTCACCATAGCGTACCATTTCACGATGGAATCCATTCTCATTCTTCGAAGTAAAGGGCATCAAATCGGTTCCATCGATACTGATTTCCAATAACTCAAAACGACCTTTTCCACCCACTCCATGCCGCCGCCAACTGGAATATACGACACGTCCATTGGGTAATACATCCGGCTCGAAGTCTGTACTCAAATTGTAAGTAACTCGGCGGACATAGCTTCCATCAATATTGCAAACATAAAGACTAAATGCTTTTCCTGTACCGGTTTCGTTCATCCAACCATGTGAAGCGCCTACGAAAATGATCTGGTCGGTCGGAACAGCATCATTCAAATGAAAAATTGATCCAACATATAATGGCGATAGGCAATCATCCGGTTCATCCGTCAGTTGCTTTTTTTGTGATCCATCCCGTTTCATTTGCCAGATTTGCCAGTTATCAGTGCTGCTCTTTTTTCCTGCAAATAAAATGTGTTGCCCGTCAAATGAAACAGAAGGATCTTTGGCTGAGACAAATTCAGGGGTTAAATTAATCGTCTTTCCTTCATCTGCCAGTCGAGCCATAATTTGGCAGCCATCCATATATCGCATTGATAGAGAAAAGAGAGACTTGTCATTCTCATTGAGAGATTCGGTTTGGGCGGGAACCTGCACATAAAGAATATCT
Organism: uncultured bacterium; assembly: GCA_964517495.1. GTDB lineage: Bacteria > Hinthialibacterota > Hinthialibacteria > Hinthialibacterales > Hinthialibacteraceae > CAZFER01. Next base: position 9,701 of record CAZFER010000075.1, on the reverse strand, counting down.
GGTAAAGCCGATTCATGGCATTCTCCCACAGGAGTAATTAATGATAAAAAGCAGAGAATGAATAAAATCGTTCTCCCATTAATATAAACAAAAGATATCAGACTTAATAATGATAGGGCTTGAGTGGACATGACTTTAACAACCTACTTTTACCGGTTTATACCGGCAAAACCGCACTGGCATCCAATTCAAACAAAAGTTCATCCCTGCATACATCGGCGACCATGCATAGGGCAATGTCCTTAGGCAATCCCATTTCTTCAGCGACAGTGAAAAAGACGGGTAAATCCTCGGCCCGCTTGACGAAGGCAGTGGCTTGGGAAATATCCTCTAAACTCCCTCCTTCACTTTCCATTAAAGCCGCAATGTTTTCCAAGGTTCGTCGAACTTGTTGTTCTGCATCATCGAAAAATACGCTCTTGCCATATTCATCGATCGAAGCCGTGCCCGAGACAAAAAGGTAATTCGATTTTTGCAATCGAACAGAAAGCCCGCGCGAAAATGCCGAGCCATATTCAGGCGCTTCGTTTTGTTTTGGATTTATCAATCGCTGCACGTTAAAAGGCCGTTGGTCAACAGGCCGCATTGCTAAAATATCTAACGTGCAACAACCACCACGAGGATTTTTACCTTCGATGCCTGTGCTTGCAGGAATAATGCCGTCTACCCGTCCGTTAAACAAACCGATATTATGATAGACATCATTCCGGGCTTTGTTGAAATCGTCATACCAACCCAGAATGTTATCCAAATAGAACCAGGTTCGTTTAACATCGAAATAGTTCCAATTGATCCGTCTTAGAATTTCATCAGTTTTCTTTAAGGTATAATAGGCTTCTTCCGGGCAATTACGGTAAATAGGATCAATCAAACGGCTAATATCTGAAAGGAACAAATGTTGAGCTTCATGACCTTTTATTAAACGTCCGCAAACGTTATCGTTCTCTTTCAGAAAAGAAGTATCTTCAATATCATTCTGCGTAATCGCCATCGCATGAATTCCCGACCATGCCATGGGTTCAATGGGTTTGCCTTCGACATAGGTCACCGGAATGGCAGCCGCATCTCCATACGCATTCAATATTTCCGCCCGCACAGTATCAATCTGATGAGTGACTGATACCGGGGCATACACTCGTTCTTGCAATAAAATAGATTGGTGGGTTTTTAAAAACTCCCCTAAACAGCGGTAAGCCTTTTCCACACTTTTCTGTAAATCAATCGATAGATCTGGCTTTACGGTCAGGAATACTAGATCCCCGGGCTTTTGGGATACAAATAACATAAGACGCCTCACTTACAAAAAATTAGCAATTCCCCTAACAAACGGCGTTAAATGAAGGATTTATATCAATCCTTCCTTCAACCGCTTCAACCGCTTCAACTCATCGTGAGAGCGTCTCCAACACCACACCTCTTTTTTATCCGCACAACGTGAATATTATCAAAATATACAAATTTTCTCAAGCCTTTTAAAGCTCAATCACTAAATCGGACCAATTTCAATTAAATTAAATATATACTTTATTTTGTTGATGTTATAATGGATTTTCGATTTCCAAATTCAACTTTGGAATTACGCCAATATAGATTGAATTGGGTAGAAGCAGACAATTTGTTAATTATGTGAGAATCTAAACAATGCATTTGGGCTTAATTCTATAAATTCATTCAGTTAAGGAGTAAAATAAAATAATTCTAACCACAAAGTTTGAAGGAGAGATTGGAAATGACTATTCTTACAAATGAAAATGAGATTTTCCTGGAAAAAGCTATCCAAAATGGAATCTTTCAAAGTAGAGTCGAAGCCATAAATGAAGGTATTAAATTATTGAAACAAAAACAAGAGATACTCAATCACATTGATGAAGGGATAAATCAGATAAAAGAGGGAAACGCCGTACTAATTGAAAATGAAGAAGGATTAAGATCATTTTTTGAAACGATTAAACAAAAAGGTAGAAAATAGATTCAACCAAGATAAAACAGCTCAATGAAACGGTTATTAATTGCTCAAAGGGCACTTCAAGATATGGAAGACATTTGGGAATATATCAATAAAGATAGTCCCATTGCTGCGGATATAACTAATTCGAAATCACATGCGTCTCGTTATCCTGGCTATTGGGGGAGAGATCTTCTTTTAAGTAGCCGTGTTTTTCGCAGGCGACGATGTCGCCTTTGGAATAAAGACCATTGCTGGCGTCATAGGGGCGTGTGGGATAACCTTGCCGGGTTCGATCCGGTCCCCAACCCCAGATATGCCACCATCCAAAGACGTTATCCGGCTGTAAACTGGCTTTGCTTCCTACATAGAGATACCAGCCACGCTCCAAGGAATCGCCTCTGTTTTGATCCATGTTGCCGATTAAAGGGATATCGATAAAGGGATCATAGGGTATCCGCTGGATGTAGGCGATAGGTGAGGTAACCGGTGATAAATTATATGTGGCCCGCAATTCTGAGGCATCGCACATACCACAGGGCCAGCCCGGTGGACGAAAGGGAACGCTGCCACTATCAATGCGATACATTTCCACCGCATTGGCAAGTGAACGGATATCTGCCATAGAGCGAGTCACCAATGCCCGGTTTTGGGCATTAATGAAATTGGGAACGGCGATGGCCGCCAATACTCCGATAATGGCAACCACAATTAATAGCTCGATAAGAGTAAATCCTGATCTAAATTCAAGTATATTCTTCATCATCCAAACATTCCCTTTTTAATCATCATTAAGAGATTGACATAGTGTACAATCAAGAAATTTCTCCTAATTATGCACAAATATAATTGATTTGCAACGGATTTTTTGTAACATTTTTTTATAAACTTCGACCTGAATTAAATTGATTAATAGGACTAGCCATTAAATAAAAATAGTGCATAATAATATTTACCAAATTAGTAATGTTTAATGTAAGTATCTATTTCTATTGATTTTGCATTCTATCAACGTGCATCGTACAAAATATGGGGATGAAAAGATGAAAACTTTAATACTTTCAAAGTCTCAAGTTTATTTATTGATCATTATTCTAGTATTAACAGCCTTTTTGATTGCCAATTCAGGATTTCTTTTTTTCACAACACCATCGGAACTGAATCGTGATATCACAGAGGGATTTTACGAGACCTCGGCCTATGGCAAGATTGGAACACAGAGTATTGGTGAATCCAATGATGCCCTTCCCGCCCGTAACTTGCCCCCTTTTTACCAAATTATGCTTTTAACCCATATTATAGGTGGAATCACCCTTTTGGTCCTTTTTATTGGGTTTGTGCTTTGGCATGTTAAAGATGCATGGTTGATGAATAATAAAAAGGCCATTCGGTTCGGCATTATTCTTGCCGTAAGTGCTTTCTTTTTAGGCTTTTCCGGATTTTTTATCATGTCGGAAGCCAATAGTACTCAAAATCGGTGGATTTTTTATTCCCATCGTGCCTTGGCGATTGGTGTTCCATTGCTTTATATTGGTCATCGTTTGATGTCGACATACAAACCTTCCCCAAAACGAATCACCTATGCGTTTTCCACCATTGCGGGATTATGGATTATATTATTGGGGATTCATGCAATCAATCAGGCCCAATATCCAAAAACCATTAAAGGGAAAGATTATTCTGCTCAACCTATCACCGCATCGTCACAAAACAATGGAAAAATCGTCGATCCATTTATCCCCTTTAATCCAACCAATTTAGGTGAAGAAAATAGTCCCTTCTTTCCCTCACCGACAACCACATCAACAGGACAACGCATACTTCGCGAGGTGTTAACGATGGGAGATAAGATTAGTGATGAGCAAATTGAAAAGGATATGGATAAATATGGTTTCGTGATCAACGACTCGATGGGCTCGGACACCTGTGCCCGGTGCCATGCGGCAATTGTTGACCAGTGGTCCAAATCAGCGCATCGATTTTCCTCATTTAATAATCTATTTTATAAAGCCAGTGTGGATAACCTTCGTGATGAAGAAAATGGTTTTCAGCGCAGCCAATGGTGCGGTGCGTGTCATGATCCTGTGCTGATGTTCCAAGGTAAAATGCTGGAGAAAGTTGATACTCACTGGCCAGAATCACAGGCTGGATTAACATGTCTCTCCTGCCATTTGATTGATGAAATACATGGCAAAGAAGCAAACGGTAACTACAATCTATCTGCCGGAGCGCCGTCACCGTATTTATTCGCCATGTCCAAATCCGGCCCTGGTAAGCTGTTTCATGATATGTTGGTCAAGTCCAAGCCCAATGTACATAAACAGCAAATGCTGAAATCCTTTTTCCGTTCCCCTGAATATTGCATGAGCTGTCATAAAGTATCATTAGATACCCCTATCAACCATTATCGTTGGTTGCGAGGGCAGGATGATTATGACGCCTGGCATGATAGCGGTGTGGCCCGGAATGCTTCACGGACTTTTTATTTACCACCAACCAAACGAGTATGCCAGGATTGCCATATGCCCTTGGAACGAGTTGAGTTACCTGATGTCAGCGCCAAAAATGGTATGGTGAAATCTCATCGGTTTCTTGCGGTTAACACCGCTTTACCCTATATGCGGGGTGATGATAAAACCGTTCAACTTACGGAGAAATTTTTGCAGGATGATAAAATGCGTGTTGATATTTTTGCCCTGCGCCGAGAGAATGAACAAATTCCCTTTCCAGCAATAAAAACGAATCCTCCGACCATTCAATATGGCGAAACCATCCAAGTTGATGTTATAGTGCGAAACAAAGGGGTTGGACATACTTATCCAGGCGGTACGAATGATTCCAATGAGTCCTGGATTCATTTCAAGGTCAAAGATGATAAAGGCCGCTTGATCTATGAAAGTGGCCGATTGGGTGAAAATGGACGAGTGGATCCAAAAGCGCATTTTTATAAAGTGCTTTTTGTTGATAAAAACAGCCAACCTGCCTTGCATCGTGATCCACAGAACTTTCATGCGGTTGTTTATGCCCGGGTTATTCCCCCAGGATCATCCGATGTGGTACGATATCGTTTTACGGTGCCCAAAGGAACCAATATCGAAAATCTGGATATTTCCGCCCAACTAAAATGGCGTAAATTTAACCGTGATTTCACTGAATTTGTGTTTAATCGGGAACCTTTACCCAATCTACCCCGTTTTGAAGGTAAAACCATCCCTGATCTACCTGTGACTGTTGTCGCTTCTGATTCTGTTCAGCTTCCTCTATCTGAAACACTGCCTGAGAAATCAGCGACCGGCCTTTTAATGGTTGAAAATAACGATTGGATTCGGTTTAACGATTACGGGAATGCCCACTTTCGCCATCAGGATTTTCGCACAGCAGATTGGGCTTTTACTCAAGTCGCCAAACTTCAACCTGAAAAAGTTGACGGACCTCGAAACCGGGCACGGGTTGCCATTATGGAAGGAAATATCGAGAAAGCGTATGATTATCTCGAACAATGTGAAACGTTGGCTCCTGGTGATCCACAGACCGCTTGGTTTTGGGGACTTGCCAAAAAAGAGGAAGGCCTTTATGAAGAAGCAGCAAATGCTTTTCAGCGCGTGTTAGCCTATTTCCCGGAAGACAGAGCTTCATGGCGCGAATTGGGCCGAACATATTATCTTGATGGGAAATATGAAGATTCGTTAAAAGCTTTTTTAGAATTGCTCAAAATTGATCCAGAAAACCGAATTGCTCATTATCACCGTACCTTATGTTATCGGGCACTGGGAGAGCAAGAGAAAGCGGCTGAAGCCGAAAAGGCTTACCTTAAATATCAGATAGATGAGTCAGCCGCACAAGCTACTCAAAAATATCGATTAGAGAACCCAACAGATAACTATGCCAGCCAAAAAATCATCATCTACGAATTAGATCCCAATCCACAAATTTCCATTAAATAAACTCGTTGAATATAAGCTATCAACAATATGTATAAAGAAATAATGAAGGGGAGATCAATGAAGAATATTGAGTTGTATATTGTATGCCTAGCCCTAATGATAAGCCTTGCGGCTTGCAGCAAAAGTAAGCCTGTAGAGCCGGATGCACCTTCTCCTGAAACGTATGTTAAAGCGGAACCCAGCCCCACTGCAATAAATAAACCTGAAACCAAAATCGTCTATAGAGACGTTACACAAATGTCTGGTATTGATTTTGTGCATGAAAATGGCCTTTCAGACCACAAATATATGCCGGAAACACTTGGTTCCGGATGCTCAATGTTTGACTATGATCATGATGGTGACCTGGATATTTTCTTTGTGAATAGCCGTCAAATTACCCCCAAAGAGGAACCGGCTCAAAAAGCCATTCAACGCCTCTACCGTAATGATGGAGCTGGACATTTTACCGATGTCACCACGGAGGCTGGTTTGGATATTTCTCTATATGGAATGGGGTGTGCTATTGCTGATATGGATGCTGATGGTCATCGTGATATTTTTCTCACCGCCGCCATCGATGGAAATCGGCTCTTAAAAAACAATGGCGATGGCACATTTAGTGATATCACAGAAGATTCCGGTTTAACATCCCCCCAATGGACAGATGATGAAGGACGTTCGTATCCCTATTGGTCGACTGGTGCGGCCTGGGTAGATTATGATCGTGATGGCTGGTTAGATCTTTTTGTTTGCAATTATGTGCAATGGTCGATCGAGAACGACATTTATACCACTCGCGCAGGTTTGGACAAATCCTATACGACTCCTGATTACTATAATGGCTTATCCTGTTTACTTTACAAAAACCAGGGGGATGGGACCTTTAAAGATGTCACCAAAGCCGCTGGTGTATGGAATCCAGAGGGGAAATCCCTTGGTGTCGCGATTGCCGATTTTAACAACGATCACTTCCCCGACCTTGTGGTGGCCAATGATACTCAACCTAACTATCTTTATCTCAACAAAGCAAATGGTACGTTTGAAGAAACAGGCTTAACCGCCGGGATTGCCTATGATGAAAACGGGCGTGCCCGAGCGGGTATGGGTATTGATGTCGCCTATTTTAATGACCGCCCTACGATAGCCATCGGGAACTTCAGCCATGAGCCGATATCATTTTTTAGTATGGTTAGCAATATGTTTTTTGTTGATACTGCAGGGCGAACACGGCTAAGCCGTCCAAGCCTTCTTTCCCTAACATTTGGACTGGCCTTTTTTGACTATGATCTGGATGGTTATCTAGATATGGCTATCGCTAATGGCCATATTGAACCGGATATTGAAAAAGTTGAAAAGAATGTTTTATTCAAGCAACCACCTCAATTGTTTAAAAACCATAAAGATCAGCGTTTCGAGGATATGACGCCTCAAATTGGTGAAGATTTCAGCCGCAAAATGCTGGCACGTGGTTTGGCGAACGGCGATATCGACGGCGATGGTGATCTTGATTTACTATTGAGTGCCTGTGGTGGTCCACCCCGTTTGTTAGAGAATCAGGATGCCGCATCGGTTAATCATTATATTCGATTACGACTGTTGGGGCATTATCCCAACCAAGACGCCATTGGCGCAAAAATAAGTCTAATAACTGGCACGCATAAGCAAACCTTCAGTATTCGCACTGGTTCATCCTACCTTAGCCAGAGTGAATTCACTCAAACTTTTGGGCTGGGAGAATCCACCTCCATCGATCGTCTGGAAATAGCCTGGCCTAATGGGCAAGAACAAATTATTAGTGGTGACCAGCTCAATGAATTGAAAATTGATTCGACCAATATTATTAAGCAACCGGTGGAGAGTTGATTAAAAGGAGGGTATTATCCAATTTAACTTCTCTAATTCCTATATTTCACTATTAATGAATAATGAACTTTAAGAAATAGACCGTTAAATAAAGTACCGTGGTCCTTATCAATCTTCCTTAAATGGATGTAGTCTATTAAGTGTTTAAACATCCAAAAGGATAACTATAAATAGATTGAAAGGATTCAAGGTAACTAGGGATGAAGAAGTTCATTACATTATTTTCTGTTTTTGCTTACGGATTTCTTTCTGTTTTCAATACGATTGCAGATGACCAACCGCAGTGGGGGCAAAAATTCACACGAAACATGGTCTCATCCGAGACGAATCTGGTTGACGATTTTGATGTGGAATCAGGTGAGAATGTTAAATGGGTGACACCATTAGGCAGCCAAACCTGGTCATCCCCTATCGTGACAAACGGAAGAGTGTTCATTGGGACCAACAATGATTCCCCTCGGGATCCACGCCATCAGGGCGACCGAGGTGTTTTAATGTGCTTTAACGAAGAGGACGGGAGCCTTCTCTGGCAATTAGTGGTTCCCAAACTTGGTCCTGATCCCTATTTCGACTGGCCACGTGCAGGAATCCCCTCTCCTGTTACTGTAGATGGCGGCCGCGTGTACGCCATCAGTAATCGAAACGAAGTAATCTGCCTTGATAGCAATGGCCAATCCAATGGCAATGATGGTCCATATAAAGATGAAGACTATCACATGGGATTAGGCCTTAATGAAACCTTTGAGGTCACTCCCCTGGACGCTGACATAATCTGGATTTATGACATCCCCAAACAAGCTGGGACCTATCCGCATGATTCCGCTCATGCCTCAATTCTTCTGGATGGTGATTTTCTTTATATCAACACGAGTAATGGTGTTGATAATACCCACAAAAAGATCAGAAGGCCAAACGCACCAAGCCTTATCGTTCTCCATAAAAAAACGGGACGGCTCCTGGCACAGGATAAGGAAAATATTGGTCCCCGGATTTTTCACAGTACGTGGTCTTCTCCTGCACTTGGTGTTGTGAATGAGCAAAAATTGATCTTCTTTGCTGGAGGAGATGGAGTTGTGTACGCATTTGAGGCTTTGGACTCAGTGCCACCGGAAGGAGAGGTTGAATCACTTAAACGAGTATGGCGTTTTGATTGTGATCCAAACGCGCCGAAAGAAAATGTTCACAAATATAACCGGAATCGTGAAGAGGGGCCGAGTAACATCAAAGGGATGCCAGTTTTTTATAACAACCGAATTTACGTCGCTGTGGGTGGAGATATCTGGTGGGGAAAAAACAAAGCCTGGTTGAAGTGCTTCGATGCAACCAAAAAGGGTGATATTACAGAAACGGGGTTGATTTGGTCGCATGAGGTCAACGAACATTGCTGTACAACACCGGCTATTCAGGATGGCATGGTTTTTATTGCGGATTGTGATGGAATTCTTCATTGCCTGGATGCGGATACAGGAAAAGCATTTTGGACCCATGACTGCGAAGGTACGATCTGGGCATCACCGATGGTGGCTGATGGGAAAGTATATATTGGAACGAAACGAAGAGATTTCTTTGTATTTGAGGCCAACCGGCAGAAAAAGATCATCAGCGAGAACCGTATGGACAGCCCTATTGGAGGCACAGCCACAGCCGCTAATGGAGTGCTCTATGTGGCAACGCTGAGAAACCTTTATGCGCTTCAGGAGAATGGAGGGAAATAAGTGCTTTGGATTGTACCAAGCCCCATGTTATTCACTCAAACGGGAGGGCGCGAATCTCGTGATGAGCCGTTGTACCTATTACTGTTCAGCAGATGAACTTGTCTCAAAACTGGGTTGACCATAGGTAGACCCCTACCTGTTGTAGGGACTAACACAATGTCATTTAGTTAAGATCAAATTGGATCGTTAAATAGGGAGGGCGAGGCTCCCCCGCCGAGCCGTTGTACGCGGAAACGGCTCGGCGGGAGCCTC
>CAZFER010000074.1:0-30931 GCA_964517495.1 uncultured bacterium | reverse complement strand
TTGGTTGTCTTGCCCGTTGGTTGAATTGCTGTTCTGTGTGAGATAGGCGTAGGCGGTCATTAAAGCCGCGATCATTTTGGGGACGTCGTTGATGTCGAGGCTGCTGGAGTTTTTCCATTCTCCGCTCTTGTCTTTGTAGCGTTTTGTGATGACCACTTTTTTGATGGTTGCTTGGTGTCCGTTTATGTTTACGGTGTTGGCAAAGATGGTTGCGCGGCATGCGCCGTGGGCAAAGATTTTTTCTGGTTGGTTCATGGTTGGCACCTCCAATTATTTTTGTTGTTTGAGGGTGAGAAGAGGGAGACGGTCGTCTCCCTCCCGGCTGAGCAGGCGTTGTTTAACAACGTTTGTTGTCTCCTGATTTTATCCATTTCCATAGCGCGATTGCGATGACAATGGCTGGCAGTGGGTACTCGGCGGTGAATCGTTTGATGGATTCGATTGCTTGGTCGAGGAAGCTGCAGTCCATGGGCGTCACCCCCTTTCGCTGGATGATTTGGGTTGCATGCTCAGCCTTTTTTTGTGCAAACTGGGGAGTGGTAATCAGGAGAGATTTATAAACCTATCGGTTTTGATGGTTGGTTAGTGAATACAATCCTATTCTTCGACAATAAACTCGAATTCCTTCAAAGCCGATTCAAAAAGAGGATCGTACCCGATCACATCGCTGCGGCTCATCCCATGCTTTCTTTGCAAATGGTAAACAGCAAAAAAGCCGATATGCTGATGAAATTATTTCGTTTGGAAATGATGATCGGATCAGGTATGCTTTCATTCACTAAAGGCGTATCTTTGCCGCTAGCCGGTTGGAATGATTTGTTGGGTGAGAGATATCGTATTTTTAGTGGTCGGTACTGCTCTAGATTTAGAGCATTGATTAATACCCAATTTACTCCGATTTGATGTTCCAAATTCTGTCCGATCTCGAAACTGATTTGATCTACTCTCAAGGATTCATCTATCTCATTCTCATCTTTGAGAAAATTGAATCCTTTTTCTCCCAAACAAAACAATCTCTCCGGCCTTCCTCTTTTGACCGAATATGGCCGTTCAATAATTTCAATCAGATCGCCCTCACACAGTTCTTTCATTTTTCGCTGAATAGTGCGTGGGGTTGAGTTAGCGAGAAGTTCAATCTGGTGAGTCGAAAGAACTCGGAATTCCGCAAGCCATCTGAGAATCAATATATTTTTCTTTTTATCTGAGTAACCATAATCTTCCTCCTATCGAGGAAGCGGTAGAGCATCCCAATATGTTTCAAAAGAGTGTTATGGATCTCCTCGAAAAGATGAGATTAAAAGTTGAAAAATACGAAACTTGAAAATGATTTCTCTTGACATTAACAGATAATAACTGACAATAACTGAGATTTTAATTTATTATTTGAGGTGTTTTCGGCAATTCCAGCCATAAACCAGAAGGATTAGCCACATGGATGGTAAATCAAGTGACGTTCTTACGATTGAAGAGTTGGCTTCTTATCTTAAAGTTCCAAAATCTACGCTGTACAAGCTCGTCAGGGAGGGCAAAATTCCTTCTCAAAAAATTGGACGTCATTGGCGTTTTCGAAAAGAGGCCATTGATTTATGGCTTCAAGAAAAGCGTTCCAATGAAACCAATGCAGAGGGAGAAACCTAATGGTGGATTCTCTCGTTGAACGAATAATTCAAAAAATTGGTCACGCATCTGATCTATATCATCGTTTGGTTATACTTACGTCTCCATCTGGTTCTGGAAAAACCGTCGCGTTTCAGGAAATTACAAAGCGAATTGCGGCTCCATCTATTAACGTTAATTTGAAATTATCAAGTCTTTTATTAGACCTTACTGAGCGTCAACGATCACTGCGTTTACCCAATCTTCTTGCAGAAATCGTGGAGTCCTTCGATTCTGATATAATCCTGCTTGATAACATTGAGTTGCTTTTCGATGTCTCACTAAAACAAGATCCATTACGGCTTTTGCAAGGTCTTTCAAGAAACAAAACAGTGGTTGCTGCTTGGAGTGGTGAAATAGATAGTGATCATATTATTTATGCTAAACCAGAGCACATCGAATACAAACGATATCCAGTAAGAGATTTCTTAGTAGTCAGTTAACCGGTTACAGTACAAAATCCTCCAGGGGAAAAAGCGATGAAATATAGTGACTTAATCCAATTTGAACCGATAGAATCAGTTGTTCAGCTGAGAACAGCAGATGAATCAGCTGCCGCTCAACAATTAGTGAAAACCTATGTTATTTCCGAAGAAATGGCAGAAAAACTAACGGCCTTGGTTATACCTCAACTTCAGTTCGATCAACCAATGGATAATAAAGGTCTGCTGGTTGTAGGTAACTACGGTACTGGTAAGTCGCATCTTATGTCTGTGATTTCTGCTCTTGCAGAGAACGAAGACCTATCAAACTTACTCAACGATAAAAATGTGGCTACGAGTGCTGCCAATATTAGCGGACGTTTTAAAGTGATCCGTACAGAAATAGGTGCCACAACCATGTCTCTTCGCGACATACTTGTTGCTGAACTAGAAGAACACTTATCCAACATGGGAGTATCCTATTCATTCCCAGCGGCGGACAAAGTGGCAAGTAACAAGCGTGCATTTGAAGAGATGATGACTTCTTTTCATCAAGAATATCCTGATCATGGATTGTTGTTGGTTGTGGATGAATTGTTGGATTATTTGCGCACAAGAAAGGATCAAGAGTTAATCTTAGACCTAAACTTTCTGCGAGAAATTGGTGAAGTCTGTAAAGATTTAAAGTTTCGCTTTATTGCGGGGATTCAGGAAGCAATTTTTGATAGTCCTCGCTTCTCTTTTGTTGCAGATAGTATTCGCCGCGTAAAGGATCGATTTGAACAAATTCTTATTGCTAGAAAAGACGTTAAATTCGTTGTCGCTGAACGTCTTCTTAAAAAGACGGGTGAACAGCTGACAAAGATTCGTGAATATCTCACTCCCTTTTCTAAATTTTATGGACGAATGAACGAACGTATGGATGAGTTTGTTCGTCTCTTTCCTGTGCATCCAGATTACATCGATACTTTTGAACGAGTTACCGCAGTTGAAAAACGCGAAATACTCAAAACCTTATCGATTACTATGAAAAAACTTCTAAAGCAAGATATCCCACAGGAATACCCTGGTTTGATCGCATATGATTCCTATTGGCTAAACCTTCGAGAGAATTCATCCTTTCGCGCTGTGCCTGATATAAAGGCAGTGATTGATTGCAGCCAAGTTTTGGAATCACGTGTTCAGCAAGCTTTTACTCGACCAGCCTATAAATCCATGGCGATAAAAATCATCCATGCTTTATCAGTTCATCGACTAACAACAGGTGACATTTACGCCTCTTTGGGAGCGACACCAGAAGAATTGCGCGATGGCCTCTGTCTCTATCAGACTGGAATCGAAGATTTAGGCGGAGATCCCGCTGACGATCTCCTCTCTCAAGTTGAAACTGTATTACGTGAAATACACAAAACAGTTAGCGGCCAATTTATCTCTAGTAATCCTGATAATCGGCAATTTTACCTTGACTTGAAAAAGACGGACGATTTTGACGCTTTAATCGAAAAGCGTGCCGATAGTCTCGATTCATCACAACTGGACCGATACTATTATGAGGCGCTTAAGCGGGTAATGGAGTGTACGGACCAGACCTACGTTACAGGCTATAAAATCTGGCAATATGAGATCGAATGGATTGAACGTAAAGCAGCTCGCCAGGGATACTTATTTTTTGGTGCTCCTAATGAACGCTCTACAGCTGTTCCTCCACGCGATTTCTATATCTATTTCATTCAACCCTTCGATCCACCAAACTTTAAAGATGAAAAGAAATCTGACGAACTATTTCTCAGATTAACTAATACGGATGATGATTTCAGAACTGCGCTTAGGAATTATGCCGCAGCATTGGATTTAGCTTCAACATCATCTGGCCATGCCAAGAATACTTATGATGATAAATCGAAGAAATTCCTTCGTGATCTTGTGCAGTGGTTACAAAAAAATACAACCAAAGCATTCACCGTTACGTATCAAGGTAGAACCAAATCCATGACGGAATGGGCAAAAGGAAAATCCATTCGGGATCTTTCAGGTGGGAGTTCATACGAACGTATCAATTTCCGAGATCTTATCAATGCGATTTCTGGTATATGCCTTGAAACACATTTTCAAGACCAAGCACCGGAATATCCATTTTTCTCGATTCTCATCACCGGCACAAATCGAGCCCAAGCGGCACAGGATGCCTTACGTGCTATTGCAGGACAAGCAAGAACAAAACAGGCAACTGCCGTTCTTGATGCTCTAGAACTTCTTGATGGTGATCGACTAGATCCATATAAATCAAAATATGCCAAATCAATCCTTGAAATCACGAAGAAGAAGGGCCATGGGCAAGTCGTTAATCGTTCAGAAATAATCCATGAAATTCTTGGTGTTGAGTATTTTGCTCCACAATCGCTGCGCTTGGAACCTGAATGGGCGGTTGTTGTTATGGCTGCGCTTGCTTATACCGGTGAGATAGTTCTTGCGATTCCAGGTAATAAGTTTGATGCCACAGGAATTGCGCAACTAGCCGGTTCAGAAATCGATGAACTGGTTCAGTTTAAGCATATTGAACGTCCAAAGGATTGGAATCTACCTGCCTTGAAGGCTTTGTTTGAGATTCTTGGACTTACTCCAGGTTTGGCTCAATTGGTTACTCAGAGTAAGGATGAACCTTTACAACAGTTACAAAAAGCGATAAATGAAACAGTAGAACGGTTGGTGCTCATTCAACAAAACCTGCAAACAGGACTTTTCTTTTGGGGAAATAATCTCTTTGGCGAGCACGAAATTCAAAAAATTCGTACTCAATTGGATGAAACCAAAAATTTCCTTGAATCACTACAGGCATACACATCTCCAGGTAAACTCAAAAATTTCCGTTATGACACTCAAGAGATAATGGAGCATGATAAAGGTATAAAACAACTTTCGGGGATCGAATCGTTCCAGGAATTGGTCAATGATCTTGGTTCTACTGCCTCCTATCTTTCCACCGCAGAAGCAATTCTACCAGCCGATCATGAATGGATTAAAAAAGTGAAATCCGTTAAAGACGATGTCCTTAACCAGATACGCGATTCAGCCAAAAGGAGCGCAGCATCATTTCGCCAGCAGACGAATCGCAAATTGAGTGATCTTAAGAGAGAGTATCTGCAAACATACCTAAGTCTGCATTCAAAGGCCCGTCTTGGTGTAAACGAAGATAAACGCAAATCGAAAATCCTTAAAGATGAGCGTCTAAAGATTCTGCAGAATTTGTCAACGATTGATCTGTTACCAAGACAGCAATTAATGGATTTTCAGAATCGCTTGGCGAGTTTGAAAAGCTGCTTCGCTTTGACGGAACAAGACTTGGATGCATCTGCATTTTGTCCTCATTGTAACTTTAAACCTTTTGAAGAAATGTCTAAGGCTTCTGCAGGGGTTGTGATTCAGCAATTTGATGATGAATTAGATAAACTGGTTGAAAACTGGACGCAAACTTTATTGACTAATTTGGAAGATCCAACGACCAAGGAACGTATCACCAAAGTGTTAGCAGCGAAACAAAAAAAGATCGTTCAATCATTCTTAAAATCACGCAAACTGCCTGATGATATCAATCATGCATTTCTCAATGCAATAAAAGAAGCCCTTACGGATCTATCTTTGTTATCCGTTAAAATCGACGACCTACGAACAGTTTTAGTCTCAAGCGGTTCACCGGTTACACCGTCGGAAATGAAAAAGCGATTTGATGATTATTTGGATGAACTCACAAAGGGTAAGGAGCCCGGCAAAGTGCGCATCGTACTGGAATAGGAACCATGAATGAACACGAATAGACGCGAATGGAATTTTGAAAAGCTTGTCGGAACGATCAGGCATGTGCATGAGGAGATGGCGACGCAAGCCGGAAAGGCAGTGAATATTAGCCTGACCCTCCGGAACTGGCTGTTTGGCTGTTATATTGCTGAGTACGAGATGAACGGATTGGACCGGGCGAATTATGGGGATCGTCTTCTCACTGAGCTTGCCAAGCACCTAACCGAACTTAAAATCAGCAACTGCAACCGTCGCCAGCTTTACCGTTATCTCCGTTTTTACCGTCTTTACCCTGAGATTGTGGGGACACTGTCCCCACAATTGAGAAAGCTGTTACCTGCAGATTTGAAATCGATTGAAAAAGTGGGTACAGCGTCTCCACAATTGCAAATTTCCTCGGATAAAATCATTCACCGGCTTTCTTACAGTCACCTGGAATTAATCGTCGATCTTGATGACGATCTGAAACGCACCTTCTACGAAATCGAGTGTATCCGGAGCAATTGGTCGGTCCGGGAACTCAAAAGACAGATTGCCAGCCTTTATTATGAGCGATCCGGCTTGTCTAAAGACAAGAAAAGGCTGGCGGCGCTGGCACAGGAAAGCGCCGAAGCCGTCGATCCCAAACTGGCAATTCGCGATCCATACATCTTCGAATTCCTTGGACTGAAGCCAAGGGAAGTCATGAGCGAGTCGCACCTTGAGGACCAACTGCTGGATAAACTTCAAGAATTCCTGCTGGAGCTGGGCCACGGGTTCTGTTTCGAAGCCCGTCAGAAACGGATACTCATCGGCGATACGCAGTACATAGTGGACCTTGTCTTTTACCATCGAATACTCAAATGCCATGTGCTAGTGGAACTCAAACTCGAACCGTTCAGCCATGAAAACATCGGTCAGCTCAACACCTATGTAAGTTGGTACAAGAAAAACATGATGTTGGAGGGGGACAATCCACCCATCGGCATCCTTCTATGCACACAGCGTGACCATACGCTGGTGGAATATGCGCTGGCCGGGATGGACAACGGCCTTTTTGTTTCCAAATACCAGCTCGAGCTTCCAAAGAAGGAAGAAATGCAACGGTTTATCGAGGAACAGGTGCGGGAATCGGAATCATGATACCATTAATGGGATTAAAATGGCGATTATTCGTCCGAGAGTGACCAAGTTACTGTACAAGTCGGGTATACCCATAGGCGAACTTGGTCAGTGGACAAGTGACCAAGTTGGTCGCGGGTCTACAGTTCGCCGGTCACTCCGTCAGAAATGAAAAAGCGATTTGATGATTATTTGGATGAACTGATTAAGGGTAAAGAACCTGGGAAAGTTCGGATTGTATTGGAGTGATCAACATGGCAGCAAGGTATTCCGATCAAGAAATAACTGATTTTATTCAGGAACGAAAACCTTTACCTGTTGATTTTTGGAAACAGATAACTATGCGTAATAAACGTGGGCATAAAGAACGAGAACTGGAAGTAACGGGTGAACAAGGAAACCAATTTAGATTGATCCTACGTGAAAATACAATTAATATATTGGATTTCTCCATAATTCTTGCCCTTTGTCCAACTGATACAACTCAGCTATTCCGTTTGCGTCGATACAACGGGAAAAGCCATGAGCACACGAATCATATTGAACGCAATACGTTTTATGATTTTCACATTCATTATGCTACAGAGAGATACCAAGAACATGGAGCACGGGAAGACAGCTTTGCCAAACCATCAGATCGCTATGCCAGTTTTTTTGAGGCGGTTGACTGCATGATTGAAGATTGTGGTTTTGATCTTCCGGAAGGAAGCAAACAACCGTTATTTGAGGGTTTAAACCATGATGTATGAAATGATTGAAAAGGATTTTCGTGAAAAAGTTTGTTCCAAAATTCGCTTATCTTCAGAAGGGATGGAACGGTACCGCGTTTTCACGCCGTTTCTATTTGAAGATGGAGACCATCTTTCGGTTGTTTTAAAACGAGAACAATCGCAATGGGTATTGTCGGATGAGGGGCATACCTACATGCACCTGACTTACGATATCGATGAAAAAGATTTCCAAAAAGGAACTCGTCAAAAGATCATCACAAACGCCTTATCGGTTTTTGAAGTGGAAGATCGTGATGGAGAACTAATTCTAAAGATAGATAATGAACGATATGGAGATGCTTTATACTCTTTCACTCAAGCGTTACAGAAAATAACAGATATTTCCTATCTTTCCCGTGAGAGAGTTAGGTCTACCTTTTTAGAAGATTTTCGCGCGCTTTTAACGGAGACGATCCCAGAAGACCGGCGAACGTTCGATTGGAATGACCCAGTGCATGATCCTCAAGAGATGTATTCCGTGGATTGCCGTATCAATGGGATGCGGCACCCCATGTTTGTTTTTGCATTACCGAATGATGACCGTACTCGTGACGCCACCATCGCAATGCACCAATTTGAAAAATGGAATATCCCGTTCAGATCGACCGCCATATTTGAAGATCAAGAATGCATAAATCGAAAAGTCCTCGCTCGGTTTAGTGATGTTTGCGAAAAACAGTTCTCAAGTTTAGGAGCGAACCGTGATCGTATCGCTCGCTATCTGAAGGAATCGATAGAAATCAATGATTAAAATAGGACACTATATTCATGGTTAATAAAAAAGATACTCTTACTTCAAAAATCTTTCGAAAAGATCCAGGTCAGGATGATCTTTTCGATAAGTCCTACGAACAGGAATTGGATGAGGAAAAGGAACAGAAACCTGTTGAATGCTTGGGAATGACCTTCCCGAATGACGAGGAGCGGCGGAAATACTTCCTTGATATTTTAAGGGAGAAATTGAAAGATCCAGAATTCCGTAAGATTGATGGATTTCCCATTGGTGAGGATGAAGACATTCTCGCTCTTTCTGATCCGCCCTATTACACGGCTTGTCCGAATCCTTGGATTGGAGATTTCATCAAGCATTATGGAAAGCCGTATGATCCCAAGACCGACAATTATCGGCGGGAACCTTTTGCCAGTGATGTGAGTGAAGGCAAGAATGATCCGATCTATAATGCGCATTCCTATCACACCAAGGTACCGCACAAAGCCATCATGCGATACATCCTCCACTATACAGAGCCGGGAGATATCGTGTTTGATGGCTTCTGTGGAACCGGCATGACAGGTGTGGCTGCACAACTATGTGGGGATAAAAGCACGGTTGAATCCCTCGGATACAGAGTGGACCAAGACGGTACCATCTATCAGCAAGAGACAGGTGAAGATGGCAAGACTGCTTGGAAACAGTTTTCCAAGATTGGAGCACGGCGTGCGGTTCTCAACGACCTGTCACCTGCCGCAACATTTATTGCTTACAACTACAACACGCCTGTCGATGTTGTCGCATTTGAGAAAGAGGCAAAAAGCATTCTCAAAGAAGTAGAGAAGGAATGTGGATGGATGTATGAAACTAAACATTCAGATGGGCGCACTGGCAAAATAAACTATATGGTCTGGTCAGATGTTTTTGTCTGTCCTGATTGTACTGGTGAGGTAGTGTTCTCCAATGCTGCTGTCGATGAAGATAGTGGGCGTGTGAATAAGGAGTTCTCTTGTCCAAACTGCAATTCACCATTATCGAAAAGGAACTTGGATCGCGCATGGACTTCTCAATATGATGAATCCCTAAAAGAGACCATAAAACAAGCCAAACAAGTACCTGTTCTTATTGATTACTCGATTGGTAAACAACGATTTTCCAAAAAACCGGACGATAAAGACCTTGCAGCCCTAAGAAAGATCAATGCAAGTGTAATTCCTTATGAATTCCCTACCATTCGTTTGATGGAGGGTAAGGAAACTCGTCGAAATGATGTAATAGGTATTACTCACATGCATCATTTTTACTTTAAGCGTGGTTTGTGGGTGCTCGGCTATGTCTATCAGAAAGCATCTGAATTACCAGAGAACATCAAACGCTACATATTATTCACAGTACAGCAGGCAGTGCAGGGATTTGCAAAAATATCTCGTTATGTTCCGACTCATTTTTCTCAAGTGAATCAGTACTTAAGCGGAACTCTGTATGTTGGGTCACAAGTGGTTGATGTTTCATTGCCCTACATCCTTGACGGCAAGATCAAACGGCTTTCCAACATATTAAAGAAAAATTCTCTTTATTTAAAACAGGTCATTACGACACAGGATTCTTCCTCGTTTGATTTACCGTCAGACTCGCTTGATTACATTTTTATTGATCCTCCTTTCGGGGCAAATCTTAATTATTCTGAGTTGAATTTTCTATGGGAGTCATGGCTCAAAATCTGGACCAACAACAAAGCAGAAGCCATTGAAAATAGCGTTCAAGGTAAAGGCATCAATGAATATAGACAGCTTATGACCTCTTGCTTCCAGGAAGCCTACCGAATCCTGAAGCCTGGCAGGCGGATGACAATTGAATTCTCAAATACGAAAGCATCGGTATGGAACAGTATTCAAACTGCTCTCACAGAAGCCGGTTTTATTGTTGCCAATGTATCCGCCCTAGATAAAAAGCAGGGTAGTTTCAAAGCTGTAACAACCCCCACTGCGGTCAAACAAGACCTCGTTATCTCAGCCTACAAACCCAATGGCGGCTTTGAAGAGCGCTTTAAGAAGGAAGCGCAAACCGAAGAAGGCGTGTGGGAATTCATCCGTACTCACTTAAAATATTTACCTGTAATAAAACGACAGAATGGCTCGATACAACTAATTCCTGAAAGAGATCCCAGAATTCTTTTTGATCAAATGGTTTCCTTCTATGTACGCAAGGGATATCCGGTCCCAATCTCCAGTCAGGGATTTCAAATTGGATTGGCCCAGCGATTTAGTGAAAGAGATGGTATGTACTTTCTTCCTGAACAAGTGGCTGAGTATGATCGAAAGAAGTTGCTATCTAACCAAGTTATACAAGCATCCCTCTTTGTTTCTGATGAATCCACAGCGATTCAATGGTTGCGTCAATTGCTTAAAGAAAAACCTCAAACCTTCCAGGATGTTCATCCGCTGTTCATCAAGGAGCTTGGCGGGTGGCAAAAGCACGAGAAACCTATAGAACTTTCCAAAATGCTGGAAGAAAACTTCCTGCGCTATGATGGAAAAGGAGAAGTCCCAAGCCAGATTCACAGTTATCTATCGACAAATTTCAAAGAATTGCGTAATTTGCCCAAGGATAGTCTATCTCTCCAATCCAAAGCAAAAGACCGGTGGTACGTTCCCGATCCCAACAAATTAGGCGACTTAGAAAAAATTCGAGAACGCTCCTTATTGCGGGAATTTCACGAATATAAAGAGTCTACTCAAAAAAGGCTGAAAGTATTCCGCCTTGAAGCTGTCCGTGCCGGATTCAAAAAAGCCTGGCAAGAACGAGACTACGCCACAATTATCGCTGTCGCCAAAAAGATTCCCGAAAACATTCTCCAAGAAGATCCCAAACTCCTCATGTGGTACGATCAGGCGATGACCCGGTCTGGGGAGGGTAGTCAATAATGAAGATTGATGTAGGTACTGTTCGAAACGATTTGAATGGATTTAACAGCATTGCTCGATTATCCAAAGAAACCCATAAATTGTTTTTCGATTCTGTTGAATTGGACTTTTCTGGTTGCGACTTTTTCGAAGCCAATATGGTTGCGCCTTTGTATACCATCATAACGAGATTGCGGAGCGAGTTGAATGATGTTTCGATTATGAATATGTCATCTGATATAGAGAGGATTCTTAAGAAGAATCACTTTTTAACCATTTTCAAAATGCCTGCTATTCGAGACACCAACCGGACTACAATCCCATTTAAACTATTCAAACTTCATGCTGGTGAACAGTTCTTTGACTATCTGGATTCCTACATGGAGGGGAGAGGGATTCCTGCTATGTCAGATGCTCTCACCAAGCGATTTAGACAAAGCATTTTTGAAATTTTCCAAAATGCTGCTATCCATTCCAATTCTGAATCGGGCATTTTTACTTGCGGTCAATTTTTCCCGCAAAAGCATCGACTCGATTTCACAATTGCCGATGCTGGTGTTGGTATACGGGAGAACGTTCGTGATTATACTGGAATTAAGAAGTTGAATTCACTTAAAGCCATTAAATGGGCTCTTACCGAAGGAAATACAACAAAAAGGGGCAATCAACCCGGTGGACTAGGTTTGAAATTGTTGAAAGACTTTATCAGATTGAATAAAGGCAAACTTCAAATCGTTTCCAGATATGGGTATTACGAATTTAATGCTATCAACGAAACGTACAAAAAACTGGATCATGATTATCCAGGCACATGCGTAAACATAGAGATTAACACTCAAGATACAAGTAGTTACTGCCTAGAATCCGAACTTGACAGTGAGGATATTTTCTAAGCAAAAGGAGTTCAAGATGGAAGAAAGAATAAAAATTAAGGTCGCTGACTTTATCGGCACTACTCACTGTATATCGGCGGAGGATGGTCAGAAAGTTTTTAATAAAGTTGAGTCGCTTCTAAAAAGCGGCAAACAGGTGACCATTTCCTTTGAAGGAGTGAGTACATTGATCTCACTTTTCCTTAATGTCGCGATTGGACAATTATATGGTTCGTTCAGCGAAGATGAAGTTCGTTCAATGATTAAGGTTGAGGGGCTTCCCAGTGATGACATGGAACTTTTGAAGCGTGTTGTGGACAACGCCAAGAAGTATTACGCAAACCCAAAAGGGTATGATGAAGCCTGGCAGGATGAGGAGGATGAAGATGAACAATAAAGCCTATGATTTGGCTTCTTATTCCTTCGTATCAGGGGAGCAGATTTTGGTAGACACGAATATATGGTTATACTTGTTTCCTGCTCCGGGAAATCCTCCACCGCGATATGCCCAACAATACTCATCTGCTTTTTTAAATCTTGTTAATGTAAAGGCACAGCCCATACTCGATACCATGGTGTTGAGCGAATATCTAAACCGATATTGCCGGATTGAGTGGGAAGGAAACTATAAATCTCAATATCTAACATTCAAACAATTTCGGAAGTCCGCAGATTTTCAAGCGATAGCCTCCTCCGCCAAAACCTTTGCAGGACGAATTCTAAATTTCTGCCAAATCCATTCAGTTTCACCTGATGAGTTGGATCTCAATCAAGCGCTAGTGGATTTTGCATCCGGCCAAACTGATTTTAATGACTCAATCTTGGTCGATATATGCAAAAAAAGAAATCTGAAATTGATGACCAACGACGGGGATTTTCAATACGGAGGCATTGAGGTTTTGACAACCAATCCCAGACTTCTGAACGCATGTCCGTGAGGGTCAATCGTGAGGCAATCGTCTTGGCAATACAGTACTGTTCACAAAAGCGTCTGCAAGATCGTTGAAGAACAAACATTGTGGGGGCAGACGATATGTCGCGTATGGTTTCCAGGAAATAATTCTGTTATTCGTATTCCAAAATCTAATCTTAAATCTATACAAGATACGTATATTGATTCATCAGATTCTCTGATCTATATCGCTGCAGCAGCTAAAGTCGCTGATGCATTAACACAAGATGTTTTACTCGCTCCTATCGAATCTTCTGTAATTCCTCTTCCTCACCAGATTCGCGCTTTATCACGCGCTGTCACCAATGATCGTGTTCGCTATCTTCTTGCTGATGAGGTTGGTCTTGGAAAAACCATCGAAGCGGGATTAATTCTGAAGGAACTTAAACTTCGCGGCTTGGTAAAACGCATATTAGTAATCGCTCCGAAAGGACTTGTTACCCAGTGGGTAAGCGAAATGCAAATTCATTTCGCTGAAACCTTCCAACTTGTACTCCCAGATGACATTAAAACTTTAAAACGTATAACATCGACTACTAAATTAATTGATAAAAATAATGACTTTTCAGATACGCAACCGGCTAATGCTTGGCAAATGTTTTCCCAATTAGTTGTTCCCATGGACTCTGTCAAACCTTTAGAGAAACGCCGAGGTTGGAATCTGGATCAAATCACGGAATATAATCGTGAGCGATTTGAAGATTTAATTTCTGCCGGTTGGGATTTAGTAATTGTAGATGAAGCCCATCGCCTTGGAGGAAGTACGGACCAAGTCGCTCGTTTCAAACTTGGCCAAGGCTTATCAGAAGCGGCACCATATCTTCTTTTACTTTCAGCTACGCCACATCAGGGTAAGACTGATGCTTTTCATAGACTGGTTTCTTTGATCGACTCACATGAATTTCCTGATATATCAAGTGTTACTCGTGAACGAGTCCACCCTTATGTTATTCGCACGGAAAAACGAATGGCTATTGATGCAGAGGGTAAACCATTATTCAAGCCGCGTCGAACACAGCTCATTTCGATATCATGGGAGGAACGTCATTACAATCAACAGATTCTATATAAAGCGGTCACTGAGTATGTTCGTGAAGGCTATAATCAAGCAATACGGGAAAAGAGAAGTTACATTGGTTTCCTAATGATCTTAATGCAACGCTTAGTTGTATCCAGCACAAAAGCAATTCGTACAACTCTCGAAAAAAGACTCGATGTACTTTCCACACCTGATGAACAGCTAACCTTATTTTCTCTTGGGAGCGAAGATGAATGGTCCGATCTAGATGGACAAGAGCAAATAGAATTACTTTTAAAAACAAACCTTAAATCTCTTAAAAATGAACGCGCTGAAGTCAAGTTACTACTTGAAGCTGCTGCTAGATGTGAAAAATGCGGACCTGATGCGAAAGCGGAATCACTTTTAGAGTGGATTTATCGACTCCAATCAGAAGAAAACGACCCTGATCTTAAAGTGCTTATTTTTACTGAGTTTGTTCCGACCCAGGAAATGCTCCGTAATTTCCTGGTTGAGCGAGGATTCTCTGTGGTTTGTCTTAACGGTTCCATGAATATGGAAGAACGGATCAAGGTCCAAGAGTCATTTGCAAATGATGATCGTATTCTCATTTCTACTGATGCTGGTGGTGAAGGCTTAAATTTGCAATTTTGTCATGTCGTGATCAACTATGACATTCCATGGAATCCTATGCGCTTGGAACAACGAATTGGTCGTGTTGATCGTATTGGACAATCTAAAATTGTTCAAGCAATTAATTTTGTTTTTGAGGATTCTGTAGAACACCGGGTAAGAGAAGTTTTAGAAGAGAAACTCAATGTGATTTTCGATGATCTTGGTATCGATAAAACAAGCGATGTTCTTGATTCAGCTGAAGGTGGTCAAATATTCGACGAGATGTTCGTTGACGCAATTCTTAATCCTGAAAAAGTTAATGATTCTGTTAATAACGCTGTGACAAAAATTCGTGATCAAATCCTCGAATCACGCTCAATATCAAACGTGTTGGGTGCTACAGAGGATCTTAAGCCCGATGAAGCACAAAGACTTCAATCTCATCCATTACCTCATTGGGTAGAGCGGATGACATTGAGCTATCTGAAATCAAATGGTGGGAAAGTTGAAAAGAATAATAATACCTGGAATCTTACATGGCCTAATAATGAAACTCACAGAAATATAGTTTTTACAAATAAAGATGCAGAAAAAAATCCCACAGCCAAGCACCTTACTTTAGAGGAACCAAAAATCCGGGGGCTTGCCATGCGGATTCCACAATTTGTGCCTGGGCAGCCGATACCAGTTATTTCAATTTCAGGAATTACTGAAGAAATCAAAGGATTTTGGGCATTATGGCGCATTTCTATTTCGACATTAGATTGGAACCGTCGAAGTATTATACCACTATTTCTTTCTGATAGTGGGAAGGTTTTTTTACCCACAGCAAGACACATCTGGGATCAAATACTTGTTTCAAACCCTATACCTCATAATACACTCACTCCAAAAGACTCAATGGAAATATTTTCAAAATTGGAAGACGTGGCAGAAGAATATGGGAAACCAATTTATGAAGAACTATTGCAAAAACACAAAAACCGCTTATTTCAGGAAAGGGAAAAAACAGAATATGCTTTTTCCTCTAGACGTAAAGCCATTGAGCGTATTGGTTTACCTCAGGTTCGCAATTATCGGATAAAGATTCTAGAAGATGAAATAAAAACTTTTCAGGAACAATATGAGCAAAAATTACGTGCAATACCAGATATCGTTCCTTTGCTCATAGTACGTGTGGAGGAAAATCAGTGAGCAATTGGCGAGATCAAATATTAATAGAGTTTACACCAAAAGTTTCCAAACTCACTCTTGTCGCTGATCCAGATGGTTTACTCTTGGAAGAGGTCATTCTCGAATGTATACGTGAGAGAGGATTTGAATTAATTACTTTTGATGACCATATTGCATTTCGCTATGCATACGAATCAAAATATCGTTCTCGTTGGGATAGTGGTGAAGAAACAGACCTTGTTGTTCTTTTACGATCTAATGAAAACGATCTTAATACATTGCCCTATGACCTTCTACAAGCTGGTAGAATACTATCTTTCAACCTCGGTGATATTTTTCCAAATCTTAGCAATCCAGTTGTTTCTGTCTTAGACCGTGGAGATTTAGATCCCTTATATGAGGCTCAAATACATCATGCACCAGGTCATTTAGGAGATAATGCCACAAAGGAATTTATTCTGAGACATGTTTTTGAAATCGCTCCAGAACTCATAAAACAACCCTCTGATCTTCTAAAAATGTTGATTAGCAGACATTATAAGAATCTGCAAATTCCTTATATTCTTGATGAACGTTTAATTCAACTATTGAATCAAAGCAATACATTTAATACATGGCCTCTTGAAGAGCTCATTACTGATCGAGATTCATTTTTTTTGTTCCTACAGGAAAGATGGCCAATATTTCTTGACCGAGTAGCTACAAAGGATTCATTAAAAACAACAAAATATGAAAATCACTTTGAAATATCCATCACAGGACCAATTGATATACCCTTTGATCATGACGATATTCGTGTTTATATCGATAACCTATTTCTCGAAGGATTACTTCAATCAGTTTCTCATGACAAAGCAGAGATCTTATCAAAAACATGGATTGGTATTGGTGTAAAAAGTGATCCTCAAACTGATATTTCACGAAAGATTGATAAACTAATTGAAAATCTGAATACTTCATTGCCAAAAGAAGATGCTCGTCATGGGGATTGGTTTCACTTTGCCCGTGGATGGGCTGAACTATCTTTTCATATAAACGAAAATTCAATAATAATTTCTGAGCAGATTCTTAATCATATAAAATCACTACAAAAACAAATTGACTCTTCTTTTACATCATGGTTATTAAAACGTTACGCCGGTCTTGTCAATCTTCCACCATCACCACCTGCTATGCTACATCATCTCCCTAGGTATCTTTCTCGGCAAATCGAGGAAGGAAAATATAAAAAAGTTGCTCTTATTGTTATTGACGGACTTGCCATGGATCAATGGTTCGTGATTCGTAAAGCGTTGAACAATGATGATTCATATTTCAGGTTTAAGGAACAGGCTTTATTTACTTGGGTTCCTTCTTTAACATCTGTATCACGACAAACTATTTTTTCGGGTAAAATTCCACTTTTTTTCCCAAATAGTATCCATTCAACAGATAAAGAACCAACATTGTGGTCCCAGTTTTGGATAGACAATGGCTTCAATTTCAATGAAATTTTATACATGAAGGGAATGGGTGATGGGAAATTAGATAATGTTTCTGAACTTATTTCTAATCCTAAAATTAGGATTGCTGGATTAGTTGTTGATAAGATTGACAAGATAATGCATGGTATGCAGATGGGATCTGCAGGAATGCACAACCAGATACATCAGTGGACTCAACATGAATACTTATTCAAACTTCTTGAATTGCTGTTTGATCAAAATTTCACTGTCTACCTTACATCAGATCACGGTAATATCGAAGCAGATGGATGTGGTCGCCCTTCAGAAGGCTCTACTGCAGATATAAGAGGTGAAAGAGTGCGTACTTATTCCGATAAATTACTACGAAAAAATGTGTCAGATATTTTTCCATCATCAATAGAGTGGGAAACAATTGGTCTTCCTGAAGACTATTTAGCCTTGTTGGCACCAGCGCGAAAAGCTTTCATTAAAGAATCTAATCGAACTGTATGTCATGGCGGTATTTCTATAGAAGAAATCATTGTTCCCATGATTCGAATAGATAAGGCTGAGTGATTATGAGTAAACGCCATGAAAAATTGGGAATAAAGCAAACAATTCAAAGACATTGGATGGATAAAGTTCTTCGAATGTTATTATCAGGATTGTCGAGTGATGAAATCAGAAATGATTTAGATCGTTTTCTTGCTACTCAAAAGCAAAGTGGTGGTATAGGACATAGAGGCCCTAAAACATATGGAATGGCAATTGGAATTCTCAGTTCATGGTTTTCACCTACTGAAGAATTGAAGATGTTTAGAGATGATCTTCTAGATTTATCTCGAAAGGTTTCTGAAGAAAAGTGGCTTCCACTGCATTGGGCTATAATTTCCGCAACCTATCCATTTTGGTTTAATGTGGCTAAGCAGGTAGGACGCTTATTAACCTTGCAGGATTTGATTACTCAAGCCCAAGTGTTTAACCGGCTTAAAGAACAATATGGTGATAGAGAAACAGTTGCTAGAAATGCTCGATATTCCGTTCGTTCCTTTGTTGCATGGGGAGTTATCAGAGATACTGATTCAAAAGGATGCTACAAGAATGCCGGAAAAAAAATCCAACTCGATAGAGATTATGCACTATTATTGGTTGAATCTGCTCTACTTGCTATTCCAGAGGGTAAAGGAACGCTCTCTTCTCTATTAAATCATCCAGCATTTTTTCCCTTTGAATTTCCAGCATTGAACGCTGATTATGTCTATCATCATTCTGATCGTATTGAGGTTATCCGACATAGCCTTAATGAAGATTTGTTAAAATTGAAGGAATAGTGTGTGATTCAAGCCAAAGATTAACACTAGACATAGATTTACATACTAGACAGAGGATCTCAAAATAATTGTTAGTGTGGCCATCAGTTTGTTGGGCTGAGGGCCATCTGTCCCATTTGAACCTTTTCTCATTATGGTTTTGTTCAATAAAACCGATGGTTTTCGTCCACCCTCTGTCCACCCTTTGGGGGGATTTTAAGGGCTCAAAAGGGTGTTTAAGGGTATCATTCCATTTTTTTATCGGTTTCTAAAAGGCCTGATAATACCTGATTTAGATCGATCTTCCGCGTAGTTCCACCATTGCCGCCTTCTATTCCCAAGCTGGGGGTCGCGGGTTCGAACCCCGTCTCCCGCTTGTTGAAAAGACTAGACTTACGGATCACCCATTCGTAAGTCTTTTTCATTTTTGTCATGGTTATGTCATGTGGGGATAGTTGTTTTTCATGGGTTCTGGTGGTTTGTGATGGTTGCTGTTATAAGTCATTCTTATTTCCAATATTTTCGATAGGGCAATGGGGAGGAAGAACACCTAATCGAATGGAGAGAAAAGTATCGACTAAAATTTTTGAACTAAACGATGCTTTCAACTGCGTTTTCTAATGGAATCATGAATACGACTTCGGGCATTCAGGCTTTGGGTGAAAAAACCGTTTTGGATATTTGCCTAAAAGTGATGAAATACAATGAATTTACTGAGGATAACAAACCTTACGGAGAACATGATTTTGGAGTTATCGAGCATGAAGGGGAGACGATTTATTGGAAGATCGACTACTATGACCTTAAGCTTCAATACCATTCGACTGACAAATCAGACCCGTCAGTCACCGCTCGTGTTCTGACCATCATGCAGAGGGATGAGTGTTAATCGATTGGTGTTTGGATTGTCAAAATCTTTTGTCCGAGGTAGATATTTCATGTCTCGAAAACGTTTATTTTGGAGGTATGTTACAGAGCTGAACAATAGAAATTGCTCAATTCTTTGATAATATATCCATAATTGGTTAACCACCAAAAAGCGCATCTGTATGAGACTAAAAACAGAAAACAGGTTGAATCTTTTTAAATTCATCTTGTCTATAAAAAAAATATGGTACGAAATACGGAAACCACTGAATAACTTATTAACCGGAAGTGGAACCGTAGTGAAATAGTGGCAGAGGTAGAGATTTGGATGTAATTGATAGAGGCCAGTATTCAGCAGCGTCATCAACACTTGGTTACATATACCAAGTGCGATTTGCATTGCTTGAGTCGCTTCAACGTTTGCGAAAGGGACAAGAATTTATAGTCGCGATTGAAACGATCGACGACGTCGTCTTTGAGCAAGAAGGTGAAGCGCCCGAACTCCTTCAAACAAAACATCATGTGAATAACACGGCGGACCTGACAGATGGCTCCCCGGATTTATGGAAAACTCTGCGCATTTGGTGTGAAGGAATTCAGTCCGATTTCATTCCATCAGGCACCCTTCACTTCCTGGTGACAACAGCAAAAGTGGGAGACGGGCACGCAGCGTACTATTTGAAACCAGGCGAGAATCGAAACCCTGACAAGGCGATGGAGCGTTTGAACTCAACTGCAAATTCATCCACAAACCAAAAAAACGCTCCAGCATATCAGGCATATCGTGGTCTAAATGAAGACCAGCGAAAGGAGCTTCTGCGATATGTGTTCGTGGTTGATGGTGCACCACATATAACTGCCCTCGACACCGAACTCAAAGAAGTGTCTTACGGGTTTGCTCAAAACAAGTTTCTCGATTCATTTCTACAACGACTTGAAGGGTGGTGGTATAGGCGTGCGATCCACCATCTGACCAACGATAATGCGAATCCGATACTGAGCGAAGAACTCGATTCTGAAACTGCGCCTTTACGATAGCAATTTAAAGAAGAAAGTCTGCCAATAGACGACGACATCATGAGCGCAAGCGTTGATGCATCTGGCTACCAAAACCGACTCTTTGTCCATCAATTGAAAATAATAGATGTAGGAAATGCTCGTATTTTTTACGCGATCAGAAATTTGTATAGAGCCTACGAGCAGCGCTCGCGGTGGATGCGTGAAGACTTGCTTTACGTCGGCGAATTGGATCAGTACGAGGATAGGCTTGTTGAAGAATGGGACATCCTGTTCAAACAAATGCGGGACGAACTTGGTGAAGAAGCGAGCGAGCACGCAAAGAAGACAGCAGCACAAACACTATACAAATGGGTTGAAACAGGTTTGCACAGAGGAATTAGAGCAGGCGTAATCGAACCATCCATCCCACGTGGTACTTACCAGTTGCTTTCCGATGCGCAACGCGTTGGATGGCATCTTGATTTTAAAGAACGCCTCCAACGTTTGCTTGAAACACAGGAGGCGGCATCATGAAAACTTGGTTATCCCGTCCGAAAGAAGAGGCGTATCTTTTCAATCCAGCTTTTTGTTGCACTACGCTGTCTGTAGCGATACAGAATTATGTAAGCGTAAAAAACGAAGGTCTACCCTTCCCCTTGTCGTTCATGTTTCTCCCTATTGTTCTGCACAAACCAACTCGTGAAAGCCTACCGAGAAACACTCGAACATCCATGGCCGCATGGCTGCAGGAGAATTCGGAGGCGCGAGTTCTGTTTTACGAACGACTTGTCTCCCTGAAGCCACATACGAGAGAAGCCATTCAGTTTGGAATGTTGCATGATTGGATTGTACTGAGCAATGGTGGCTTACTCAAAACAATAATTAGCAACACAGAAGTCACGCGAATAACCAAAGCACTTTCTGATGAAGCACGAGAGTGCGTCATGCGTGCTCGATTTGTGGGAAAATGGTTTGCGGAAGCTGGTGAAACACATACCGCTATGGCGTTTTGGGGAGTCCGACCATGAGTTTTCAGGTGCTTGATATTGTCTTGTATGGCTTTAATCAGGAACAACGTGTCCTCTCGTTCAAACCGGGTTGCCTTAATATTATTACTGGTTCCTCCAAAACAGGGAAGACAGCTCTAATTTAGATCATGGATTATTGTTTTGGTGCCTCAGAATGCGGGATACCGGAGGGAATTATTCGTCAAACTGTCGAATGGGTCGGCATTCGCCTTCAAGTCTCCGAGGGACATGTTTTTATTGCTCGGAGGTTGCCACCTAACGGACAGGAAGCCTCTTCTGATGTGTTTTATACAGTGGGGAAAGAGATAGACTTTCCTGACTATTCATCTTTGACACAAACCACGAATCCCAAGGCACTTGAAAAACTACTCACAACACATGCTGGTATTTCTCAAAACATCCATGAGCCGCCGCCTGGGCAGACTAGGAATCCACTCACGGCTAATATTCGACACGCCCTGTTCTATTGCTTTCAACAGCAAAGCGAGGTAATCAGTAATCGTCACCTGTTTCATAAGCAAAGTGACCAATTCATACCGCAAGCCATCAAGGACACGATACCGTACTTCCTGGGTGCTGTGGATGATGAGCATGTTGATAAAATGGCTGAATTACGAAGACTACGTCATGAGGTTCGTAGCCTGGAGAGGAATTTAGCCGAGCATGAATCGTTGCGTGGAAGCGGTATCTCACGTGCGCAAAGTTTGATTTTAGAAGCGGTTGATATTGGACTCCGCCCTGCTGGAACAACATCATCAGATTGGGAAGAGTGCGTGGCGCTTCTAAAGGATATCAGTTTAAGCCCTTTACCCGACGAAGAAAATGAGATTACCGAAGAAGGTGATGAGTTCGAACGACTCCAGGAGAATCGCCAACAACTCACATACGATCTTCACCGGATCAAGGACCAATTACAGGCCGCTCAAGCACTATCGTCAGAGCGACAAGGTTACTCTCGTGAAGGGAAGGCTCAATTGGCTCGTTTGCGTAGTATTCAGCTATTTGAGGAGAATAATGGTGCGGATCACAAATCGTGCCCATTGTGCCAATCACAATTACCTGACAACCAGATCCCCCCCTCTATATCAGATATGCGCGAATCAGCTACAGAACTAGAAACGCAAATCCGATCAGTTGAAGAGCGCTCGCCGCAGATGCAGCAGGTAGTCCTAACGTTAGAAAGTCGTCTTGCAGAAGTTCAAGGCAAACTGAAGGAGAACCGAGAATCGCTGGAAGCACTACATGCGTCGAACCAAAGGCTTCAAAAATTGCGAGACCGCTCCGCTAGACGGGCACACGTTCTTGGTCGAATTGGCCTTTATCTTGAAAGCCTTCCGCATCTTGAAGACACAAGTGATTTGAAGAATGCGATTGCGTCTCTCAAGGAACAAATAAAACAACTCGAAGAAGAATTGAGTGATGAAGTCGTACAGGATCGCATCCAATCCTTTCTTTCCAATCTCTCACGCGATATGAGCGAATGGGCTCGCGAACTTCGCCTAGAGCATTCCGAACATCCACTTCGTCTTGATATAAAACGACTTACTATTGTGGCGGATGGTGACAACGGACCAATACCCATGGAACGTATGGGAAGCGGGGAGAATTGGGTCGGTTATCATCTGATTGCACATTTTGCGCTTCACAAATGGTTCGTGGGTCACGATAGACCTGTTCCCCGATTCCTGTTCATTGACCAACCATCACAAGTTTATTTCCCAGAAGATCGAGATTGGATACAAAGCACCACCGACACTCCGGGGGAAGATCATCAAGCAGTAAGCAGGATGTATCAATTAGCGCTAAAACTTATCGAACAATTAGAACCCTCACTACAGATAATCATAACCGACCACGCAAATATAAACGAAGAGTGGTTTCAAAATTGCATCATAGAAAGATGGCGTGAGGGACAAAAACTCGTTCCTCCCGAATGGGAAAGTAGATGAAAAAAGTCTGGATAATAAAGCGCTACGCTCCATTGCCGCTGGTGAGCATTATTGTTAGTAAAAATCATGATACTGGAGATAATATTTCTACAAGGATTTGCGAAAGAATTTGAACTGAAACCTTCGGTTTTGATCTTGTCTCCATAAACTATGTTTGTGGTAAATCCTTAATAAGATATACCCTTCGTTTCATCTCAAAAAAGGTTGGTTTTGAGATAATTATTTATCTTTCCACAAAACCATAAAAAATTAATGTTTTTGAGTCTCACAATCCTTCTAAACTAAAAGTTCCATAATCCAAACTTGTCAACGAGTTGTGAAGCAACTCAAAATATGAAAATAATATCTCTCTCAAATGTTTCTTTTCATAATATTCAATTTGGCTTCATACGAGTCAATTTTTTTGTATTTTTGGCTGATGATTTGGATGACGGTTGATCCGTTATGAAAAGTGACCCAGGCATCCCAAACATCATCGCTGGGGGAAATGTTCTTTTCCCATTCCGCTCCAAGTGATTTTTCAACGAGTTCGATGAAGTCCTTGGTTTTTATGCGGCCTTCCAAGGTGCTGGTGGTCGTTGCGATCTTAGCGCTAAATTCATAGAAATCCCGTTTCTTCCAATACCAGATTTCATTATCGGAAGTATAGGGCAATGAAAGAGTGGAAGTCCATCGCTGGTCTCCAGCACTATTCACATAAACATCTTTTTTCTATCCGGCTTTTGCCCGGTTTCAAGTATGAAATGGTTTCGGTTTTGGTAGCGGTTGTCACCGGCCAGATGTACAAATCGTTATCACGTTTGATAGTCTTACTGCCAATCTTCACGCCTAGGAGATTTGATATGAGTGTGT
This sequence comes from uncultured bacterium, assembly GCA_964517495.1. GTDB lineage: Bacteria > Hinthialibacterota > Hinthialibacteria > Hinthialibacterales > Hinthialibacteraceae > CAZFER01. The sequence goes on along the minus strand of CAZFER010000074.1, from coordinate 6,495 downwards.
TTCAGTAGATTGGTGATATAAAAGATCACAGCGCTATTGTATGAGCACATAAATAATGTATTGCAAGCTCTTCAATTAATCGATTTTTATGAGTTATAATTAAGATTTGTAGTTGAACCATACGGGATCACGTTATGAATCACGTTCATCGTGGACCATAAATTGCATTTTAAATGGGAAGGTAGTTTTAGTATAGACTCAGAATAGTCAAGTTATTAACAGTGGTCTGATTCTCGCTTGACAGCTACAGGAAGACTGAATCATGTTTTTGGGGGCTTTGGGATTCAACCATGACGCACACTATCTCAATTGATGATGAGCTACTTATTCATAAAAAACAGCGTGACAAAGGGCACTCTGTCTTGTCTGTTTTTGTTGGTCCGGTAGGCATTAGTATAGTTTCCTGGAAACGATTTGCAGAAAGAATCGGACGCCAAGTAGTACGAATCTCTTCCATAGATCGTGAATCCATCATACGATGTTGGCTTGATTCCTATCGTGGCGAACAATCTCTCATCGATGCAGCGATTCATTGCATGGCTAGGATCAAAAATATCGATCCGGTTGAGTTGAAATATTCTCTGTTCGATAAATCCCCTCACGATCGGCAACTGTTTTTAGAGAACATTTTTCATAGTAATCAGCGACGTGATATAGCTGAACTATGTCTTAAAGCACTGAACATACTTGATCATGAAAGTGAATGGTCCATAGACCAAATAAGAGAGAAATGGATCCCTTCATCATGCTATGAATGGCGAGAGAGGATTCGCACGACTCATGATTTGATGCCCTCTTGGTCGCCTGCATTTCTCTTCGCATTAAATTCCAAGGACTATGCAAATCATGATATGGTTATGAAAGCCGGTGAGCAGATAGCAAAACTCGTGGAAATCATTCCATCCTGCCCTATTGCATGGGCTCTGCCCGAGTCGGAATATCAACGATTTCTTGACGAATCACCAGAGTCGAGAGCTAAAACTATTTGCCAGGAATCGGTTATTCGACTACGTACCTTGAATAGTGAAGAAATAAAAAAACGGATTGATGAAAAAACTGATGATAATCAATCATCCATAGATCGAACCATTGAAACACTTGTTCAAGACGGAGTAGACGATGCACTGGTCAATACGTTGATAAACACCGTCGAAAAACTATCTCAACCTCGAATGACAGCTGAACAGGAAGATTATGCACGCAGTCAGATCGAACGTCTCCTTTTCGAACGCCTGGAATCCATCGAAGAAACCAGTGGTATTTTTCAACTCAACGAACGACTTCCTATTCCCTTTGGACCACACGCCACCATGGAAGTGGATATCTGTTCAAGTCTCTATCGAATTGCTATTGAAATAGATGGGTTTTACCATTTCAATGACCGAGAAGCCTACTGCCGCGATCGTCGAAAGGATTTTGTCTTGCAACGTCATGGGTATTTTGTAATTCGATTTCTGGATGATGAGATCACTTTGGAACTCGATGTTGTTTTATCCCGTATTCGCCAAGTTCTATCCGCTAGAAAGGAAATCTTGCCATGAACACCGTTATCGAACCTTTGAAACACATCATTTTGTCACGCCTTTTAGCCTTACCTAAAAGTGGATTCACCAAGAACGCCTTGAAAAAAGATTTATCTTCGCTTGTAGAACACCGATGGGTGGGGGAATCATGGTCACGTCAATTCGAAGAAATTTGGAATCAGCTTCTTACCAAAGGTCTTGTCAATGAAAATCCAAAAGTTTCTTTGACGGAAGCGGGTATCAGCGAGGTTCTCCAATTTTATGGATGGGACAAGAAACCATCTCGTTTACAATGGCGCGCGATCAAGGATAAATTCTTACCTGCACGGTTTTTGGGATTAGTCCCCGGTTCTGATCAATTTAAGAAACGATTTAAGGGATCAAAAACATTACGATCTGAATGCCTCCGCCAAGTTTATGATCTGAAAATTCAATCAATGCCAACCGAGACTGAAGCCATCAATGCCATGCTTAGCATTTCGAATATAGGAATGCTTAACTTGAAAACGGGCGAAGTTGAAAAAGCCTTATTGCGACTAATGATAGATGGAAAAAGTATAGATCAAAAGAAACCTGAACAACCTGCCCTTACAGCCCAAACTTCCACAACTTTTGACCTTAAATCATTTGCACGCGATGTGCTAGAATGTGCCCGAACCTGCCCCACTGGGCAATGGGGATCAAACAAAGTATTTATTTCGCATGTATGGAGATATTTTCAGAAAATCCATACCGAATGGCAATTAGATGAATCTTCATTTAAGAAAAAACTGACTGAAGCCAATCATCATCAGTATATAACACTTTCACATGCAGATATGGTGGGCATCATGAATCACGCGGACGTACGTGAATCCGCCACCCCCTATTTGAACGACTGTTTTCATTTCATCCGCATTGGGAGGCAATAATGGTAATTAACGAAATGAATAAACAATTACTTGATCAAGCCTTCATTAACCGAGAAGGAATTAACGTTTTTAGTTCATGGGTGCAAGCGAGTGAAATTTGGAAGCGAGATCCCTATGATGTCAGTACGATTCACGAAAATACACGGCACGTTTTTTATGATCTAGTTGAAAATAACTTATCATCCAAGGAACATCAGCTAGATAGAGGAGGAAGGACGTTCTTAATATTAGGCGAATCTGGTGCAGGAAAAACGCACCTCATGAGAGCGTTTCGCAACCATATTCATTCCAACAATTATGGTTATTTCGGCTATATGCAAATGACATCTCCAGCGAATAACTATGCTCGGTTTATCCTATCTAATTTTATCAGTTCACTCGACCAACCTTATCACGATCCTGTCCAAATGGAAACTTGATTGGATCGAATTCTGAATGCTCTGGCTGAACACCCAGCGCTATCAGAAAAAGAAATACAACTGAAAAATCAAGGAAGATATCCTGTTATTGATATATTAAAAAGATTTGACTTAAATCAAAATCAGCGAAATGAATTAGTAAAAAAGACAGTCTGGTCATTATTGGAAGATAAGCATATTGAGCAATTTGTTTCTGATCCCGATATCCTCACTGCCTTACTCTACTTACAAATTGATGCTCCATTTATTAAAAAAACGGTAATGAAGTATTTGCGTGGAGAAAATCTATCACCCATGCAACAAGAAGCAGTTGGTGGACTTTGCCCACGCACTAGTGAACAAGACGCACTGACGCTTTTCAAAGAACTTGTCAACACGATCTGGGGAATTGAACAGAAAATAACTGTTGTTTGTTTAGACCAATGGGAAACAATGCGTAATTTTCCTGATTGGCAGAATCATGTCACTCGTTGCGCTGACACAATGGCTTTTATGCATGATGGTCTTAATCATTGCATCTTTGTTATTTCATGCTTGGAAGATCATTTTGAAGCTTATAAATCTCTTCTAAGTAAACCGACATTAGTTCGATTAGAAAAAAATCCCACAAAATCGATAATCAGTGAAACATTAAACACATCAGAAGATGCGAAAGCCGTGGTTGCAAATCGTTTATGCGTTCTCTACGATCATCTAAATGTTGAACCTCCAGAAGACAATCCAACGTATCCTTTTCCGAAAGAAGGTATCGACCAATTTGTTGGAGTTGGAACGCGGCATTTAATACTTGCCTGCAACGAGTACCGCACCGAGGCTCGCAGATTGGGACGTTTGCCTGACCGATTCCCGATAAATCCCGTTCCATTAGTAGTGATCACTCCACCACCGATTGAAGATGATTTACAAAAAATGCAAGATTCCTGGGTTGCTTTCAAATCGTCGTTTCATGCCGGTGATGTGCCCGATCATGAAGATGATATCTCCATACTCCTTGCTAAATTACTACCCCATGCTGTTAAGGAATTTCAAAATTACGACTGTTTAAGTGCTCAATCAAACAGATGTTATGTAAATATCAACAGCTGGCTGGAACCGATTCGTATCGGAATCTGCAATCACACACCCGGCAAAAGATTCAATGACTTTCTTAAGGATTTTTACAAAAACAACCAACAACGTCTTGTTATTGCTCGTACGGTGCCTTATGCCAAAACACCCTCAGCCGACTCAAATCGTATTATAAACAGGGAATGTAAAAACGGTCATCGCAAAGTAAAAATTGAAGACACTGAATTGCGCACAATGATGGCATTTCTTGAATTTGAAAAACAAAATTGCGAGAAAAACGAATTTACCTCATGGCGCAAACGCTTCCGGCCACTCACTCAACTGGAATGCTTTCAGCGCATCTTGAATATTGATGATTCCTTTTATGAACCGATTGATAGTCAAGCATTTAAAAGTCAAACAGATTCCGGGCAAGATACCCTCCCCCAAACAGCGGATCAAACGCAAATCACTGAACCTGAAACACAAGACGTTGTGGAAGATACGCAAAGTTCCGGAATTCTCATCGGAAAAATCGAAGGCATTAATCCTGAACCGATCACTTTATCTCCCAATGATTTCTTGACTCATGCCACGTTTATTGGAACCTCGGGAAGTGGGAAAACCGTCGCGGCCATGAGCACTATCGAACAACTTTTACTCAGAGGTATCCCCGCGATTCTTATCGACCGCAAAGGTGACCTCTGTTCATACGCCACAACTGAAGCCTGGAAAAGTCCGATGGAAGAATCATCATCAAGGCGTCGAGAGGAATTGCGCTCTCGTGTGGATGTGCAGGTATTCACACCTGGCGAAACAGAAGGACGGAATCTTTCACTATCAATTATCCCGCAAGGAAGCGATTTAAATACCAATTCAAAACGCGAAAAAGTCGCGAAGCAAGCGGCTTCAGCTTTAAGCGATATGATGGGTTACAAGGCGAGCGGTACCGATGACAAAAAAAGAGCAATCCTGTTCAAGGCAATTGAAATTTTAATCACCATTAAAAGCGGTACTGAACTCACGCTGCAACCAATTATTGATTTCATTCATGTTGAGAACCCACAACTCATCGGCGAAATCGGTCATATCGATCTTAGACTACTCCCCAAACTAGCTAGCGACCTGCAAACCATGTTGATCAATCAAAAAAATCTTCTTGGTAATGAAGAGAAAGCATTAAACATCGAGGAACTGCTTGGAGTAGGTTCATATCAGATACCGGGTAAAACCAGGTTGAGTATCATCAGCACCAAATTCCTGCAAAGTAATCATGAAACGCTCTTTTGGGTGGCTCAATTCCTTTGTCATGTAGATCAATGGCTCAATAAAAATTCCAGGGAGTATCTACAAGCCATATTGATGTTCGATGAAGCTGACCTTTACCTTCCCGCAACTCGTCAACCGGCCACAAAGGCCCCATTGGAGAACCTTCTACGCCGCGCCCGGTCCGCTGGGTTGGGGCTTTTCCTCGCAACACAAAATCCAGGCGATATGGACTACAAGTGCCGGGAACAGATTAAAACCTGGTTTTTGGGACGTATTACAGGTGACACGTCATTAAACAAGCTAAAACCCATGACCGAGCATTGCCAATGTGATGTACTTGGCCGTTTGCCTGCCCAACAAGCCGGTCAATTTCATGTCATCCGCCCCGAGTTTGAAAGTGGTTTCAAGCGGATCAAGACATACCTGTCTCTCGTATCTATCAATCAACTACCAGAAGAACAAATCCTGGAATTAGTAAGGTGCTTATAATTATGGTTTGTGATGGTCACAGTTCTATTCATTTTCTCGGGAAAGAGATGCTTTCAGTAAATACGATAAGCCTTTTCGAGATTTACCTATTATAATATGTGGAGTATGAATAATGTTTGATTTCTTTTCACCCAGTGTATTGTCTTCGAGAGCGAATGTCATGCTAGATTCCTTGGAGGCACTCGATGCTTGATTTGACTGAACTTATGCTTGATATTAAATTGTATGAAATGAAATTTATGAAAAATTTCTTGACCGCGCTCGCAAATTGGTGTATAAATTTAATCAAATCTACAGTTTAAAATAGGGGCGTGGATGAGGATGCCCGGTTAGGACGGGATTGAAACAATGGGTTGATCTTCTCTAATAAAAAATCCCAAAAAGTGGATGAGGATGCCCGGTTAGGACGGGATTGAAACAAATCGACCGCCTGAAATTGCCAAGTCCAATAGCGTCGTGGATGAGGATGCCCGGTTAGGACGGGATAAATAGCTTATCGTTGGGATTATAATGCACTCGTCCAAACATAGATTGACGAATAATATTTTCTGAATACCTTGGATTAATATCATTATCTTTGGGCAATCGCCAATCATGATCCAGTCATGAATGTATTCATTCAAAATTCAATCTTCTTATTAAGATGGGGAACCTGTCTTGTCTAAACTCTGACCAATGAGTCACTTAAGAGAGTCGGTCCTTTTGAGAGTCTATTTCTGTAAGTTGGATAAATAAATAACCAGTATCTTGAATCAATATCCAAACAGTACCAATAAGGTATAAACGGAACTTAGGTAATGATACACATAGAGAATTATAATTGGCGGGTGATTTGGC
>CAZFER010000073.1:0-31346 GCA_964517495.1 uncultured bacterium | reverse complement strand
TTGAAATTCATCAAGCATCATACACCCTTATGAAGCCTCGTATCGCACTTTTGTATGGATTGATGCTATACTATTCATCGATATATTGATTCGATCATTAACAAAGAGATGGAGAGCAAGATGACACGTACTTTCGGTGCACACATAACAAAAGAAGGCAAATGGTATGTTGCTCAATGTTTGGAAGTGGATATGGGATTAGAAAGTTAATCTTTCCAAATTGACTTTACATGGCGGACATCCACACGCTCAACATACGTGGGTTTACCCACACTAAAAAGATTGAGCGAGCGTTGATCCTCTTCAAAAAAAGCACTCATGGGCATATAAACCTTGCCATCATTCGCAAAAATCTCGAGGGACAATCGATCGACTAAAATTCTTAGTTTTATCTTATCATCATCCGGTTTAAGCGATGCGGATTTATCGTTACACACCAACAGTTGCTTTTTAGCATCATACACCACTGGTACACCCCGCACATCAACACCAAACAGATCTGCCTTGTCGACATGAAACACAATGTCAAGATCAACGCATTCACCCTTGCCAAGCGAAAAGGTATCTTCCCGTTCAGGGTAAACAGAGAAATCTTTCCAATTTAATTTCTTGCCATACAGTTTCTCAATCTCATTCACTGGTTTGGCGAATAAACGCAATCCCTCGTTGGTTTGGTGTAAGGCTAGTGTAACCGGGAAATTCATCTGCTGATTAAATGGCATCGATTGATGCCCGGTGCGCCCCCACGCGATTTGAATCCGGCGGCCGTCATCCTCAGGTATATTGTTATAGGTTTGTGACGCGTAAAAGCAATTGCCATAGTTGAATTTGTGTTTTCCGGATTCAGCATGGAATGCTTTTCCATCAAAAGTGGCAATTGAATAGGCTCCATCCGCCCCATAGACAACCCATTTCGTCTGATCGGGTGATTCTTCGATAGGCAGTTCGAAGAGTTCGGGACATTCGTAATATCCATCAATACGGCTCTGACGAGTCCACTCTTTCAAATCGTTGGATGTATAGAATGCGATGCCACGCGAATTCCCGACTTCATCATAAACCGCCATCACCCAATGCTCACCGGGTTCATACCAAATTACTTTGGGATCGCGTCCGCGATGCTCGACAACCGGGTTACCTTCATAATCCGTAAAAGTACGTCCCCGATCATTGCTGTAGGCTATACTTTCCCCACGGCCCGTGCTGGTATAGGCAGCGATGATAACGTCTTCCATGCCGGTCTTAAAACCAGCGGTATTCTCTTCATCCACAACCGCACTTCCGGAAAAACACCAATCTCCATACTCGTAAGGATACAAAGCAACAGGCAGTTCACGCCAATGCACCAGGTCAGTACTCACTGCATGCCCCCAATGCATGTTCCCCCAACTCCATCCATATGGGTTGTGCTGGTAATACAAATGGTATTCCCCATCATAAAAAACCAGCCCGTTGGGATCATTGTTCCAGCCCCGCCGCGTGGTGAAATGAAATTGAGGGCGGTATTTCTCTTCATACAGATTAGCCGCACCTGGAACTTCATTAGATTGACGTATTAAGGATAGTCCTTTTGATTCCCCAGGTAATGCGTCGACCACCACCGTCAAGCGTTTATCATCAAACACTGCGACATGACTAAATACCCAAAAGTCTGGTTTTTCCTCCGCCAGTTCGATACGGAATTCACGCTCCACCTGGCCATCGACCAGGAATTTCATGCGGCGTTTGGGCGCTCCATTTTTAACCGGGAGGTGCAGATAAGTTTTCTCGATGTGAAATTTACGCTCCGCAGGTTCAGCCTGACGTTTTTGATGGCTTAGCACGATATGATCGACATTGATATGACCCCACCCACCGGCTGCTTGATCAATAATCTGAATGACGGCAAATTTGCCCCAATATTCCGGCACTTCCCATGAATGCCATTCCAGCCGTTCGCTTCCTCCGGGACGGTCATTGGGGCCGGTGGCGGTGCGCACCACATCACCATCGTAAATAAGGTTAATGCAGGCTTCCCCTGGCTTTTTGCCACCACCAATTAAAAAGTTGATGTAACGGCGAGTGATTTTAAATGGCAGTGAGGTAAGTTTCCCTTTCGAATCATCCCCACCGTAATAACTATTCACCAACCGGTTGCCATTGAATCCAGATACATTCATCTGATTGGGTAATGTCCCCTTCGCAGGCGCCTCACCGAAGGCATTACCCTCGATTGACCACATCCCATAATCCGATCCCTCAAAATCAGCGATTAATACATCCGCTGTTTGAGCAGAAGGAACAAGAAGAAGCATGGCCATTACTAGGCTTATTGATAAACTGAATTTGTAGATGACTAATTTCATTTTTTCAACCTCAAAATAGTGAAACCGGCTCCGCAGGAGCGTCGCCCTCCCCCTTGAACCATTCTGCATAAACAGGGAGGGCGAGGCTCCCGTCGAGCCGTGTTGCGTAAAACCGGCTCCGCAGGAGCGTCGCCCTCCCTAGAATTACATTTTACTGTTTTTCTGATTTGAGCTTTTCAAGAACCTCGTGGGCATGTTTCAACTTGGCCTTATTGCCAGTAACTTTGAGTGTAAGTTCATGAATAGACCAATAGAGACCATCAACCTGCCCGGTTTGCATGAGCTTGATATAACGTGCGCTCTTTGAAGGGATGGAGATAACCGTAACCGGCCCATCACCTTTGCCTTTAGCCACCGGGTTGCCCCAATCCTCACCGTTGTAGGATAAATACACTTCATAGCCACGGGGATAATCATTATTGGAACCGGTGGTATCGAGTTTAATCTCTTCGATCACCCGTTCAGCGCCGAGATCGATTTGGAACCACATTCCTGGTTCTTGCGGTGTGCTTGTATCCCAACGTGTACCCATATTTCCATCGATGGCATTCTTTGTGCTTCCATTATTGTGTGAAGCTTTCAATGTCCAGGCATCACGATCAGCATCGGTGGATTCCAGTTGTTTCACTACCTCCTTGTACGTTTCAATTGCTTTATCACCCACCTCAGGATCATCGAGGTAGGATTCCAGGAAGTTGAGTACCGCAACATGAGTCCGTTGACCAACGGCCTCAATCACCATCGTCATTTCCTCAGGGTTATCCGCCACGTCCATCGCGGTTTGGTACTTTTTCATCGCTTCTTCAAATGAATCGGTGCGCAACAAAGTGATCATTCGCAAATAGCCTTTGAGAGCACTATGGCGGGTTGCATCAATTGACGTACGTTTCGCCGTATCAAGCAAGGTATCGATGGGAGCGGCATCAGGCCATCTCACCAGAGCATCAAAGGCCGCCTTGCGAACATTCTGATCATCATCATTTATAAATATGTTCTTCACAGCCTTTGCAGCACGCTCGCCACCAAATTTACTCATAATTTCGATCAAGGCGACTTGCAAATGCTTTTGTGCATCACTTAACGCAGATATAAAATACGATGTACGTTTTTCATTATCCTGCATGGATTCAGCAAGCGTGACGATAGTTTTCTGCAAATCATCGATAGCGCTTTGATCTTCCATCTGCGCAATTAAATCGAGCAAAGCATGAATATCATCTGACGAGGCCAGTTTGGTCAAGCCGATCATCGCTTCTCTGCGAATTTCATCATTCTCATGGAGTGCATATTGCTTGAATACATCCACTGCGCCTTTTGTTCGACGTACGATTAAACTTCTTAGTAAGGTGGGTTTCTGCATATCATCACCTTGTCTGGCCAGTTCCAAAATACGCTGGTCCACGGCTTTGCCTTTTAGATTACTAAGGGCAAATTGGGCAACTGAACCAACATCACCATCTTGCAAGGCATATTCGGCCAGCATGGGAACCTGCCTGGCGCCTCCCACCATTGCCAAGGCTTTGAGTGCCGCGGTCTGAACGCTTGGCGCTTCTTTCGGCAAAACCTCCACAATCCTGGGGACCACATTCTTATCCCCTCGATTAGCCAGTGCGATCAGCACATCTTCTTTTAGCTCGTCGCTCAATCCCGGAAAAGCATCCATCATGGCAGCAGTAACTTTGGATCCTGGTACCAGCCTTAGCAATGGACCGACCGCTGCATTATGAAATGCAGGTTCATCTTTCTTCAGCATTGAGATCAATGTAGGAACAGCGTTATCCTTATCCGTCCCAACCAATCCACGATAGGCCGCTAGCCGTATCATGGTGGGAAGGGCTGGATTGGTCATCCGTTTATAGAGAGATATGGCGCGGGCTGAATTATCGCTTTCCGCAAGTTGATCGGCACAAAGCAGAATGGAATCATATCGTAATTGATCAAATTCCTCCGCCACATCGGCTCGAGCCAACACACGGGCTGCACCTGCACCACCGATCTGCCCCAAGGCAGAAATGGCCGTTCGAGCCAGGGTTTTATCTTCACTCCCCAAATAGCGGGCGATAAGGCGTACCGCTTTTTGATCACCGCGTTGTGCGATCGTCCCGATGATTCCAATACGCAAGTCGCCTTCCAGTTCCTCCAATGCCTTCCGCAGGATGGGATCAACTTTGGGTGATGTCATACCTTGTAATGCGAATCGAGCCATATGAGAAAGTTCTTCATCACGCAACAAACGCGCTAAAATGCGCAGGGATGCTTCACTCCCAATACGGCGCAGCATACGGCAGGCAAACTGCCTGGCTTCAAAAGTGGCATCATCCGCCTGAATGAGTTCAATCATTTGCCGTTCGATTTGGCGCTGTTGGCCTTCGGATGCATTGCGGATGTTCTCTTCCAGGGTGGTCAATGCCTTGCGACTTTTACCATATTCATAAGATTTAATTTCATCCATCGATACATCTTGCAGGCGAAAACGAACTTCATCTTCTGTTGGAAAGTTCACCGGTACATCGGTTAATGTCACTTTTCCCGTTGCAGCCCATTCAGAACCACGCTGCAGGGTGAAGGCAAAACCTGCACAGTTCATGGCATACGGGCCATGTCCCAGGACGGTATGGAATATTTGCCCATCGCCATATCGAATGGTAAACAATACTGGTTCGTGTTCGTTGGTCTTTTTGGAAAAACTGGTGGCAAGCAAATGCAGATTCCTGGCAGGGCCTCGTAACTGGGCGTAAAGTTCATCCTTGGCATGCAGCCATTTTTCCGGTAATCCTTTGGTGATGGGATGATCCGGATCACGAATTTCAACATGATAGGCACGCTGGGGACCGTGAGTGCCACCGCGACCAGGCGAGCTATCACGCACGACTTTTCCATCGCGGTAGCGGACCATCGGGCCGGATTTCTCATTCCGGCCACCCCAGCCGCCAAGGCCGATAATTTCGTTAAATTCCTCCCATTTGGGAAAAGCGTTATCAGCAGCATGGACCACCACCACTCCGCCACCTGAACGAACATATTCAACAAACGCCTCTTGCGTTTCTTTCGGCCAGGCATCACCGTTGTAGTTTAACACAACAACATCATAACGGTTGAATGCCGGTTTAAAGTTATCCATCGGTTCCCCTTTGGGAGGGGATGTTGCAACGTCGACATTAAAGATCCCCGAATCCTGTAATATCTCTTTCATAACTGGCGTGCAAGCTTGCCAGTCATGGTTGTTTTGTCCATCAACGATGACGGCTTTGAGCGTATCTTGTGTAAAAGCTGGGTTGCTCATGGCAGCAAGCATTATCATCGCCGCGACAATAGAAAAGGCAATGGTTTTTAGGATTTTTATATGTAGTTGAATCATGGTTTACTCCCTTATGATCTCTTCCTGGTTTTATTTATAAGGTCCAAGGTTCACGGTAGGAACGGCCCAACAAAGCGCTGGCTTCGGAATCATTGGTTATCTCTTCCGTTTCGGGATTCCAACGAATCCTGCGTTCCGTCAGCATGGCGATTTCACCAAGGTGGCCGACACTAATGGAGCGGCAGGCGGTTTCGACAGGCGTAATGGTTAACTGGCGGCTTTTTACACAATCAATAAAGTTTTTCTTGTGGTCATTGCTGTGGTATAAGCGTACATCATTGGGGCCGATGGCTTCCGGTTTTAGCAGGTTTTTATCTGACGCATCAATGCCACCGCGGGTAACCCAAATCCAACCTTCATCACCGATCCATTTGGTGCCGCCTCGGATGCTGTTGCTGACGTGCATAATCAATCCATCCGCGTATTTGCAGGTGAAGCGATAAGCATAGGGCGCGTTCCATAATCCATCTTCGGGATACTGAGCCTTGCCTTCAATTTCGACTGGTCCAGTGTGGTCAAGGTCCAAACCCCAGTGGGCGATATCGATATGATGGCCAGCCCAGTCGGTTAGTTGGCCGCCCGAGTAATCCATAATCCAACGCCAATCCCAGTGGCAGCGGTTCCCGCCAAATTCACAATAGGGCCGCCAGGGGGCGGGTCACAGCCACAGGTCCCATTCCAATCCTTCAGGTACTGGTTTTATTGGTTTAACACCGGTCTGCCCGCCGGTGGGAAGGCCCACTTCAACAGTATGGATTTTCCCCACGTTGCCGTTGCGCACCACCTCACAGGCGTGGTGGAAATTGGACACTGAGCGCTGCCAACTGCCGGTTTGCCAAATCCGGCCATAGCGATGCACAGCATCACAAATAGCCCGGCTTTCACGAATGGAGCGTGATAGGGGTTTTTCACCGTAGATATCCAATCCCGCCTTGGCTGCTTCAATCGCGGGGATGGCATGCCATTGATCCGGCAAGGCGAGAGAAACGGCATCCAAATCACCGCGTCCAATCAACTCGCGAAAATCGATGTACATTTGGCAGTCTTCATTATCATACTTGTCATCGACCATGTTCTTGGCGCGCTCACGGTGGCGCTCATCAACATCACAGACACCCACGACCTGGATGTCCTTATAATTCAGAAAACCGCGCATATTCCCGGTTCCCTGCGAACCCACACCAATGCAGCCCATTACGATACGGTTGTTGGGGGCCACATTGCCTTCCGCGCCCATCGCTGGTGCGGGGATATAGGTTGGTAAACTCAACGCCGCCCCGGCCAGAGCGGATTTCTTTAAGAACTCACGTCTGTCTTGTCTTTTTTTAGAATGCATAATCCTCTGGTCCTTTCATAAAAGACTTTTGGATTATGGTTGATGATTCCAGAGGATTTGTCTATGGGTGTGAAAGTGCTTGGATATACTGTGATTGATTCAAGTACTTGATTGTGGTTTAACTTCAACACATGTTTCTACCGATCTGCCTTATGTTGAACATTTAATCCTCTCTAAATATAAAGTTCTATTCCAGGGGATCTATTCTAAATCTTTGTAAATCAAGAGCATATTTTCCACATAAAACAAAAAATGCATTTTGGCGTGATTTTTGATAAGTGAACATACTTAAAGTATTATTTTAAGGGTTAGCCATGTCTCTGCAAACGTCTTTAAAAGCAACTCTAACAATAGATGATTTTCAGTGTTTTCTTGATTCTATTTATAGCGATCTCTATCAAGAGACCACAGGCCATCTCGCGACAAGTATTCCCGAACTTGAATTCACTGATCCTGATCAATTAGGTATTAGCATTGTTGATGTGTTTGGCCAAACCGCGTCAATTGGACATTCAAATGTGGAATTTACGTTGCAATCAGCGATTAAACCATTTATTTATGGGGCAACGATTGAAAATCTATCTGATAAAGATCGAAAAACCTTAATAGCCAAAATTGGATTTGAACCGACGGGTACGCCCTTTAATACCATCATACAGCAGGAAGATATTCAAAAAGGCGTTCTTAATCCCATGCTGAATGCGGGAGCCCTTATTACTTCAAGCTCTTTTCAAGGTGGCTCTCATGAAGAGCGGTGGAAATACCTGTCTGATATGATTGCTGGTTTTGCGGGGCGTCCATTGAATGTAAACGCTTCCATGCTGGGATTCAAAAAGAAGAACGATCACCGGAATCTTGCCCTTGCCCATTTCATTTATTCTGAAGGTTTGCTGGAAGGGAATTTAGAAGACGCCATCGAGCTTTACTGCCGCCAATGTTCACTGGAAGCAACGTGTTTCGATGTGGCTGTGATGGCCGCGACTTTGGCTAATTCAGGCATCAATCCCGTGACAAACGCCCAAGTTGTCAAACCAACTATCGCCCGCAATGTTTTGAGTGTGATGTACACATGTGGTTTATACGACTTTTCAGGCCAATGGGCTTACCGGGTTGGCTTGCCAGCAAAAAGCGGTCTTTCCGGTATTGTTCTTCTTGTTGTTCCCTCTATTTGTGGGCTGGCCGTCTACTCTCCACGGCTTGGAGATAAACTCATAAGTCTTCGAGGCCTAAAAGTATGCGAAGCGTTCTCCAGGCAATTTGGTTTTCATATCTTTAACAGTCAACAACCACCATTCAATGAATCGGACAAATGGTTTCAATCACCTCATTCAGGATACCCAACGCGTAATGAGTGGGAAAAGAGAGAAACAAGTGAAATTGTTGCCTCGAACACAAGCCAAATAGATGGTTCTATCAGAAAAAGACAGACCTTCGATTTCAACAAACTCTCTGAAGTCATAGCCCGCCATTACTCCATATGCAAAAACATTCATGACGGTGTTGTGTATCATAGTGAACACGAATTACAAGCGATCAATCCCAATTGGTTTGGAGTATGTGCAATTTCGAACCGGGGGGAAGCTTTTATGATCGGCGATCATCAACAGCCATTTTTAATCCAATCCATATCCAAACTATTTACGTATGGTTTGGCATTGGAAGATTTTGGCCGCAAATATGTCCTCACCAAAGTTGATGTCGAACCAACCGGAAAATCCTACGACTCTATTATTCGCGTACAGCAAAAATCAAAACGCCCGCATAATCCCATGGTCAATACGGGAGCGATAGCCATCACCAGTTTGATACAAGGCGGAACCCCTGCCAAACGCTTGACGCGCATTTTGGAGATGTATAAACGCTATGGGGGGAGGGAATTTTTTATTGACATGCCCACTTATATCTCCGAACAAAACGGAGGCTACCGGAATCTTGCTATCTCTTACTTGCTTCGTAATTTTGAAATGATTGAAGGCGAAATTCTGCAAACATTGGACCTGTATCTACAGCAATGTTCAGTGCTTTTAAACTGCTATGACCTGGCGTTAATGGGCGCCACCCTCGCCAATGGAGGGATCAATCCCGTTACAAAAGTAGAGGCCATCAAATCAAAATATGTTAAAGACATATTAAGCATTATGTTTACATGTGGTATGTA
Organism: uncultured bacterium; assembly: GCA_964517495.1. Lineage (GTDB taxonomy): Bacteria > Hinthialibacterota > Hinthialibacteria > Hinthialibacterales > Hinthialibacteraceae > CAZFER01. Next base: position 22,149 of record CAZFER010000073.1, on the reverse strand, counting down.
TGATTTTGCGGGAGAATGGGCGTATAAAATCGGATTTCCAGCAAAGAGTGGGGTTAGCGGTGCGATTGTCCTGGTTATTCCGGGGGTGTGTGGCATCGCCATTTACTCTCCACTGCTTGATCATCGGGGTAACAGTGTACGCGGGCTCAAACTGAGTGAAGCGATTTTCAAAGAACTCAATTATCATATCTTCAACCTGCATTAAACATTCTTATCGTTCTCATGCATTTGTCTTGAAATGTGATTTCTTGAGAATCCGTTTTTATTCAAATAGTGTTTGTTTCATCTCTTCCAATGTTATCTTCTTTCCGGATTCAAACTCATGGCTGGCCTTTTCGATGATTGCCAGGAATTCTTGATTTGTGCTCAGGGCCAAAGATTCCTTATCCATGTCTTTCAGAGAAACAAGCGCCGCGAGCGGTTTATTATCTTCTGTAAAAACAATGATTTCCTCATCCAATTCTTTTGTATAATCCAACAACGATTTGAAAGCGTTCGATATTCTATAGTTTTCATAATTATTTTTAGACTGACTGTGCGGATTTCATGGAGTATGCCATGGACTATACCATAAAGCATTTGTTTGAGATAAATACTTATTTAGTCTTTATCTATATTATATTCCCAGAGATGCGTGGGTGCCAAGGGTAGAATGTCGTTTATTCTACCCTTGATAGCCTCTTTATACGATTCAGGGTAGGTTGGTTGGCGTAACCGCAAACGGCGCGGTTTTGAGTACTACCCTACATACTTGACACCCGGCCTGCTTGATTTTCAAGGGTAAAAAACGACGTTTTACCCTTTGCACGAGAGCATTGATGAGTCGAAAAACGTGACCCATCCTACGAATTATGTTAAAGGTCAGTAAAGTGGATAATCGCCTACCGATGTCAATTCATTCATTTCAATTATGCGGATGTCATCGATGATGTAGCTGCCACCGCCTCGGGGGGATTGTTGCAGTTCATTGCCGTCGCCGCTGGTAACCAGGGTGGTGAACCAGCCGAGCCGGTTCATGAAATCATCTGTAACGATGGCAGGATTGAGTTCCACGTTTTCAGCTACGGGCTGGTTGTTAATTTCCAGGTTAAACGTGTTTGTTTGTTGATCAACGATTAACATGAAACGATAAGTCTGACCTTTTTGATATGCGATGTTACTTTCTTCAGGTTGGCCATCACCATTTTGATCAATCACGAACCGGCCTTGTTCACCAAACCCAACAATCATTCCTGCTGAAGGGGCGGGTACAGTTAAGGGCGAACCTGGCAAGGGAACTTCAACATCTTCGACCGATAAGAATAGAGCCAATCCCGCTTTATCATCCTGCAAGGCCGACGCAGACCAGCGTAATTGCACATAGCGGCTCGCAGGAGCCGATGACAATTCAGGCAGCACAAAGGCATAAGGGGTGGTTCGCAAGGTTGAGATGGGATTAATGGGCACGGCCCTTTGGAATCCAGAAAAATCCTGCGGACCATATTGATCGTTAATCATTAACCCATACAAACTGCCACCATCCGGATCAGTCACATAGGCAGCATCCGCCGAAGGTGCACCAACGGTCAAAATAGTCCCCTCAACATCGGTAAGTGCTCTGTTGGAGAATCCACTGGAGCGTGTTTCAATGGGCAAGCCGGAGCGGCGTGGATCAAACTCATCGATTTTCTGCTCAGAGCGTGCGGGATTATTCTCGAAATCCTCTTCAAATAATAATTGCATGTCACCCGTAAGAGCTGGTGCTTCATAAGGTGCTTCATCATACAGGACGCCGAAATGATCGGCAACAATCAACAGATCATCGTAATATATGGGATGACCGGTGTTACCGCTTAATCGCACATCTTGCAGCTGAACAAAACCATCTCCGGAGTATAACCCACTTAAGGGATAGCGCTGATTATTATCCAAAACCACTTCACCTGATCCGGTTTCCAAATCCAGAATTACACTAATTTGGTTCCGTTGATGTAAACGATAGGGGATGCTTGTACTTTCCAACTCACCATCGCCATCCATCTCAACACCGATGCTTCCATCCGGAAGGAAACCAGCTAATGCCTGAGTCAATGATTCATCATCATTTTTCACTGTGATACTTAAAACATTGGATATCACCTGATCTGTCGTGGGTACGGCTGTCCAGGAAATACGGGCACTGCGTTGGATATTCAATCCACTGCCGATGATGGTTTCCTGGCCAGTATCGGTGTTAAGCGCGGATAAGCTCCAACCAGTGGGATCGTTTTCCACCTGGCCTGGAAAATCGCCTGTTTGTGCAGTATCAAAGGTTTCGGAAACAACCGCATGGTAACGGTTTTCATCTCCACCATCGGTTGCAGTTTTTTCACGAACAACCAGTAAATTATCAATGTAGGATGAAGCTCCACTGTTTTCAATACGAATGGCCTTTATGTTCCCGTTCCATGTTCCCTGGGCTTGCAGCGTTACCGTATCTGCCTGGGTTTTGGATGTGGCACGATAGACTGTCACGTTATAGTCAGATTGATCAGGATCAAAACGCACAACAATCCAATGGGGCATTGCTTCAATAATCTCAATATCCGTCTGATCAAGGGTACCATCACCATCTTGATCGATTGATAAGAAACCGCCAGCGGACAAATTCATGAAGGCTGAATCGCCACCAAGGAATAAAAGTCCGCTTCCTTCGCCAGGAGTCACACAGGTTGCAAAACGGAGGGGATCAGCTGAGTCATTCGCACTAAAGGCACACTCCAGCGAGCTATCGGCAGGCAATAATCCACGTGCTGGAGATTGATAGGATGAATCAGAGACTACCTCTACATTCCCCATTGCACGGATACGGCTGCCCACCACATTGCCTTTGGCATCTGCGGGAAGCACTTGGAGGGGATCATCATCAAATGTTTCATCAAACAGGACTCTGTGATTCAGGTCGTCTGCAATGATGGGTGTCCGGTAAGGGATCGGCCGATGGGGTTTATCCGGATCGAGTTGGAAGACGTTATCATACACAAAGGTACCCACTCCACGAGCCGAAGAGATAAGTTCCAACTCACGCAGAGTTTTACCGGTTTCACCATTGACATCAAAGAAGGGAACATCTGAGCGAACTTTAACTCCATTGATGAAAATGTCATACATTGAATTTTCCAGATCAAACAAAAGCATGAAAAAGATAGGCTCATTGACGTCATAATTCACACCCAATGAAGTGATTTGGGAACTTCCTTCACGATTGAAGGTCAATTGGCCGGTGAAATCCTGACCGGGTATGGGTTCTCCGGTATCGAAATCACGGCTTACTCCACCAAATCCAATCAGATTAAGCCCTTCGGGTCCGGAATCCAGACGGCTATCCGTTTCGGGAAACATGGCTCCTCCGGGTTCATCATTTTGCCTGGGGATGGACATCCAGGAGACCGCTGCTTTACCGGCCACATCCCCTTGATCCAAAAGAATTGGTTCAAATAGGGATACTCCCCCATCGGCGCCTAAAGAACCATCACCAACCTCAGTGCCTCGATCCTCCAGTTGGAGAGCAATCATGCTTAAACCGGTTGGATCAAGGATAAATTGAGCCAGAGATGACGTATCACCTCCACCCGAGGGCGCCTCAATTTCCATCTCAGTTCCAAACAACCGGCCGGATATGCGCACACGTTCCACACCGTCCGGCAGAATTCCCATGGGGCGGGGATCATGCTCGTCGAACGATTCATAAAACAGCGCATCTCCACTTACTCCTACCGGCAAACTTAGCAGAAACGCCGATAGGAACCAACATACAACGACTAACTTTTGCATACAACAACTCCTTTAAACATCTATAAATTTTGTGTCATGCTGAAAACACTATGGATGGACTTGATAGGGGGTTATATATTGCTTCGCCACAAATCGCCGTTGGATCTCAATCCATTGGTGGGCGAATAGGTACGTGGAACAAGATAGAACCTTAAACGAGCGGGAGAGCTGGAGCGGCCACTGGTACCAAAAAACGAACCCATCAGATTGTCGCTGAATTCTTCGTTTTCACCTCGCAAAAAGGCACTGGGTTCATCAATATCACCTCGATGAAACAAGTCATTGATACCTTCATGCTGATCACCATCCGGACCGAAACTGGTCAAGATGAACCCTCGTTTTCCTCCAGCGTAGCCATAGCTCAATGAAGGCCGATTGGAAAAGGCATCGAGGGGAGTCATGTTGATATAGGGAATCGGGGAGGTGAGATGCGGCACAAACCGGCCAGCGCGATGAGTTTGAAAGGTAAAAAACTCATCGGCATGTACCGGATCGACTTTGCCGGAGACATAGGTTTCTCCAATCACATCAGTGGCTGAAGGGAAGGCGTTATGATCCACACGGAACATAAAACAGGCTTTTGCGATGGCATCCATGTCACCTTGAGTTTTTGCGATTTTGGCCCGCAATTGGGCATTCAAAAAATTAGGAACAGCAATAGCCGCCAGAACACCGATGATGGCAACAACGATCAACAATTCAATTAATGTGAAAGCATTTTGTTTGCAATTTAATTTATTCATACCTTATACCAACTTATTTATTATTAATTATTCATATGATTTAAGTGCTTTTACCAGGAAGCATATTAAAATCAAATAAATCATATACAAACTTTTGTTATATTATCAAATCAACTTATTTAGTCAAGTATCAAATTGAAATTTTCTGATTTTTTTGAACGAGAGATGAAAAAAAAGGGAGATACGTCTAAACTATGGTGTGAAATTATCTTCAAAGGAGGGCTCGAACAATGAAAATTAACAAAATTCAATATCATTATTCTTTGAGTCTATTACTTGTATTACCTCTAGTACTTACATCCTGTGCGACGCGTGGGGATACAGAACAAACACCCACGCTTAGTCCAAAGGTGATCAAGATTGACCTTCCCAACATGCCAGAAGATGCTGAACCTTTGGTATTGGTTGAACTTCCGGCGGGGAGTTTTTTAATGGGAAGCCCAGAAGATGAGGTTGGGCATAGCGAGAATGAAAGTCCGGTTCATGAAGTGATCCTAACCCAAAATTTCTACTTTGGAAAATTTGAAGTGACACAAGCTCAATGGATGGCGCTAATGGACAAGAATCCCTCGACCCAGTTTGGGAATGATTTACCGGTTAATCGTGTCAATTGGGAGGACTGTCAGGAATATATCAAGCGGTTGAATGAGTATTGCGGTGATACCCGCTTCCGGCTGCCCACCGAAGCAGAATTGGAGTATGCCCGGCGGGCTGGAAGGCAGACTTCATCCTATTTGGGCGATAATGTAAGCCCTGAGATTTGGGAAGAGCACGCATGGTTTCGTAACAATTCAGATGCTGAGTTGCATCCGGTAGGATCATTAAAACCAAATCCTTGGGGTCTTTATGATCTGTATGGGAATGTGTGGGAATGGTGTCAGGATTGGTATGGACCGTATCCTGAGGAAACAGTCATTGATCCGGTTGGTCCTGAAACGGGTGAAGAGAGGGCTTTTCGGGGGCCCTCGTGGATGGGAAGACCGGAGTATCTGCGGGCAGCTGACCGTGGCAAGTTCCCACCTGACTATCGTCGTCATACAGGAGGATTTCGGGTTGCCCGTTCGATTTAAACGTTATGAGATGGAACTTGTTTGATTTTCGAAATGAGAGTACTAAGTCGTCGAGGATATTTATTGCAGGTTGTGCGTTTTTTCTTGCGTTATTGCAAGGTTTATCATTTGTATTGACGCAATGGCTCTTTACGCAATCGCTTTGTCTTCCACTGGATGACTCCTTTATCCATGCGCAATATGCCAAACAGATTGCGCATGGCCAGTATTTTCAATATCAGCAGGGTGATCCTGTTAGCAGTGGGGAGACCAGTTTTCTTTACGCTCACATATTGGCCATCGGCTTTTTATTGGGATTAAGCGATAGTGGGATTATTTTATGGATTCACAGCATCACACTTTTATGTATAACGGGTGTTTTCTTTTATTTATTTCGCCTGAGTCAACTGTTGAATGGAGCTAAAGCAGGCCTGTTTGTGGTGGCATTGGTGTTTTCTTCTGGTCATTTGGGATGGGCATTCTGGAGTGGCATGGAAATCGCTCTATTTACGCTATTGATATTGGCTTGTTACCATGCCATTTTCATCAAAAGAGAATACCCATTTATTTTGATGGGCCTTCTTGCCATGTGCCGTCCTGAAGGCTTCATCATCGTTGCTGCCATAATGGGGCTTAGCGTTTTAGGAAGATTCTTTAATCTAAATGTTCCGCCACTTCAGTTTAGAAAACGTTGGACGTGGTTTGCATTGGTTTTTCTTGCCCTTGCTATCGCAGGTCCTCCCCTCTTTTATCGAATAGCAACAGGTCAGTCGGGTGGAAATGGTTTGCTGGCCAAAAGTTTGCTTTATGATCCCAACCGTTCGTTGATTGAGATGATTGGTGCATTCGTTACGAATATAGGGGATATCTTTTATTTTTTAATTGGCCATCCTAGTTCCACACCATCAATTGGTTATTTTATCCTTCCAGGATTATTGATCTTTGCAGGTTTGGGGCTAGCTGGCTTAATTATTCACAACTTTAAAGAGAAAGCCATTCTATTGGGAATCCCGCTTGGATTGGCTCTAATGGCAGTCGCCACCCTTGAAGTATGGCAATTGCATAGTTTTCGATACATTGCACCTTTTGTTCCAATTCTCATATTGGTGGGGGTTGATGGGTTGTTTCGAATCTTCTCATTTCTGCCTGTAAAGCAAATCTCCTTTACAGCATCGCTATTATTGATAGGCGTTCTTTTTCAATTTTCTTATTATCCTGATTGGCTTACGCAATTTGCCCATCAATCCACCACCATTCATGAGAAACAAGTGTCTGCCGCTCAATGGCTTAATCAACATTTGCTTCCAGAACCGGTAGCCATCAATGATGCGGGGGCTTTGGCTTATTTTGGCAACAAAAAGATATTGGATCTGGTGGGATTGGTAACGAATGATCTCACGTTGCCATACCGGATGGGTGAAGGGGGGCTGTATGAAGCCTTGGAAACCCTTCCTCCAAGCCGCCGTCCGATGTTTGCGGCCATATTTCCACTTTGGTTTGAAGAAATGGCGCAAACGTATGATATATTTCATTATCCTTTAGTTAGCTTCCCTGATCCTTTCGATAATTCATTCAAGAAGGTGATTTATCACTTCAATTGGAGTTATGCGGGGATGGAGGATCAACCGAGGGAAGCCACATTAAGGCCGGGTTGGGAGATAAAGGACGCTTTGGATGTGGCGAGTCGTGAATCTGAAGTCGCACACGAGTATTCTTTTGAAATTCATGGGGACGGTTTTCCAGATATTGCGGTTCCTTTTCGGCGAAATTTTGGTTATCACGAGGAGATTGATTTGCGTTGGCCAAATATTGAAAATGAACAAAGAGACCTTATTCCACGTCTAAAAGAGCAAGGATTATTGAATCACTATGATATTGTGGATGTTGGCCGGCGAATTACAGGTGAGGAATTATTCAAAATTGAGAATTTAGAACCTGATAAGCCAGTTCACATCATAATGAGAACATGTGATAACAGTGGGCGGTATGAGAATTTTTCATATCGAATGCAAGTGCTCGTCAGTGATATTTATGCGGGTGAGTGGATTATTGAAGGGACATCATGGAATTGGTATGAGTCCAAATTTACGATCCCAGCGAAGTTGGTAAAGAGCGAATCATTGAGGATTCGGATCATTAATATGGGCAATTCGTCATTTTCATATTACGATTCTTATTATTACTGGATATGCCAATGATTAATCGTTGATTAAAATCATCCGGAATCATGGATAATAAACTCTGTTATTTCAATGAGATAGTAAAACGAATTTAATCAAAAAAGGGGGTTTTTTGACGGAATTTTGAGAAATTAGATAAAAATTTGACAAAAAATTAAACTTTAAATAGCAACAATTCGTATAAAGTATCGTATAAGTATGTGTAGTGTCACAAGCTCCTTGGAATACATTCGATTGAATTTATTTAGATCATTTTAGGGAATCATTTTTTTCTTTCGTTACCTGATTCAATTGAAACCGTTAAAGAATCAAGATCGTTTCTGACGAGTAAACAAGGAGTTTTTTGATCGTGGACTTAAATTCAACTGCTGTACTAGATGGACTTGAATCAACCCCCCTGATGAAGGCTCAAGCCGTTGGGGTTGATTTATGGCCAACCCAGTGGAAATTGGAGGTTGAAGACGGTTTAACAACCGAACAAAAAATCCGCACGATGAAATGGGATGAAAACACAACGGACGAGCAATTGATGCTCGCATGTCAGAAGGGCCGGGAGGAAGCGCTGGATATGTTGTATCAGCGGCACTACCGCCCTGTGTTGATGTTTATCATTCGAATGGTTCAAGACCGCCATTTAGCCGAAGACCTTGTCCAAGAAACCTTCCTGCGTGTTTATAACAACCGAAAGGCCTGGAAACCTCGTTCCAAATTCACCTCGTGGCTTTATCGAATAGCCAGAAATTTATGTATCGATGAAAAAAGACGATACTGGAACCGGTTGGTGCATGCGGATTCTCAAATGAGAGAGAGTTCGGAGTATAATCACCAGACCACGTTTATGGACCAGGTTGAGGATGATACTGGTGATGCACGCGATGTGTATGCCATCAAGTTGGATGAAAACACCATTAAAGAAGCGATTAACCAGTTATCGAATGAGCAAAGAGAAGTTATAATATTAAATAAGTTTCAAGGGTTGTCTTATATTGAGATTGCTGAGATACTGGATACGACTCCGGAATCCATTAAGCAGCGAGCCTATCGTGCTCATCTCAAGTTAAGAGAGATGCTACAGCCGATGCTGAAAGAGTATGCTTAATGGATTTGATCTATTTTGAATTGGTATGGATGAGAGACGAACATGATGTACGAACGGAGTTGTCCTTATAATCAAGAGAAGTTAGTTGCCTACGCCTCCGGCAACACGAGTAAAAACGAACGCCTTGAGGTGGAGCGTCATTTAGCGGTGTGTCCAGACTGCCGAAATGAGCTGATGGAGTTACAGAAAACCTGGCTCTTTTTGGATCTTTGGCAGGATGAAACGGAGAGCGCTCAACCCCGTATGCATGATTTGCACAATCGCATCAATGAATCCAAAGAAGCTGATACGATTTGGACCAAGTTCAAAAACACATTGAGCATTGGGCGTGGTGCATTTCATTTGGCCCCAACCGCGGCATTGGCGAGTATTTTAGCCGTTTTATTGTTGCTTCCCCTGATTCAATCGCAATTTTCCACCGTTCCGATAACTAGCAACGGAAATAATGGGTTAGCGACGGATGTATCCAATGAATCTGCAAGTAAGTTGATTAACGTGGCCACGGGTGAAATTAACGATGCCCATGATGATCCCATCGTAGCCAAACAAGAAGATTTGGAAGAGAAATTTGCTTACGCACTCAAAATTGGAGAGCAAGACCAGAAGAATCTTGAAAGCCTTTTATATGGTATATTACCGAGCATGCGTACAGATTCCGGCCTGTTCAGTGTCGGATTTCAACCTAATCCGGGCTTGGTGCCCGCGCATAATCCCACCAACAAGTTGCAACCCGCGGCTCTTCCCCAGATGAAGGCGGAGCAAGATGTTAAAGTGAAGAACGAATAAGGCATCAGTTGAAATTAGAATTCATACTCTAAATTAGAGCTATTATTCCTAACTACTCTTTTGATTCTTGCAAAGACTTTTTTTAACTCAGGGTCACGTGCATTATCGAGATTGGCAATAAGGATTGTGACACGGCGTCTTTCATCCTGGTAATTAAATATGTCTCTAGAGATTTCCTGAGTTGTACGAAGTTTCTCGATTTGTTGGCAGGTTCGTTCGGCATCAGCCCGTTCGTCCTCATTGCGGATGTTGATGATAATCAATCCAGCTCGACCAATTTTTTTGTGATCCGAATGCAATGTCCAAGCATTCTTATTTATGGGGAATGACTTTTTTTCAACGGCGCTAATAAGCAATTTTCCCAATTCGTCAGGGATTTCAATTGACTCAATCGGGCCATCGTTCTCATCTTCCATTTTCACAAATTCTTCACTTTCTTCTTCAGAAAGAATGTACGCATCCTCCGGGACAGAAACACCATATACATTCTTGAGTAATTCGCGTGCGTCCAATTGGCATGCTTCAACTTCCCGTAACGAAACCAGTTCCTCACCTTGCTTGAGTGGTCTCATCACATGAACACACAAGTCGGGGGAAAACCTTGGCGTTTCGTTTGCTTCAAAAGCAATAGCTTGGGAATAATAATTGATGAATGAGGAATCCCAAAACGAATCTTCAGGTGGTTGGTTTTCAACCCCCATATAATAAACAGCTGTTTTCAGCGCTCCCGCTTCTTTCAATATCTGAGATTCCTCTGAGTCGGACCATTCCCCTACCAGGTCAGGAGATGAGGTTTTCTGAACCTGGCAAACCAACCAGGCGTTATTCATTAAAGCCATACCGCTATGATCGCCAGCGTTATACCACTGTCATGCTTCGGGTGCCTGAATCATTTGTCAATGATACCTTGTGGCCTGAATTTCTTGAAATTGACAAAGCCCTTATCGAATACATTAATTCTATAACGGACCGAATAATCGCTGAGGAGGTATACGGTGATGTTGAGGAAGCGGAAGAAGTAAACGAGACATTGAAATTACCCTCATAATCAAACTGATTCCTTGATCACTTCAAGATTTGAGTTGTAGGTCTCAAATTTTATAATGAAAAGAGTTCGTTCAATGCTTGGGATTCTCGTGGTCTGAGTACTTTAATACCTTCTGCTAAAGCGGCATCGCATTGACGGGAATCATCTGAGACGAAATAGAAATCCTGGCCATATCGATCATGAAGGTCTAATGCTGCGGCTAAATGCATGGCATCTCCCGCTCGGAGAGGATATTCACTTAATGAGATTATTGAATGGATGTATAGACTGTCATCCGTTTCAATGAATCTTATAGCAGATTGACATTCCCGAAGAAACTCAAAGATGATCAACGCTGATTCCTGATGTGAGAGTCTGCCTTCTCTGTGAAGGCGATAGGCGGTAGAGCTTAACTCAGCAAGAGAATGCTTGGCAGTAAACATCCGAGAACCTTTGCTTATTTCATATTCATAAAGATTATTAATAAATTGAGTTCCCTCTTCCTTCCAGTATCTTTTGACAATGGCTGAAGCATCCAAGTAGAATTTTGGATTTCCCACAGTTTTACCTGCTTTCTTCTCGTAGCTGACGCAGGGTTTCTGAAGCAGAAGTACCGATCATTCTTTTTGCTGTCATCTCCTGTAATTCGGAAATACTCATTCTTTTTACAGGTCCTAGCTGGGATTCGAGGTAATCTATAAATTCCTGGCTGAGGGTTGTGTAATTGAGCTTATGGCCGGGTTTGGATTCTTGCATGACGGTCGATTCGCTTTTTTTCACAGACATGGCATATGCCTTTCTTTATGATTTTTAAGGCTCTAAGTTTATTATACTTCACTTAACTGGGGTATGGAATATTGATTTACGTTCATTTACCCACCCACCTTTTATGAGTGCTGTGTATACAATTCGTCAATTTATGGGATAATGGGAGAGAATATTAGTACGTTTAATGGAGATTCACATGATTTTTAAAGCAAATACTATCACATCTTTTTTGCTTTTGATTCTTGTTGGGGGGTGTCAAACAGGAGCGGAGATCACCAGTCAAACGGGGGGACAAGAAGGGGCTTATAGCATGGCTGTTAAAAAAGATGAACCGGCTTCCTTTCCCCGGGTTTTAATTATTGGCGATTCGATTTCGATGGGCTATACCGAGCCTGTCAAAGAAAAACTGGCTGGAATAGCGGATGTTCAACGCATACCGGTTAACGGGGGACCTACGATCCGGGGATTGGAACATATTGATGAATGGCTGGGAGACCAGGAGTGGGATGTCATTCATTTTAATTGGGGATTGCATGATTTGAAATTCATGGAGGATGGCAAACATCAAGTCCCTATTGACGAGTACGAAAAAAACCTTGAAACATTGGTGGAACGGATGAAGAAAACAGGGGCTACTTTGATTTGGTGCAGCACGACTCCCGTACCGGAGGGAGAGTTACGTCCACCACGGCAGCCAGAAGATGCGGTTGAATATAACAAAGTAGCTGAACGGATTATGAAAAAACATTATATTCGGATTAATGACCTTTATTCATTTGCATATGCTCAACTGAGCGAAATCCAGCGGCCTGAGAATGTGCATTTTACCGAGAAGGGGTCTGAAATTCTGGCGGGGAAGGTAGCAGAGAGTATTCGGGGGGTGATTGCTGAGCGTTAAACTGGCGTGTTACAAGTCCCGGGATTGTCACAAAACTCATCCTGATGCCGGCCATACTACAACATAGGGCGAACACATAGGTTTGCCCCTACAACATGTAGAAATTGACCTATGTGTCAATCCAGTTTTGAGGGTGAGGGAATTAGGTGAATACAAGTAATTATGAGGGAAGAGATATCATTATCTCTTGATATATGTGAATGCTTCTATATCTTCATCTTCCAACTGTATTTTAACTTTTTGGCGCTGATAGGCGTCTCCTTCGTAGTGATTCAGGGCATTTAGTTTATGAGATGGAATATCTTTGATTATAATGCCTTCCACTATTCCATTTGGATCGGATTGGATTACGGGGTATCCATCGATAGGCTGAGTGTAGGAAAAGCCATGTAATATGGCTTTGTGTTGAGAAGGGGGATTAATACCGGTTACGGCTTGGAATATTGAGGGTTCCTTTAAAGAACCGTAAACGAATAGATTGATGGTTGATTTATTGGTTTGATTCATGATTGGAAATCCACTGATCGATCAATTGCTTAAGTGGTTTTACCAGATGGTTTGCAGCCAGCTGGTTGCCTGCTTCGTTCCAATGTGAATCTCGTAGCAAATAGAGCCTTTGCTTATCGGCGTTTTCCAAGAACGCGGGTAATAGATCGATGGCTGAAATGTTTAGACGTTCAAATTCAGCCATTAGGTTTTTTTGTGGTTGTTTGAAATTGAAATCCAGTGGTTCTTTTTCCTTTTCCATTTCTTTCAATAGCTGTTGTTGAACGGTTTTATCCACTTGTTCTTCAGCGGGAATGAGGGTGATCATAAAAAGAATATCACGCTGTTTACAAGCCTTTGCGCAATCGTTAAGCACTGCAAGGGTGGTTTGAATTTGTTGCTGTTCCTTTATGCCCCGGTGATCAGCGGTAAGGAAGTTTGGGGCGTGGTTGCGTAATACGGCGTCGTATTCCTCATCTGACATCATCCAAAAATCTTCGATGATTTTGCGGGGATCATCCAATGATTCTTCATCCAAGCGGGGGATGCGTTTTTCAATTTCATGAAGAATTTGTGCTTTCGAAGTTAGATTCAGGATGGTCCAATATAACTCCGACCAGCGCAACAGGTTATGAAAGGGAATTTGTTCTTTTTGGGCTTCCATTTGTTGGAGGGGTGAACCGGGATGAAGTTCAGTTGGAGCCAAGTGGTTGTTTTGCAGGTCGTTACCGACATAGATGCATTGAAGCACAATATCCGGTTGATATTTAAACCCATATGTTTTTAAATAAGCCAATTCATGGACTGGTTCATAGGCGGGTACACCAGAATTCAAGAGTTCGATCGTCCAATCCTGATAATGGTGGTTTAATTGTTCTTCCAGGATAGTGAGGAAGTTGAAGTGGTAATGTACTCTGCCATAGGCAAAAGAATCACCCAGGGCCAAAACACGAACGGTTTGATCCGGTTTTTTAGCAGAATACTCCTTATCACGCATACCTAGAGAATTGATGTTCACTTCAGGCATCACACCTGGGATGGGTGGAATAGTCACATTGGCCTGTAATTTGAAACCGCAATGTTCATCGGGGATCATCCCGCGGCTTAGAATGATTTCCCGGCTTGATAATCCAAACAGGCGGATTCCCAGTTCGACAAGGAACAAACCTACCACAATTGATAGGATAATAATGAGGCCATTGACTGCCATCCTGCGTAAAGGGGTGGATAATAGGGCTTTCATGCGGTTTTTCATGAGGTGGATTCTTTCTTATCCAAGCGCAAGAGAACAGAGTAATATCGTTGGGGTATAAAGCGAAAGGCCATGCAGGAAGGATTGCTGGTTTGGGGTGGTTTTCGGGGTTCGACCATGATATCGGGCAACAGTGGTATGGTGACATACCCCCCTTCCTGAGGGTGATAGGTCCAACGTCCGATAACCTTTATATTAAAACGATTGCTGAGCCGTTTTTGTTCCGCTTCCAAATCGGAATAGGTGTTATGGAGGACAACATAATCGCCAACTTGTGGTTTGATAACATAGGATTGGGTTGGTTCGATATAATGGTATAGTTCCAGTTCTCTTCCCGACCAGTATTTCATTTTTACGTTATAAACACCTTCGCGGTAAATTTCATCTGATAACACCCTGCTGCCTTTACCGACGGTTTGCAAGGCTTTTGCCGAGGCGGCCAGATCGCCGAAGGTGGCTCGTTGCAAGATCACAACACCAGCGGTTAAAAGGATCAAGTTGCCAATGATGAATGTTCCGGCAAGCATTTGAGACCATTGCTTTTGAAGACGTGATTGTAGAACGGTCCAACCTCGGGCGGCCAGGAGACACCAGAGAGGGACAAGGGGGAGAAAATAGCGGTATTGAAAGGAGAGGAATGCGCTTTGCACCATCAAAAAGATGACGATCGTGATCACAATGAAATTGAATGCGAATTTGGAATGATTCGATGGGTTGGCATAGTCGGTCATCCCGATGATTCCGGCGATGAATAAACCATAGGTTACCGCCCAGGGCCAGTATAAGATAAAGCCTTCAAACCAGGCGTAATAAAGGAGAGCGGTCATTCCAAATCCCATAGAAGCTCTTTCAGCAAACTGGCCGTAATGCCCGAATCCCCGCCATACTATCCAAGTGATTAATGCAAACCAGGGGAGGAGTGAGATAAACCAGGAAAGGCCATTTTTTACTGTAAGGTGACCCATTCCTCTTTTCCAGATGAGATAAAGGACAAAAGGAAGGAAGAAAAAGCCTTGATAACGCACTAAACTGGCCAATCCAGCCCAGCATAATAAGCGCTTGGGGCAGCGTTTGGGATCGGCTAGCAGGCTGTAACAACAGATGAGAAATAAGAAGCAAAATAATGAGTCAGTCATCACCCGTAGTGACCAGCGATTGAATATGGGTGATAGGGCCAAGAAGAGGACCGCCCAGAATGCCTCGTTGTTCTCTTTTTCAAATGCTTTTGCCACAGCATAGAAAACCCATAGCGAGCCAAGCGATGCCAGGATGGAAACAAGGCGGCCGCACAGGACCAAGTCGTCAATGAACAGGTTACAAAACGCGACCATTGCGCTGTAGCCCGGGGGAAAAAACACAACAGGGCTTTGCCATAATTGGATTTGGATAATGCCATCGGTGTATTCCCCCTGATTGAACCCTATCAGCATAAATTTGATTGCAGCCGAGAAAAGTATGATTATTCCGACATGGCGGGGGAGCCATGTTTTAAGCATCGGATTCGTAATGGTTTGATTATGTTGTTGATATGTTGAAATACTTGACATAGTCATTAAAAATACTTAAATAATGTATTCTACGCGTTGCCTGGGCAACGCGTTTATTTTTACCCGTTGTATCAATTAAATCGATATTAGGTTTAGATAGCCAGGATGTAAATGAGGAAGCATAGCCACTAACTAATAATTTATCTATTTGAATACAGAAGGGTATAATAACTTTGAGTGTTTTTATTCGTTGGTTCGTAATAACCTCAATTATCCTAATCAAAAAACCGGTATATAAAAAATGGGCTTGGATTCATTAATCGCTACACTTACGAACATTTTTCATTTTCTCATTGTGCTGGGATTGGCCGTCATTTTTCACGAATGGGGCCATTTTATTGTCGCCAAATTGGCTGGGGCCAAAGTTGACCGGTTCGCGGTTGGTTTTGGGAAAGTGCTATTTTCCTATAAATGGCATGATACGGAATATTGCCTGTGTGCCTTGCCTTTGGGGGGATTCGTCAAAATACGAGGTATGGATTTTGAGGAGGAACTGACCGGCGCTGAATGGGAATATTTGCAATTGCCTGCCTGGAGACGGATTTTGATCGTTTTGGCTGGCCCGATGATGAACATTGTTTTGGCGTTTTTGATTTATATCCTCATTTACTTTTCATTCGGTGTCCCCTATCGCGCGACTACAACAATCGGCCATGTCCCGGTTGGTTCATGGGGGTGGGAGATGGGATTGCGTGATGGAGACCGTATTGTCTCAGTCAATGGTGAAGCGGTTGAGTCATGGGAAGAGATCAGGACAGCCCAAGCTGATATTGGAAAAGAAAACCTTATTCTTACCATTAATCGTGATGGAGAAACCCTTACCAAACAGAAGGAGATTCCCGATTATTTTCGAGAACCTTCCGCGCCGCTTGAAGAACGGCCGATGCCGCCAGAGTCAGTCGAGGGTATTTTTATCACCGATGTATTGACAGGCAGTCCGGCAGAAAGAGCGGGGATCAAAGCTGGCCATATTATAAAAGCTATCGATGGAGAAACGTTTGAAGGCCGGGAAGAATGGTCTGACTTTATTGCTGGCCATGTTAAGCAAGATGAAAATGGGGAATATAAGCCAGACCCCATGTCTATAACATTGCTGGATGAGGAGGGGAATACCCAAACGTTTGATGTAACCCCGAGTTTGGTTTTTCCCGCGGAGGATGCTGAGGTTCAAACCCCGCAAGCGAGATTGGGTTTTACTTATGATAGTGAGATATCCATTTCTGAATATTTGATGCCGACCATTTCGCCATTGGGAGTTACTCCCAAGATTCCACCGGTGATTGGTGGTGTTCAGGAAGGTAGTCCAGCGGATAAAGCGGGACTCACGGGAGGTTCAACGATCGTTAAAATGAATGATCAACCTGTGGATGATTGGGTGGATGTGATTCTAAATGTCCATGGTTCACTGAAAGAGAATGAAGATGGCAGTGCGACTGCCCAGCCCATCCAAGTCACCTGGTTAACTCCCAACAATGAGATGAAACAAGCCACGATTACCCCCAATGTGGTCGAGCAACCCATTCTTACTCGAACCAGCATGAAAACGGGTAAGACCTATAATATGGCGCAATTGGGAATTGATGTTAAATCTGATCGCCGAAAGATGGGGGTAGCCGGTGCGATAATCAATGGATGGCATAAACTTATCCATGACACCTCCTTTATGATCGATTTTCTGGGTAATTTATTCACAGGAAACGTTTCCCCCAAGTTACTGGGAGGGCCGATCGCTATTTACCAACTTTCGGGAGAAACCGGCAGTTGGGGGATAGAGCGTTTGCTCTCGTTTATTGCTCTGCTCTCTGCCAATTTAGCTTTAATCAATCTGTTCCCCTTGCCACCGTTTGATGGAGGGCATATCGTTTTTTATATTATCGAGATGATTCGAATGAAACCATTGACCATGCGTCAAATGGAGATGTTTGGGAAAATAGGAGCCATACTGGTTATCCCCTTGATACTCTTTCTGATCATCAATGATTTAAACCGGGCGAAATTCTTTTCCTGGTTAACAGACTTGTTTTTCTAAGTTGAAATCCACACTTTTAGAACGACTAAATTGCTATGAAACAATCAACGGGTTTTTTTCCAACAATACGTGAGACTCCAAAAGAAGCGGAAGCCAAAAGCCATATTTTGATGATTCGTGCGGGATTGATTCGCCAGTTGGCGTCTGGCCTTTATCTTTATCTTCCCGCTGGATGGCTGGCGCTGCGAAAGATTGAGCAGATTGTCCGAGAGGAGATGAACGCTGCCGGGGCGATTGAAATATTGATGCCCACGTTACAGCCGGAAGAATTGTGGAAGCAATCAGGACGCTGGGATGCGATGGGTCCTGAGCTGATGCGTTTGCACGACCGTGCGGATCGTCTGTTTGTGCTTGGGCCAACTCATGAGGAAGTCATTACGGATCTTATTGCGGGTGAGTTGAAATCCTACCGGGATCTGCCCATTAACCTGTATCAGATCCAGACCAAGTTTCGGGATGAAGTTCGGCCTCGTTTTGGGGTGGTGCGTGCGCGGGAATTCATTATGAAGGACGGTTATTCCTTTGATGTGGATGAAGATGGTGCGGCACGATCTTACCAGGCCATGTATGATGCCTATTCAAAGATTTTTACGCGGTGTGGATTGACCAACATTCCTGTGGAAGCGGATACCGGGGTGATGGGTGGCAACCTTTCACATGAATTTATGGTACCTGCTGATATTGGCGAAGCGGAAATAGTAACGTGCAAAGAGTGTGGTTATCGCGCCAATCGTGAGTTGACGGAATCTGCTGTGCCTCAGATTGATGAAACGCCATCTGATGACATTCCTGAACCGGAAGAAGTGCATACTCCGGATTTAAAAACAGTTGAGGAAGTCGCTGACTTTTTGAAAACCACGCCCGATAAGATGATCAAGACGATGGTTTACGTGAGTGATGATACTCCCTATGTTGTATTATTGCGGGGGGACCATACCGTCAATGAAGCCAAGCTAGCGAAGGCCATCGGGGGTGCGCTGGAAATGGCTTCACCGGAAACCATTTATGAAGTTACCAAAGCTCCTGTGGGATTTGCGGGACCTCAGGGAATCGACGGTGTGGAAATTCTGGCGGATCATTATGTAAAAACCATTGCAGCGGGAATCAGCGGGGGAAATAAAAAGGATTATCATACAAAAAATATTGTGTTGGATCGTGATTATACGGTAAACCGATGGGGTGATTTTCGTAGTGTTGATGAAAACGATGCGTGCACTAAATGTGGCAAGCAGGCGTTAAAAATCACCTATGGGATTGAAGTGGGGCATGTCTTCATTTTGGGGACAAAATATAGTCAAGCGTTGAATGCGTATTTCACCGATGAAAACAGCCAGCGCAAACCGATGATTATGGGATGTTATGGGATTGGCGTGAGCCGTACGCTGGCGGCTGTGATTGAAGAGCATGCAGATGATAACGGGATCGTATGGCCGGCCTCGGTTGCTCCTTATCATGTTCATATTCTTAACTTGTCTCCCAAAACGGAAAGCGTGAATTCTGTATCACACGCTCTTTATGATCAACTCCGCCAAAAAGGATTAGATGTATTGATGGATGACCGGGATGAACGGCCCGGAATAAAGTTTAAAGATTCCGATCTATTGGGCTTCCCTTACCGGATTGTGGTTGGAGAAAAATCGCTTAAAGATGGTGTTGTGGAATTTGTCGTTCGAAAAACACTTGAGGCACAAAAGATTACACCTGAGGAATGTGTTGATGCTGTATTTAACACATTCCAAGAGGATATGAAAAAGATTGAAACCGCTTGCAATGGATGATCGAGAAACTTTTTCACCAAAAACCACCGGGAACCACCAGTCGTTGAATGATGATAGAGATTAATTCATTAGATCAGTGTAATTTTGAGGATGACGATGAGATAGTTGTGGCACTCGGTTTTTTTGACGGACTTCATCTTGCCCACCAGGAAATAATCAATACATGCAAAGAGCGTGCACGAGAGCGCAAGGGTAAAGCGTTGATTTTCACGTTTCAAAATCACCCCCGTACTGCTCTTGATCCTTCCAATCCAGTTCCGTTGTTGACTCCCTACCCGCTGAAGTATCAATTAATCCAGGCGATGAAGGTGAATGTGATTGTGGGGATTCCCTTTGATGTCAATTTCAGTAAAACCACCGCAGAAGAGTTTGTGCATGATATCCTTCATACCAAACTGTCAGCCAAAGAAGTTATTGTGGGATATAACTTTCATTTTGGGTATCAACGTAAAGGTAATGTCGATTATTTGAAACAGCAGATTCCCACTTTATTTCAGGATATCACTGTGATAGAGCAGCAAACCCTCAATCAATTGGTGATCAGCAGTACGGTAATTCGTGAGAAGATTGCGGCGGGTGATTTGGAGGCTACGGCGAGTATGTTGGGGCGTCCCTATCAATTAGCGGGTACGGTGATTAAGGGAGATGGCCGGGGGCGAGCGATCGGTATTCCCACAGCGAATATCAATATTTCCCGGCAAGTGCTACCTCCCAATGGGGTATATGGTGTTAGAGTCCGTATTGATTCACTCCAGGCGGATACCCGATGGGGAGTGATGAATATTGGTTATGTACCGACGTTTAAAGATCAAGCGATTCGGAGTGCTGAGATTCATTTGTTGGATTATGAAGGGGATTTGTACAATCATTTTTTAATTGTTGATATTCTTACTCCAATACGAGAAGAGCGAAAGTTTTCAGGAGTGGACGCGTTGATTGAACAAATTCATAAAGATATTGATACCTTTCGTGATTGGATTATAGAGCATCAAGAATAAAACCTTACATACTTAGCCCCAATATCCGCCAAAGTAAGGATTCAATACGGGTGAGGATATCCGGATTTAAAACCAAATGGACGAATATCGGTACAGAAACCGTGAAAGCAAAGCCAAGAAGTACGATTTGAAGTTTTTGAAAATGGCCTGCCTTTGAATTCATTTGATAGGCTTGAATTCCATTACAAATATATACAAACGCGCTAAGGAATGGTGTGAAACCCAGTAAACCCATTCCATAGAAAAGTAAACCCACCAAACTGAGTGGGAGAATACGTAATCCCAGCACGAATGCAAAAATCCCTCCTGCAAAAAAACAGCCGCTCATGAGCAAGGAATTTTTTTTCGAAACAAGGTAAAACAACAAAGTGACAATATTGATCGCCATGAAGGTATAAGCAAATTCGCGGTAGCGGCTTAATATTCCATGCCGCGTGGTAAAACCTCCCCAATCTTTAAAGACAATCGGATCGGCAATGATACAAATAAGGGGGAGAATAATGCCGAATATCATATCGATTTTTATTTGGGTATTGGTGGGAAGGGATGAGAAAAAGCCTGGTTTTTGTATTGCTGCTATTCGTTCCAGTCCTTTTGTCATAACTGGTGATTCCTTTCTTTGCATAAAGGCCCGTTACCTCCCTTCGAACTCGCCCTGGCGGTGGGGTGGATTCTGCATTCCTTACAGAGCAAATATGTCTGCGACTTCGATGTCGTGCATTTCGTGGCTCATTCTTCCTTCACTTTCGTTACGGCCTGCCCTCTTCCTGTCTACGCTTCACGCTGTCCGTTACCGAACACCGCGCAAGACTTGGTTCATGGATGATGGCTAAACTTTATCATGGACGTTATTTCAGGTGACGAGTTGTCTTAAGATTTCAAGACGCACTACCCTTGGCACCCACGCAACCATTCTATATTAAATACGCAGTAACATTATTGATAGCATTCCAACAATATTACGATTGCAAATATATTTTTAGTTTTGCTGATTCAACTGCCATTGTCATATTCGTAAAGGCCAAATATTCAAAGGTAGGCTTATCACCAAATGATTCGTCACCAGCAAGCCAAGACCATAAATCGTTTTCATCGATCAAGTTGTAACATTCAACAAGCTTTTTAAGTTCCTCCAAACTAGCTGTTGATATCAAATGTTCACGCTCATAATCATCTCCAATTCCCCATTTTTCCACAATTGGTATGAGCACATGCAAAGATCGTGGTACATTCATGGAATTGAGTTTCCTTATCATGGTTTAAGACCTTCTAAATATTCGTTGAAATGATGAATATACTCCTCTCTTACTTGAGGTGGTACTAGGGCTGCTTCAAACTGATCTTCTGCTAATTTCCAAGCTTCTCCTGGCGAAACATTTTTCCAGTCAATTTGAGATGGATTAACACCTTGTCGCTGTGCCATCTCAGCTCGCCACCAATTAAAATGGCTTCTAGTAGCATTATGTGCTGGATCATTCTTCATCAAAACACCAGGAGCGTCAGCCACACGATATCCCTCTATATTGGTTTCAGCCCAAGTACTATTAACTCCGTGGTGAGATTGGTAACCCACCGGTCTTGGGTTGGGCATATCTCCATGTTTGCCAACCAACCAAAAATCATCTGCTGCATCATCCCCGAATTTCATAAAGGGTGTAAGTTCTTCGGGAATAATTCCCAGTCGAGCTGTTTTAGCAGCATCGGCTGCAGCCCCTAG
>CAZFER010000072.1:0-31380 GCA_964517495.1 uncultured bacterium | reverse complement strand
AATAACTTCCTAAATAAGTGCCAGAAAAACCACTTCCTGATCCACCACCAAGTAAATAAAATCCTTCCCCACTATAAGGAACATTTGTGGCTTCCACTTTCAATGTCACGCCGCTAACTGTCTCATACAAAGGACCTGTTAATTTTCCTGTACCTAGGGAATTTCCTCCACTATCTTCAGGATTATCAAATCCAAACGTATCCAACAATCCACTAAAACCCGTTAACGCCGCCTGCGACACCGGCACCTCCGCATCCACATCCCCCAGCGTCACTTCCAAATCCCAATCGCCCCCCAACTGCGCCGCCCCGGTGTAGTCATCCGAAGCCGCAATATCCACCCCCAGCCTCTCAGAAAGTTTCTCAATAAATCCTTCCCCCTCCCCATCAGCCACATTACAACCGTAAAGAAGCAAATCCCCCTCCTCACCAATGGCCGATTTAATCACCTCGAGTTCGTCTTTATAATCGTCTAATGTCTCGTCCGACAATTCCGCATTCCCCAACACCATCCTTCCCGCCGAGCCGTGCGACACAATATGCACCGCATCATACCCCGCCTTGTCTTCCAATGCCTTTGCCAATTGTCGTATCCCATCCTCATCCGATTGAAGTACAATTACTTCGACATGCTCATTTACCCCATCGATCAACCTTCGTGCATCCGCCACCCCACTATCCACAACCAGCAACTCCCGTCGTGGTAACTCAAACACTGAGGACCGCAGTGATACATCCGACTCACCCACCATCGAAATAGCATCATGGTTTTCTACAATTGATTCATCAGATGTAAGCGACAGTTCAAATTCATCCCCACCGAATGAATCATCAAACGCAATATCCTCTTCACCCTCCTCATCATCACGAAAACTCATTTCCACATCTTCATCACGCCCATTGCGCTCATGTAAATTATCCGAAGCCAGCACATTACGCCCCATATTTTCTGATAACGCATCCAAAAAGTTGGCGCCCGGCCCCCCCATCGCAATCCGTGAACCGTAGAACAGAATATCCCCATTGGCCGCCATCGATTCGCGAATAATGGCTATCTCATTGCCGTATCGCCCTAACGTCCGCTCAGAAAGTTCACCTTTCCCCAATGTCACTCGCCCAGGCTCACCACCGGCGATCACATGCAGCGTCTGCACCCCGTTCAACTCTTCCATCTTCTCCGCAATCTGCTGCAAGCCATCCCGCCGCGAATCCAGCACAAAAATATTGGCGGGATGCGCCAGCCCAGCCATCAGGGTGGCAAAATCCTTGACCGTCGGATCAATAAACACCGCCTCTTTCGCTTCCATATTCCACAAACGGGCGGCATTGAAGTCGGAGTGAATCTCGGCAATGGTGCCGTGATGGTTAATCGCCGCAAAACTTGGATCACTATTCAACTTCAAAAGCAGCATCGCCAGCGCCGCCCCCTTCACCGAAAAGCGCAGCGCCTTCCCCCCAAAAAACCGCTGCCTGAGATAGGGACGCAAAATCTTCCGAATGAATTTCTTTAAATTCTGCCCACTATTCCGCCAATAGGGCAGTAAATGCTTGCGCACTTCCTTTTCATAGTTTTGAAAGACTTTCCGTATCAGTTTTCGCTTCACGACACCTTCTCCTTTATAGGATACAGATTTCCCATTCTAACCAATCCCAATAGCAAAATTGGCCTGTATGAATAAATTAAATTTTGATTATGAAGAAACAAATGATGCGGGCAAATTAACTAACTAATTACCTTTTACTTCCATCCATCCACTATTCCGGTTTCCGATGTTGATGGTCAATCGTGATGATTATATATAGGGGGGGTTCAAAAATGCGTTGTTTGCATTTTATCCCACCAGCTTCAACCTAAGATACGAATTATTCTACACCCTCACGCCAAGGCCTCATTCAAACCACCCTCCTCATCATCACTTTCACTTTTCACAGGCTTCGCAGTGATCACATTGGCCGCACTACCCCGCTGATCCTTCCAAAACGCCAATTTATCATACTTGTCAAACAGATCAGGCGGCAAAACCGTCCGCCGGGGCTTAAACTCAACCTTCCCTTTCACCCGGTGCAAACCCTTCGCACCCATCATCGAATCAAACTCCGGCTCATCATATTCCACATCGTTAAAATCATGTTCAAACGGCGCTTCACCGATAAATTGGTAGATCATCTCCATTGTTTTGGCTGGAAAACGAGTCAACAACTTATAATCAATCACCAAAAGCGATGAGGAATACTCCCCATAATAAGCTTCCTTAAGTCCCGCCCAGGCAAACCCCACCACCCGGTCCAGTTTGGCCAATGACTCACAACGGGTATATACCGTCCCCCGCTCTTCCGGCCCATAGATACGCGAATAATCAAACGCATTTCGCCGGTACAACCGCTCAAAACTATCCATCACCCACGCCACATTGCGCACACAACACAACACCTTGGCATCAGGATAAAGCTGCTTGAGCGGAGCGAGTTTGGAGGTCCAAATCCGATTGGTATCAAAAATGACCTCTTTTTCAGACTGGTCTTTGTAATAGGATTCAAAAATGGAATGCAGGATATCTTTCTTCTTTTCCTCGTTCAAAAAAACCGCAAATTCCTGGTTTCCCCCCATTTGATTAAGAAGAAGATTGCATAACCCCCCCACCGGCGTGCTCATCGCAGCATGAAACCGGGGATTCTGCCTTAATATCGCCGACAGTAACGTCGAACCGGAACGTGGCAATCCAGCAATAAAATGAAAACGTGTAAAATTATTAGTATCCACAACGCATCTCTTATTTTATCCACTTATGCAATATATCATTACACAAATTTTCAATATTATACTGTGGAAATTTCTTTTTTAAAGAGTCATTTTAATATTATACTTCGCAATTATTAAATTTTTCATTTTTTTTTATCCCATGCAATATCTTTCTATATACATGTTATTTGTAGCATTACTGAATATATACCTGCATGCATTTGTTTTATCATCAAATTAACACACAAACACATCACCTGATTGATTTTTTAAACCGAGTAACCTGATACAAAACCAAGAGAGGGTTGGATCCAAACATCCCAATGAAGCTTTATCAACATCCCCGACACTCAACCCACCAACATTTTAAGTGTTCTGACACCCTCACCTCCTATCGATACGTCTGAGGATATTATATATTACTTTGTTGATAAAGTCAATCAAGATAGTTATTTTTTCGTTAACAACCCACCTCAATCCCTCACGCCTGATACAAAAAGTAAAAATTCTTGATATATTTGTGGTGAATTGTTAAAAAAAATGTGTTGTTCATTTGATTTTTAACAAGAAATGTGGTAATGTTCCTCTCAAATCTGTTAGTGTTGTTTTTTACCCGTTTGATGGAGTAATTTATTGTCTCTTTATAATACGTACTTATCTCTCGTATCCTAAAGGAGCTATGAATGGGTTTGGAAAGTATCAACGCCGCCATGTTTAAAAAACAGAAAGGCACGTTCTTTCACTTGAGCCATGAAAACTTGCAAGGGGAACTCGATATCCAATTGATTGAAGTCCAGGATCACACCAAAGATCCCAACATGGAAGTCTTCACCCTCATCTTTAAAGGACCTTTGGATAAAGAATTCATCCAGGAAAACTACGTCCTCGATCACCACTCTTTGGGTGAATTTCAACTGCTAATCGTTCCCTTTAAAAAAGACGCTCAAGGAGTTTATTACCAGGCCATCATCAATCGCATGATCATCTAGCTATCAAACCACCTCTGAATCCGCACCTCGCACCCTTTTTTTGTATTACCAAATTTAAAAACATCTTTGGAATCAGCGATACGATATAAAACCATAGGAGGAACACCTATTATGACAGATGCATTCACAGGTGAAGTTATGCCATGGCCGGGAGTATACGCTCCCCGTGACTTTGCATTTTGCGAAGGACAGATCATTTCGATAACTCAGCATACAGCACTCTATTCAATCGTTGGAATGACATATGGAGGAAATGGAACAAGTACCTTCGGTATCCCCAACTTGAATGGCTGTGTTCCCATCGGCGCAGGCCAGGCACCCGGATTATCCTATTACGCATGGGGACAAATGGCTGGATTACCTGAAGTTACATTAGTTGATGAAAATCTACCAGAACACAATCACACGCTTCATGCCACGTCCCAACTAAAAGACAACAATGTTCCCAAAGATAATATCTGGGCAAGAACATTTCCAGCGAATAAAATATATTATTCCCCTGATCCAACAGGATCTTTGGGTAATATGGCCCCTGAAATACTTCCTGAGGAAGGTCAATCACAACCCCATAACAATCTGCAACCTTACTGCGTCATCAACTATTGCATATGTTTGGAAGGATATTATCCATCACGAAATTAACGCAACGACCTGCTTATTCACAAAAATAATCAAACTGTGAAACTTAAAAAATAAGGGAGAAAAACCAAAATGAGTGAACCTTTCATCGGACAGATTAAAATCTTTGGATTTATCTTTGCCCCAGAAAACTGGGCAAATTGCAACGGAGCCTTGCTCCCCATTAACCAAAACCAAGCCCTTTATGCAATAATCGGAACAACCTTTGGTGGCGATGGCACAACCACATTTGCTCTTCCTGAATTGCGTGGAAGAATGGCACTGGGCCATGACCTGAGTAATGCTAAACCGTATGCTACACCATTGGGACGAATAGCTGGACAAGAAACTGTTACATTAACCACCGCTCAAATGCCCACACATACTCATTCTGTGCAGGCATCTTCTGATGATGCGAGCGAAATCCTACCCACCGATAATGTATTTGCTACAACAAACAAAACGATTTATGCTCAGTTTAATCCAAACAATCTGGTCAACTTAAACACCAATGCCGTCTCTTCCGCAGGCGGAGGGCAAGCACACGAAAACCGCATGCCGTCTCTCGCAGTTAATTTTTGTATCTCGTTGGATGGAATATTTCCTCCAAGAAACTAAAAAAATAAGGAGTTTAATTATGCCTGTAGAACCTATTCTTGGTGAAATCATGCTTTTTGCTGGTAATTACGCCCCCCACCATTGGGCACTTTGTCAAGGCACCGTAATCTCGGTTTCCCAATATCAAGCACTTTTTTCGTTAATTTCTAATTATTACGGGGGAGACGGGCGAACAAATTTTGCCCTTCCCGACCTTCGCGGCCGTGCACCCATCCATTTCGGATCCGGCCCAGGATTAACCAATTATTCTATCGGCCAAAAATTCGGTGTTGAAACTGTAACCCTCACCGTCAATCAAATGCCCGCACACAAACATACAGCCCGAGCGGCCAATACAGATGGAAACAAAACCTCGCCCATTGGAAACATATGGGCAAAAACAGCCACTGGCGCATTTAACCAAATTTATAAAACAACTGCACCTGGTACCCAAATCCCTAACCAGGTCGATATGTCAGATCAAACCATCCAAAAAACCGGTAGGAATGCCCCCCACACCAATATATCCCCATGCATCGCTATGAATTACTGCATCGCCCTTTACGGCAACTATCCATCAAGAAATTAACATCTATTAATCCTCATAAATAATAAGAAAGGCTGAGAGCCCCCCTCTCAGCCTTTCTTGTTGCCTTAAACCATTCATAAACCTATTATCATCACTCCCCCCCAGGAATAACCGGCAACACCACATGCGAAGCATGCTCCTCATCATGATAAATGGTTTGCTCTGCCTTTAATAATTCCTCATCCGTCCCAAACTCCTTCCCACTGTTGGGATTCCGGTCAAACCGCGGGAAATTGCTGCTCGAAATTTCAAGCCGTATCCGATGGCCTTTTTTAAATACGTTAGCCGTGACCCACATATCAATTTCATATCGGTACACCTTCTCCGGCTCGATCAACGACGTTTCAACAAACGAATCACGATACCGCGTCCGAATAATACCATCACAAAGGTTATACGCCTTGCCATCCGGATAAACATCCACCAATTTCGCCGTAAAATCTGTATCCTTCGCTGAGGTGGAAGCATAAAGCACCATTTTAACCGGCCCCGTCACTTCCATATCCGCCTCAAGCGGTGGAGTGCTATAAACCAACACATCATCACGCTTCTCAATCTCACGCTGATCAAACGGCCCCGCCGCCGCCCCAAATAAATTATTGCCACCATGCGTTGGAACCGGATTTTCCGGATCAAACACATAAGCATCAACCGGTTCCTCACCTGGCTTTTCCACACGTAACGTCCCGTCACCGTCAAGAGTGTTGGCATTCCCCTGGCTGTGTATGTAATAATTGGTGTACTCAGTGCGCGCCAACGGCCACTCATGCTCATCACGCCAAACATTCTCCCCCATAATAAAAAGCCGATACGCTGGCCAATCCTCCACCCCCGTGTTTTCTCCCTTTAACCAATAATCAAACCAATCCTCCTGCAATTGCCCCATCTCAATCTTCGCCGATTTGCCAAATTCCAACTCACCCAACTCGGTCACATTCACCCCATGCCCCCATGGCCCCATAATCGCAAATTGATTCCGTCGCACCATCATATTATTTGATTGCTCTCGAACCTTGGCGACCTGCTCTAACGTCACCTTTGAAAAGATATCATACCATCCACCCACATTTAGAATGGGAACCGTAATCGCTTCGTATTGCCCATCAATCCCCCGCTTTTTCCAATAGTCATCATAAGTGGGATGAGCAACCCAATCTCGCAAATAGAATATTTCCTTACCGACTGCCGTATCCCAGGTTTTTAACGGGAGGTTACGAAAAGCCTTATCCCACTCTATCTCCGCCGGTTTTTCATCGGGTCTGTAAGACACCAACGTTCCCCACCCCATCATCAACGCCAATTGCATGGCACCCCCCACATAGTGCGTATCATAATACGATTCAGCAAAAGGAACCGTGGGCATCATGGTTTTCAAGTACTGACTTCCATAGGGGGCTGATATCCACTGAGTAAATCCAACATACGAACCACCAAAGGTACCAAGCTTCCCATTACACCAGTCCTGTTCACCCACCCATTCCTGCGTATCAAATCCATCCTCACCATCATAACGAAACGGATCCCAAATCCCTTCCGAATCAAAACGTCCCCGGCAATCCTGAACCACCACCGCATAACCACGCTGCCAAAAAAACTTCGCCATCCCCGAATCCTTGTCCCCTTTGCCATACGGTGAACGAATAAGAACTGTAGGGAAAGAACCATCCGCATTCGGCAAATAAATATGAGCCGCCAATTCAACCCCATCCCGCATGGGAATCATCACGTTCTCTTTAAAAATCATCTCATCTGCACCAGGCATACAAACAGTTACGACCATAAATGCAGATAAAAGCCCCATCATTGTTGCCCATCGATATTTAAACATGGTATCGATCCTCTTTTCATTAAAATTAAAATAAAAGTAACGTGTCAGCCATATAAAGTATAAATGGAGCAACATCGTATAATCGGCCCACAATTCCTCCCCCAATGAAATGGGGGAGGTTAGGAGGGGGTTAAATGATTTTCAACCCTCCCCTGCCCCTCCCAGTCTTGGGAAGGGAATGGCACTTCAATTGGCTGACCACTTACAATAAAAAAAACCAACTGCATTTTTTTTACATCTCCCATTATAAACCATCCCATGATTTCAGAAACTAGGGTGACAAGAGCTCATGTAAACCATAATCCCTCACCACTGTTGGGATATCAATTTGAATATTCCATTGACGGGAATCCTGAATTCTGTTGTCTTCCGCACGATGAATACCACGCCCAGTAGCCGGATTGTATGAACCATCCACTAACGGATCATGACGAACCAGATCAGTCCTATCCCTGACATCGACTGTCAGATCGATGGTCGACTGATTGTAGTTTATTGGATCCAATGTATACGTGGGTTCATTTCCAACCGGTATTCCATCCACAATCCACTCAATCTCCACATTGGGATTATCCAGCTGACTTTTAATAACCGAAAACTCAACCGGCTCATTTTCAGAAATGATTAATGCATGATCAGAAGGACTAACCGAATCAATCGTGGAAACAAAATCATACAAACGCACCACATGAGCCTCTGTGCAAATATCACAGAAATCCACACCATAACCACGCATCAGGCAACGTTCCTTGGGACGGTAATACCCCTGGGCATGATAAAACGCCCCTTCAAAAAGGCCAATTCCATTCGATCCAGCACCCGGAAACGATACTCCAGGTTCGATCCATATACCCCAGGGTAAATCATTATTGGTTAAGCGGCTCACCTGCCGGGATAGATACTCCATCACATTGGGATAATTGGGATCAAAGGTATAACGGTCAGCAGCGGCTTCATCAACATACTCATCAGCTAAAAAAGCAAAAGAATGCCCAAATTCATGGAGTGCAATTTCGATTGAATTATCATCCAAATTAAAAATGGGATACAATCCCCCACTTCCCCCAACCCCTGACTGATCGTTAACCAATACAAATGCAAAATCAAACGAAGCTGGAGCGTACCTGGACAAAAAACGAGTGATCAAAGTCTCAGACGAAGGGGACCATATCAATCGCCCATTCAAACCATAATAATAATAGAGTCGAAACAAGGTATTCCTCGGAGAATCAATGCCTATACCTGAATCGGTGGAAATTGAATTTCTAATATAATAAATGTTGAGCAAGTCCCGGTAATACCTCCATGGATGACGCCGAAACATCACTTTGACCGTATCACTCACATCCGATTCAAATTTTGATTGATCAGATTCCGCATACCCTTCCCCAACAAACACGATCGTCAACCGCTTCTCGTCAGGCCCATTATCGCTAATTTTAATCGATTCCGGCTGCAAGGCGCTGACTTGGACTCGCTTTTGAAACTGCGCCAATTTTTGGGGAATGGAAAAGGACAGCGATTCTCGAGATGCTCCCCTCGTGGCCAACGATTGACATCGAAACGTGGCAAATTCTCTCTTCCAGGGAATTTGAAGCAGAAGCGAACGGCGCTCCGGAATAGGAACACCATCGGTATAAGGCCGTTGAGGAAAGGAAAAATCCCCCTCTTCAATCACATTTCCATCCTGATCCAGACATTCATAATGATAGCTTGCCCCCCCTTGCTCAATCGCTGGTTTTAGTTCCCCATCCCCCCGCCGAATGTAATCCAAAACAAGCGCTTCATCTTCCTCGCCCAGTTCAATCAACAACACATCCGCATAAATCAACCCAATGTTGGATAAAACGATAAAACCCGCCACCAAAAGTAATCGTTTCATGTCAGATCCTTCCTCTAAAATCGCAATCAATACAAACTAAAATCGTAAAATGGCTCGCCCTTTTTAACCCATCAATACAAACACCCTTTTTTAACTTCTTATCCCCAAACTTTCCTCCAGCAATTGCCGCTTATAAATACGCGCATAAAGCCCTTCATGGTCGACCAACTCCTCATGACTCCCTTCTTCCACAATTTCACCCTCATCCAGCACGATAATATGATCAGCATATTTCACCGTCGATATACGATGGCTGATAATAATGGCGGTTGATTGGTGAATTGCACTTTTCATTCCCCGCAGAATGGCCTCTTCGGTATCCGTATCCACCGCGGATAAACAATCATCGAGAATAAGAATGGGACGATTGAGAATCAGTGCTCGTGCTATACCAGTTCGCTGTTTTTGCCCGCCTGATAAGGTAATCCCACGTTCACCAATCTCCGTCTCCATCTGGTTGGGAAAGGATTTTAAATCCTCAGCCAGTTGCGCTCGTTCCGCCGCATTGTTGAGCTCCTCTTCCGGCATTTCCACCGTCTCCGGCACCCCAAACAGGATATTGGAACGAATGGTGTCAGAAAACAAAAACACTTCCTGCGAAACATATGCAATGGAATTTTTCAAGGTTTCCAGCGGGATATCATTGATATCCCGGCCATCATAAAAAATACAGCCACGCGGTAATTGATATAAATGCAGCAACAAATTGACAATCGTGGTCTTTCCACAGCCCGTTGGCCCCACAATAGCCAACGTTTGGCCTGGATAAACATGGAAGGAAATATTCTTCAAAACGGGAGGCATCGTTTCTGAGTAAGAAAACGTAAAGTTACGTACTTCAATTTCCCCATGCAATCGATCTTCCTGATCAGGCTGTTTATCAACAACCACTTCCGGCTGGGTTGCCAGTATGCCCTTAATACGCCGCCAGGAAGCCGCTCCCCGATGAATCACATTGATAATCCAACCCAGGGCAATAATCGGCCACATCAACATTTGATAATAGATGGCAAATTGAACAAGATCACCCAGGGTAAGATTCCCGTCAATGACTTTCATTCCCCCAATCCATAGAATAGCCACCGTCCCCACCCCAGCGATAAAGCGGATAACAGGGAACAATAACCCCCGCAATTTAATCTGTTCGATATTACGATCCACAAACTTATCGCTCAGTTCCCGAAAGCGTTCATATTCCGCCTCTTCCTGGCAATAGGCTTTAATCACCCTGATTCCATTAAAATTCTCTTGTACCTTGGCACTCATATCTGAATAGAATTCCTGGGCTTGCCTGTAAACCATGTGCAAGCGGCGGGTGTTGAAATTAACAAAGATAAGGAGAATGAATATCAATCCCAGGAGCAGAAAGGTCAAACCGGAATCCAACATAAACATGGAATACAGCGCCAGGGTGGTTGTCATGATGGTTTGCCCTGGATACATTACCCCAGGCCCAACCAAAAGCCGCACTTGCTCAATATCACTTGCGAAACGTGTCACCAAATCACCGGTTTTAATATTGTGATAAAACCGGGGCGATAAATATGAAATATGCTTAAGCAAATCATTGCGCATTTGCTGCTCAATTTGCCGTGAAGCCCCAATGATAGTCCATCGTGCAAAAAATAACAGCAACGCCGCTGAAATGGATAATCCCACGATATATAAACAATAGTGTAAAAGGGCTTGGTGGGTCATATCCCCCTCAAGGCCGTTAATGATATGTTTCACCAACGAAGGGATAATCACAATCAGATAACTATGGCCAATCAAAGCCACCACTCCCACCAAATCCCGGGAAGCCACCGGTCGAAGGTATTCCAATAGCGCCCTGAACATACTGGTGCCTTCATGAATTTTCTGCTTCATTCGTTCACATCCTATAACCACAAAAATAGCGGCTTTTGCGCCGCCGCCCATGTCTTACATTATAAAAATATCCTTGATTACACACCAAAACCCCTTTTTTTTATGATTCAAATTACAACACGATTAAAATGCATCTGTAGTCCAATACAGCCAACGTTTCTTCTTAACCAAGGATTGAATTTTATCAAAAAGGCCAGATTCATTCAAATCACGCCACATCACATAAGAATGTTCACAATCAGTCATGGGAATTTTATTGGATTGGAGAAAATCTTTTATCAATGGATGCTGGGCAAAAAACCCTTTTATGTGGCAACATGCCACATCCTCTGCTTTAAGAGCCATATATCCCAACATGGCTTGTATGATTTGCTCTTTCGGTTCCTGCAATCCAAATTCAGTTATATTCAAAACCGGCTCATCCGGATGATAACGGGCTGTATAAAAATACCCCGCAGGCTTACCCTCAATTTCAATAATCGAGGGAACATGATTCATCCACTTGGAACGAACCTCCCAATAATCCAAGTTCCGCTGCAGCAGCCCAGGAATAAATTCATGCTGATTGGAATACATTTCGTGTAAAGCCGTATAATCATTTCCACGAAGAATCCGGCAGCGGGCGGGCATGGTTTTGAATTTTTTCAACCCCTCCACCGGTATTAACTGATCAAACTGCCGCAAGGTTTTCCAGCCGAGATCCTCATAAAAAGAATTGATTCTTGTAAATAACAGCGATCCCTTCATGCCTTCATTGGCCATCAATTCCAACCCATGATTCATAAGAGCGGTGGCGTACCCCTTCCCGCGTTCTTCCGGATGAGTCCCCACGCTGCCAATTCCCCCAAAGCGAACAGGTTCACCCTCCATAATCAAAGTACGATCAAAAATCTGAACATGGGATAGATATTTACGATTCTGAATCAATGCCAAACTGAATTTTTCATCATACCAGGGATCATGAAGGGTAATGGTCGAAAAAAAAGTGCGTTGAGTATCCGGAAAAGCACTCTCCAGCAAATCCAGGACATGGTGGTATTCCTGAGGCGAAACCGATACGATCGATTCTCCACCACCCAAAGTAGTCGTTGAAGTAGGAAACGCTCGATTTCTCATCACGAAAATACACGATATGTTTGATAATGGGGATTGGCAAGCAATCCCTCATGCCGATTTTGCGTAAATGCAATCTTTTCAGCAGTTTTTATAAACTCACTGGGCTCCAGCCCATTAAATGTTAAATCCCACCACACACCCCTTCGCAAGATAACTGGAGAGTCTCCATTTTCACCTGCCAGTCGCTGCATCGCTTCCAGTGTGCTCTCCGCCACTCCATCTTCACGGTCACACACCAACACTACCGCATCAGAGGAAAGGGCAATATCATTTACGCCCAATTCTTCAATCGGTTGTTCACTCCCACGCTGAAACCAATCATGTTTGTTAGGATTAACAAAATGAGAGGTTTTTGTAACTAACCGCTCAGTGGTTTGCAACGCCTGCTGGAATGAAAGTCCAGGATAACCGAACTCCCAAAAATCTGAACGGCATATCGATGATAACCTCTCTATTCCCAAACCCTTTTGGATTGTCCGGTAAGCGGAATGGGCAACGTTATCGGTAATCTTCAATGTGACAAAAAGATGGACATAACTCATAAGAGAATCATACTTTCCATTATTTTTCTTTTAAAGGCTTTCAAAAAATTATACATTTTTATTTTATTAGGATAATATATAAGTAATATAACCTTGTCACGTGGGGTTGACAGTTTTTCATCTTGGTCGATAGACTTCTAATAATAGAATTATGATGCAGGTTCGGAATACGCATTGAAGCAGGCTAGAATGGTGTAGGCTGAATTGTTAAAAAAAAAAGGGGTTTTATATGTACCTTTCAATATCTTCTTATTCTTGGCTGCCTTCCTCATTTTTAAACAAACTTTCTTTGCTTCACAATTATGGAATCGAAGCACTTGAAATTTTTTGTTCAAAAAGACACCTCAATATCACGGATCCCGAGGAAGTGCAAAGAGCCGGTATGGCGATAAGAGAATTGGGATTTAGAAAAGTATCGATGCACGCGCCCAGCAGCGTCGGTGATTTATCCAATCCACAAGAAAAAAATCGGGAAGAAACTTTGCTTTCTTGCCAGAAAGCTCTGGATGCAGCCTTATTGATGGGGGCAACTCTGATTACCTTCCACCCCACCAGCATCGACAGCGAAATAGAGCAAGCAGAAGAACGCTGGGTCGCCCTCCAGGAAACTTTGCGGGATTTAAGCGGCTATGCCGAAGACCGTGACGTAAAAATTGCCATCGAAAATTTCCCCATCTCATATTTTGGGGGCAACACCCGGGATCTTTATCAACGGATTGCGGAAATCGATCTTCCCAATATCGGGATGTGCCTGGATATTGGCCGCGCCCATGTGAGTGGTGATCTCCCGGCTGTGTTAAAAGAATTTGGTGAAAAAATCTTTTCCGTCCATGCCAGCGATAATCGGGGACACGCCGATGAACATTTAATTCCAGGCGAAGGAATTGTCCCCTGGGAAGAAATTCTGGATGGACTTAGACAACTTGATTTTCGCGGCCCCTTTGTGGTGGAAGTCCGCCAGGAACGGACAACTGAAGACATTATTGAAAGTGTGTTAAACTTTGCCGATCAAATGGGCTTAAGCGGCATCGGACAACTCTCTCATTGAATCAATCATCCGATTTTTTAACCTATGATGCCGATTTGATGCGCCGCGCATTGGAACTGGCACACCAGGGCCGGTTCACGGTGTCACCCAATCCGCGCGTGGGGTGCGTTATCGCGAAATTCAATCCCACACCGGATTCCCCACCGATTATCCTTGGAGAAGGTTACCACCAGCGAAAAGGCTTGCCTCACGCTGAGCGTGAGGCATTGTCATCTTGTCTGGAAAATCCCTCCGAAGCGACCATGTATGTTACCCTTGAACCTTGCTGCCACCATGGAACCACCCCTCCATGCACAGATGCAATTCTTGAAGCAGGTATTAAAAGGGTTGTCGTCGCCACACTCGATCCTTTTCCCCAGGTTGCAGGTAAAGGGGTTGATATTTTACGCAAACAAGGGGTGGAAGTACTTGTCGGTCTCCTGGAAGACGAAGCACGCTACGAAAACCGCTTCTTTATACATCGGCATCAGACGAATCTCCCCTGGATCATCCTGAAAACAGCCATGTCTTTGGATGGAAAATGCGCAACCTCAACCGGCCTGTCAAAATGGATCACTGCTGAAACCGCTCGCGCCCATGTTCATGATGTACGCGCCGAAGTGGATGCCATCCTAACTGGTATTGGAACTATCACTGCAGATGATCCCTCTTTAACCTCCCGACCCCTCAATTTATCCCGGGATACTTATCTCCCCACTACCCGAATCATCCTCGATCCCCGCCTAAGCATTCCCTCAAACGCACGTGTCCTGCAAACCATCGATGAAACCCCCGTCTGGATTTTTTGCCACCAAATAAAAGATGAAGAAAAACATAAAACGCTGAGCGCAATGGGAGCAGAAGTGTTTCAAGTTAATGGAGATGCCCATCATCTCGTTCTGGATCAAGTCTTAACCATTCTGGCTGAAAAGAATATACTTGGCGTTTTGATTGAAGGCGGCCCCACCATCCATACTGCCTTTTTGGAAAAAAGGCTTGTCAATGAATTAATGATCTATATTGCCCCAAAATTGATTGGCGGAAACCTTGCGCCCACATTCTATATGGGGCAAGGAGTGGCTACAATGAATGATGCACCCATATTGGAAAAGGTTGAACGCCATCTGTTGGGAGATGATACGCTCATCCAAGGCATTCTGTCCTGGCGTTTAAAGAGATAAGATATGTTTACCGGGATTATCAAAGAAGTGGGAAATGTGCAGCAAAAACAAATGTTAGGCTCAGCTGCCCGGTTTTGTTTTTTTGCCCCCCATACCGTTCAAGAATCAGAACGTGGCGATAGTATTTGCGTCAACGGCATATGCCTGACAGCAAGCCATTTAACCAAGGATTGTTTTTGGGCTGACCTGTCTGAAGAAACCCTAAAACGCTCCTCAATGAGTAAAATTTTAGTCAACGATGAGGTAAATATTGAACCTTCGCTTCGCCCATCCGATCGGTTGGGAGGTCATATCGTTTCTGGCCATGTGGACGCAGTCGGCTACATTAACGAATTGACCAAAACTGAAAATTTCTTTACGTTGAAATTTTCATTCCCGAATACATTGGCGCCTTTAATTGCCGAAAAAGGATCCATTGCCCTTGATGGAATCAGCCTGACCATTGCCAATGTCAACGAACAACAAGCAGGCGTAGCCCTCATTCCTCATACCGTAGAGCAAACCAACCTGCGAAACAAAAAAGTGGGTGAGGCGATCAATATAGAAGTGGACATGCTGGCTCGATATGTTCAACGTTTATTGAGCTTTGAACAGGATGAGCCAAACACTGGTTTAACCGCGGTCAAACTGCAACAATATGGTTATTATTAATCATTATGAGTTGATGAACTATGATCTTAAGTATTGAAAAAGCCATTGAAAACCTTAAACAAGGTAAATTCCTTATTGTGGTCGATGACCAAAGCCGTGAAAATGAAGGTGACTTCATCATCCCCGCTGAGTTCATCACACCGGAAAATGTCAATTTCATGATAACCGAAGCTCGAGGCTTACTCTGCGTGGCCATGGAAAAAGCATGGGCGGACCGGCTCGAATTAATCCCCATGACTCCCCACAATACCTCCCTCCATCACACCAATTTCACCATTAGTGTTGATGCCACTGTGGGAACCACCACCGGTATTTCAGCCAACGATCGAGCGGTTACCATCAAAAAACTATCGGATAGTGACTCGGAACCTCAGGATTTTGGACGCCCCGGCCATATTTTCCCCCTCATTGCCAAAGAAGGCGGCGTGCTTCGGCGAGCCGGACATACCGAGGCGGTGGTCGATCTGCTAAAAATCGCCGGATTAACCCCCGTGGGTGCCCTGTGTGAAATACTCGATAAAGATGGAAGCGCTGCCCGCATGCCCGCGCTGGAAAAATTATCTGAAAAATATGATATTGGCATCGTCACCATCGAAGACCTGATTTCATATCGTCACAAAACCGAAAACCTGGTTAATGAACTCCTGGCAACCGAACTGCCCACAAAATATGGCTTGTTCCAGTTACACCTGTTTGAAAATAAAATCGACAAGAAAACCCATCTCGCCTTGATTAAAGGCGATATCACTACCCCGGAACCGGTGCTGTTAAGAGTTCATGATCAGTGCCTTACCGGTGACTTATTAGGCTCGCTTCGCTGTGATTGCGGCGAACAATTGGCCTATGCACTTCACAAAATCGAAGAAGAAGGCCGTGGGGTACTGCTTTATATGAAACAAGAAGGCCGAGGTATTGGCCTGGTTGAAAAATTACGCGCCTATGTGCTGCAGGATCAAGGATATGACACCGTCGAAGCTAATTTAAAGCTGGGCCATAAAGCGGACGAACGCGATTATGGCATCGGCGCCCAAATTCTATCTCACCTTGGTATTCGCAAAATGCGCCTGATGACCAATAATCCCCGCAAAATCGTGGGATTATCCGCCTTTGGGCTTGAAATCGTCGAACGTGTGCCGATCCAAGTCGGCCAGAACGAGCACAATATCAACTACTTGAAAACCAAAGAAGAAAAAATGGGACATTTATTCGAGGAAAGTGAGTCATGGTTCAACACATTGAAGGAAACTTGAACGCAACCGGAAAAGTCTTTGGGATCGTCGTGTCCCGTTTCAACAGTTTCATCACCGAACGCCTGCTTGAAGGCGCCCTCGATGCCATCTACCGGCACGGTGGCGAAGAAGAACAAGTCACCGTGGTTCGTGTCCCCGGCTCATGGGAAATACCCTTGGTCCTTAAGAAAATGGCTCTCTCCGACGAATATGATGCCCTTATCGCCCTGTCT
This sequence comes from uncultured bacterium, assembly GCA_964517495.1. Lineage (GTDB taxonomy): Bacteria > Hinthialibacterota > Hinthialibacteria > Hinthialibacterales > Hinthialibacteraceae > CAZFER01. The sequence continues at coordinate 14,290 of CAZFER010000072.1, read as the reverse complement.
GCCGTCATCCGGGGCGACACCCCTCATTTTGATTATGTGGCCGCCGAAGCCTCCAAAGGAGTCGCGCAGATCAGCCTGGAAATAGGGATTCCCATCTCGTTTGGTGTATTAACCACCAACACCATTGAACAAGCCGTGGAACGGGCCGGAACCAAGGCGGGAAACAAGGGATTTGACGCCGCCACCGCAGCCATTGAAATGGCGAACGTCTGCGAACAATTATGAGCCTATCCCAACCACGGCACATTGCTCGTGAATACGCGCTTCGCGTTCTTTATGCCTTGGACCTCCAAACCCAGGCCGGTTTGGAACAACCGGTTTTGCCTTCTTCCAACTGGTGGAAAGAAGACGACAAACTTCATGTATCCCAAAACTCTGAATCGTTCTGCCGCACGTTAATTCAATCCGTTCGAAAAAACCAACATCACATCGACTGCATCATTAAAGAACACAGCCACAATTGGCGCCTGGAACGCATGTCTCCCATCGACCGCAATATTCTACGCCTATCGGTCAGCGAGTTAATGTACAACACCAAAACCCCTCCTAACGTCATCATCAACGAAGCGGTTGAACTGGCCAAATGCTACGGCGACACCAATTCCTCCAAATTCCTCAACGGTATCCTGGATGCCCTGGTCGAAAAAGTAAGCCATCCACTGGACGACCCCATTTGTCAGAATCAAGATTCCCAGGATGTCAAGGATAAACAGGAAATTTAATTTCAAGAATTCATGCATTTCCGACAATCGTAAATCAATATCAGTTTGTGCATCAATCTCTTTCAGCTTGGCGGGTAGCAAAGGCAAGACGACAAAGGAGTCAGCCCTTGAGTCACCCCTTCCAAAATCCATCCCCACCTCCATCTCAACCTGAGCGGTCGGGCACATCGTTTACAAGTCCCCCCGCTGACGGGGGGATTTAGGGGGGGCTGTCAAACTCGCCAACTCGTGGCAAGGTACAAACCCGGGGAGCATCGGCTTCCAGCCGGTGCGTCTCAACCGGCCTTCACGGGGAGCGGGCATCCCTGCCCGCTCGGCACACGCTCAAACATAGCTATTCCCATCCACTCATTGGCAACACATTAACCTATATTCACACGCCCTTAATGACTACGCATATAGAAAAAATGGTGGGTTACGCCGTAAACAACACGGCTTTTAACCCACCCTACCAATCTTTCTAAAAAAAAATCTTTTTTATATTTTCTCCCAACCTCTTGAATATCAACACCTTACAACACAACAATCAATTAAATCATACTTTTAATCCCCTTTTATTTCTGAACATTCCCTATTAGTAGAGAAGTATTTTTTCTCAGCGGGATCGGCACTCCAATCTCGCGGCATCGTGATGGACACCGATGCGCTCCATATCGGACGAATGGATGAACCGCGCGGCATTCGACCGAGCGTTGAAGGATGGTGGAAACGGATACAAACCGGGTATTCGATCCAAACAACGTAAGCGCAACGGCAATGGAAACGTTTACCAACCTGGGTGTTGGACTTTCCGTTTGGGAGCGGAGGTCCGTAAAATATCGGTTTGGCGGCCGAATTCCACCCGCTCGGTTGATAAATGGCTATGGCTATGGGAATCGGTACCCCATCGCCTTCCGCGTCCCCACGCTGCCCGCCGCAAGGCGGATTGGAAGGTTGATCTCTTGTAGAACGGTTGGCCAGCTGCACGAATAGATTGAGACATTCGTCTATCCAAAGAGTTTACCAACCAGTCAAAAAATCCGGGCGCCCGGTAAATTACAATAGGATAAACAATAATGAGAAGGAGAAAAAATAAATGACCAACAGGGAGGGAGGGGAAAACGCTGTTTTTTGCCCCTTAAAACCACGTAGGAAATATTGAAAATTAAGGACTTACCAAAACAAATATTTGTCATACATGCGTTACAGTCTCTCACCCATCCGGCATCAGCGACCGTATCAAACGATCCATGTGGGTGGAGGGATTCTTAAACTCATTTCGCCATTCTTCAAGGTTGACGCGGCGAAGGTTATCGGCGTTGGTCAGGGCGGTATCAAGGCGGTCCATCAAAAGGGGGAAATTATCCCGATTCATTCCATTACAGTGAAAGTGGGGATCCAGTTTTTGGATTACGCTTTCTCGGTCTTTAATAAAAGCCATCTGTTCTTCAAAATGAAGCAAATACCACAACTCAAAGCACGGGTTGGAGCAGGCCAGCCGGATAAAACGGTTATATTTCTGATGCAGTTCCATCGCCTTTTTAAAACGAGGCTCCCGCGAGTCGCAATTAAACACACACCATATAGTATCAAACTGCTGCCGTTTTCGCCTTTCTTTCGCCTGTTCAATCACTTTTACTGGATCCTGTCCGCCTTCTTCAAATCCATCCACGGTAACGGATAATAGTCGAAAGTGAGATTGAAAGAAGGCAAAATAATCCACACTCTCTTCATCGCACAGGATGAGAATGGTTTCATCCGGGTGGCGAATACGGCCAATTCGTTTATAGGTTCGATCACTTCGTGTTTTATTCATCGATAGCCACTTTCAATTAATGGAATGGCTCCGTATTTTCCATTGAGATAATTCATACGAATGGTTTGATCACCCATGGAATGCTTTTTATAGCCCCACAATGAATACAATTCACTGGAGCCATCTTCAACCATTCTTTGGGTAAACCACACTTGATCCCTGCGAAGAAGAGAAGGATCCAATAAATTGATGTTATGGGATGAAACAACCAGCTGGTGATGAGCATCTCCCATTGTTTGCCGATGCCAATAATTCAAAAACGCCCGAGTCAGCGATGGATGCCAATGGTGATCAAAATCATCCATGATAAACACAGAATGTTTTCCTCTGCGTGAAACAATTCGTAATATCCACTGAATCCAATGTTGAAAGCCCGAGGATAATTCCTCCATATTGAAAACGATCGGTTCTGCAAATCCGTTCTCTCCTGAACCCTGTTTATAACGAAGTTTTAGTTGATTATCCAATGGCTCCAGGTAGATATCTTCAATATTGAAATCACCAAGATTAATCCATTTTAATATCTCATCTTTAAATTCTGTGTGGCCATTTAAAGGTGTCAAATCCAATTGATTCGCATGATTCATAAAAATCATGTTGTCTTGAAAGTATGATAAGATAGCCATTGCCGTATCATGGCCATTTTGTGCAGCAAGCGCCAAAAACGATGTATAGGAAGGAATGTCTTTATCCAATCCCTTGATCTTTTTCCAATGCTTCCCATATTTAAACCGGCTGGATTGTGATTCGGAATCATAATATCGCTCAAAATACAAGCGCCGCTGGCCACTGGGATAACTGTATAACCATTCTGATTGGATACATTGCCTTTTTATTGATATTCCATAAACCCATCGAACAGACGGACATAATAAAGTAATTTCAAACTTTGACTCTTTTTCCGCCATGTGCCGATTCAACATAAAGGGTTGAACACTCACGGCTTTTTGAGAGGATGATGTAATGATTTGTTTCAACAACGATAAAGCTACAATTAAATTGGATTTCCCCGAATTATTAGGGCCCAATATAAACGCACTTTTCAGCAGGTTTAACGAAAAACCAGCGGGATCATCAACAACATTTTCCTGTAAGGTTTGCTCAGACGATGCCACCATCGAGAAAGTTGTACGATGTTTATATGATAAAACATTCTCCACGCTGAATTCAATCAGCATCGAAACTACTCCGTTTAGGATTGACAAACGTTGAAGGGGATAATGTACATAAACATTGCATCGTAGTCACTAATCAAAACCATTATGACAAATAATAACGAAAATCAGAAGGGGTGAAACTACTCATTGTCAATCAAGATAAGAAATTCAATCATTATTGCCTTGATTTAAATTGATTTATGAAATAACCGAGTTGATCAAAAAATTTACGATTAGCTCCCATAAAACACATCTTAAAATGGCACATCCTCATCCGGTTGAGGCTCTTCCTTAGCGGCATCAAAAAAACGAGTGTATTCACGCGCAAAGTAAATATCGACCTCTCCAATAGGACCATTGCGATGCTTGCCAATGATTAATTTATAGGCGTAATGGATTTCCCGGCCAGCTTCCAGATCCTCTTCCTCTTTGCCTTCAAAATCCGATTTCAGCGGCTCACGGTGGAGAAAAACCACCAGGTCCGCATCCTGTTCAATGGCGCCCGATTCACGCAAATCAGATAGCCGTGGCATATGGTCATCACGTTTTTCAATGGCACGAGAAAGCTGTGAGCAAGCAATAATGGGGATATTCAAGTCACGCGCCAGTATTTTAAGCGAGCGAGAGATATCAGAAACCTCCTGCTGACGGCTTTCCACCCGACCTCCACTGCCCATTAACTGCAAATAATCAATGATGAGCAGCCCCAAATCCGGACGTTCCGATTTCAAACGCCGTGCCCGGCTAAACACTTCTGTCGGTGATAGATTGGGCGTATCGTCAATATACAGAGGAATATCATGGATTCGATTGGCGGTCTGCAGCAATCGAGTCGCATCTTTTTTAGTAAAATAGCCAGAACGCAAATGTTTTAAATTGACCTTGGCTTGTGAACACAACACACGCTCGGCGATCTGTTCACTACTCATTTCCAGTGAAAAAATCCCCGAGGGAGTTCCCGCCATGGCGATATTCTCCGCCATATTCAGAACAAAACTGGTCTTCCCCACTGATGGGCGGGCAGCCAAAATAATCAGATCTGACGCTTGAAGCCCTGAGGTTAAAGAATCCAAATCACGAAATCCACTGGAAAGCCCTGTAAGTGAACCTTCCCGCTCATGGGCCAATTGGACTTTCTCAATCGCCGCATCCAGGAACTTTCCCAATGGATTAAAGGAACGGCCCACCCGGTGTTGAGAAAGGTGGAATATACGAGATTCCGCAAATGAGACCAATTCCTCGGAATCATCAGCGCTCTCATAGGCTTCCTGAATAATAGTGGAACATTCGCGAATCAAACGGCGGCGCATGGACCGCTCACGCACAATACGGGCGTGATATTCAACATTGGCAGAGGTTGCCACGTTTTGAGCCAATTCCGCGAGGTAAAAACCTCCACCAATGGTGGCCAATTCTCCCCGCCGTTCCAATACATCGGAAAGCGTCATCAGGTCGATGGCGATGCTTTTGGAAGACATCTCCACCAAAACCTTGAAGATCGTTTGGTGATGGGGTTGAAAAAAATCCAATTCATTCAGGATTTCATTCGCCCGGTGAAGTGCCTCATCATCCAGCATCATCGCACCGAGTACTTTTTTCTCGGCTTCCAGATTATGAGGCCACGTCCGATCTGTCGAAGCTATTTGATTGGCTTTAACCATCCCTCATCCCTATTCTTTGAATTAATCCTGAGAAGACTTCACAAACCCAACAAACATTACACAAACGAATCGATACAGCATTCTTGGAGTCATGCATGCAAATACAGAAAGATAAAAACAACCTACTAACGTGAAGCGGTATAAAATAGCATAACCGCTATTTGAAAAAGTGAGATTTTATAATGTTAGAAAAATATTTTGATTTGATAAAGAGGGTAAGCAAGAAAAAATGTCATCCCACCAGAACCCATCGTTACGTAATTATTTCTAAATATTCAAACTAGACGGAATCCTATTATCACTAAAAAAAATTCAAAAAAAGGGGAATTCTCATTCATTTCGTATAGGCTGTACGGGACATTCGGATTCTTGCTGTTTTAAAAGCCGCACACCATGCCGCAATGGAGTTAAAATCCAATTTAGACAATCCACCGCACCTTGGGGACTGCCTGGGAGATTTACCAACAGCTTATTCCGAATAATTCCAGCCGTGGCACGTGAAAGAATCGCATTTGATGTAAATTGCAACGATTGACGGCGCATCTCTTCGCCAAATCCCGGTAGCTCTTTTTCCAGCAATTCCAGCGTCACGTCCACAGTAATATCGCGAGGAGTAATACCCGTACCTCCGGATGTTAAAATAACATCAAGATTTGGCGGCTCAGCCCATTCCAAAATAGTGGTTTTCAATACGGGGGCATCATCGGGAATGATTTTTATGAGGTCACACATGCCTTTTCTCTTTAAGATCAAAGACTTAAGGCGCGGTGCCGTTTGATCCTCACGAATCCCATAGGCGGCCCGGTCGCTGACAATCAAAATAGCAAAACGAATGTCTTCAAGCATGGTTTTCTCTCCTAAATTGAAACGATTGAACATTATAATACGTATTTAACCTGAAACATGGTTTTGGGGAGGTTCTGTACATGCCGCGTAACGATGATGGATTGTTTTTCGTTAATATGGCAAATTGGTGCGAAATGGCGAACACCTCTTTAACGATTTAATTATATTGATTTTAATGAATGGTTAACGGTACATTTTTCCCGATCAATCATACATCAACGTCATTAACAATTGTATATTCAAACCGTTTGTTTATAGTAGAATGGATGGGATGAAACATCGGGATTCCATTGGCTCGAATTTATTGAGAAAAGGAATGCTAATCGATGAAAACACGAGAAACACGGTTATGCGCATGGATGGTATCTATTCTGTTAATGGTTTTTTTAACGAATGCCAGCTTTACCGCTCAAGAAAACACAGCCTCACCGGAGATTAATTCGGCCACACCGGGAATTGACCTGGCCATTGAAGACGACGGAAGAGGGATGACCTTATTTGAGTTGCTCAATAATGGTGGTTGGGTTATGTATATCCTAGCCTTGCTTTCCATTATGGCGGTGGGATTGGCGCTTTACTACGCCCTAACACTGACAGAACGTAATCTTGTCCCCAACGAGTTGGTGATGCAAATACGGCATTATATGCGCGATCGACGCTATGAAGACATCGCAAGGCTATGCCGGCGCTCCAGAGGGATGTTCAGTAAAGTGATCCTCGCTGGCATCACACGCGGGATGAACGATCCCCATGCGGTTTCAACCACCATGGAAGCCGTAGGCCGGCGTGAAGCTGAATCCTTAATGCGCAAGGTACGGTATTTATCCGATATTGCCACTGTTTCTCCCATGCTGGGTTTATTAGGAACCGTTCTGGGTATGATTCGTGCCTTTAACCTGATCGCCTTCGATTACAGCGCCGTTAAACCAGTGGCTTTGGCAAGTGCAGTCGCACAAGCACTGGTTACCACCGCTGCGGGCTTGATTGTCGCCATTCCCTGCATGGGGCTATTTTTCTATTTCCGAGGCAAAGTACAGGCCTTGGTTGGCCGGGTGGAAGAAGTCGCTGTGGAAGTCTCTGAAACATTAATGACCGCGGAAACTCCCAAACGCAAAACCAGCCGCAAGGGGTTATAATAATTATGAATTTTCTATCACGTTCATCTGATGAAGAACCTATTATCCCGATGGCACCCATGATTGACATCATTTTTCTGTTATTGATCTTTTTTATCACCACCTCGGTGTTTGCGCGATTGGAAAATGTCCTTTCGATAACTGTACCCACTGCTGAAACCGCCAGCACCCCCAAGCGAAATTTAGGGGAATTGGTAATCAATTTGACCCAGGATGGCAGCATGGTGGTCAATCAGCGTGAAATCACGATTGATCAATTAAACAGTCTTTTAAATCGAATTGCCCAAAATTTCCCCGAACAATCGGTGATCATCCGAGGTGATCGGCATTCTTTTCTGGAAGATACCATTGAAATAATGGATGTATGTGCCAAAGCAGGGATATGGAACGTTCATTTTGGCGCTTTACCGCCAGAAAAAACATCAGAGAAATAGAATAACGTTAACAGGTCTGCATATCATGACTCAGTACATATTTCACAATTTTTCTTTTCCTGGTTATAACAGAATTATTACGGCTTGCATGGCCTTAATTGTTTTGCTTATTACCAACAATCACCCTTTTTCTGCCGAACCTTCCTCATCGGAAAAACAAGCCATTGAATTTGCGGATGGTTTATATCAACGTGAAATGTACGAAAGCGCCGCCCAGCAATATGCGGATTTTTTATCGAACTATCCAGCTTCTTCCTATAGACCCACAGCTGTATTTCGGCGCGGTGAATCCTTATATCAACACGCCATTAAGATTAATAAAAACAAACCACTGGAAGCAAAAATCTTCTTGGTGGAAGCCCGTGGAGCCTTTCAGGATTTTATCAATGAGAATCCTGGGAGTGAGCGGTTGAACGAGGCCTTGATTCGCCATGGGGAAATCTCATATAAGATTGGAGATGCAAAAGGTGGTTTGCAATCGCTCAACCGGATCATCAAGGAAAGTAAAGATAAATCATTGGTGGAAGCTGCACTTTTTTACAGTGGACGATGTTATGAGAATCTGGAACAATACAAAGAAGCACAAAAACGGTATCGCCAAATCCGGGATACCTTTCCAAAAGGCGAATACGCCGGTTTAGCAACTTATCTACTCGCTGAGGTATTCCAAAAGACTGATCAAACTGAAAAAGCCGCTGAATTACTGGCGGATTTATGGAACAACCCCTCCAAATACTCCATCCCTGAAGGTTCAACCCTGATTGAGGATTCCAAACTCCTATCCGCTCAAATCTTATATCAGCAGGATAAATTCGCCGAAGCGGCAAAAGCGTATGAAGCCTACATCGAAAAGAATCCAAACTCCCCCAATACCGCTAAAGCCAAGTATGGAGCAGCATGGTCTGAATACCGGCAACAAAATTATGGCAAAGCATTAGCGATTGCTGATTCATTACAACGGCAATCGCTGCCTGGCGATTTAGCCGTTGGAATCATCTTTATGCAAGGCACCTGTTCGTATCAGCAGAAGATGTACATCGACGCCATTGCCTATTTTCGAGATGTCATTGCCGATCCCAATGCAGGAGAATACCGTGAACGTGCCTGGTATCAGCTGGCTTGGTCGTACTATTTATCAGACGACTATAACAAAGCCCTAGAGGAATGCAAACGTTTTACCCAGCATGGCGGCAATCCCACCATGATTAGCAACGTTCACTTTTTAATGGCTCAGTGTTACGCCCATCTCGATAATTACGATAGCGCCATCAAAGAACTAAAACTATCGCGTAAAATCGATGCCCAAGGGGATTACGCCGAGGAAGCACTTTACTTGACCGCCGATCTTCTCTACCGGCAAAAAAACTATACTGAAGCCGCGGATACATTTGAATCGTTTTTTGAGACCTATCCTTCCAGTTCAAGGGCTCAACAGGCTTTATTATGGGCATGCAATGCCCGATTTGCAAACAAGGATTATCAAAAAGCTATCGAAACCGCCGATCGTTTGCTTGAAACATTCCCCAACCTGGACAGTAAACAGGAAATGCTTTATCGCAAAGGCTTAGCCCTCTATAAGTTGGAAAATCTGGATGAGGCTCTAAATACCTTTAATCAACTCATCGAAGAAACCGATGCGGATAAACGCAAACCCGATGCTTTTTATTGGCAGGGCTATATCTATGAAATCAAGGAACAACGTGAAAAAGCATCTCAAATGTATGGAAAACTATTGGAAAACTATCCAAATTTTAAAAATCGTGATGAGGTGTTATTAAGAAAATCGCTGTGTGATTATCAGCGCAAAGCCCGGGAATTAGCCTATGATGGATTCAAGCAAGTGCTGGATACCCAATACGGCACAAAAATACCAGCAGAAGTGATTTTTTGGATGATCTTTTACGCCGACGAGGAAGGAAAACATAAAGAAGCTTTATCCATCGTGGAACGGGTATTGAATACATTTGATCAACCATCCCTTCTTGAACGAGCCTATATCGCAAAGGGCAACCAATTGGTGGCTCTGGAACGCTGGAAAGAAGCCAGCATAAACGCAGAAACATTTTTGAAACAATACCCCAACAGCATGTTCAAACCAGAAATTTATTGGAGCCAGGCAAAAGCGTTGGAAGGTTTGGATCTGCCAATTAAAGCACTGGATATATACGAAAAAAGTTTGACAGAACTTACCCGCCTTGGTGATCCCGATCCAACCTTCGCAGCTGAGCTATATTTGGACCGTGGCCGTTTGCTCGCTAAACGGCAACGCTTTAAAAGCGCATTGGATTCCTTCCTGCGCGTAGCCATTATTTACGATCATCCCCAATTCACCCCCGAAGCGATGTATCAGGCCGTTAAATGCCACTTGGAATTGAAAGACAAAAAATCAGCTCAAACGATGTATAATGAATTATTGGATCGCTTTCCAAAATCAGATTGGCGTAAAAAAGCCATTCAAGAATTCGTAGAATTATCAAAGGATGAGAGAGTATCAACGCCATGAAGTATTCAACCCAAAACGTTGATATGTATTCAATGTATTCACCATCAAAATCACCCCGTAAGATTGACCGGCTGTGGATTTCCATGCTTTTGATTTCCGTTATCTTGCATGGTTTGTTTGTTTTGATTTCACGGGATTGGGTGGTAACCGACCTTCAATCAGCAGAAGAAAATGTCGAAACCCTCTTTCGTGTAAAACTAAGAGATTTGGAATCGATGAATTTCGCTTCCCGCCCCACCCAGCGCCAACTTCAAGAAGAACGCGCACAGTTATTGGAAAAACAGATTGAAGAGATGTCGGTCCCTCCCAATCGCTCAGTCGACAGTGCGTTGGATGAAACAATTCCTGAAGCCAATCCCAACGAACTTCCCTCGTGGGATGAGAACGAAAATACAGCACCGTTTGTGGATGATCAAACGGCGAGAGATTTAATCACATCCAATGTTAGTGAACAATCCGTAACTCAATTTGAAGAATCAGCACTGAAAGATGCCATATCCGATCCGGTAAACAACGAACGAATTGCTTTAGCTGGCCGTGGAGCAGGATCTGGCCGCCGAATCATGGCCAATCTCCCTCAACCGGAATTTGACAGTGAACCAGCGGCTGCCGAATCCATCGATGAGTCGATGGGTGGAAATATGGCTCCCCCTGCTCCTGACATCGAGATATCTGAACCTCCTATTGAACTTCCCCCTGTAAATGAAATCCTGCCTTCTCCGGAACTTATGCGGGAAAGCCCTGGACCATCTTCATTGAAAAAGGAAGAAGAGGCTAAACAAGAACTCAAAGACCGTTTCGTGGTTTTGGATGACTTGGTTCGTGTCGAACTGTTTACCTACCATCATATTGGGGGAGATGGATACTTCATGTTGCGAATCCGTCCCACCAATCAGGATGAACGGCTGCGCATCTTACCCAAAGATGTCATTTTCGTCATCGATGCTTCAAGAAGTATGGGGAATCGGCGTCTGGGGGTCATTAAAGACGAAATATCCACTCTATTAGAACGTTTAAGGCCTGAAGATCGTTTCAATATCGTGGGATTCAAACAATCGGTTAAGCGCTTTACGCGGACATTTGTTTCTGCAACAGAGGAAACTATAAGTCAAGCCCAAATTTTTACCCAACGATTGGAAGCATCTGGAAAAACAGATATTTACTCTTCTTTGAGTCCATTAGTCCAGCTGGGAACCGCTCGTGCCCGGCCATTGGTTATGATGTTATACAGTGATGGACGCCCCACTGTTGGAGTTGTCAATAGCCGGCGTATCATCAATGAATTGACTCAGTTTCGCGGTGAAAGTTCCTCGGTCTTTTGCATTGGGACAGGCGATCGAATGAATCGCTACCTGCTGGATATGTTAGCCTTCCGCAACCGTGGATTAGTGGCATTTGAACGCGACCGAAGCGAATTACCAGCCCTTATTCAATCCGTATATGGGTATATCGAAGATCCCGTTTTGCTCAAAGTGAAAGCCGATTTTAACCAGGTGGACGAAACGGAAATTTATCCTAAGGTCTTGCCAGATTTATACTTAAAAGGCGAACTAAAAATTTGGGGACGCCTCAGGGACGAAGAACAAATCACCGTACGAATCGTAGGCGAAGCCTTCGATGAACGAAAAGAAATGATTGCCACTTTACCTATCCCCGAACGGGATAATGGAACCTTTCAAATCGCCCGGGATTGGGCGTTTCATAAAATTTATCATTTGATAGGTAAAATGGTGGAAGTCGGCGAACAACCAGCCTATCTCGATGAAATCAACCAGTTAAGCAAGACGTATCAAGTTATCACCCCCTATTCGGAAGAAATTTCAAATTGAGGAGAGGATAGAATCCTTTAAACCGGACGACTTGAAATATTCCATTGAGTTTAGAATAAAAAAATGAACAATTTGTTTTTCATCCCAACAAATCTCTTGACGTCCATAATATTGTTTCGCATAATCTATCTAGTACGATAATAAATGCGAAATAAAATTTTGTGTTTTTTATTTGAATTCATAGAGTTGCATCAATTCATTATTTAATGTATTATATGCTTGGTGCGTTAAGCTTATTGTTCATTGAATTGTTTATATAAATTGGTTGTTTTAGCCAAAAGTTTTTTGTTTGCTTGTTAACTCTATTTCACCTTTGGCAAGACAGGATTTAATCCGTTTGCACATAAAAAATATTCGTTTAACCTGGGGAGGTTACAAGGTAATGAAACGAGATGGTTTTACCCTCATCGAATTGCTTATCGTGGTGGCTATTATTGGTATATTAGCTGCGATCGCAGTCCCGAACTTCTTGAATGCCCAAATCCGCGCAAAAGTATCACGCTCTTATGCTGATATGCGTAATACATTGACCGGTATTGAGCAACTACGCCTTGATAAAGGTGTGTTGCTGGTTGATTTTTGGGATGATGACACAACGTGGGGTCGAGATCGCATCAAAGATACTTTCAATGGTGTAGGCGATTTGCCCGAAGCCAATCGCCGCCAAGTCCATGTTCTGGCTCCTATCACCAGTCCCATTGCCTATATGTCATCAATTCCTCAAGATCCATTTGTGCCCAAGCATTTACAAGATACAAGTGGGGGCCATTCTGAACGATTCGGTATTGCAGGTAATGATGTTTATTACTATGCCGATAATGATCCATCCAACTCGGGTGGTGATTACGGTGGAACCAATTATGATCCTCCACTTAAGGAAGGGGATTATGTCTTAATGGCATTTGGTCCGGCTGCAGAAGATATGTATGGGGGAAGCAACGGTATTCGCTTTGGTGTACCCTATGATGCCTCAAACGGTATTCGAAGCATCGGCGATATCATGATGAAATCAGGCGGCAGCATTATCCGGGTTAATCGCGCCGGTGGACGATGATAATTTTTTTATAATAAACCGCACCTATAAGTGAATTTCTCTCCCACAGAAGAAATTCACGTGTAAAAACATTAAAAGGGGCTACGTGTATCATCATGTAGACCCTTTTTTATTTTTACATTTTTTTTCATTTTGCTCCTAATTATCAATGACAAGATGTTACAACAAACCTCATTTATTTCTCAATTTATCACTGACACATCTCAAAAAAAAGAGTTAAACTTTAAATAGAAGGATTAAAACAAAGAAAGGAATATATTGTTGATGAGAAAGTCCGGATTCACACTCATCGAATTACTTATTGTGGTAGCCATCATTGGAATCCTGGCCGCAATTGCCGTTCCCAATTTTCTAAACGCGCAAATACGTGCTAAAGTTGCCAGGTCTTACGCGGATATGCGTAACACCCTCACTGCCATAGAACAGCTGCGATTAGATAAGGGCGTTTTATTGGTTGATTTTTGGGATGATAGCCATGGATCAGGTTTTGGAATAGAGCGCCTGGAAAATGTTTTTAATAACGTGGGAAATGTTGGCGAAGGCAACCGCCGGCAGGTTCATGTATTAATGCCATTAACCACCCCAATTTCTTATATGAGCTCACTCCCCAGAGATCCTTTTGTTCCTGACCATCTAAGCTCCGTTAGCGGTGGCCATTCAGAACGTTTTGGTCTTGAAGGGAACGATGTTTATTATTATGCCGATAATGATCCCGCCAATCCTGGTCCCGATTATGGAGCGACGAGCTATGATCCCCCATTAAATGAAGGGGATTATATCCTCATGGCATTTGGACCAGCAGCACAAGATATGTACAGCAGCAACGGAATTCGCTATGGAATCCCATATGATTCTTCCAACGGAATTCGAAGTATCGGCGATATTATGATGCGATCCGGTGGTGGAATCGTTCGTATCAACCGCGCGGGTGGTCGAAGCTAATTCCAATAAGGAATTGGGGATTGCTTATTAAGTAAATTTAGGGGGCAAACAATAAGGTTTGCCCCCAACAAAATATCTCTGTATATTTTTTAAAAGAGGAAGGGGCATGTTCTCGTACAGTTGAGTGTGTTGTATTTTTTCCCTTTAAAAGCGAATATTACAAAATCTCGCAGTTTTCCTTGAATTCTTCAATCGAATTGGCCTTAATCGC
>CAZFER010000071.1:0-31524 GCA_964517495.1 uncultured bacterium | reverse complement strand
TTAAATAAAAGAGCATGAAACAGCGATGTTATCGCCTCCATACACTGGCGTCATTTTCTCTTGGGTATGGAGATGCGAAGAATGATGATACATGGAGCAGCGGGAGCATTTGAACAGAAACCTACGGTTTTCACCGAGCATTCAAGAAACTGAGCAGCCCGTACAGGCGAAATCAGTTGCTCGGCCAGAGCTTTATAAACGAGTTCCTCATACCGTGTCGGCTTCTCAAACGCCCCGAATCCTTCGTCCTCACGAATCGGCTCAGGTTCCTCTTTTCGACACGGGCGTGATCCTGCGCAGCAGTCGCCAGTTTTTTGAATGCCTCGCGTTTATCTTTATTAAGCCGGGCGGCAATCAGTATCGTTTCGGCGGTTGACCTGGCCAGGCGCGAAAGCGAATACACCACTAACACACTGGAGTGTTTGCACACATCATCTAAAGCCTTTTGCAATTCCGGACAGTTTTCTATCTTCTGCCTGGAAATACCGGCATCCAGATAAATGGCTTTAATCTTATGATCCTACGTTACTCAAATGGTTTCAGGAACAAGACTGGGGTAACGAAACTCATGTCTCGCGCAGATCAATTACAACGCATCAGCGATGATTTCCGCAACGTCTTTAATTTTTACTGTGTCATGCTTTTCCACTTGTTTGATGCCATCTTCAAACATGGTCATGCAGTAGGGGCATGCCACGGCGATGGTGGAAGGATCGCACTGTAGTGCTTCTTCTGTTCGTTCCAGATAGATGCGTTTTCCATCGGTTTCTTCCAGCCACATGCGGCCTCCGCCTGCTCCACAGCAATAACTTTTTTCACCGTGGCGCTTCATTTCGAGAGGGCCTTGCCCACCATTGACCTGGCGAAGCAGTTCGCGAGGTTGGGAATAAATATCGTTGTAGCGGCCCAGGTAGCAGGAATCATGATATACCGTGCGCTGATTGGATTGGGGGTTGATTTTAAGCTTACCTTCCTGCATGAGTTGATTAAGCAGGTCGGTGTGATGAATCACTTCCAATTCCGCATCGAATTGCTGGTAGTCGTTTTTGAATGTGCTGAAGCAATGCGGGCAATGGGTGACGATTTTTTTGATGCCGTATTTGTCAAATAATTGCAAATTATCTTTAACCAGCATTTCGAAGACATATTCATTACCCAGTCGGCGAAGGGAATCTCCG
Organism: uncultured bacterium; assembly: GCA_964517495.1. Classification (GTDB taxonomy): domain Bacteria; phylum Hinthialibacterota; class Hinthialibacteria; order Hinthialibacterales; family Hinthialibacteraceae; genus CAZFER01. The sequence goes on along the minus strand of CAZFER010000071.1, from coordinate 30,346 downwards.
CAGCATTTTTCTTCTGTTCCCAAAACGGCATAAGAGAGACCGGTGTGGTTGAAAATCTTAATTAATGAGGTGACCACTTCGCGGTTGCGGGAATCGAATGCCCCTGCGCAGCCGACAAAGTAAAGAAAATCGACTTCTTTCCCTTCTTCCATAAAGGGGACATCAATATCCTGCGTCCACTTGGCCCGGTCTGTAGGAGCGATTCCCCACGGATTGGATCGTTGTTCAATATTATTGAAGAAAAGCAAGAGTTCTTCCGGGAATTTGGCCTGTTCCATCACCAGGTGGCGGCGCATTTCGACAATTTTAGGAACATGCTCGATGAAGACCGGGCATTGCTCCATGCATGAACCACAGGTGGTGCAATCCCAAAGTTCTTTTTCAGAAATGCTGTACGATGATCCGTTAATAAGGGAAGCCGGTAGTTCGATGTCTTCGGGGGCGGCAGCCAATGTATCCGCTGGCCGAGTCGCGAGGATATGTTGCCCGTTTATGAAGAGGTTTTCTTTTCCTTTGTGGATAATCTCTTTTGGATTGAGCACTTTTTGGGTGGTGGTGGCTGGGCATTCCGCCTGGCAGCGGCCACACTCTGTACATGCCATGAAGTCGAGCAAATCTTTCCAACTGAATTGGGTGACCTTTGAAATCCCGAGGGGGCGGTCTAATTCAAATTCGACAGTTGGGACGGTATTAACGGTAGAGAAACTGCGGAAAAAGCAGTTCGGAATGGCAGTCAGGACATGGAGGTGCTTGCTATAAGGGAGGTAATTGAGGAAGAACAGTAGCACCAGGGCATGAATCCACCAGCATGTTGTTTCCGCAAGGTGAATTGAATTTTCACCCATATATGCCAGGGAGGAGGTAAAGGCGTTTGAAATAGGCATCCATGCAGCGTATTGGGTTTCGTTTAAAAGGATTTCACCAGCATGGTAGCCGAAATAGGCGATCATCAGGACGGCAATCATTCCGAGGATAAAGAAGGCGTCAAATGTAGGCTCGATGTGCGCAGGGCGGAAAAATAAACGCCGCGCTACAGCCACCAGCACAGCCACCAGGACAATCAAGGACATGACATCGGTAATAAATAACAATATGCCATAAGGAATATCACCAATAAATGAAAGAGAGAAAGAGGGGAACAAACCTTGGATAAGGAATTCAGCGTTGAGCGCCAACAGGATCATGAATCCCCAGAAGATAATAAAGTGATTTATTCCAAAGGGAGATTTAACCACCCGGCGCTGCCCAAAGGCATAGAGCAGCATGTTCTTCAGGCGAGTGAAGAGGCGGTCGAAGCGGTTTTCCCATCGCCCCAAACATAATTTGGCAATAAGAAGGTATACATTGCGAAGGAAAAAGCCGATCGCGATGAAAAATATAATGGCAAAGATGATTCGGCTTATCGACATAAGTTTTACACTCCGGCTAAGATGTTTTCTTTTTCGTCTTTTTCGTAGGACGGTGAATTGATTTTTAATTGATTAATGACGGATGGCAAGACCTCGAATACGTCTCCCACAATGCCCAGATGGGCGACGTCAAAAATGGGGGCGTTTTTATCTTTGTTAATCGCGATAATATAATCGGAATTTTGCATACCGACGAGGTGTTGAATGGCGCCGGATATGCCGCATGCGATGTAGAGTTTTGGTTTGACGGTTTTACCGGTTTGCCCCACCTGATGAGCGTGGGGAAGCCAACCGGCATCGACAGCACTGCGGGAACAACCTACAACACCCCCCAGCAAACCGGCCAGTTCTTGCAGCATGGAAAAATTCTCAGGCGCCATCATGCCGCGGCCACCACTGACAATGACTTTGGCGGCAGGCAAATTAATTCGGCTATCTGACTGGGCTTGGATAATATCCAATAGTTTGGTGGTTATGTTTTCTTCTTCCAGATGGATGGATTCCGTGATTAATTCACCGGTTCTGCCTTCATGAAATTCCGGTTTGGGCATGACATGAGGGCGGACAGAGGCCATTTGGGGGCGAACGGTTTCACAGAGAATGGTAGCCATGATATTGCCACCGAATGCCGGGCGAGTTTGTTCAAGCAAACGATCGCTTTTGCTGATGGTCAAGCCAGTGCAATCGGCGGTTAAGCCGGTTTTTAGTTCAGTCGCCACAGCGCCTGCAAGGTCACGGCCCAGGCCCGTGGCCCCCATCAGAACGATTTCGGGTTGATATTTTTGGATCAATTTAACCGTGGCGCGCAGGTAGGGGATTGTGCGATAATGGCTAAGCGCTTTATCTTCCACAAGATAGACCTTATCTGCACCGTATCCGAAGGCTTGTTCAGCCAGATGTTTTACATTATGGCCAACGATGAAGGCGCATAATTCCACATCCAAATCATTGGCCAATTGACGACCAACGCCTAAAAGTTCCCAAGAAACGGTATGGGCTTCGCCTGCGAATTGTTCAACAAAAATCCATACCCCTTCCCATTCACGGATAGAGGGATCAGCAACTTCTTCGATGCCTTGTTTTGATTTGTTATATTCTTCGAGGATTTTTTGTTCATCCGGCGTGTAATACATTTCGATGGCTTCAGCCGGACAGACTTTAACGCATTTTTGGCATCCGATACATTCACCAAGAAGGATAATGGGTTCACCCTCATCGTTCATTTCAATGGCATCCACCGGGCAGGCGGATTGGCAGCGCGCGCCACAGGCGATACATTTTCCTTCTAAATATCGGGCTTTGCCTCGAGGTTTTTTGATTCGCTTTTTTTCCATTATTCATCCCTCGGTTGTTGTACAGATTTAGCGATTATTGATGATATCCCATTCGGACAGTTTACGTGTGAAAATCTCAGCAACTTTCTCTTTTTCGCTCCCAAATGCATTCACCACTTCACCTTTTTCTCGTTGGGGAGCGAAGATTTTTCGTACTTGTGTAGGGGAACCTAGAAGGCCGATGGTATTCTTGTCCAATTTCATGACATCATTGGACCAGACTTCAATATAACTTCGTTCCGCTGCCAGGCGGGCGGGGACGGTGGGGTAACGGGGAGTGTTAATTTCGCGCATGACGGTGATCAACGCGGGGAGTTTGGCCTCCACGATCTCGCTGTGTTTTTCCAGTTTTCGTCTGACTCGTATGAGACGGTTTTCCTGATCGAGCAAGAGGATTTGGTCTACCAATGTGAGTTGGGAATAATTCAGGCGGCAGGCGATTCCCGGGCCGACTTGGGCGGTATCGCCATCAATGGTTTGCATACCACAAAAGATGAGATCGACAGGTTCATCATTGTTGATGCGTTGGATAGCTTCTGCCAACACGCGGCTGGTGGCGAGGGTGTCGGCACCTCCAAAAGCACGGTCACTAAGCAGCACCGCCCGGTCCGCTCCCAATGAAATGGCTTTTCTTAGTACTTTATCAGCGGCGGGTGGCCCCATTGATATAACGGTAACCTTGGCGTCATATCGGTCTTTAAGCCTTAAAGCTTCTTCGATTGCATGGGTATCGAAAGGATTGGTAATGAAGGGTACGCCTTCGCGCACCAGGGTATTGGTTTCAGGATCGATTTCAACCAACGTTGTATCGGGTACCATTTTGACGCTAACGACGATATGCATTATTTTCCTCATATAATTGTGTTTATCCATGTTGATATTTTGCATAAAAATGCTTATAGGATTTCTTATTAGTATGCTGTTTTTGAAAAAGCCATTTCTTTCACCTGTATAGACTGAAAACATTCAACGCAGAGTATGCGGCCATTTTCGCGCAAGGCCACAGGCAATGGTTGGGTGATATTACAGTCTGGACCAAGATATTCAGCCCCACATTCTTCGCAGAACAGTTGAATAATGACTGTCCCACAGTGAAAATGTGGCCCACAGTCACAGAAATGCAGGTATCGTCTCATTGATTTTCTCCGTTTATTATGCAGCTTTTAAAAACGTTTTCAGTCGACAAACACACAAAATTGCATTTCAAATAGCTATTTATATATCCAATATATCTCTGTATCCAGAATGAGTCAACACTGAATTTTCAGGTAATTTATTTAAATAGGTATTTTTTATGCCATTTTGAAACATGACTAAATATATAATTTTTGTAAGATAGATAAAATATTAACCTTTTGTCAAAGAGATAACAAAACATTCAGGTGAGAAGTGAGAAGGGGATATTAAGCGATTGAATTTAATGAATAAATGGTTGTTAGCTTTCGTTATCATTTAAACGTTATTGATTATGAAGGTTAAGTAAACATCAAGGGAGAAGGGTTGGTGAGTGAATTTGAATTAATTCGATGCGCCATGTCAGGTGATCGAAATGCCCTCTTATCGTTAATCCAGCCCTACAGCCGTTTGATATACCATGTGGCGTATAAGATTGTGCTTCATGAGGATGACGCACATGATGTGTGTCAAATGGTTTATCTTAAATTGGTGGATAAGATCAAGCAGTTTAAATTACAGGGTCATTTTCGGGCGTGGATTTCAACCTTGACGGCCAATACCGCCCTGGATTTTTTACGGCGGAAACGAAATTGGAACGAACACATTCATTCAATGGACGTGGATGAACTTGCCGCTTCCCACGAAACCGATCGCAACCCACGTGAACACTACGAGCAGAATTTTTTTATCAACCAGATTGATCAATGCATTGGTTTGTTATCCCCTCAGCAGCGGGCGATTATGATGCTACATTTGTGGGAGGATTTAAATCCGAAAGAGATTTCGGAGGCTTTAAACATGCCAGCGGGACAAGTCCGTTTGCAGTTATACCGTGCCTTGAAAAAACTACAGATGGCTTTAACGCCCATGTCTAAGAAAGAATAGGGAAAAGAAGAGGTTGTACCATGAACAACGAAAAGATGCATGATCATAATGCAAATGTCGAACGAATGATGAACTATCTTACCGGTGAAATGCGTGAATCTGATCAAACAATGTTTGAACAGGAACTTGAAACCGATGCCACGTTAAAACGTGAAATGAACGAATTACGTTTACTCCTGGATCAAAGCAAAAGCTGGGTTATGCAAGAACCACCAGGGATGGATCGCGTTAAACCTTTTACGATTCCATCTAATGTTGAATTTCAACCAACGCCTTCAAAACCTCACCGCTTTTGGCGTCCCTTGGCAACCGCCGCGGTGTTTGCCCTTGGGGTATTGTTCGGCATTGTGGTTGAAAATCAGGCTTCTCTATTAAATGGAAAATTCCAAACGAAGCCTTCTCTTACTACAAACCAACAAATAATTCAGCTACCTATTCACCCTGATACGAACAAGACCAAAGAGACAAATGCCGATTCACGTAAAAACCAGATCGAAACAAGGGAAGAGGACGGCAAGGTTATTATCGAAACTCCGTTAAAGAACCAAGGTTCGGCCATCTGGATCGTCGATGCCGATTTTAAACCTCAACACCAATCCACGATTCAATAGGAGAAAATACGATGAAACAAATGACTTCATGTACCATCTTTGCATTAATGATTGTTTTTGTTGGATCAATTCCATATGCTGCGGATTTGAAACAATTTGATTCAGGGTGGGAGGGTAAACCGGAGTGGAAGGTTTCGCTGATACAAAGGGAAGATTACTTTTTTAATAAAACTAAATTTAATAACTGGGTGACCATTATATGGCGTAAAGATGAGGATAAGATACCGGCTAATTTACCAGAAGGGTTTTATTATCATGGTACATTGGTTTTTCAGCCTGAAGAACAGGAAGAGATCAGCATTCCATTACGTATTCAATATACAAGACAAACAAAAGAAAGATTACTAAACTCACCAGAAGTATTGACTCTTCATTCAGAGGTTTGGTTTTTATACTTGAATGAATTTATATTTGAAATGCATTTTGATGAAATAAAACCATTATCCAAGGATGCAAAGTTGGAAAGAAGTATCACCATATATGCATATGAGCAACCACTCGAATGGAAACTGGATAGTTATGCGGTTAAAGAGAAAAATTTGTGGGTTTCCGAATTTAATCCCATCCAACTTAATCAATATCAAATTGCGATTAACAGCCGTCCTCATTCAACACAAGACAAAAAGCATACAGATGTGTTATTGGTAAAAGATTTAAAAACAAATGAAGAATGGGTGGAACCCATTAAGAAACATTTACAGATGAACTTCGGGCGTTTTGATATTGAAGTGCGCTTTATCCAATTTATTGAACATACCCGTACGGCAGGATTGATTGTCAATGCCAGTCCGGATGAGAGCGTGGTTGGAGCGAAAGCCTGCGTGGAAAAGTTTTCAGTTTCAAAAGATGATACGTATGGTGAAGTGTTACAGCAATTAGCGGATGAATATGGTTTTAGTGTGGAATGGAAAGCCGTGGAAAATCATCCCGAATCCATCGAGTATGCCAAGAATACGGATATTAGAGCTGATTATTCTTCTTTGGTTTTAACTGATCTCCTTGTCGAAAAACTAATCAATTTATTGCTGGATGTTGAAGATAAATATAAACAGATTGGCTATGAGTGGAAAGACAATACTCATTTGGTCGTTTGGTCAAAAGGATATGAAAATCGCTTGAGAGAGATTGAAAGGCGGGAGAAATATGATCGTGCTAAAGAGGCATTTTTACACGAAAATGAACTCATGAGAGGTGTTTATAATCTGAAGGATATCAGCCCCACTGTCGCCCAGGCTTTGATTAAGAATGAATTACATATATACGAAATTTATTATGATACGGATTCCGGTGATGAACCCAAATTTGATATGGTTGAACGGGAAACCACTGAACATCCGAGTTCAAATACAGTGAAGTTTATTGAAGAAACAGCTATCGCTGATGAAAAAGCCAATGTATTGTTTGTGACGGCATTGCCATCCACTCATGAGAAAATTGAGAACATTCTTGAAGAAATGCTAACGTATGTACGACATTATAAACAAAAGGTATCCATTCCCGAGCGTTATCAGATTCAGGTGGTGTTGCTTGAGTGCGCAAAAGTGCATAAGAAAGAGGAGAAGAAAATTTCCCGGGTGATTAGACATGGTGAGAATGTTTTTTATGCTTATGATCATAAAGTGAATCAGGGAGAAACGCTTGCATCGATTGCAAATGAATATGGCGTGACTGCAAATTCGATTTCTGAATGGAATGGCCTTGATTCAAATAAGATCAGGGTTGGCCAAACATTATATATCCCCAGTGCGTATGAACGAATATTCGAAAAAAATTTAGGAACGGTTTCTGCGTTGAATCATAAGGTAGGGCCTTTGCTCCAATCCTTGGCGGATCGAATCAATGTCAGAATCGGTTTTCAGGATATTCCGACATTCAATCGCCAGGTTTCGTTTAATCTGGAAGAGGGGACATTAAGCAAAGTGTTGGAAACCGTGCTGCCTTCCCTTGGTTTGTGGTACCGGATAACCCAATTTGATGATCGTTTAGCCCAACCAAATGTTGCCATTGAGGTTTATAAGAAAGACGATGATGAACAAGATAAAAGTGAACGTAATAATAACGTGCTGGATGTAGAATCGATACCCATACGGGAAAAAATGGAGAAGAAATTAGGCCCCATTTCATTAAGAAATGCAGATATAAAGGAAGTCATTCAAATGGTTAGTGACCAGACCGGCGTCCAAATAGTTCTTGATCCTGATGTTCAAGGTACAATAACCGTAAAACTTAATAATCCAACAGTGGCTGAATTGTTAAGAACCATTCTTCCTCCCCATGGATTGGATTTCATTGTGCTCGAAAACGGGGTTATACGTGTCGGAAAGGATGATTCTGGTGGTGATGTTTATAGACATTACGATACGGAATTACTAAAAAAATATGGCATCGATTCGGAAGATCTTGAAATATTCGGTTTTAACGCTGTAGCGGAATTGGGCAAGGGACTCGTCCATTTGGTGGCGGAAAAAGGAGCCCTCGGCCAAGCGCGAGTTTCACTGGCGCAAACCTATCGCTGCGATTTGGAATTTATCGACTATCGTCCACCCTATTTGATCGTTAAAGGTGGACTATTCCAAACAACGTCTGAAGATTCAGCAAACACACCATTGCTGGAAAACACCCTGTTTCTTGAAAAAGATAAACCAGCGTTGTTAGGTTTGACTAATATGAATCAAGCGTTGATTCTTGTGATGATGAGGAAGTAAAGAGCCATAAAAAACGGCCTATTCTTCCAATCCATAAAACGTAATTGCGGTTTTGCCCCAAACCTGGGCTTGCTCGTCGCTGGATAGATTCTGGATGTAATCCGCAGGGATTTGCATGACTTCTTTATACTCCGCGGCGAGTGTACAGACCGGCCAATCGGAACCAACCATGATGCGCTCAGGGCCAAAGGTTTCGAATACGACATCGAGGTAAGGGGTAAAATCTTCTTTTGTCCATTTATCCCATTCCGCTTCGGTTACCATGCCTGATACTTTGCAGTAGACATTTTGATAGGAGGCTAAGGTTTTGATGTCACGGTTCCAGGGTGTCATAATCCCTGCTTTGATAACCGGCTTGGCGATGTGATCGACAACGAAGCGCTGTTCGGGAAATTGCTGGACTAATTCAATAGCCACCGGCAGATGTTTGGGGAAAAGCAACAGATCGTAAGTCAAGTTATATTGAGACAGCATGCCGATGCCCTTCACGCAGTTTTCACGCATAAGAAAACGTGTGTCGGGTTCATCATGTACCACATGGCGTATCCCTTTAAATTTTGGATGCGAGGCAAAGTGTTCAAGCTGGTCTTTAAGTTCAAGGCTGCAAAGATCCACCCATCCAACCACTCCTTTGATGAACGAATGGGCGTCAGCCAGGTCAAGCAGCCATTGGGATTCTTTGACGGTTTGGCGAGCTTGCACTGAGACACACCCATCAATATCATTCGCGGATAAGAGCGGGGCGAGATCATCGGGCAGAAAATCACGCTGCAGTTTTTTTAATTTCGGGCCAATCCAGCCATATTCTTCTGCGTTATATTTCCAAAAATGCTGGTGGGTGTCAATTTTCTTCATGGATGCGTTTCTCCAACTTGAGAATTAATTTGTATCACAATCGCTAATATATGTTGTTAAAACGATGGTACAGTTCACCATAGTATCCACAAAATAATGATCAAACTGAAGGTAATCAATAGGACGAAGAGAAATATAAGCAGAATCCCTTCATTAACGTGAAAATGGCTCCACTGAGATGAATGGCTGCTGGATATCATCCCATTTGATTGATTCATGGAAGCTAATGTATCAGTTGATGATTGTATGGTACGGGGAGATTGCTCAACCGTAGGAGAAGCGGTGGCGGAAGATAGATGAATTGTTTCTAAATTCGAGGTTGTAGGTGTTGGTGTGAACGGAACCGAAAAATAAGCGATAACATACCTTTGGTTGTGTAGGAATCCACGATTTATTCGATTGTATTTTGATTTGATTATACATCAAAATTATACACAATATCATAAATCACCGGTTTGTCATTTCATAATTTATATGAAATTCATATTTAATTATTTTCTGGCTTTCCACTGGACCAGGTTTGGTCGCGGATGGGTTCGAGTATGGATAGAACCGTTTCCAGCAACTCAATGTCGATTGGCTCAGCGATCCATTGCACGTTTTTCTTGATATTTTCGGGATTGGCGGTGCCAATGAGCGTAGTGTTAACTTCTTTGTTCATGACGGAAAATTGGAGGGCCAGTTTGGCTATGTCTTCTCCCTGATGTTTGCAATATTCTACAGCCTGGCCGCAAATCTCCCGAATTTCCTGGGAGGCTGGATGCCAATCAGGGGCTCCCCGGTTGGTTAAAAGTCCCATGGATAAAGGGGAAGCGTTGATAATCCCGACTTTTTTGTTTTGCAGCATTGGTAGCAAAGATGTGAGGGAGGTATCGTTTAGTGAATAATGGCAATAGGATAAAATGGTATCCACTTTGGTTTTGTTAAGGACATAGCGAAAACTATTCAAGGGAAGACCGGTGATCCCCACAAAACGGGCTTTTCCTGCTTCGCAAACTTCGCGCAGAGCAGGGATGGTTTCATCCGCGATTTTATCGAGAGAGCCAAATTCAATATCATGGCATTGAATTACGTCGATTGTATCAACATTGAGTCGTTGTAAGCTTTCGTCGACGCTTTTTTTGACCCGTTTTGCGGAAAAATTGAACTTTGATTCTCCATAACGACCCACTTTTGTCGCAAGGTAATATTTGTCACGGGGTATCTCACTTAATGCTTTTCCTAATACGCTTTCCGCTTTGGTATCTCCGTAAAAGGGTGCAACATCAATATAGTTAATACCCAGATCAATAGCGGTATGGACGGTTTTTATTCCCTCTTTTTCATCAATATCCCGAAATACACTGCCTAGGGGTGATGCTCCCAAACCTAATGCAGATACTCTTAGCCCGGTTACACCTAAATCTCGAAATTCCATAAATCTCCTCTTCGATTGCGAACTTTTTAATCCTGGTTTCTTTCTTTCTGATTGTGATTGTATTTTATAGACTCAGCGATTGCTTTCATCCCACTGTTTAAAGCAAAAGAGAATGCAATCATACCTACAAGAATACTAAAACCTATATCCATCACTATCACCTCCTTATTGATCTCCTTCCATTATGGCATAAGGTTGAGGATCAAGAATAGGTGTTTGTTGGGTAATGATATCCACAATTAGTCTTGCGGAAGCAGGAGCCATTTGAATGCCATTGCGAAAATGACCGGCATTGATGAATAGATTCTTTATGGTGGGGTGTTGACCGATATAGGGAATACCATCTGGTGTTCCGGGGCGTAATCCAGCCCATTGATTAATGACCTCGGTGTTCTGAAGTTCCGGTAAAATAAATAAAGCCGCGTCCTTTAATTCTGCTATTCCTTCCGAGGAGGTTCGACTATCATAACCCACATTCTCAACGGTGCTGCCAGCGAGGATAAGGCCGTCTTGGCGAGGAATAAGGTATTTGGACTTATAAAGAAGAATACGTTTCAAAAAACCGGGTTCTGCTTGGATCAGGATCATTTGCCCACGAACCGGTTCGATATTGAGATTTATATCAGAAGAATCAACCAGTTTTGTGGTCCAGGCCCCTGTAGCGATGCTAACAGTTTCAGCATAAACTGGCTCATTTTTGATCAAAACACCTTTGCATTGATTGCTTTCAATAATTAATTGTACAACCTCACAATATTCTTTTATCTCCCCACCCAAAGATTGAATGCTTGCCAAAAGTGCTTTTATCAATCGAGGAGGGCGTATATGTGCGACATTGGATAAGTAAACGGCTTTATCCCAAACGTCTTGTAAACGAGGTTCATGTTGATGCACAATTTCTTGATAAAGTACGGTTAAAGATTGATTTCGCTCTTGTGACCATGCCTTTGCTTGGGGGATGTCCTCTTCATCCAGGTTGATAAGGCCGGATTGAATCCATTGAGAATCTATACCTGTTTCTTCATACAGTTTGTTCGCAATGAACGGATAGCGTTGCTGGCCCCATTCACATAGGTCTAAAGCCGCTTCTGGTTCCCGCCAGGGATAAAGTGGAGATAAAATACCCCCTGACGACCAGGTGGCTTCATATCCAGCCTTATTTTTATCCAGAATGAGAACCTTATAACCCTTTTTTAAGAGTTCACGCGCGGTCATCAAGCCGATTATCCCGGCACCAACCACGATTGCATCATATTTCATGGAATAGGCCTGCTACAATAAAATGGTTATAATCATTAAACATAGCGAATTGCGTAGCTTAAGGGAAGAGTGAGAGGAGTGGAAGTTCCTGTCATTCCTTATAATATTGTATAAGCAATCCGCTTTTGGTTCATTGGGGTTTGAAATCACCCGGCTTGACGTATGATTTAACACTTGGAAACCTTTATGGTGTGAATAAAAAATCGATTTTATATACGAGTAACAAGATTTTTCATTGAAGGAGACGAAGAGGAATGATAAAACCACATGGTTCGGAAACACTGAATCCATTATTTGTGATGGATAACAACGAGCGCAAAGCCCTGATTGAGGAAGCGGAGCAACTTCCATCATTGATGATTTCATCCAGTGCGGCGGCAAATGCGGTTATGCTGGGTAGCGGGTATTTTAATCCACTGACAGGTTTTATGAATCGAGGGGATGCTATGAGTGTGGCGGAGCGGATGAAAACAACCAAAGGTTTGTTTTGGCCCGTCCCGATCATGAACCTGGTGAGAAGTACAAAGGGCATCGAAGGCGCCAAGCAAATTGCCTTGCGGGATCCAAATGTAGAGGGAAATCCTGTACTGGCTATCCAGGAGGTTGCTGAAATTGAAGAGTTGAGCGGTGGGGATTTGAAATTCATCACCAACAATGTTTTTCGCACCACCGATACCAATCACCCAGGTGTTTCGGCGTTTAACTCCTCGGGGGGAATTTCTATTGCTGGTCCACTAAAAGTACTTAATTTTTCCTATTTTGAAAAGGATTTTCCCAACACGTTTCGCACAGCCTATCAAATTCGTGATGAAATCAAGGAACGAGGTTGGCAGAAGGTAGTCGCTTTTCAAACTCGCAATCCCATGCATCGTGCCCACGAGGAACTTTGCCGCATGGCTTTAGAAGATGTGGGGGCGGATGGTATCTTGATCCACATGCTATTGGGGAAACTCAAAAAAGGGGATGTGCCTGCTGATGTCCGTGATGCAGCCATTCGAAAAATGGTGGATACCTATTTCCCACCCAATACCGTGATGGTGACCGGCTATGGATTTGATATGATGTATGCAGGTCCACGGGAAGCGGTGTTACATGCTATTTTCCGGCAAAATGCGGGGTGCACCCATCTGATCGTTGGACGTGACCATGCCGGAGTGGGTGATTATTACGGACCCTTTGATGCCCAGAAGATCTTCAAGGAAGAAGTACCGGAAGATGCATTGGAGATTGAAATTTATGAAGCGGATCATACCGCCTGGTCCAAGAAACTGAACAAAGTGGTGATGATGCGAAATCATCCCGACCACACAAAAGACGATTATGTCTTTTTATCAGGGACCAAGGTTCGGGAAATGCTTTCAAATGGTGAACCGCTCCCTGAGGAATTTTCACGTCCGGAAGTGGCTAAAATCCTGATGGATTATTATCAATCGGAGCGGGCTGTTCAATAAAGTAAACTCATTATTTTCATGATCCCCGCTTTATCCCATTGATAGAGCGGGGATTTTTCGATTATAACATAGCAAGTTTATTAAGGTTTATTCCAAATCCATGATTATAAGCAGGGGGAATGCCATGAAATCCTTTTTTGTGTTTCTTTTGACGATATTTACATTAGCAGGGAGCGCTACACCCCTGCCTTTGCATGATCTCGATTTTGATTTTTTGTCCATTCGGTGGGACGAAGCGGTTCCACTGGGAAATGGTATGGTGGGGGCGTTGGTTTGGCAGGAGGGTGACCGATTAAGGTTCTCATTGGATCGTGCGGATTTATGGGACCGCCGGCCAGTTGAGAATTTTCAAAAGCCGGAGTTTTGCTTTGATTGGATGTACGAGCAATTCAAGAATGGTGATATTGGACCAGTGCAGGATTTGATCGATCGTCCGTATAACGACCTACCTGCTCCGACCAAAATTCCAGCTGGACGATTGGAGTTTGATCAAACAGCCTTGGGTAAAGTTGAAAATGTACAGTTGGATATTTCCAAGGCAGAGTGCAAGGTGGTTTGGAGTAATGGTGCGGTTCTGAAAACCTTTGTGCATGCCATGAAACCTGTGGGATGGTTTTTCTTTGAAGGAGTGGATGCGGATCTGAAGCCAGTTATTATTCCTCCTCCATTTGGTGGAGCGGGTGATTTATCGGAAGAAGGCGTTAATTCCTTGAGTGGTCATGACTTACGTGCCTTGGGCTATACTGATCCGATAATGGAAACCGGTGATAATTATATATCCTATCTTCAGGAAGGATGGGGTGAATTTCAGTTTGCAATTTATTGTCAGTGGGAACAAATTGGTCATGATCGTTTAGTCGGAGTGTGGTCGATTATTTCTACTGAAGAATCAGCTGATCCCCAAAAAGCCGCTCAGGATGAAGTTCAGGCCGCTTTGATTCGCAAAGGGATGATTGATTTTGGTGACCATACCAAATGGTGGAATGCTTATTGGGATAAATCGAGCGTCAACTTGCCTGATAAAATGATTGAAAAACAATGGTATATGGATACTTATAAATTTGGATGTACCGCCCGGCGGGGGGCTCCACCTATTTCGTTACAGGCGATCTGGACGGCGGATGAGCGCCGTATTCCACCCTGGAAGGGGGATTACCATCACGATTTGAATACGCAATTGAGCTATTGGCCGTGCTATAGCGGTAATCGGTTAGCCGAGGGGTTATCGTTTCTGGATTGGCTTTGGAAAATCAAACCAACAGTTGAAGCATGGACTGAGCAGTTTTATAAAGTGCCTGGGTTGAATGTTCCTGGCATGACCACTATTGAAGGTGAACCGATGGGGGGATGGCATCAGTATTCGTGTTCCCCCACCACTTCAGCCTGGTTAGCGCAGCATTTTTATTGGCATTGGCGATATAGTATGGATAAGGAGTTTTTGAAAACGAGGGCTTATCCATGGTTGCGGGAGACGGCTGTATTTTTGGATAAACATTCTATACGAATGGAGGATGGAATGAGGCGCCTCCCGCTCAGTTCATCACCGGAAATAGGGGATAATCGTATCGAAGCATGGTTCGAACAGACCACGAATTATGATTTGGCATTGATACGCTGGTTATATATGGCAACGGAAGAATGTGCCCGGGAATTAGGTTTGAGCGATGAGGCGAATCGTTGGACGACAATCCTATCACAATGGCCTCAATTGGCAATGTCAAAAGATGACCAACGCCTGTTGGTGGCACCGGGGATGGCATTGATAGGCTCACATCGTCATTTTTCCCATTTGATGGCAATTTATCCGTTGGGTTTGTTGAAATGGGAAGATGGCCCTGCGGTTCAAAAAGTAATTCGCCATTCGCTGGATGAGTTGGAACGTCTGGGGCCTGATTGGTGGTGTGGGTACTCTTATGCCTGGTTAGCCAGCCTGGCAGCACGAGCACATGATGGTAATAAGGCCTCTGATGCATTGCGAATCTTTGCTGAATGTTTTGTGTCTAAAAACACATTTCACCTGAATGGAGATCAGAGCAAAAGCGGGAAATCGAAGTTCCTATATCGTCCTTTTACATTGGAGGGCAACTTCGCTTTTGCCAACGGTGTGCAGGAAATGTTGCTGCAAAGCCATGCTAATGTGGTTGAGGTGTTTCCCGCTATACCCAACGAATGGGAAACTGTCTCTTTTTCCAAATTACGCGCTCAAGGTGCGTTTTTGATATCGGCTAGTCGAGTCAAAGGCCAAGTTGAATATATTACAGTCACATCAGAAACAGGTGGAACATTAAGACTATCGAATTCATTTGGAGATAAAGAGTTGATAATTAAAGGAATCGCTGAAGAGTCGATGGATGAAGATAAACAGATCATCATAGTGGAAATGAATCCAGGCGATACATTCACTATACACCCGAAAAAGACTTTTTAAGAGAATTATTCTTAAAGAATTTTAATGAATTTGTTTTATTGTATTAAGGTTTTTAGCTACAAATTAAAAGGGATTGTAATTCAATCTGATAATTTCAACTCAATCTTGAAGGAATCTATCCAAACCATGCGATATGTCATAGTGTCTAAACGGCTTAAATTATTGGGCTTAAATAAATTTTATGATTTAGGGGTAAGTATGGCATATTGGCAGATAAATTGCTATGAGTGAAATGTTGTTGTGACTAAGTTTCTCCATCCCACCGCTTGGGATATAGATTTTTCCATATCTTACAGGAAGGCCAATTATGTTAAATTTCAAGAACTCATCTCTCAGTCTTCGATTCTTGTTCTTAACAATTGTTGCCACATTAGTTGTCACTGGAATGATGATTGGGCTTCTAATCTTTTTGGACCAGACGTTGTTTTGGAATTTTATTATCGGATTGATTGGATTCATCATATATATTTTTATCCTGTACATGATATTCTCTCGATTGATAGTTAAACCCCTGGGTTTGATAGTGAAGACCGCGGAGGGTATAGCAGAAGGCCACTTTAACCAGGTTTCAGAGTTAACCCGCGAGGATGAAATTGGCCGGCTGGTACATAATCTCAATCAAATCTCTGGAAGAATGTCAAACCTTATCAAAGACTTGCAACAAATTGTGGATGAAATGACTACCGGATCATCAACACTTTCTTCATTATCCCAACAACAGGCAGAGGCGGCTTCCACTCAAGTTGGCAGAATTGAAGAAACTTCGACATCGATTGAAGAAATGACTTCATTGATTGAGCAGAATGCAAACCATTCAAGCCAGGCTAATCAAATAGCCAAGCAATCGGTTTCTCATGCCGAGCAAGGTGGTCAGGCTGTAATAAATACGGTTGAATCGATGAAGCAAATAGCGGAAAAGATTGAAATTATTAATGATATTGCTGAGCAAACCAATTTATTGGCGTTAAACGCCGCTATTGAAGCTGCCCGGGCGGGTGAGATGGGAAAAGGATTTGCTGTGGTGGCGGTTGAGGTTCGAAAACTGGCAGAGCGTTCTCAAGAAGCAGCGAAAGAGATTACCAGTTTGGCTGCAAGTAGTGTCAAAGGGGCGAATGAAGCAGGCCAATTGATCCAAAAAATCATCCCCGATATTCAAAAAACCGCTGAATATGTAAATGAAATTAGCCAGGCATGCCACGAACAGTCACGAGGAGCAGCTCACATTCGTGAAATTGTTGATGGACTGGATGGAGTGGCACAACAATACGCATCCACCAGCGAGGAGACTGCCGCTTCCATCGAAGAACTAACATCCCAAACACAGAACTTGAAGACTATAGTCAGCCACTCCAATTTTGATCACCATTACAATTATGAGCACGAGCCTGGTTCGTTAGCTTTAGTTGCTCCTTCAACATCAGACCAATCTGATGAGGTTAATTACAATAAAGAGGAGGCTTTCGAGTTAAAACAGAAACCCGAATCGGGTGGAAATCGGTTGGTGTGGGATGAAAAATACAGTGTCAATATACCGGAAATTGATAAACAACATCAAAGCCTGTTTAAAATGATCAATCAATTACAAGATTCCATCCAACAAAAAAAGACCAAAGAAGCGCTAACTGAAATCCTGAAAAAGTTGATTGAATATACGGATAATCATTTCAAAACAGAAGAACGGCTCATGCAGGAAAAACATTATCCTCAATATGAACAACACCTGGAGGAGCATAATAAACTTCGGGATGAAGTGATTCAATATTTTGAGCGCTATCAATCCGGCAAAGCTGTCTTGTCATTATCGTTGGTTCAATTCTTAAAAGAGTGGATTCTGAACCATGTGCTGAAAAGCGATATGCGTTATAAACCCTATTTAAGCTGAACGGGTGTTACAATTATTCAACTGTTCGCTTATTTAAAGTATTGGACTTCAAGTTGATCTAATCTTTGCAGGTGGGATTGTAATCGCTTTTGAAAATCATTCCAACTCAATTTTTCCTGAGGGGACCATACGGTTTCTGAAAAGGCACAAAGCCGCGGGAAGACCTGCTGATTCACCTGATCTTGGGGAGCGTGTTCACTCCATAAAGTGCATTCTCCACCCAAAACATGTTGTGCCTGATCAGAGGAAAAATGGGGAGGGATGGGGCGGAATTGATAGGCTGTCTCCAAAGTGGTCACTCTCATCCAATCTGGTTTACATTTGGCTTGTTCTTCATTATTGGGGTAATCAAAATAGACATTTTGCAAGGGAGAAGCAATTACCTGATGGCCGGATTTCGAAGCTTGCTCTGCGCCCTCCATCCCTTGCCATGATTGGACAATTACTGAATTGGGCAGTGATCCTCCTTCCAGGATTTCATCCCATCCTATGATACGGCGTTTTTGTCTGGCCAGAATAGGTTCGATTTTCCTTAGTAAGTAACTTTGCAGTTGGGCTTCGTTTTCAAGATTCTCGGTTCGTATACGTTCTTGACAATACGCACAGTTTTGCCAATTCGTACGTGGGGCTTCATCACCTCCCAAGTGAATATAGGGGGAAGGGAATATCTCCAACATCTCATCCAAAACCATTTCAATAAACTCAAATGTGCTTTCTTTGCCAAGGCACAGGATGTCTTCAAAGATTCCCCAATGGGTTTGAACGGGAATGGATTTAGCATGACAGCTGAGCTCTGGATAAGCTGCAATGGCGGCAGTGGTATGGCCGGGGATATCAAATTCAGGAACAATGGTGATGTAGCGGCTATTGGCGTATTCCACAATTCCTTTTAATTGCTTTTGCGTGTAGAAGCCCCCGTATGGTTTGCCATTTTCTTTACGCCATGCTCCAACCTCGGTTAAGCGTGGGTAAGATTGAATTTCCATACGCCAGCCCTGGTCATCGGTAAGATGGAGGTGGAGGGTATTCAATTTATGGAATGCCAACAGATCGATATAGCGTTTGATGAAATCTACAGTCATGTAATGGCGAACGCAATCGAGGAGCATCCCCCGCCATTGGAATGAGGGGTAATCTTCAATCTCAAGGCAGGGAATGGAGAATGATGAGTGATGTTGGTTTTGAATAATTTGTAAAAGGGTTTGAACAGCGTAAAACAAACCCTGTGGTTTCGATGCAGAAAGAGTGATTTTGTCCAGAGTAATTGCAATCTGGTAGCTTTCTTGATTTATATTCTGGGCTTGTTCCTCAATTGAGAATATGATCGAGGCATTTTGAATGTTTTGGGTAACCGGAAGACTTGAATTGGTATAGTAATGGAACTGTTCACAAACGTATTGAATAAATGAATCCGTGATGGACGAGTTGGGGCTAAAAAATAGTCTTGCGTTTGAATTTAATTCAAAATAGCCATCTCTTTTCAATATGTGACGTGGTTGAGGAATTATGGATAAGTTTTGACTCATAAATAAACTCCAGTCAAATAAATGTGATGAAGACTCAGCGGACTTTCGAGAGGAATGCGAATGAAGATGTGAGAACATGTAAAACGCGAAAAGTTAACTTTTGGGTGTTGTTATTAATAATCCTGGTCATCATGATAGTCATCTAAATCTTCCCCACTTGAATCCAATGGACCACTGATGAGAACAGGTGAAGCATCAAGATCCTTGACTTCCATCATGGATGCAATGCGTTGCAGAGAGGATAATATTAAAGTTTGTTCCCAAATCTCCAATTTTTCAAATTGAGCAATAAATCTTTCTTGAAGCAAGGAAGGTACATTCTGGAGTAGTTTTTCTCCCTCTTCAGTAATCGATACCAACACGCGGCGCCGGTCCGTATCACTGCGCGAACGTTGTATCAGCTTCCGTTTTTCCAGACGATCCAGGATATCGGTAACGGTAGCGTTACTAAGACTGACTGTTTTGGCCAAATCGCCAACTGTCCGCTTCCTGAATTCAGTCAATTCTTTAAGTAGAATAAGTTGGGGACCTGTCAAACTATAATTGCGAACCAGATCCCGTGAATGTATATCAATCGCTCGTATTATTCGTCTTAAAACAACAAGAACCTGATCGGCAGTGTTTTCGTACATCACGTTACCTCAGTAAGCGGATAGAATTATTATTTTTATAATTTTTCCCTGTTCTCTATTAAATTCTATCTCGCATCTGTTTATTTGTGATAGACTTTTTGCCTAAACAAACCGAAAAAGTTGTACACAAAGTCAATAAATAATTAAAAATATTACCCAAACATAAACGTTTTATTAAGGTTTCCTCGCTGATTTTTCTGTAATAACTTAAGAATATACAAAAACTTATGGCGAGGATTGAGGAACTGACCAGTATAAAAATACACAATCGAATGAATTTTGTATGTATCAAGAAAAGAAACAATTTCGATTTGCAAATCGACCAAATTGATAATGAAATAAATATTGATATATTTTATAAATTAATGAATTTATATATAATAAAGAACTTTAAGAACATATATATTTGATTTGCGGAAGGAGCAAAAGAGATGATGATTAGAGTACAAGCAATATTAATTGGATTTCTGATGTTGAGTGTTTTGGCAGTATTGCCTGGACAAACAAACCATTGGCCTCAATGGCGTGGAGATGATTTTGATGGTGTCAGTGATGCCAAAAATTTGCCAGCGGAATGGAGCGAGACAAAGAATATTAAATGGAAAGCCCCCATGCCGGGTGAGAGTGCTGCCACACCCGCTATTTGGGGAAATCACATCTTTGTGAGCTCGGTGGATGACCGTACACAAGATTTATTAGCCCTTTGTGTAAAGCGGGATAGTGGAGACATTGCCTGGTCAAAGCGTATCGGCATCGATTTTGGGAATTTTCGCAGGCATAACAAGGCTTCACCTTCACCGGTGACCGATGGTGAGCGAGCCTATTTTTTGTATGGTACAGGTGATTTAGCAGCCTTGGATTTTGAGGGTAATATTATTTGGCAGCGAAATCTGGAAAAAGAGTTTGGCAAATTGCATATTCAATGGGGGTATGGAAGCAGTCCTTTGCTTTATGACGGCAAGATATATATCCAGGTTTTACGGCGTAACCGTACAATAAAGGATGGTGAGACAGCCGATTCATTTTTACTGGCGGTTAACCCAAAAACCGGCAAAGATTTGTGGAAACATGTACGACCCTCAGATGCACGGGCTGAATCACTGGAAGCCTATACCACTCCCATTCCATTTGAATGGAATGGACGGGAAGAGATTATCGTTTTTGGTGCCGATTATGCCACCGGGCATAATCCAGATACCGGTGAAGAGTTATGGCGCTGGGGAAATTATAATCCTAATAAAATTGGTCATTGGCGTATTGTGCCATCAGCCGTTTCCGGAAATGGCCATGTTTATGTAGCTGCACCAAAGCGCCAACCTCTTTTTGCTATCAAGGCCGGTGGAAAAGGAGAACTGAACGATGAATGGATTGATTGGAAATTGACAGACTATCCCCCCGATGTGTGTACGCCGGCATTTCATAATGGCCGATTATATGTGTTGGATGGCGACCGCTATGTGATGACCTGTGTCGATGCCAAGAGCGGTGAGAAAATATGGGAAGGCGAGCTTGATAGCCAAAAAGTAATGCGTGCTTCTCCTACCATAGCCGATGGAAAAATCTATTGCCATAACGAAGATGGCGTTTTTTGGGTGTTGGAAGACGGTGACGAATTCAAAATCTTATCCAAAATCGAAATGGGAGAAGGTCCTATTCGAGCTTCTTTTGCTTTTTCAGATAATGAATTGTTTATCCGAACGGCTGAGAATTTGTATTGCGTGAGTAAAACCGAGTAGCATAACATAAGTTATATCAATTAATGAAAGAAGAGCTGGGTGATGCCATCCAGCTCTTCTTTAGTTTTGATTCATTTTTGTATGACCTGGCATTGCTTAAGGTGTTTCATTGGAATGGGAATGAACATCTGTGGCAGGGAAGATTTTTTGTTCTTCGCTTCCGTCCCAGCGAATGGACCACAGGGCTTGCTCTCGATAAAAGAGGAGATGTTCATCATCAAGGGGGATAGAGCAGATTTCATCGGGTGGATCAGAAAAGTACACCGTTTTTGCAGTGGGTTTAAATGGAGCGATCGTTCCATCTTGATTTTGGTCACGATGGTAATAAAAGAATCTTTCATTTCTAGAATCATCATCATTGTCCCGGCGGCGAAACCAATCGAAACAAATCATAACAGTGTTATTTCTCAGAGAAATAGCGGGTGGATATTCGCTTTTACCAACATGACTGAACATTTGCTCATCATTATTATCCTTGATGGCGTCAGAGTGAATCTCAAAAATATCAAAATCTCTACTTGTTGGTGAGGGGACAGCTATAAGGTTATGATGATCTCTGTTCGAATTGTTGGGTACAAAAATAAAAGGGCGAAACCGATTGGATCTATCTTGATCTCTTCTTTCATCTTGAGGGAAAAGAGCCTCGTCCAGATCTGTCATGGCGATAATATGGTCAGAATTTGTATTAACAAATTGTATTCGGTTTTCCCGTGGCATTACACTAAAAAAGGTATTATTATTAAGAGGGTAATAGTAAGGAAAAAAGTGTGAATTCTCCCACTCTCTGATTTGCTTAATATCGCCATCCTTGTATTCAAAAAGTATGAGTTTTGTTTCATCTTCAGAACGCGCGAAAAATCGTTTTGAAAAGTTTTCCAATCTGTTAAACCAACGGCGATTAAGAAAATCTTCTGAATTTATCTCCAATTTTTTGATCTGGTCTTTAAAATAAAGCCTGTGTATGGTTTTTTGTTGAGAGAAGAGAAAACGTTTCATTTTATTAAGGAATGAATCCTGATTGCTCCCCCGGCTGCCGATGTTCACCCTTTTGTGATAGGTCAATAAAAGCACAGGTTCATCATTTTCAACGAATACCCCATTGCTTTGAATAATGTTTTCACGGTGGGGCCGGGATTGTTCAAAATTGAGCCATTCAGCCTGGAGAACGCATTTTCCTGTTTCAACATTGATGATGAATACTTTAATTTGGCGTTCATTCGGGCTGAATCGGCCACCGTTTGAGTTAGAAAACTCACAATAAATATAAGGTGTGTCATCTACGGGAAAAAAATCCAGAGATTGAAATTCTTCGGTATCGATATTTCCAAATGAAGTGGTTTCGTTCCATTCCAGTGAAAGAATGGGCGTTTGAAGACGGCTGAAATACCATAATCCCCCAAAGAGAAGGATGATGGATGGCACAATGGAAACAAAAAAGAGTGTGAGAAGGGGTCGTTTCATACTAGGCACTCAACAAATTCAAACTTATTTTACGTGGGAGTACGATGTCGTTTTTATTATTAATTAGCATAGTACAATAGTTGAGTTTAAGTAATCCTTGCCGATTTTAATATCATGCAGTTTACTATTCCACAATAATGACGTGTAATTGATTCGAATGATTGGCGGTTTAATAAATAGATGAACGATAATAATTCTCCATTAATCTCCATTGTCACCCCTTGCCTGAATCGGGTGGATTATATTGAAGAAGCTATTCAAAGCGTATTAAAACAGGATTATGAGCGTATTGAACATATTGTTGTTGATGGGGGATCGACAGATGGTACCCTGGATGTATTGAATAAATACAATCATCTTAACGTTATTTGTGAGCCGGATGAGAATCTTTATGATGCGTTGAATAAAGGGATTCAAGCGGCTAAAGGGGATATCATCGGGCACCTGAATACCGATGATTTTTATGCTGAGAATATTATGGCGGAAGTGGCAGGCTACTTTGCACAAGACTCAGAATTGGACACCGTTTGTGGTGGAGCGATGATGTTTAAAGAGTTGGAGGATGGCCAATGGTTAAAGGATGCGGAATATGTCACTCCGCAGGATAAGCAGCCATCGCTTTTTAATGCCATGTTGGGTGTACCCATCACCAACGCCCGTTTTTTTCATAAGCGTATTTATGATACAGCGGGTTTATATGATATACGTTTTCCTATCGCTGCTGATCGGGAATGGATGTTACGCGCGGCATTGGTGTGTAAAAAATTCATTATCATGGAACGCATGGTGTATTATTATCGAGTCCATCCTGGTTCATTATCGCTTCATCTGGAGGGCAATCGCATGCAGCGGCTGCAAGAGAAGATAGAAATTGCTGAAATGCATTTGGATAACGAGAACCTTCCTCCCGATGCACGAACGCTATGTAAAGCATGGCATAACCGTGAAACCTTTGAGAGTGTGGTGCGAAATTGTGCAGGGATGAAAGTTGGGATGGGGTTACGCTATGCCTTAAAAGGGTGGCGGTATGATATTCTTTGGCCGATACTTTTTAGTGGGCATATTTTAATGAGGGCGGTTTGTTTTCCATTCCGTCGATTGATGGCAAAACCAAAAGAAGACAATGTAGAAAGACCAGATACGATTTATAAATGATCCAAAAGAAAATCCGGGTTTTGATATTAATCGATTCGATGATCGTGGCTGGTGCGGAAGCCGTCGTGCGGGATATTGTTAATCGAATTGATCGCGAGCGCTTTGATGTGTGGCTAGGATTATTATTTGGTGGTGGAGAATTGTTAAAAGAGGTGGAATTACCCTCAGATCGCATTGCTTGTTTCAATTTTAAAGGGTACAAGGATTTCCACGTCTATTACCACCTCTATTCATTTATATGCCAACATCGATTTGATATAGTTCATACTCACATATTTCCTTCGAACACGGTGGGGAGAATGATAGCCTTTCTTGCCGGTGTTCCTGTTATCATTTCAACAGAGCATAATGAATATCACTGGAAAAATTATATGCATATCATGGTGGATTGGCTCCTAAGCCATGTTACCAATGCAATCGTTACAGTATCTGAAAGCGTTAGCCATTTTGCTGCTCATCAAGCGTTAATTCAACCAGATAAATTTCGTGTCATTTATAATGGTGTTAACACATCGAACTTTGTCCCAAAACCGGAAGCGTTCAAAAATGAAATCAGAGAGGGACTGGGGATTTCTTCATCGGCTTATGTGATTGGAACAGTAGGCAGCATGACGGAACAGAAGGGGCATTGTTATCTGGTTGAAGCAGCACTGCGAGTGGTACAAAGCAATCAAGATGCGGTTTTTATATTAATTGGTGATGGCCCTTTGAGAAAAGATATCGAAACTCGAATCAATGAATATGGCTTAAAAGATCAGGTGAAACTTTTAGGCATTCGGCGTGATGTCCAGGAAATTTTGGCTGCAATGGACCTATTTGTGTTTCCCTCTTTATATGAAGGATTGGGAATTGCTGTCCTTGAAGCACAGGCGAT
Organism: uncultured bacterium; assembly: GCA_964517495.1. Classification (GTDB taxonomy): domain Bacteria; phylum Hinthialibacterota; class Hinthialibacteria; order Hinthialibacterales; family Hinthialibacteraceae; genus CAZFER01. Next base: position 5,549 of record CAZFER010000071.1, on the reverse strand, counting down.
GGCATTGCCTGTTGTGGTGACATCTCTTCCTGCGGTAATGGAGATCATATCAGATGGTGAAAATGGTAAAGTGGTAAGGCCAAAGGATTCTGTCGGCCTGGCGGATGCAATCATTTCGCTAATACAATCACCAGAACGAGCGTCCGCGATGGGAGAAAAAGGAAGAGAAAAGATTGTGAATCAATTCTCCCTGGATTCACAAATCGAGAAAATCGAATCGCTATACTTGGATTGTTATGAAAGATCACGACACACGTTGTTAAACTAAAGGAACCAAGCAGATGAGCAATCCATTCAAGACATTTATAAGAATTTTAGGTTATACTCCATACTTTCGCCGGCCAGTCCTGTGGCCGGAATTTGGCCGGCGGGCCTTACGAAAACTTGGATTGGGCGAGCGGGAACTGTCTGTACAGGAAATGGAAAAGCAGCGTGAACAAGCGGAAGCATGGTGCAAAAGCGTCGCCGAGGATTATGACACGCTTATACAAAAGTTGTTTGGCAAACCGGTTGCTTTGAATTCATTAAAAGACGCAGCCCCCGAAGCCTTGAAGGAAGCGGAAGAACGGGCGGCCAATTGTCCTGTGCAAATGGGAGGGCCAGGAAATTTGGATTTGCTCTATACCCTCTGTGAAACATTTCAGGTTCAAACAGTGGTGGAAACAGGGGTGGCGTATGGATGGTCCAGCCTGGCGATTTTGATCTCTCTGCAACAACGTGGCACCGGGCGTCTTTATAGTGTGGATTTACCTTATATGGAAAAAAAGAATGATCCCTGGGTTGGAGTTGTTATACCGGACCGTTATAAAGACCAATGGGAACTTTTCCGAATGGCGGATCGTGAGGGGCTTCCCCGAGCGTTACGTAAAGCGGGAAAGGTTGATCTTGTCCATTATGATTCTGATAAGAATTATAACGGACGCATGTGGGCCTATCCCAAAATCTGGGATGCATTGCGTAGCGGTGGGTTGTTTCTGTCGGATGACATAGGCGACAACATGGCGTTTCATGATTTTTGCCGACGTGTGAGACAAGAACCCGCTGTAATCGCTGACGGCGATAAATATCAGGGGATACTGCTAAAATCGTAGTCAAACATCATTTTTGCTAATCGACATTAATGTTATGGGTTATCTCTTTTTTGCTTTTGATTTTGTGCTTTTAATCATTGTTTCCCTGAAAAGCATTTCAGGCTTTAAGGAAATATCCAATGGCTTTCGATGGTTGCTTGCCTGGCTTTGTTTTTCTTCCCTGGTTATTCTCAGTGGTTATATTCTTTCGTTATTTACCTTATTGAATAATCCTTTTGCTTGGTTTGGATTACATCTCGTTTTCCTTGTCCTCTCTTTTGTCTTTATTCCTTATAAAATTATATTGCCTTCATTTAATATGCATTGGGTATGGCAAGAAATAAGGGATATTCATTTATCCATAAAGGTTTTAACACTATTTGTTGTGTTTACAGCAGTTACCACATTGGCTTTTAATCTATTTTGTGCTGCTCCGCTGGGAGGTTTCGCCGGGGATGCGCTAAGCTATCATTTGCCCAGGGTGGGATTTTATTTGCAGCAAGGTTCACTCCACACATACCCGACTACAGATCATCGCCAGACGGATTTCCCGATGGGGGCGGAACTGCAGTTAATTTGGGGGTTGGCTTATATTCATGATTTTCGACTTTATTATGTGTTTCAATGGATCGGCATTGGGATGGCGGGATTGGCGGTCTACCTGATTTCTGAGCGAATGGGTCAAAAAAGACATCAGGCATTGGTAATTACTCTTTTCTGGTTTGCCACTCCGTTGCTGTGGTATCATGCTGGAACAATAAAGAATGATTTAATGATTATCGCTTATGCCGCCTCTGCAGCAGCGTGTTTACTGTTAATGAACTCTCGTTTCTATTCAGGTGTTGTAGGATTAGGATTGGCATTGGGATTGGCATTCGCCGTCAAACAAAATGCTTTATTTGTCGCAATCGGCCTTTTTCTCGCGGGAGTGTATTTGCTGTTTCAACTGAAGGAATGTTGGCGGAAACTTTGGATTTATAGCGCAGTGGTTGCATCAATCGTTTTTGTGTTGGGAAGTTTTTCATATTTATATACGGTCTATCGCATTGGTTGGCCGGTGAATCCCAAATATCGTGAGGCGAGTTCATCGTTTCATATCTCACATGCGATAGTTAATCATCTGCGATTAAGTGCCGAAATGACGGATGGCCTGGCGCTGATTCCAAAACTGGGCTATCGATTGACAGGAAAGGAAATAGCGGATCCTCGAACACCACTTTATAACGCCCTTTCAAACATCTCTTTTTTTAATGTGTTTGAGGATCGGGCTGTTTGGGATTGGAGCGATCATGAATCGGCCTTCAAATTAGGACGTAGCGCTTATCCGGAGTTTGCACTGGGTACCTTTATTCTCATCATTTGGGGATTGTTTCGAGGATTATGGAGTCGAAATGATTCATACATTTTGATTTTAAATATAGCAATTATCTTGTCATCAATTATTCAAACGGGTGTGTTGCAATGGCAGCCCATGACCAATCTCAGGTTTTACATGCCGATCATCATTTTGGCCTATCCCATGATCGGATTGACATTGGATTGGGGAACGAAAGAATTTGGCTGGCTGAAATGGGGGCTTGTGGTCACTTTGCTAGTAAGTTTGATGGTGCCCATATATATAAATTGTGTTTATGTAAAGAATTGGGGAAGGCAAAGTGCGGAAGAGATTTTTGAACACTGGGGAAGTGATTTTGAACAGGCTACGGTTCGCTTTGTTCATACCCTACCAGACAATACGGCTATAGGGATACCGGGTGGTTTGGTTCGTGAGTATCCTATTATGGGTGTGGATTTTAAGCGGCGGGTTGTACCGTTGCCAAAAATAAGCGATACCTGTCGATTAAAGCACATCTTCGAGAAATATCAGGAACTGGATCTTATTTTTTTGCATGGTATTGGCTTGGATAATTCATGTTCCATTCCATTGGAATCCGTATATAACAGTACAATTATGGCTGTGTGGAGAAGAAATATTTTTAACAAAAACACGTAATATGGGTGAGTAATGTCAAGACGATTGCTATTTTTATTGGGAACTGCATTGGTGGTTCGTTTGGTTTTTGTTTTTGTATTTGTGGAATTTGTCTATCCCGGTTTATATCCCTTTGTGGATGGGGATCAATATCTCGAATTGGCAGATGAATTTCACAACCAACAATTTCTTTTCACCGCGGCCAATTATTTACGCTTGCCACTTTATCCTGCCATGATTGCATTCCTTACGTTCATACCGATGGAAGAGATCACTTTAATGCGATTATGGAATATTGGTCTGGATATGGTCACCTTATTATTCATTTATTTGTTCGTAAAAAAAACCGTCGGTGAAAAGTATGCATGGGCTTCAGGGTGGTTATACACATTTTACCCGTTGGGGATTTACCGCTTGGGGATGATCAATACGGAGATCATGCAGGCCACTCTTTTAATGGGTATCCTATTAGGTGCCTATCTTTTGTTAAAGTCTGGCAAAGCCAAAAATGCTTTTTTACTCTCGTTATTGATTACCGTATTGCTTTTTATTAATCCTGCTGCCCAATTATTGCCTTTCATTCTTGCATTTGTGTTTTTTTTCCAATTTCGTTGGCCACATGCGATTGCTTTAAGCAGCGCGTTGTTGATTCCCATTATCTTATTCGCAGTGGGGTGGGGGTATCGGAATTATTATGTGATGGGCAGTTTTTATTTGTTTGACGCGCGCGGGGGAAAAGAATTCTGGGTGGGGAACAACCAATCTTTTGACGGGATGGAAGTCGGGCCACACCGGGAGGCAATGCTGGAGAAGATTCGTGAAGTTCGATCTTCAGTGGTGAATCGCATGACCCTCGAAAAAGAGAATGATATTTTTTTTAGAATGGGAATGAAAGAAATCACCTCAGATCCCGCCGGGGCGGCGGTATTGTTTCTTAAAAAAGCGTTTCGATTCTGGTATGTACCCGCATCAGGCAGAATGGTATGGGCGGCCTTTCCTATTCAGAGTTTTTTCTTGTTGCTCGGATTGATAGGAACCTATGTTTGGCGAACGCGCTTGCTTGAATTAGGGATGCTTCTCCTTGTTATATGCTACTTTTGGGGCATATATACGCTTGTTTTTGCTTGTATTCGCTACAGCCATCAAGTTATGCCCCTGGTCTGTATTTTGGGAGGTATGGGAACAATATACGTGTGGGATTGGTGGAATTTGCACCGACCCAAAAGAATATCCAAAGAAGAAGCACTTGCCAAATAGGTAATCAGTATTAAATTTCATCTTGTATAATATTGTTTTTTGTATGGATGGAATCGATTTAGCCGATAATGGTTGATAACAATTTGAGCCATTTTTTAGATAAAAAAGAGGTGAACGGATGATAGTACTCGGTGTTGCGGGATTCATGCATGATTATAATTGTTGCCTGATCAATGTGGACAAAAAACAGATTGCCATGTGTGAGGCGGAACGTCTCTCCCGCCGTAAACATCATACCATTATGAAGGATGAGGATTTATTGGCCCCCATCTGGAAATGCTGTGAGGATTTGGGTTGCCGTATCAAGGATATTGATACAGTGGTCTTTGGCCATACCGATCCCTTTGAATGCCGTGATTGGTTGGTAAAAGAACTTGGGAAGAAGAATTATATCGATGTGGATCATCATACCTGCCATGCCGCCGGGGCATTCTTCAGTTCGCCTTATGATAAAGCACTGATCGCTTCGTTTGATGGATTCGGCGATGGCTCGAGTGCGTTAATCGCTACAGGGGAAGGGAACAAGATCACCGAACTGTGGCGTATCGATGATACGAACAGCCTTGGATTGGAATATCTGCGTGCCACCATTCATCTGGGATTGGGGGGCTATGGTTCAGAAGGTAAAACCCAGGGACTGGCACCCTATGGAGAACCAACTCTGTTTGAAGATTACATGAATGAAATTGATATCCTGCCTGATGGAGGGATGCGACTGAGCAAACGGCTATTGAGTGAAGGCTCATTGTTAACCCAGGAAGGGGGCTATTTAAACACGCAATTATTATTCAATGCTTTTTTGAATGATATTTGCCAACGGCGTATTGTTCCCGAACCATTAACCGATACCCATAAAAATCTCGCCGCCAGTATCCAAAAAGTATTGGAGCATGTCGTTACCGAAATATGCTTGATCGCCAGGAATAAGACAGGAATGGAAAATCTGGTGCTCAGCGGTGGAGTATCAATGAATTCGTCCTTGAATGGCGAGTTGCTCAAATCAGGAGAATACAAACGTATATTCTCCCTGCCCATGGCTTCTGATCGCGGAATTGGTGTATGTGCGGCATTGTATCACATACATCAAAATCTGGATGTTCCACGCTTTTATACCCTCAATCATGTCTTTTATGGCGGTGAACATAATGATAAGGCTGCCCAACGTGCCATGAAAAAAGGTGGCCTGAAATATGAAAAATGCGATGACATTATCGGCCGGGCAGCCAAAGCAATTGCGGATGGCAAAATTG
>CAZFER010000070.1:0-33906 GCA_964517495.1 uncultured bacterium | reverse complement strand
GCGCGAAAGCGCTGAGATAACCAAGAATAGGATAAATCGACGGCACCCCCCGAATCAAAACCGGGGCGCCCCGAAACGAAACACAAGAATAGAGAAAAAAACACATTACAACCCAAAACACAACGAGGAAATACAATCCCATATTTAAGGAGAATGAAATCAGAAAAGCCAAAACAACAAACAGTCCTGAATGGGATGCATAACTTCGCATAAACTTAAAGACATCCCCATTGGAAGAGGTGTATCTACATATTTAAAGGGACGTGAATACCAAGGTTAAAACGTAGTTTTTAATCCATGACAACCACGTGTTCTGCATATGGATAACGCTATTGTAAACTCGTTATATAGTCATGATTTGGTCAAAATAGTTGGTAATCTATTACTAAATACGCCAAAGAGGAGTTTTATGCCATGAACATACGCTACGATTTATTTATCACTCTTTTAATCTCACGCTTATTCATTCATACATCAAATGCCCAGACTTTTTTGACACGATTGGATTTCTCCGGTTCTTCATTAAAAGAAAATCAAATCACCGTCTTTGGTGCTGGATTTGGTGAATACCCCATTGCCGATGTGTCTTTTGCTCAAATCCCCACGGATAACGCCTTCAAGGATGCAACCGATGGCCAGGGGATGATCCAAATGAAACAGAGATAAATGATTATGCCTGGTACAGAGACAATTCTAACAGCCGAACGCACATCGTAGCAGGAGCAACCCTTACAGCACAACCGACAGCAGCGGTTTCCGTATAGCCAGAACACCTTAACCCTGTAAGTGGTAAATAAAAAAGGGACGGCCAACCTGACCGCCCCTTGAGCATCACTATTCACATCTCCCTTAATTATTACGCAAGTTTTTCAATTGCTCGGGATCGATTTTGATTTTGGGTCCATTGCCTTGATCCGCATCAGGGGCATGGCGGGCCATCCACTCTTTCTTGGTCATGTGTTGCTCGATCTTGGCATCTTTCTTAAGCGACTCAACATATTCCTTCACCGCGTCATTAAACATTTTCGCGCTTAGGTAATCTCTGATTTTCTCTTTATAATCCTCAAATGTTTTCATCTGATCCGTCACTTTGATAAGGTGATATCCAAATTTGGTCTCCACGATATCCGTGATTTCACCCTTTTTGGCGGCAAACGCAGCGTCTGAGAACGGTTTGACCATCTGTTCGCGCTGGAAGAAATTCAAGTCTCCACCCCGGCTGCTGGAAGGCCCTTGTGAGTGTTGACGGGCTGCTTCTGCAAACGTGATGGCCCCGGCTTCGATTTTCTTTTTGAGCTCCTGGAGTTGTTCCTTCATCTTCGACTTTTCCGCCTCTGATAATTCCTTATCTTGTGGGAAACTCAATATGATGTGTGACGCTCTTACCTGCTCGGGAAACGATGGACCTTGTTTTTCATAAAACTGCTTCATCTCCTCTTCCGTGGGAGGAGCAGGCTCTTTCACCATCGTTTTTGCCACTTTTTCCACCAATAGATCATCCTGCTCCCGAATCCGCTCACGAAGCGCTTTTTCTGTCATACCTTGTTGAGCCAATATCTGCTCAAAATTGGCGCCCTGTTCTTCTACCCTCTCCTTCAATTCTTCAATCTTTGCATCAACATCTTCTTTTTCAATCTTGATATCTTTTTCTTCGGCTACATTCATTAATAGAGAAAAGCTAATCAATCGTTCAACAGCTTGATCATAAAGCATTTGATTGACTTTATTTTTTTGGTTCGCCGGGATTTGTCCCCCCATTTGTTGGGCTAACGCTTCAATTTCTTGGACCACTTCCTGCTCAGTGATCTCTGTGGAATCAACACTAACCACCACTTTGTCTTCTTTTTCCTGTGCATCTGCAAATGGAAGGGCACTGCATACTAGCAGTGCTAACATGCAATAAATAAAACTGCCTCGCTTTGAAAACATTCGACTGACTCCTTTAATTTATTTGATTGTGAGCCGTGGTAATCCGGCCGATTAATCGAAAGGAATAAGAGAAATACATATAGGTAGGTAAAAAGAAGCCACTGGGAAATCGCTTTTTAAACCTAAAATAAAGCATGCCTCTCTTGTGTTATCGATTAGCCGTTTCCCTTGCTCACGTTTTTATGGTATTGGATATAGAACCATAGTCAAGGAATTGTTCGGGTAGCCTGCAAACGAAGACGTGATATACTCGCTTCAATCTATTGTCATCCCAGGTATATGAACATGAATACACTGTCCAACACCATAACAATTGGACTTGGTGATCGAAGCTATAATATTGTTGTCCAAAGTGGACTGATCGATCATATTGGCGAATACGCACACGAGTTACAATTCCACTCACCAATCCCTATCATTACGGATTCCCATGTCGCACCCATCTATGCTGAACGGGTGGAAACCAGCCTTAAGAACGCTGGATACCACACCAAGGTAATCACATTCCCCGCGGGTGAACCATCAAAACACCTCGAAACCATATCGAACCTTTACAATGAAATGGTGGCCATCAAACCCGAACGCAAAAGTGGAATTATCGCATTGGGCGGCGGGGTGGTAGGCGACATTGCCGGTTTTGTGGCAGCAACCTACTTGCGCGGAATCCCATTCGTCCAAGTCCCCACAACCTTGTTGGCCCAGGTGGATGCCAGCGTGGGTGGAAAAGTGGGGATCGATCATGCCGGCGGGAAAAACCTGATCGGGGCATTTCATCAACCCAAGGCGGTGTTAATTGATCCAAAAACACTTCAAACATTGGATGCCCGCCAAATCAAAGCGGGTTTGGCTGAAATTATCAAACATGGAATAATCGCTGACGCCGCTCTGTTTGACACCGTTTCCTCATCCCTTAATCCTCTATTGAAGGGGGATGAAACCACATATACCGATATTATCCCCTGGAATTGTCGGATCAAAGCCTCAGTCGTCGAGCAGGATGAACGGGAAAGCGGGTTGCGGGCTATCCTCAATTTTGGCCATACCATCGGCCATGCCATCGAAGCCCTCACCCAATACCAACACTATCTGCACGGCGAAGCAGTTGCCATCGGTATGCTCGCAGAAGCCATCCTGGGAGAGGCTTTGGGAATAACTCCGCCAGACGTTGTTTCAAGAATAAGAGACCTCCTACGCGCTGCCCAGTATCCCCTGGCCAAACCGGATATCACCGTGGATCAACTCATTGAAAGCATGTTTCGCGATAAAAAGGTCGAAAGTGGCAAGTTGAGATTCATTTTTCCAACTCAAATGGGCAAGGTAATCATTCAATCGGTGGAAGAAATGGATAAAATACGTGAAGCATGGAAAACATATACAGGATAAATGGAATTGTAAAAGGTCAGCCATATGAAGTTCCATTCCCCTCCCAGGATTGCTGAACAATACCCAAAAGTTGTGGGGCCGACAATCAACCCCCTCTGTTTCTCCCCCAGGCTTGGGGAAGAACTGGATAGCCGATAAAGGAGTGGATTTCCATAAGTTTGATAGAATCGCTAAACAGGCGTAACAACCAAAAACGGGTGTGGCAACCATTCCTCTCCCAAGACTGGGAGGGGCTAGGGGAGGGTTGAAAGATTAGCGCACTTTCTCAATTGATTTAAGAAATATTGGATAAAGATCAGCCCAAGACTGAGAGGGTTGATAAGAAAACCTTTTGACTATTTTTATGAGTATAATCTAATTTTCAGTTGACACATTACTTTAACTCGGCTGTAATAAATAATGTTAATTTGGAGCGATCGCTAATGTTCCGAAAAATTTTGATATTCTTATTAGTATGTGTGGTTGAGGGTTGTTACACAACAGTTGTCCGTGTCGATTCCGTCCCCAGCGGTGCGGAAGTCCATTGGGATTATGAACCCAAAGGCAACACACCAACGGAATTCACGGTCGATTGGTATGGAGAACACCGGCTCACCCTCGATCACCCCGATTATGAACAGCGCGTTGAAAAAATTGAGTTGAACGCACCAGCTTATCTCTGGTTCCCTCTTGATTTTTTTGTCGCTGTTCTGCCATTCAAAGTGACGGATAGTCATCCAATTCTTATTGATTTGGTAAACAAAACTCCGTCTGACTCAAAGGAGATGATCGATGAGCCAAAAAGGCCGAAAAGTCCGTAATTCAAGCCGGGAATCCCCCGGCAGCAATGTCCTGTTTACGCTTGGTTTGATTAGTGTCATCGCCTTGTTAATCGTAGGCTGGGTGATGACCCAGGGGGGGATGACTTCTTTGGCTGATAAAGCCCAGAACCTGGCTAACATTTCCATTAGCAAAACTCCAAAACCAACACCTGCCGATGATGGCTTTGAAGTCAATTCAACCCAACCCTCCAGGGATGATTTTAACCAGCGTATTAATAAACTGATTACTCAATATGAAACTGAGTTGAAACAACTAAACGAAACATGGGAAAAACGCTTGGAACAAACCAAGCGGGATTATGAACGGAAAATCAATAGTATGAAGATTGAGATCATTTCACTTCGAGATGAAAATAAACGCCTTCGGGAGAAGAAATAGTCCATGCCCTATGTATTTGGAGTGGATGGTGGTGCTTCATCATGCCGATCCATATTAGCCACGGATCAGGGCCGTGTGGTCCACATCGGTAAAGGACCCGGGGTTAATTACCATGAAATTGGAGCTAGCAATGTATCGAACACCATCTCCAGGCTTTTTCAGGATGCATTAAAAGCGGCACACGCCCGGCCTGCAGAGTGTCTGGGTATCTGTGCCGGTCTGGCTGGAGTTGGACGCAAACAAGATCATGACATGCTTTCCCCCCTCCTCGATGACCTGTTTGGCAAGGAAAATTACCTTCTCTTAAGCGATGCCGAAATAGCCCTGGCTGGTGGAGCGCTTTCTGAAAGTGGTGTCATTGTCCAGGTTGGAACCGGTTCAATTATCTATGGCCGCAGCGAAGAACAAAAAACAGCACGCATCGGTGGGTATGGTCCTTTAATTTCCGATGATGGCAGCGGTTATCGCATCGCTATTCATGCTTTACGCGCCCTGGCTCAATATCATGATGGCCTGGGAATTTCCACCCTCCTCCATGACCTCATTTTTGAAGCAATCAAAGCCAAGGATTTTGATGAGATGGTAACCTGGCTTTATTCGCCAGCCGCTTCCCGGGAAGTGATTGCTTCGATTGCCCCCCTGGTGGTTCGTGCCGCCAGTGAGGATGACCCTAAAGCGGATGAAATCCTTAATCAGGAAGCGGATCAATTGGCCTTGGGAGTCGAGGCGCTCTGCAAAAAACTCGATCTCCCAGACCGTGTCAATGTGGTATTGAGCGGTGGACTATTTTCTGAGGCCTCGTTTTTTGGTCAAATCGTACGCCGCAAAATCCGCTATCTGTTACCAGGCGCCAACGTTATTGCTCCTATCCTTGATCCTGTGCTGGGGGCTGCCCTTTATGCCATGACCTTAGCGGATATTTCATTGGATCAGGATATTCTGGATACCGTAAAACGAACATATAACGAAACCTTGCAGCGGCCTCAATCCTCATCAGAAGAAATTTTGGAACCCTCCAGCGAACCTCATGAAGAAATTGGATAAATCAATCGATTTATTGCAACACGTCATTGAGCATCTTCAGTGACATCGCCTCCAAATCCGGATCAAGCCCTTTAACGCAATCCTCTGGAACATGAACACCATAACCCCGCATGATCGCCGAGGAACCGGTATATTGAATACATATTTCAGTGGCCACTCCAGTCAAAATCAATTCTGAAATTGACTCTGAATTCAATCGATCATCCAAATCAGTTCCAAAAAAACCATCATATCTGGTTTTTGGAATAACGGTATCCCCCTCTGCCGGAGCCAATGGCTCGACAATATTCGACCCCCGCGTACCTTTGATTGCATGCGGTGGCCAGACCCTTAGTTCAGGATCATCCTCTGAATGGCTGTCACATAAATAATAAATGGGGATGTTTTCTCTATGGGCTTTATCCAATTCGCGTTGAATACTGGGAATTATATTTCTCGCTCCTGCCACTTCCATCGGAGCGCCTTCTTCCACAAAATCATTCAGCATATCAATAACTAATAAGGCTTTATTATTCATAAAAACTCCTCTCTGCTTGAATTATGGCTTCATCTACAAGTAATAGCCTAAAAATAACCTCTATTGATAAGCTTAATATTCAGATGGGGGATATGCAAGATTGAATTTTCTGACTCAGCTGATCATCTACCATTGCTTGTAATGAAGGGAAGGTAATTCTCTTAATCGTTGGGCGGCTTGTTCAGGCGTGATATCCCGCTGAGGTTCACCTGTCATTTCATATCCAACTTGAAATTTTTTAATCGTAGCCGAACGCAAAAGTGGAGGATAAAAATGTTGATGGAAGATTAATCCTCGGTATTCATTACCATCCGTAGGGGATTGATGAATACCCATCGAGTAGGGAAATGATACTTCAAATAGATTGTCATAACGTATAAGTAATTGCTTTAAAATGTCAGACCAGGCATTTTTTTCCTCATCTGCCAGCTCTAATATTGATGAAACAGGCCTTTTTGGAAGCAGCAATGTCTCAAATGGCCAAACGGCCCAATGCGGAATGAGTACAATAAAATGCTCATTTTCAAGAAGCATTCTTTCTTCTTGTACCATTTCCCAACTCATATAGTCCAAAAGCATTGGGGAATTATATTTGTTGAAGTATTCTGCCTGGGTGTCAAGTTCTTTTGCTTGAAAGGCTGGAATTGAACGATTTGCCCATATCTGACAATGAGGATGAGGATTGCTACACCCCATCATCTCCCCCCGGTTTTCAAAGATCGTGATGCAATTAATACCATCTCGGCTTCCAATCTCTTCATACTGTTCTACCCATACATCGATAACCAAACGAATTTCGTCCAACGCCATTTCCACCAGGGTTAAGTTATGTTTTGGGGAAAAGCAAATCACTCGGCATAGTCCAGTTTCAGGTTTTTCTCGAATCAGGCCGTTGCATTCCATGTGGGAAGGCTCAAATGGCGTATCCGGCAACAAAGCAGAAAAATCATTGGCAAATACGAGAGTTGTTTGATATTCCGGATTTTGGTGTCCTCCCGCACGCTTATTTCCAGGACAGAGATAACAACCAGGCTCATATTCAGGGAGCATTTTGGGTGAAACCTTCTCAATATGGCCAGACCAGGGGCGCTTGGCACGATGAGGAGAAACCAGAACCCACTCCTTTATTAATGGATTCCAACGTCGATGAGGGTGGTTGTTACGTTCGAAAGTTGTCACATTTGCCTCTAATTATTATGATAAATCAAAAAAAAGGTCAAAAATCCGTTTTGGCTTGATTTCTTCTCGAAATTTTCCATTTTTTTTTGAATAAGATCAAGTATATCGAAAAAGGGGCTTATGTAAGGAGATTAAACGCATTTTGATGAGGATTTTGATGCTATCAGACACTATTTTTTTATATTTGGCTATATGCATAAGTTATTAAAAAACAATATGTTACGGCTCGTATTTATTGATTGTCTTATGTTTGTCCATGATCGCTTTATATTAAACTTGCTAACTGAATATTTTGAAAATGACCTGTCTTTTTTTTGAAATTAGATGTCGAATAAATAAAAAAATTAAATAAAATTGATTTTTTTTTTAATTTAACGTTGCGTAACTTGTGAAAATTTGGTAAATTATGAATTCGGAGGAATAAATGTCATGCGTCTTTATACTGAAGATGAATGCTGAATGATGACACTAATTGATATAGTCACCTGTTCCAGGCAGAATTTCAGGCTTTAAGCCATTAAAATTCGATGAAAGGAGGAAAAAAATTCAAAAATCAATTACAAACGTCATACCCTCCCTTGATTTTTAAAAATTGCAACTTACAATAGTTGTAGTCGAACCATATTAAATCTTTAGTTAAGAGGAAAAAAAATGATAAAAAAAGACCTGACACAATCCGAAACTTGGCTGTTGAACATTGTTTATGAACTGGGTGAAACCGACATCGACAAAATTCTTCAGTTTATTGCCCATGAGAAGGATTGGAAGTACACGACCGTGCAAACCTTGATTCACCGCTTGTGTGATAAAGGGTATATCGAGCGAAATAAAGTTAATCGCCGATATATTTATAAACCCATCCATTCGCGGGAGCATGTCTTGGAACGGATTTTGAATCGATTGTTCGGAAATTCATTGAAAAAAGACCCCTCCCCCTTGGTCAGTTATCTCATTCGTGCTCAAAAATTGAGTGATAAGGATCAAAAACTTCTGCAATCCATTCTGAATGTGGAACGAAAAGGCAAAGCAAAAGGTCGGGCACAAACCAAAAGTAAAGCCAAGACCAAAACCAAAGCTAAAGCCAAAGCCAAAACCAAAAACTCCGAAACGAGTAAATAATGTATGTATCCATATTTTCATGGCAGCCTCTATGGTTTTTTCTAATCGTTGTGGTTTTAACCCAACTATTGAAGCGATTTTCGCCATTTGCCTGCTATATCTTATGGACCTGTGTATTGCTGAAGTTGATATTCCCAATCGGCTTTATTGATTTATCTATTCCAATGGAGTATGTATTAAGTGCCGCTGGCACCTATACTCCTCTTTCATTTGATGGGTTAGAACAGAGTCCCATTCCGGAAAAAGTGGGATCGGCTTTCTCAGAAAAGCAAGCGGCGATGGCCAGTCCAGCGCTGGATCGTGCAAACGATCCCACTACACACCGGAATTCCGAGTTATTTCTCGATCCTGCTGCCAACCCGGCTGACACTATCACCTTGAGTGATATTTTCCTATTCGGATGGTTTTTGATTTCTATCGCAGTTTTTTTTCATTTGATCTACGCTCATATTTCCTTGTACTTTCAAAAGAAAAAATGGTTACCGATAAAGAACAGCAAATCGATCCATCAAATGTTGATCGAATGCTGTTCTTTGTTTAAATTGAAATCCATCCCTTCTTTACACATAGCCGGCGAAGGATCATTTTCTCCATTCACCACTGGATATACTCAAAAAGGGGCATGTATTGTTCTTCCTCATTATTATGATACATTCAATAGTAATACCTTGCGAATGGTTATTGCCCATGAAATATCACATATAAAGAAACGTGATAATTTGTTTAACTTGTTTCGCAATTGCTGCAAAGTGTTGTTCCATTTTCATCCTCTGAGATACTTTGCTGATAAAGCACTGGATGAAACGAGAGAACTTTGCAGGGATTTGGAAGTCGTCAAAAAACTGAAAATCAACCAACTCACCTATGCGAGAGCGTTATCGGAAATCTATCTTTATACGGATGAACGGTTAAAAAAGCAAAATTTGTTAGTCTCATCGTTTTTTGGGGATACCATATGTATGAGGCGGGTTGTGTTTTTACGGGATTATAAAGATACCATATTAGCCAAACCCAGTGGATTCATGTCTTTTTTCTTCGTGTTTTTGGGATTTATCTTCAATTTATCCCTTTTTGGAATTACCCAAGTCGATTCGGTGCTGGAAATTCCACTCGATTCATCCACCTATCAGATACCTGAGCCTCAAGCTGTTCATTCACCGCTCAACCATTCAGGAGAGCTAATTCCTCGGTTTTATAATGATCGATTGTGGGTTTCAGAGCCATTCGAGGGATTATATGCTTATCGGTTGGATGATACCAACAAACCCATCCTCGTAGGCCACTATCCACTTCCGGATAACCAAACAAGCAGCAATATGCGTATAAATGACTTCGTTGTTTATGGTCATTATGGTTATGCTGCAATCGGTCATGTGGATACTATATTCACTGATACCAACCGTGTCGATATATATGATTTATCAGATACTTCTTCAATAACAAAGATTGGAAGGATAGATCAGAATTATCCCCAAAATTTAATGATTGTGAATGACACCTTATGGATTGGAGGCATGGGGGCATATTTATTTCAGGGTAGCGTTGAAATCTATGATTTAAAAACCACTCCACAGAATCCCATGTTGTTGGATTATGATTATTATGAGTTTCTTCCTACCAACATTGTTTATAATCAATCAATGCCTTTTGTCTTTGTCTTTCTTAATGATCAAGTTCTAATATTCGATCAGGAAAATCTCCTTTACCCCATTCAGGCGGTTCGCCTTTCTGTTACACCAACTTATGCGGCTATACAAAGCGAAAATGCTGTCATTCTAACCGCAATGAGTTTAGATGGAAATGCGGGCATTGGCAGCTCTTCCTCCAATTATTTAATCAGTTTGATTCGCGATAAAGAGGATAAATTCCACATAAAGCATGTGGCTCGTTTTCAGCATGAAGATCATTCGAAATCGTTTTTCATGTATGAATTATTGCCGTTCAGCGATATTTACTGGATCCCATTAGGCCATGTGGGTGTTGCGGGTATTCAATGGGATTTGGATGGATTTCATCTAAGTCATTTGATCCCAACAAAAATGCGCAAAGGTTTTGTGACGGATGAAACGCTCCAATTCCTTACACCTGAAATTTCAATTTTCACGAAAGAGAGTTTGAATACCAATCCCAATAATTACATCACCACATGGTTGGATCATGAAAGTTCGCTTTAAGGCAGCTGTACAACGCTTATCACAAAAAGCAGGCTTCAGTTTGATCGAATTATTAGTCATTATGGCGGTGATTGGTATTTTGGTTATAGTCGCTGTTCCATTTTTTCAAACAGCATCCATGCGAGCCAAAGTGGCCAAAGTGCATACCGACATGGTCCAAATAGCCATCGCTCTTGAGTCATATTATCTGGAATTTTCCAGTTATCCTCCCACCTATCGAGGTGTGTTTTACCGGGATATAAGCATTGAAAAACTTTACAATCTTACTACGCCAATTACATTTATGACTACAATTCCAGAGCAGCCCTGGTTAGGGAAGTTAACTCGATTAGTAAACAAACCGGATAATTCATTCATTTCAGACTATGCTCCTCAATCAAATTATCATGTATCAACGGCATGCCATGCTTTCTATCCAAACCATTTGGTATCGGGAATACTGAATGGACTTGACAAGCCATGTTGGGTTATATCATGTTCTGGTCCAAATGGTGGAGGTGTTAACCGTTTCCCCCACACATGGTTTTCACCAACCAATGGAATATACAGTATCGGCAGTTTTTGGATGGATTCCAGCGGAACATCCACGTTTTGATTCATTTTAAATCGCAACAAATTGGAGGGTTCATCGTGAAAGCCTTTCAGCATTATAAACCATACATCAAGCTCATTTTTTGCTGCGCTGCCCTTGTCTTCAGTTCGTCTCATGTATGGACAGCGTGTGATTACTGTGAAGTATTAGACACACCTCCCGGTATACAAACTTGTCAGGCAATAGGTGAATCAACATGTGGTGTTTACTATGCAAGCGCAAAAGATGCATGTTGTTCAAACAATGGAAGTGGCAGTTGCGACGATTTAACAATAAATAATCAATCAATAACTTATTACTACAAACTAACAGATGATGAAACATGCTCTGGGGTCTATCATTGTCAGGGCGGCACCGGTACCCCCTGTACTGGGGATTATATCGTACCATCTGTTAACAACTGTACAACGAGTGGCAATTTAATTCCACAAACTCTTTCTTCGTATCGTTCATGTGAATAGAAATGAATGTGACAACATAATAATCTGAGGAATAAAAATGAGGCATTTTTATCGAACACTTGTACTTCTTGTAATGGCAAATTTTGGGTATGCCCAATCTCCAGATGCTTATCGCGATGCTGACGCCCTATTTTATTGTGGTGAAGTGGTGTGGGAAATGACGTTTGAAGCCAACCAACCTTTTACCGGCCTTAAGGCTAAGCATAAACCAACCGGGCTAAGTGAGGACGAATTTGAGGCGTGGAAAGAAAAACTGAAAAAAACACGCCGGCAAACCTATTCAATTCGAACCCTCTTTCGGGGTGATAAACTGCGTTTTGAATGTATCTCCGATCCTGGTGATGTGCTTCCAGTCGAATGTAATCGGGTGATTACCTTTAATGGTGTTTCGATTACATTTGTTGATCACATCTTGAAAAATGGACTCCGTGAAGCATGGGATAAACCATATCGGCAGAGCCATTTTGCAGATTTTTATTATCCTCCGCGTGCTTGCGGCTATGGATATGGTGAAGTGGTTAAACTCATTCGCGATGTTAAAGATGTCGATCAAAGCAGCTCCACCTTGGAAACAAAGGTGGATGAAAACAGTCAGGCCATTACGATTGAAGGCCAATTTGATGGTGGAAAGGTTGTGTTGGCGGAATTAATACCAGATTCTGACTATGGCCAGGTTTTTTCAAGCATAAAATATATCGAGCCTATTCAACGAAATCGGATAGAAATTCGTAATGAGCAATTCACGGAATACAATGATACAATTGTCTTCCCCAAAGAAACAGTCATCTCGCGTTATCATGGTGGTGATTTAAAAGACTTAAGTAACGCCACCATGATTGATCGGATAACATTGAAGACAGTCTACGCCCGATTCAACCATACAGAATCGATTGGGGATGAAGCATTCAATCCTATCATCCCCAATAACTATACTGATTTAGGTGACATGCGATACAATCGGTTTAAAAAACAAACTTACTCAGAATAAATGTCTTCCTTGTTATTTTGACTATAGATTTGCAATTTCCGGTGAAGGGTTGCCCGGTTAACGTCCAGAATTTCGGCGGCTTTAACTTTATTTCCTTTCACTGCCTCCATTACCCTTAAAATATACCTCCGTTCAATCTCGCGAAACGGGGGTAACTCATCCACATGGGTACCAACAAAAATGCTGCCCACCTCATCTTGAAATTGCTTGGGAAGATGTCTGGCTTGAATCGGGGTATCACCCGCTACCAAAGAAGCGAATTCAAGCACATTTACCAATTCCCGGATGTTTCCAGGCCAATGGTAATTTTGCAAAGCATTAAAGGCATCATTGGTTATTTGAAGTGGATTCTTTTTGTCTTTACCTAACCCCGCTAAAAGCACTTTAACCAGCACAGAAATATCTTCCAACCGCCGGTTTAATGAGGGCAATTGCAAGGTGAAGCGATTAAGCCGGAAATATAGTTCTTCAGAAAAATCACCATTGTCCACTAATTCCAATAAGGGCGTGCAAGTCGAAGCGAACAAGCGAATATCCGCTTTACACGGCGTGCGGGAATGCATCCGTGTGAAAGTCCCGTTCTCTAATAATTGTTGTAATTTGGCTTGAACGCTTGGAGAGGTAACTCCAATATCATCCAGAAAAAGAATACCACCATCAGCCATTTCAATGAGTGACCTCTCTTCGGATAAATCAGGATCTCCTTGGCCAAACAATTCTAGAGCAAGATCATCTTCTGAAAACATACTGCAATTAACGGCAAAAAATGGTCCATGACGGCGAGGGCTGTATTCATGGATGGTACGTGCAAGGAGTTCCTTACCAGTACCAGGACCCCCCACAAAAAGAATAGAGTCACCACGCCCACTTAAAATACGCGCCAATCTGAACACTTCCTTCATTTCCAGCGATTTGGCTGCCATGAATCCAAACGTTTCAACCGAAGGATCATCCACCTTGCTCTCACTTATTTTTTGTTTCGCTTGGATGGCTTCTTCTGACTTATAGACGATAGCAGCAAGTTCTTCCGCTGATGCTGATGAGGCTTTCATGAAAGCATTCAAGGTTTTGGCCCATTGTGAAGCACTTTCCAATTCACTGGAAGCATAAGAGATAATTATGATCCCTTTCCATTGACTTAGGCCTGAATCTTTATCCTCAAGTAATTGGTGCAATGATTCACATTTGGATGTATCAATCAATAATGCCTCGGGGAGAGTTGATTCAATTTGATCCAACATCTCCTCTGGAGAAGCTATTTTCTCAAGGTCAATACCCAAACTTGCCATTTGGTCAATGAATTTTTTATCAATCTTGTCTTTTAATGCAAGCATTTTAGCTGAATAAGTATTCTTTTTACTTCTTGATTTTTTTTCTTTGGTTTTCATGTAAACAACTCACTTTTACTTAATGGATGCAGAATTTATATCAGAAAATGTTTTAGTTAACGTACAAAAACATTCTAAAAAGCACGATAAATCCATTCAACGTTACATCACTGACAGTATATACTTTATCCAAAAATGAATAAATTATTTAGAGCTACATTGAACAATTCGAGAGGGATTTTGCAGGAAAGGTTTACCTAAACCAATCTTACGTGCGTAATAAGGACTCTATCCGTCCTTCAGGTCATCTCCACTTCAGCGCCGATGATAAGATGTGCTGATTATTTCTTGAAATTTGAAACAGTCAACTTTTTGAATAGGCGAACAACTGCATCACCTGGATCATTGGGTTGAATTTGAATTCTGTTTTTGCCTGGATTGACCATTGAAGTAATATTCACCAACTTCGAAGAGTGTATTACTCCACCCGCATATCCTTGATTACCCTGCGAGGGGACATAATCATGATTGACATTAATCCTGGCACTTTCCGCACTACCCACATCCACATATATCTTATAAGCACCATTTAAAAAGTCTGGTTTGATATTCACATGGCCTTGAGTGACCGGTAGGGCAGAAGGAATACTGCGAACAGGTATAGTTTTCTCATAATAATGGGAACCATCATGCAAACGAACCGTATAATCTTTGTTGTCAGAAACCAATACATCAACTTCACATTGCGCGCCGCTGCTTCTTATATCCACGATCTCATCCACATCGGTTTGACAAACAGAGGTATTTGATCCGATTGGATTGAATACCACTAAAATGGTTTCTTCTGGATTCAATTTAAGCTTTACATCAACCTGATTCTGAGAGACTCGTTCATAAATGGCTTTGGTTATGGATTTATCGGTTGGATGCCATATTTCAGGATAGCCGGTAGCGGTTAACCGAACGGTGAATTCTCTAACCTGATCATTTCCATTCCATACCATAAAAACATCCATTCCATTGCGTTTCCGGTGTTGATAAATCACCCATTCCTCATCGCTGGGAATTCCAGATAAAATCTTGAATGTCGAATCAATTCCACTGTTAGACAAGGCGGTTTTAATTTGTGATGTTAAGAGGTCCAGGTTTGCGGTTTCGCTGATATAAAATGTTTTCCCTCCCGCTGCATTAGTTTGGATAGGATGGGTGCCTGGTGAGGGATTATTACGGCCAAATAAACGTTTGATATTATTCTGAATATCGTCATCTGAAGCACCAAACGTTGCCGATTTTGATGCAATCGTTCCCCATGCCAATACGATACCGCCATTGTTATAAAAATCGATTGCCTTAACCAAAACAGAATTGGGGATATATTCGGCAGAGGGCAGAGCCAAAATTTTGAAGGAAGAATTATATAAACCAATAGACTGATTTGTGGGATTGATGACCGCCTCAGACTCAAAACGATTGGCCGTCATCAATAGTGGATCATAATTGGCGGATTCAAACGCACTGAGCAGATGATAGGGCAATGTATAATTGCCTACATGTTTTGATATTCCACCCCATATGACAGCGACAGGGGCAATTCGGTGATTCGTTTTATCATTGCCCTGCATCATGAAGGAAAGCCGGTTTTGTCGTTCGGCCCATACTTTATATAATGGCCAGCTGGGCTCTGTTCCACTTCGATAAAAATAGGGTGGCCAATCTCCTTCATCGTAATTACCTGGATTGAACGAATGAGGAACCAACACTTGCGATCCCTGAATGGTGCTTAAATCACTGCTCCACTTAATGAAAGCATAATTTTCGAGTTTATAGCCGGCAAAACATTCATTCATGGATAGGTGTTTATCCATATTATTGGTAATGGATATCGAGGCTCCAAGCCGCGCCATATGATGGAGAATCCCTTTCGCTTTAGACCTTAGTTCAGGAGCCGCTGTTCCGGGAAGCACATAATCGATACCTCCCATATCGGAGTATTTCTGCACTTCCATCATATCGATGGGGCCTTGCCCCCAGGTGAGTGGATGATTATGCTCCCAAAAATGGCCAATGACTTTCCCACCTCGTGAATTAACATAATCACTATAAGTTCCATATCCCACTCGGCCCATCCGATCGGCAAGGGTTTCCATGTAAACATATTGAGCTTTTTTCTGTGCTTCACCAGTCAGGGTGTAAAAACGGTGAACTAACATTTCCTTCCAGTAAGGCGTATCGGTTTCCATCCCTTTCCCCCATTGACCAAAAAATTCCGGTTCATCATAAAAGAAACCAGCTATAGCCTCAGGTGATGTCGTCTTATCATAATGGGGTTTCACCACTGTATCGACAAACCAATCCGCCGCGTCCTGGCTTGCCAAATCCAACAAGTGAGTTTTCCCCCAACTGGTATTGAAATTCCAGGTGAATTTCATAATGCGCCATGTACCATCTGGAACATCCCATTTCAAATTACCATCGGTTATAAACGGGGTTAAATCGACTAAGCTTTCCGCTTCAACAAGATCCCTTTTTAATTTCCCTGCGACGGTTTTGATATAATGAATGCCATTATGGTCAGTGGCTGAATACGTTAACGGCCCATTTATATCCTCAGCGGAACAATCCAGTAACTTTGTTCGATGTTCTTTTGGAACCTGGCCGGCGACATCAAAACTGGGGAACCACGCTTCATCAAAAATATACGCTTTAGCCCCTTTTTTCTTCATTTCGCTAAGGATTAAATCAACAATTTCAAACCAGGATGGCTTGAGCCATTTTTGGTAAATTCGTGACTCGATTGTACAGTGGCCATTACCACCTTCGATCATGATGGTGACATAGTCTTTGTCTTTGACGGCTGTGTTGCCTTGTTCCTGTATCCAATATAAGGGACCGGTTAATTTTTCACTTAACGGTAAATCAAGGAAATTCGTCTTGAGTTGAATGTAGTTTTCATCCGTAGTCGTTGTCTGATTGGTATTGCAGAATACGGATTGAGTGCAACACATAAATCCGGTTATTAATCCAAAGGCGAATACAGTTTGCAGAAATTTACTAAGCATGGCAATAGCCCCTTTTTTTAATTGTAGTCATTTGTGATCAATCTAAATTGTAATCATGAGCAATAGCAGGACAATAGGGTTGTACCATGCGATGGATGACTTGATCTCATATTCAATGTGTTTGTCAATGTTTTCAACATGGTTCAATATCTTGACTGCGTATATGGATATCCCTCTTTGAAATGACCCGGTACCGCCTTCAGGATGTCGCCATTGCTGGTAAGTCCATTGGACGTATCGTATAACGCTGCATCATTTTTGGTTTGATCCCAATCCTGATCGGGGCCGTAACTCATAATAAAGAAAGCGGCGTTTTGATTGGAATTAAAATAGGCTGAATTGTTGTTGACCGCGCTGCTCCACTGATTGGTATGCCAAAACGAACCCGGTTCACAGTGGTATTGGCCTCGAAAGGTATTCCAGGTGCTGTCTTTTTTGGCTTGGGCGCTTTGAGCAAAGATATCTGTAACGGAGGTGGACAAATAAGATACAGGAGTGGTGACATAACGATGCTGCACTGGCGAGCCATCGAGATGGGGAGGCCAGAGATTGTTGTCCATCCTGTACATGATATAGGCTTCGGATACTGAACGCTCTTCAGAAACCACACGTGATATCTTCGCCCGTATCTGAGCATTGATAAAGTTGGGTACCGCGATGGCTGCCAAAATCCCGATGATAGCAACGACGATGAGGAGTTCAATCAGAGTGAATGCGTAGTTTGTTTTCATGGATGAATTTCTAATTATTTATTGGGTATATCTCACTTTTTCGGCTTCAAACAGTTCCACTAAACCATTTTCTTGGGGATATGCATGGCCCTTGTGGAGTCGAAATGCTTCCCCAAACGCAAATCCGAACTCTTCTCCACGCGTTTGTGACCATGCTCTCATGGCTTCCACATAACAATCAATACCATGATGCTTCAGCAACCATTCTCGTTGAGACGCGTGGCAGGTCAGAATTTTTTCCTTTGTATCAATAACCGTGGAAATATCGATACAAAAATCGGGTTGGATTCTATTGCCAAACGCATCTTTCCCTTCGATGGGATCCGTGTAATAAAGAACCGGGATTTTATCCATAATAGGCGCTTTGCCAGTAATGTAATTACGGCATGGGGCAATAAAACAGGCATTTCGAACCAAAACACTGGTGACTTCGTGGTCGGCCATATAATCCTGGGGTGAAGCGGTTATCACTATATCCGGATTAATTTGACGGAGAAATTCTGCTACTTTCCGGCGTGAGGGATCGTCGTCGAAAATTTCGAAATCCTGAAAATCCAGGCATGTATAGGATCCCTTGATCACCTCGGCGGAGCGTTGGGCTTCTTGTTTTCGAATGTTGGCGATTTCCTCTTGCGGTTTATCAGGCGTACCCTTATCCCCATTGCTTAAAGTGGCCATATGAATGTCATGCCCGAGATTGCTCAAATGGCACAATGTTCCGGCACATAGAAGTTCAATATCGTCGGGATGAGCGTGAATTGCCAATATTCTCATTATTCAACCTTACTCTATTATCCATTATAGTGGAAGTTTCACGCTTTGTCCGCTTTTGGCCGAGATCTCCGCCGCCAGGCAAATTTCCATGATATGGGCTGCATATGAAATGGGGACATCGGAATCCTTGCCGTTCTTCAGGCAGTTCACAAAATGGTCTATCTCACCCTGGAAAGGATGGTGGGTCACATCGCCGCTATCCGGCATAATGGTGGGAATGGTGGCAAAATCGGTTTGTCCCTTCATTTTATCCGAATACAATTTGTTGTTATGGATCGTTCCCTTATTACCAAATAGGCGAATGGGGAATATATATGGAGAATTGCATTCTATACAACTGGTGATTTTCCCAATCTTCCCATTCTCAAATTTCAACAATGCCATAATGGTGGGATCGTATTCATACTCTTTGAAATTTGGTGCATCTGAGCGTGTTGATAAAGCATGCACTTCCTTGACTTTGCTTCCCATGAACCATACAAGGGCATCAACGGCATGACATCCCGCTGAAAGTAATGAATTTCCTCCTGCCTTGCGGGTTTTGTTCCATTCGAATTGCCCATACCAGGGACCTATGCCATGATAGTAATCGATTTCAGCGAGAAACGGATCCCCGATGGTTCCATCATCGAGCAGAGAACGAATAATGTTAAATAAGGGATTCCAACGCAGAACGAAACTAACCACCGATTTGGCTTGATTTGCTTTGATGCCTTGCACCAATTTTGAAAGTTCATCCTGATTCAAGGCAATGGGTTTTTCCAACACCAATTGGGTTCCACTTTTAGCGGCTTTTAACGCATGTTCGACATGCACATCCGGACGTGATGTAATCGAAAGAATGTCGGGCTTTTCACGGTCCAGCATTTCGTCCAATGAGTCATAGCATGGCACAGATAAGCTACACTCGTGGGCTTTGGCTTCCGCTTCCTCTTTTGTTAGGGAGGCTAAAGCAATGACTTCCGTATCAGGGTTGTTTTTATACGCCCGAATATGCTCACCAGAAACCCATCCACACCCAATGACTGCAACGCGGAATTTAGACATAAGTCACCTCATTTTCTATGTTTGCTTCTATTTTGGCAGACGATCGGCTTTATGACCAGAGCAACAGAGGCGCGAATGAAGTGATTTTATGACTTCTTGATGCTTCACGTATTCTTTAACTTGCCGGGTGTTTTATGATAGGATAGTGAAAAAAAGGAGAGGCTTGCCATGAGTGATATATCGATGCTTACCACAATTCAGAACTCCATGCTGAAGGATTTCTATCCCAAAGGTTGGGACTTGGAACGAATTGATAAATGCTGTTCCAATCCCCCGGATTCGATTTTGCAGCCACAATCCTGGTGGGATAAGGATTTTGAACCGGTTCCTTGCGAAACCAGTGATGAATTTGATGCAAAAATGGGTTATGAAATTGCCCAATTGATTTATGATTATCGCCAGCAGGGAAAGATATTGGCGCTAATTTTACCTGTCGGACCAATGGGGATGTATAAATGGACGGTTTACTTTTTGAAGAAATGGAAAACTCCCTGTGATCATGTTCATGGATTCAACATGGACGAATGGTCGGACGCTGAAGGGAATACCATCCCTGGTAATCAACCGGGAGCCTTTCAGGATGCCATGGAAAAAGCCCTATACGGCCCCCTTGGTGATTTAACTGTTCCGGAAGCGCAACGCTATTTTGCCACCAAAGATAAATTGCCGCTTTATCCGGAACGAATTGAAGTTTTACGCAGCGAAGGGGCTGGTTTAGCGGTGGTATTTGGAATAGGCCGGGCATGCCATATCGCTTTTTGGGAACCCCATTTTGCAGAAGAATTCAGTGAAGATGAATGGAAGCAACAAACCCACCGGTTGGGCGCACGGCTGCACCCACTTACCATCGAACAAAACGCCATTACCAGCTTTCGAGGCCGGTATACCTTAATCCCCTGTTATGCGAATACCATTGGTCCGGGTTTGTTCCTCAAGGCAGACTGGATTATTGGGGGAGCAGATGGTGCTTTTGGGAATGGGATGCAATGGCAAGGGCCCAGTTTATGGATCACATTACGCTATGGTCCTGATATTTGGATACCGAGTACCTTTATGCCCACCCTGCCAGGAAAGTTGTTCTTCTTGAATGAATTGGCTGGACCATTGGAAGCAGATTGTCATTAAGTAACGATAAAACAAATAGGGAGCAAGACCATGAATGGCCTTGCTCCCTTTATTATCATGCCCGTATCATTTAGAAATATTTGATTATAAGTTCGATAGATCTTCTTCCGAATCCGTTGATTCGGATTCATCGAATTGCTTTTCGAAGCCGCGGAAGACCACAGCCACTTTCTTTCCGTTTTCGTCATGGCTAATTCGGCAAACCTTCCCATGATAAATGGCGGGGAACTCGTCAGATTCCTCTTGCCAGATCTTCTTCAAGTTCAAATCCATGAATAACGCAATTCGGATGTCGCTATCCATGAGAATGTCTTCATCAGTATAAAATGCCAATCCTCCAACCAGGACGGGGCCAATATCCTCGGTTGTGGCTTCTTTCCATTCACCTTCGTCAAATGAATTTCCCTTATCCAAACTATAAATAAATGGGATACGAACAACTTCCCGTTCAAAGACGCGGCGGTCTTGGTTCATATTTTTCACCTTACTCGTGCATTAAATTGTAGGTATTGTATCTTACTAAATTATCTTGATAAAGAGAATAGGATGCGTTATAGAAACTTAATTAAATTGTATTAATTCTAATCCAGAGAGGGCAAAATTTCCATAGGATTAAGTGCCATACCGCCCCGGCGAACTTCAAAATGAAGAACCCCGCCTTCTTTCAACACGGCGGGTTGGCCAGTATCTCCAACTCGTGCAATCATTTCACCCCGTTTGACCTTTTGGTTTTGGGTGACAAGGTTTTCGCTGTTATAGGCATAGATTGTACGGATGCCTTCATTGTCTTGTTCACCATGGTAGATAATAATGTGGTTTCCGTAACCACTGCCCAGTTCATCGGTTACTCCACCCACCAATTGAACTTCACCATCTGCAGCAGCATACACGGGTGTGCCAATTTCAGCACCGAGGTCAATTCCGGAATTGAAATTACGTATTTTTGTGCTGAATTCCCGCAGCACCCGGAAATTATCTTTTATTGGCCATTGAAAGCGGATGGGGCCATACTCTTCTACTTTTCGGGGAAATTCTTGAGGTGTGGGGGTTGGTTTTTTGTCATCTTTCTTTTCGGCTTTTGGGGTTGGAGTGGGGGGAGGGACTATTTTTTCCTCAACCCGTGGTTCTGGTTTGTTTTCGATAACTGGAGCTTCTGCAATGATCGTAACTTTTGGGATTTCAACATCTTGTACTTCAAAAGCTCCAGGAATCCAAATTCTTTGGCCAATCATAATGCTGGAGGGATCGGTTATGTTATTCACCTGCTGAATCTCATCAATGGATTTATCATAGGCGCGGCAAATAGCGATTAATGTTTCGCCTCTGCGAACCGGATGCCACAAACCGTCTTGTTTTACCACTTTGGCTTTTTGTTTGTCTTCTTTTTGAACCACTTTCAATTCTGTTGCACCGGGAATAAATAGGCGATTTCCATGCCGGACTTTTTCAGAGGGTCTAATGTTGTTTACTCGTTCGATTAATTGGGTGGAGACGTTATAAGCAGCGGCGATGGCATCAAGGGTTTCCCCTTCCCGCACCGTATGCATAACTCCATCCATTACAGGCACATCCGGCGCACTTTTGTTAGGAAAATTCAAGCATCCTTGCATTGTACACAGGATGCTTATGCCAAAAATCATTAAGAAAAATTCCTTCAACCCTTTCATAATGTAAAACCTCATGTTCAGATAAACCATAATATAATGTCTTGATTACTCTTTTTTATAACATGTCAGCCATATGCGGTGAAAAAGATTGAATACTTTAAGTTAGTCTCACTCTTCCTCCCCCGATGACATGAGGAAGGTTAGGAGGAGGTTAAATTATTGTAATCATCCTTTTCTTATCAACCCTCTCCTAGCCTCTCTCAATCTGGGGAGGGGAATGGAACTTCAAATGGCTGACCTTTTACCCCTTTTTAAAAAAGAAGGCAAAAAGAAATCAATGCCTATATTTAAGATTACGTATCATTCAATGCTAGGGCAACATCTCATTAAGCGTTAATTTAGTGATAATGTCCTTTCCATTAGGTTTTTTTAGCCGGACAATGCGGTAGAAATCATAGCAATCTTTAATTTCAGCAAGCGTAAATCCTTTTTTTTCAGCCACTTCTTTCCAGTCATCCCTTGAATACCATTCAGAAGAGAATTCATCCCGGGAAGTTAGAAAAATAGCCTCTCCATTCTCTCTCAGCAATGGATAGAGGCTGCCAATCACATCCTGTCGAACATTTTTTGAAAGTATAATCAACATAAAACTACTTACAATTTTATCAAACGGTCCATTAAAAGGTAAATTCCGGCAATCGGCGTTGAGATACAGAACATTATCCTGCCTGGAATGTTTCTTTTGTGCTTTTCGAAGCATGGCGATAGAGTAGTCAAGCCCGATAACTTTACAATCTTTCTTGGAAGTTAATGTAGTTAGCAAGCCTGTACCGCAACCTAAATCCAAAACCGTCTCGCCCTGTTTTATGTATTTGTTTACGACTTCATCAGCGGCATTGCGATAGGCATAAATATAGTTTGTGTAGATTTTATCGTATAAAAAACCAATGGTGTTGTAAAAGATTCGGGAATGTTTTGATGATTTCGTTGAGGGATTGTGTCCCGCATGACGGAATACAACCTTTCCCCACCATTTTTGAAATGCTTGTTTGGCGTTCATGTTAACGGTTTTAAAGTAATTGTATTATTAAGATTGTTTCCATACGTATCATATCATTGAAATGAATAAAAATAAATAAAGGGTATCGTGCTTTGTTCAAACATAATACAATGAGAAAAATGTTTGGTATCGCTTTAAATATACTTTAATTAAATAGACTTAGGTTTGAATGAACAATTCCTATTTTGAATCCAACCTCAACATAATTGAAGCGCAATATCCTCATCTCGTTCCATATATAAAGAGCCTGTCATCCAAATCAGAGGCAAGGGGATTTTATGTTGAGGCCAGTCGAAAAGGTTGTCCTACATTGACGGTTAAGCGTGAGGGGAAGCAGAAGTATTTATACAGCAAATATGATCCACTGAATGAAGCCATGCGATGGGTGCAGGGGTTTAATCCTATTGAAGAAAAGGTCGTGATTTTTATCGGATGGGGGTTGGGGTATCACATCCTGGAGTGGATCAAAGCGAATAAGGGTGATTATCAGGTTATTGTGATCGAGCCTGAACCGGAGATGTTTTATCATTCTCTTCGGTGTATTGATTTGAATGATTTTATTAAACAGGCATCTCTTGATATTATTTTGGGGGATGATTTCCACCTATTTTATCAAATTGCCTTGAGGCATATGGAATCCATTTTAAGTGGTGGTTTTCAAATTGTCCCGCTGCCCTTTGCGGATATTTATCCCCAAACGTTTTATCAACAATTGAAGGCCGAGTTACAGAAGATTCTGAGTACCCGTGAAACCATGTTGAATCATATGGCTGAGATGGGGTATGGATGCCAGGCGAATGTGATTGCCAATTTACCGGCCGTTTTTCGAAGTGGATTTCTGCGACATGGGAAGAATCAATTGCTGAATCAGCCGGCCATTATTGTTGCCGCTGGCCCTTCGTTGGACCGCAATATCCAGGTATTGAACAGGGCTTATGGATCAGCATGGCTATTTGCGGTGGACTCAAGTTTGAGAATATTGCAGAAGCATGGGATTCAAACGCAATTTGTTGTCAGCAAAGACCCCACTGAACGAAACCTGGTTCATTTTCAGAATCTGGATTATGCAGATCCCCCTATATTGGCATTTGATCCACAAGTTCATCCTTCGATACCTGGATGTTTTATGGATCGGCTGTTATATATTCCCAATCGAAATCCAGCGATACATGGTTATTTGAGGGATATGGCGTTAAGTGATGATGACTGTCTTCCTTTAAGCACGAATGTGGCGATTGCCGCATTTAATCTGGCCTGCCATATGGGTTGTAATCCAATTGTTTTTGTGGGATTGGACCTTTGTTTTTCGGATGGGGAGGGGTTATCGCATGCATCGGATTCGGCATTGGTGTCACAAACATCTTTTTCTCAAGCCTCCAAGCATTTGACTTATAGCCGGGGAGAGGCAAGCGACACGGTTGAGGTTATCGAAGTGGAAGGGGTGGATGGGAAGTTGTTTCCCACTCTTCAGACCTTTTATGAGGCGTTGAAACTGTTGGAATCCCATATTCAGAAATCCAATCGCCGATGTATAGATGCCAGTGAAGGGGGTGCAAAAATCAGGGGAACCGAGATTAAGCCTTTGAATGAGGTATTACTTGAGTTTCAATCGAATCGGATTGATTATGAGTTGGTAGCCCACTTTGATTTCCCCAAGCGAAATGTGGAGCATTTTAATCAAAGCCTTGATGAGATTGTGTTACATTTGGGACGGTGTATGGAAAATGCGGATCAAGGTTTGACATGCCTGGAAAAATCAGACTCTCCGGACATTTCATTATTAGAACAAAGACGGAAGGCAATTGAACAGAATTATACGATATATCATCTTCTCCAGTCGGCGTTGGAAAGGTTGATGGTGGAGATACAGAAACCTTCCTTTTGGGATCACAAAAAGCATTCAGAAGGTGAACTGATGCAGCGTTATGGTTGGTACTTTGGGGAGGTAAAGCAGGCGTGTCAGCGGTTTATACCGTTGTATCAAGAAGCAAAGATCAAAAACAAAGAGAGTTAAATGAAGAACCCCGCCGGGGATATTATCGGCGGGGTTTTGTTTGGAACTATACGTTTACGTAATTATTCAGAGATTCGTTTGATACTGCAACCGAAGGCTTTGTGTTCTTTCACTTTCGGTTCGTTGCCTTTTAAAATGGCTTGGATGGCATCATCCGCAAAATGATGTTCAACTTCTTCCAATTTCAGTGAATTATCAATCGCGCCGTGGTAATGGATCTTTTTGTCTTTACCGATGATAAAGACTTCGGGTGTGACTTTTGCTCCGAATTTATCGGCGATTTTGTTTTCCCAATCCTTCAATACAGGGTAGGGAAGTTTGTGTTTTTTGGCGTATTCCTTGATCCCATCAATATCGTTGGTTTTGTTGGAATCGATGGCGAAGAAGACAACTTTGGCGTCATCTTTTTGGGCTGATTTTGAGCCTGCTTTGGCGGATTCAGATCCGGCAGGTTTACCGTATTTTTTGCAGAGGGCTTTTAAACGCTCTTCATAGCCTTTTGATACGGGGCAGTTCATGTTCCAGAAATCGAGCACGATTACTTTTTTACCCAAATATTCACTGAGGTCATGTTCATTGCCGTGGGCGTCTTTAAGGGTAAAGGGTTGGATTTTGTCACCTGGCTTGTAAGGTTCCATTTCCTTTTCAGATGCAATCCCAGCGGCAACCATCATCGTACACATAAGCACACTTAATAAGATTTTTCTTTTCATATTCAATCCTCCTGTTTTTAAGATTTGTGGTAATGCGATTTGTCTCCTTTTTCTATTATAGGGGGAGGAAATGAAATAGCAAAATGAAATATTGTTCATAATTGAAATGCCTGATTAGTTGTCCCATATTGCGGCCAAGCCACCTTAGTATAGGAGATTTTAAAAAAGGAGATAAGCCTATGTGGTTAAAACTTGATGACGGGAAGCCGTCAAATTTCAAGCGTTCGGAATTTGTTTGCCATTGTGGATGTGGCAAGGTAAAGATTGCGCAACCGTTGATTGATGCGTTGCAAGAATTGCGCAATCATTTTAATGAGCCGATTCATATAAACTGTGGTTATCGCTGCCCAACATACAATAAAAAGGTCGGTGGGGCAAAAAAGAGTCAACATTTATATGGGAAGGCAGCGGATATTCATATGAATGATCAAACGCCCAAGGAGATTGCGCGGGCAGCCAGCAAGATTGAAGCATTTCGCAAGGGGGGGATTGGCGTATATAAAACCTTTGTGCATTTGGATGTTCGTGAAAATGGCCCGGCGCGTTGGGGGCTGAATTGGAGGTAAGAATTGGTATTAAAAACCCCTGCTGAAAAGCAGGGGTTTTTTATTATTAGCAGCGCAAGGTATATACTTATCGTTGTATACGTTGGATAAAACGTAATTCATTCGGGTTGAGACGGTGCCGATTGGCAAGAATTTTGCAGCGCTGCTGATACCAACTCCCGCATTTGGAAGACGACCATTTCCTTTTCAAAATCCACCATGTCAAGATAACAAATTTGACACTCAAGCCCAACATGGCCAACATAACGAGTCCATAATCCAAACCGATCACACCTAACCATTCATGGATGCCAGACATGTTCCACCAAACCTTTCTCATGTCCTTCATTAACAAGATAAGATTGAAATAAACACACCTATCTTAAGAGCAATTAGCATGCCAGGAATGTATTTGTGCTCTTAACCTAACAAAATGAATAGATTACAGCACTAATCATATGCTAACATATTGCAACAAATAACAGAAATGTATCATTTAGAGACAAAACGTTACTGAAAATGAACATGTTGCTTTGATTTGGTTTTATTATTTTTTAATTCCCCTAAATTTCTGTTTTCTCTCTATTAGTAGGAAAGCCCCTCGTGCCTCCGCGATCGAAAGATCGCCCGTGCTTTCCAAATGAATGAGCTTATTCAGATTGCCGGGTGCATACGTTTAAAATGGATTATACTTTCCACGTTCCGAGAGGAATGGATCGAACATTCAATGAGAATTCCTCAAAAACGAATTGACTAATTCAATCGATTGGATATTATGTGAGATTACTTTTAAGGGAGAGGAATATATTATGATGAAATTACGGTATCTTGATTCATTGATCTTAGTTCTTATGGTGAGCGCATTGTCCATCCTGGCCTGCAGTCAAAGTGAAACGGATGCGCCCATAACACCAACCCAAGCCGGCATCGAAAAACCTTCACGCCCAGCTGGTTTTTACGATGAGATCGAATCGTCCGGCATTACCTTTGTGCATACCGACGGCAGCAGTGGACGACATTATATTGTCGAAACGGTTACCGCCGGTGTGGGGGTATTTGATTATGACAACGATGGCGATTTGGATATCTATTTCGCAAATGGGGCTGCCCTCCCCGGAAAAACCTTTAATACCCCTCCAACCAACGAATTGCATCGCAATGACGGGAATAACCAGTTTACCAATGTTACAGAAAAAGCAGGGGTTGGTGACCCAAGTTATGGCATGGGATGCGTCATGGGGGATTATAACAACGATGGTTTCGTTGATATCTATGTCTCCAACTTTGGCCCTAATATTCTTTACCATAATAACGGAGATGGCACCTTCACGGATGTAACCGAACAAGCCGGTGTGGGGGATTCACGCTTGGGTGCGGGCGTCAATATGGCGGATTTCAATGCCGATGGTTATCTTGATATTTTTGCCGCCAATTACCTTGATTTTCCCTTGGATGTCCCTTCACCCTGCACCCGCATGGGAGTGCAAATGTACTGCGATCCCAGCACCTTTGATATGTACGAACCACAAAAATCCAGTCTCTATCTGAATAATGGAGATGGGACGTTTACTGACTTTTCCAAAGAGTCGAGCATCCAGCAATATTCCGGACGGGGGATGGGGACTTCGTGCACGGACTATGACAACGATGGCGATATAGATATTTATGTGGCCAATGATGTGGATTTAAACTTTCTGTATGCCAACAATGGTGACGCCACCTTCGAAGAAGTTGGCTTGTTTGCCGGCCTGGCCTATGATCAGCATGGGCAAGAGCAGGGAAGCATGGGGTGTGACTTTGGAGATTATAACGGCGATGGGTGGTACGACTTAATCGTCACCAGCTATCAACGCCAACAAAACACCCTTTATCTGAACAACAAAGATGGTTCCTATAAGGATGTCACCATCCCTGCCGGGGTATTGGAAGGCAGCATGAAATATGTGAGCTGGTCCACTTTTTTCTTTGATTATGACAACGATGCGGATATGGATCTGTTTATCGCCAACGGTCATTTGCAGGATAACATCGAAAAGATTGAAGATCATATTACCTTTTTAGAACCAAACCAGCTGTTTCGAAACAATGGCGATGGTACCTTTACAGATGTATCTGAACAGGCTGGTCCCGGATTTGAGGTTTTACAATCCACCCGCGGGGGAGCCTTTGGGGATATGGATAATGATGGTGATCTGGATTTGGTTCTCTCCAATTCACGTGCACAACCAACCTTATTAATCCAGGAATCAAATCACGATCATCATTGGATTAATATCAAACTCCAAGGGACCAAAAGCAACCGGGATGGCGTGGGCGCCCAAGTTTATGTCACCGCTGACGGCAAAACCCAGAAAAATGAGGTGCGTGCCGGCAGCAGCTACCAAAGCCATTATGATCTACGACTGCATTTTGGATTAGGAAAAAGCGACAAGATTGATGAGATCAAAGTGGAATGGATAGGCGGTCATGTGGATACTTATAGCAATGTACCCATCGATGAATTCATCTTACTCAAAGAAGGCCATGATACCGTATTAAATCAATTTTAAAACCACTGTTTGGATTATTTTCAATGAAATAGAGAGTGTTTTTAAATATTTTTAATTTAAACGAATTAGGATGTAAACTTTTCATTTTTAGGATTCGTGCTTATACTTATCAAATTCATTAACGGAAAAAGGATGATCGATGAAAATACGATGCATTTCCATAACCATGATGCTGCTGATTTCCTTGCTAATAGTTATTCCAACATGGAGTGATGATGTTCATTACAAAACCAGTCAGGGAAATGTTTATCTTGATATTGTGCAAAATAAAGTGGTTATGGGTAAAAAGGATCGTTTTCAAAATAACTCAAGTGTTAAAGCGAAAGTCAACAATTCACCACGCGCTGGTGATTCCTCCATAAAGCAGGTCGGGAAGTCGCTGTTCGTTATCAATAAACAAGCATTAAACCGGCGATCTCTAAAGACCCACTCTACCCAATTTGATTTTGTTTATCCTGTTTATTTGAGAAAATCGAATGGTCTAAACGTATACCCACGTCCTGAGATTATCGTTAAGTTGAAGAGTGATGATGTGATTGATGCAGTCGTCAAACGCCACGGATTAAAGGTTGTTCGACGTGTAAGGTACACGGACGACCAGTTTCTTCTGCAACATAATGCTTCTTTGAATCCTTTCGATGTATCGAATGCCTTATGGGATGATCCCGATGTGGTATGGGCAAATCCTAATGTGGTTAATGAGATCGATATCCGTTTTAAACCCAATGATCTGTATTACCCCGATCAGTGGCATTTGAATAACACCGGCCAGGGTGGTGGAAAAGCGGGAGCGGATATTTCTGCTGAAACGGCATGGAATTTAGTCCAACCGGATGAAAACGTGGTTATTGCAATTGTGGACAATGGCGTGGATTTGTCTCACCCCGATTTGAATATCTGGTCCAATCCTGCAGAAGCGAACGGCCAGATCGGTGTGGATGACGATCAAAATGGGTATGTGGATGATCTTCATGGGTGGAATTTTATGGAAGATAACAATTTACCCGATGGTGTATTGGATGATCATGGTACCCCATGTGCCGGAGTGGCGGCGGCGAAGGGTAATAACACGATTGGTGTTGTAGGCGCCGCCTATGGGGCCACTATCCTGCCCATGACCGTTCTTGGCATGTTTGATGGGGATGCAACAGCAGAAACCCTGGCTGTTGCTGAAGGCATTCGCTATGCCGCCAACTATGCCGACGTGGTTAGCAACTCATGGGGAGGAGCATTGACTGACCCTGATGGCGATGCCCTTACCTATGCAACCTCCAACCAGGCCCGCCGTGGCGAAAAACGTGTGCCTGTTTTGTTTGCAACCGGAAATGATTTCCCTGAAAACCCGTCATTATTTTACCGCAAAGATATGGTGCTGGATGCGGGGAGTCACCGCTTGATTTTCGAATACGAAAAAGATGCTTCAGGTTCAAGCGACGGAGATTTTGTCAACATATATGATGCCTACCTGGAAATAGGCAGTAACAATCAAAAATTATTTGAATTGCCCTATAGCGGGGATTCGAATTTTGAATCAATATCCCTTTTTACTGAACTGGATATACCTGCCGGTGAGCATACTATACGTTTTGAATATACCAAAAATGAGTCCATATCAACAGATAAAGATGGTGTAATTATTGAAGATGTGTATATAAATTTTAGTGAGGATTTGTCCGATTATATTTCCCTGTTTGATTTCTCAGGTCATGTGAATGAAGAGTATACGGTTGGTGGTGATGAGCCATTTTTCATTGAAGATGATATTTTCCCTTATTTTGTTAGTGGTGATATTGGAGATCATGAAACCAGTTGGATGGAATGGACCTTTGAAGTCCCTGACAATGCCGAAGTCGTAAGTTTGGAATTGTTTTTTTTGGCAAGCACAGAAGAAAATGGAGATTTCTTTCATATTTATATAGATGGGGAAGAACTCACTGGGACTTTTGAGAATCCGGATTTTATCTCAACACTTAAGACGATTTTTGATCCATATGATGGATTGAGTGAGGATGTTCAGCTGGAAGGAAACGTTCTTTTTGAAGAGTTTGAAGTTGAAACGGACGACGTTCTCGCTTTAGGGATAAACAACTTAACTGACGGAGAAAAAAGCCAGTTGATTTATGATTTTATGGTCGAAGAAAATGAGTCCAATGTGTCTTTAGTTGTACAATTTGTGGCAGATACTGAAGAGGGGAAAGACTTCTTAAAAATTATCCTCGATGGTGAAGATATCCACGATTCCATTGAAGTGGGAACCACTATGATTGATCTTCCCTTCAGCGGCCAGATGCCGGAAAATATCGCTCCCATTGCTGGCATAAATTTGCATCCGAATATTATTAATATTGGTGCCAGTGATGATTCAGATAATCGTGCCTCTTACAGCCAATGGGGGCCTGAACTGGATTTTCTCGCTCCCAGCGATGGTGGACAGCAAGGGATTATCACAACAGTGTATCAGGAACTGGAAGTTGATAATGATTATGGTTATACCATACTTTCCAAAGGGTATACGAGCAATTTTGGAGGGACATCATCCGCTTGCCCATTGGCGGCTGGAGTTTTTGCCATGTTAATTTCCGCCTATCCGGAGATTACGGTGGACCAAATGCTTACTATTCTTCAAGAAACATCCGATAAAATCGGCGATCGAACTTATGATGTGAATGGTTACAACCAAGAATACGGATATGGACGCTTAAACATGGAAAAGGCCGTTCAGGCTGCTTTGGAACTGAAACAAACCGATGTATCTGCCTGGTCAATCTATTGATTGTCCTGAAAATCGAAGCGTTTTTGGGCTTATAATTTCAAGCAAATCGGGGTTTTTTAGAAAAAGTGATTTTCTCTGTTCTACCACCTTGACTGTAGACGAAGAAAACGTAAAATTTCCCCTCTGTGATTGAAAACGAAAATCTAACACTGCCGAATTATTCCCCTGTAGCTCAATCGGTAGAGCAATCGGCTGTTAACCGATGGGTTGTAGGTTCGAGTCCTACCGGGGGAGCCAAAATCAATCTGGCGAACTTTGTCGCCAGTTACAGTTAACGGAAACGCCCGACCAGGAAACTAGCCGGGCGTTTTCATATCCCTTTGCTACCAAAGGGTTACGGCGTTCCCGCCATTTGCCCCCTCGCTCTCTATTCCGCAGGTGAGATTCCGGGGGCCGAAAGCAACCATGACGGTTGCTCCCGTTGCCCGAAAAAACGGCCGCGAACTCTCGGACTCTCTCGTGAACAGGTTGAAACGGGTTAACAGCCGGGTTGCTTTCGGGACCAGCAGCGTTTTCGAACTCGCGGGCGAGCCGAAGGCTCTGACGCGGTGAAGTGTTGGATTCCCCACATCCGACGCGCATTGCGACCGGACCGGTTCATCAACGCGGCCTGCGCGAAAAAAGCGAACGCAGCGCCGCCAAAATGGCTGCGATGAAGTACGGCATATGTCCTGGCCTGGGTTTACGCTTCAAAAGGACGGTGCCAACAGGTATTATAACGGCCACGCGACCCAAACTACAAGGAATTATGCGCGCGTGACAAGAACGGACGAGGACGTAGGATGGAATGGACGCCATTTGCTGAAGTTGCGGGGGTTCTGGCGGTAGCTGCCGCTGTGGCGGCAGTTGGGCTGAAGCTGCGCCAACCGCTCATCATCTCGTTCCTCTTCGCGGGTATTCTGGTCGGCCCGTCCGCCATCGGGATGGTCAAGGATGTTCACCAGATCGAGCTGCTGGCGAGCATCGGGATTTCGCTTCTGCTGTTCGTTGTGGGCCTGCGCCTCGATGTCGCCATGATCCGCACCGTCGGTCCGGTGGCGCTGGCCACGGGCCTGGGCCAAGTCGCCTTCACGTCGCTGGTCGGTTTCCTCATCGCCCTGGCGTTCGGAATGCAGGTCGTTACAGCCGTGTACGTGGCCGTGGCCCTGACCTTCTCCAGCACCATCATTATCGTCAAGCTGTTGTCGGACAAGAAGGAGATCGACTCGCTGCACGGGCGCATCGCGGTCGGCTTCCTGATCGTCCAGGACATCGTGGCTATCCTGGCCCTGATCGGGCTGACGGCCTTTGGCGGGGGTCAGGAAGACAAGAACTTCTTCACTCAGTCCCTATGGATTCTCGGTGAGGGCCTCCTGATGCTCGGGGCTATCGTTGCCCTGATGCGGTGGGTGTTGCCTCGTGTTCTGAACTACCTCGCCCGGTCTCCAGAACTGCTGGTGTTGTTCGCGATTACCTGGGCCATCGTTCTGTCCTCGGCGGCGGAATTGCTCGGCTTCAGCAAGGAGGTCGGGGCGTTTCTCGCGGGCATTTCGCTGGCGTCGACGCACCAGCGTGATGCCATCGGCGCTCGTCTGGTGGTCCTGCGGGACTTCCTGCTGCTGTTCTTCTTCATCAATCTGGGCGCTCAACTGGACCTGTCGGCCCTGGGGGCAGAGTTGGGCAAGGCGTCGGTGTTCTCCGCGTTCGTGCTCGTTGGCAACCCACTGATCGTCCTGGCGATCATGGGACTGATGGGCTACCGCAAGCGCACCGGCTTCATGTCGGGGCTGGCCGTGGCGCAGATCAGCGAGTTCTCCCTTATTCTCGCCGCCTTGGGACTGAGCCTGGGGCATATCGACACCGCAGCCATGAGTCTGATCACGCTGGTTGGCCTGGTGACAATTTTCGCCTCGACATACATGATCCTGTATTCCGGCCCGCTGTACGCGAGGCTCTCGGGGGTTCTAAGCATCTTCGAGCGGTCCGACCCTTACCGCGAGGCGCAAACCGGGGAGC
>CAZFER010000069.1:0-34569 GCA_964517495.1 uncultured bacterium | reverse complement strand
GCCGAACCAGATAGATGAGATCATAACCATTCATACTGATACAAAGGAATTATCCATTCAATCAGTGTAGAAAGTCAAGAATAGAATCGAATAAATATTAGATCAAATTGATTATCGTCATTAAATATTAAATCGCAGAAGCATAAACTTCTTTGTCAAGAACCAGGCGGTAAGGATACTGAGGGCGAACATAATGTATTGATGAAATTAATAAATTCTGACATGGGCATATCCTCCAAGTCTTTTTGTTGAAAACCTCGAATTTTTAGTTCTTTGCCAAGCGAAGCGTTAAAAATATTATAGGCTTCCCATATTTGTGTTCCGCTGGGCAGATCATGCCGAACATTTTCCAGTAACCAATGTCTTAATCGCCGTACAGCGTTTTCAGGACTGTTTTGATGGGCCTTGATGTCATTCCCAGAGATATCCGATAAGACTTTGCGAAATCGATACTCTTCTTTTTCCAAGACTAAGCAGCGTTTTTGTGCCCATTTTTCAAAGGCGGATTCGCGAATACCCAAATCAAATCCAAGTTCAAAGGGAAGGTTAAATCGTGGAAGTTCGCCTGGTGTTAATGCTTCCATTCTGGAAATATCGTGAATGCTATATTTTGATTCTTTGATCAATTTAGCGATTTTACGGATACGCACTTCACCGGAATCACTATTGGTTGAAGCCACTTTTGGATTTAAGCCGCAATATACAATTGTAAAAAGGATCGCACGAAGAATCGGTTTATATTCATCATCAAAGGGGCAGTTAATAAAGATGTTAAAATCAAACTGTCGATCAAATTCGTGCATGGGGTATCCTTTATGAAGGGCCTATGCGTTCATTTACACTTCCATCGGGATTATGAATGATAATTTCTCGTGAAGGGGAAGATTTAAGCACTCCTTTGGCATAGTTAAGCGCTTCTTCCTTGGTAGGCAATAACCGAACTGCCCGAGAGCTGCCAGAACGCTTCACAGACCAACCATCATAACGGGGAATAATATGATAGGATTCAGTTAATGTTTCAGAGCTATTTTGACATTCTATTTCTTGAATTTGATGAACTTTTTGAGCTATTTCGTTTATGAATTCATGTGAGTTGATATCCCGTCCATCCCTGCACATAAAAGAATGAAGTTGGGATGGGATAGGTGAATCATCCAATCGAATGGGTATAAGATGATACGTTGGATCGGTCAAGGCACGAGCGGCCGCGTATTTCATCACAAAAGAAGCCAGCGAATTTTGAGTATAATCTAGGGATAAAAATATAAGACAAATACGGGTATTACGATAAATTCTATTTAAATGTGCATGCAAATCCTGCCCCCAGAGGGAATCCACGTTCCCTGGTTCATAAAAAACATGAAGTCCTTTCTCCGTTAATCGCTTTGCCAATGAATCTGCTACAGGGCGGTTTTTCTGGGCAAAGGATAAGGCGACATCATATTTGGATTTCTGAGTTTCAATACTCATTTCACAATATTACACTTTCAATTCAATTATTGATTCATTGATTATAATGCATT
Source organism: uncultured bacterium (assembly GCA_964517495.1). Lineage (GTDB taxonomy): Bacteria > Hinthialibacterota > Hinthialibacteria > Hinthialibacterales > Hinthialibacteraceae > CAZFER01. Next base: position 33,046 of record CAZFER010000069.1, on the reverse strand, counting down.
GTATAACAAAGTGCAATATTTTTGTTGGCAACCTATCTTTGTAGGTATGATGAATTTACCATTCTTATATTCAGTTCATTCATCAGCCATGCCGCCGAGGAGCAATGCGTTGATTTCCTCCTGGCTGAGTAGCCCAACTTCTCCATATTCTGAGGGAGGTGATAAGGCATTTTTGATTTGGATGACGGCTGTTTGGGCACGTTGGCTCACTTCGGGATCCGGATCGTTGGCCAGTTCTTCCAAAGCGGGGAGAGTATCTTTCGCGGGATAGCCCATATTGCCGAGGGATACAGCCGCGTTCATACGGATTTTAGGTTGTTCATGCGTTAGTGCTTTAACCAAGGCAGAAATCGCGGGTTCACCGATTAAGCGAAGTGTCCTCACGCTGCCATCCCGTACTTCCCATTCGGGATCGCCCAATCCGGCGATTAGGGTAGGTATGGCCGTTTGGGCTTCCGAGCCGATCAATCCCAATGCACTCACCGCCGCCTTCCGAACTCGTGGGCGGGAATCCTGCATAAGAACGGTTAATGTGGGCACCGCTTCTTTTGCATCCGGACCGATAAGGCCCAGGGCGCCTGCCGCAAAACAGCGTAACACCTCATTATCATTAAGAAGTACTTTCATCAAAAAGGGCACGGCTTCTTTACCCATCGCCCTAAGAGCATTATCCGCCGCAAAACGAATATTCATATTTGGATCGATAAAGGCAGAAAAAATGTTTGGGATCGCGGCTTTTGCCTTAGGACCAAGTTCAGTAAGAACTTTAAGCGTTTGAATTCGAATTTCAGGGTCAGGATTCTCCAATGTTTGAGCAAGAGCAGAGATGACGTCTTGATCGTCTTCAAAAATATAGCGGTTAAATATATAGAAAATTTGTAATGCTTTTCGTTTGGAAAGTTTGTCAGGGCTATTCAGCATGTCGAGAAAGACCGGGATTCCCTCGCGGGATTCACCTTCAAAAATAGCCAAACGAATCGAGGCATATTTGACCGCGTTTTGATCCTCATGATTCAGTAAATCGATGAGGACAGGCACAGCCTCTCCCGCCCCATGGTAATCTTTTCCTCCGATATTCATCACGATTTTCAAATAGGTAATATCCTGATCCTCCAGCGCGCTGATCACTTTAGTAATTTTATCAGGTTCAACGGGAGCGATTTTTGCTATCGTGCGTGCCGCTGCATGGCGAATGCTGTTTTCTTTATCCTCCAGGGATTTATAAAGGGCTGGCAGCGCCTGCTGCGCTTTTTCTCCCACTTCAGCCAAAGCGGTAATTGCCGCCATACGGACATTTTCCACATCATCTTTTAGCAATTCGATTAATGCAGGAACGGCGGATTCAGCCTTTTCCCCCATTTTTCCGAGGCTGGCAGCAACCTGATTCCGTACATGCTCATCTTCATCATTTAATAATTTGATTAAAGCGGGAATCGCTTGCGCTGCTGCCGGTCCAATATTGCCCAATGCTTGCGCCATATCTCGGCGTATCCACTTATCTTCATTGTTCAATGCACGGATTAATGCAGGGATTGCGTCTTTGGCATCCGGACCGATTGCACCGAGGATGCAGGCAGCGGATCGCCATCGTTTTCGATCCTCACTTTCCAATATACTGATAAATTGGGGAATGTAAGGTTTAAGTGACTTTCCATAATGGATCAATGAATTCCAAATGCTGTTATCTTTATTCCGAATAAAATTGTTAACAAGCACAGGCACAACAACTTCAGGTTTTGCCTGGATTCTCTGTAACGCATATGACACCATATAGCGTTGGTCATTTTCCGGATCTTGCAGCAATCTTAGCATGGCGGGCGCAGCCGCTTCCGCCTCTGGACCGATGGAAGCTAACATATCAGCGGCATTATTTCGGATATGCATGACGGGATCATCAAGCCGTTCGATCAAGGCTTGGATGAATTCCGGATTGTTCGACTTAATCGGCCTGCAAGCACAAACCGCATAATGTCGAACATCTTCATTCTCATCTTTCATAGCCTGAATCAAAAAAGGAATAAGGTAGCATGACTCCTCTCCTAATGTTTCTTTGTCAATACAAAAATCAGTCAATCGTTCACCGGCGTCGCGTCGTACATTGGGATCAGGATTTTCGAACGTTTGCCTTAGGAAATTGTAAATATGGTCTTCACTTTGAAAACCAAGAAGAACGAGAGAATAATGAGCATAAAAACGGATTAAAAAATCTACCTCATCATTCAGAACTTTATTCAAAATGGCGTTAACATCATCGCTGGTGACACCAATTTTCCCCAACGCCAACACAGCTTCCGTATTGCAATTAGCTCTTTTTTCCCGAAGCACCTGAATTAAAGCGGGAACGGCTTCTTTGGCTTCCGCACCGATATTTCCCAATGCAAGAGCGGCATAAGATGGCACCCATTGGTATTGTTTATATTCCGCCAGGATGGCGTCAATTAATTTGGGAACTGCATCCTTGGCTGCTGGTCCCATTTTACCGAGAGCTTCAGCAATTTTGGCACGGTTATGTTCCACTTCGTCGTCCATGGCCTCGATCAAGGCTGGGATGGCTTCTTTGGCTTCCAGGCCTTTACCGCCCAAATACTCAGCGGCAGATTCACGTCGTTGAGAATTTAAACTTTTCAAATCCTTGATAAGGACGGGGATATTATCCATATAATGAGGTGGTACAATTTCGATCTCGTCAACGGCTTGCATACGAATCGTGACATTCGGATCCTGTAACTTGGAATGGGCATCAGCGAGAGGTTGGTTCATGATATCATCCCTCATTAGATTGTTTACCGTGGTGGTAATCATACCATTGATAAAAACATAGCCATTGTCAACCGATTGAATGCAAAAATTCGTGTAAATTATTAGTTATTTCCGGTTGTGTTATAAAGTGAATTCAAATACAAGCCGTCCAACTTTTTTTATAACTTAATATAACATATAACGTTATAACATATGGGGCTGATCTTTATCCATAATTTGGTAACAAATTGATTTTCCCCTTATCAAGGCTCCTCGCCGTATACAAATCAGGATGTAAATCAGGGGAGCATCGGCTTCCAGCCGGTGCGTGTTTTTACCGGATTACTTTTTTCAGAAAAGGCAGGCTCCATTTGGCGATAGTGGTGTTACCGGTGGATGTATGGTGGCATTGGTCAAAGAAGAGTTTTTCGTCTGATTCCTGATATTGCTTACGAAAGAGGGGGAGTAAGTCGAGCAAGGGAATATTGTGTTTATTGGTTATGGATTTTAATTGCTGTTGGGGATAATTATATAGATATTCTGTTTCGACTTGATATTTAACCGGGAAAGCAATTATTGCAGGCTGAAATTGATGTTGGATTGACATTTGCTTGAATTGCTGAAATAGCGGTTCGAATATATCCCAGGCATGTTCGCTCCACGCTCCACCCCAGTCAGTGGCGTTTTTCCAAATCAGGGCATTGAAAGCTGGAGGATCAATAAGATAATTTCCCTCACCGGGCGGGAAGTTTGTTTTTAAGCTTTTTCGCAGCGCTCGGGAGCGAGTGGAGGAAACATACCCGCGGGTCCAATCGTATTCCGCCATGAGAAAGGTGATCATTCTGGCAGAATGATAGATCAGCCGGCTGTTGTTCAAACCCATTGGTAAGGTTGGGACAAATACACCCGGGGATTCGTGATAATCATTAAGGTAGAAACAAATTACAACCACATCGGGATTAAGAGCCAGCCCCGTCTCAGCAAGTATGGCCAGTTGGTTTTGCAGGCTGATGGCAGGTACGCTGGCGTTGATGGTTTCCCATCCCAGGTCTTGATTGTTGGCCAGGATTTCAATCAAGCGTACAAAGGTTTCTTCTTCGGGCAAGTATTCGCAAAAGGTGATGGAGTCGCCTAAAAAGAGGATGCGTGTTTTGTCTTTCTCACCGATTTCTGGATTGCGATAGCCTAATGAATTGGTTTGAATTTCAACGGGGCGGCCACTTAATGATTGCCGTTCAATGCTAATCTGTAAATTGGCACGCACTCGCATCCCTGTTTCGGTCGAGACATAGGCGCCCTGCATATTGTGTGTTCGGTTTAGTTCTTTTCTATCCAGGGTCTCCTGTTGTAATCGTTCCTGAGCACGAGGGGATATTTTAATGGTTACTCCCTGCGGTGGGGGTAAAACGATACGGGCGATTATTTCACCAAGTACAAACGCTACAAGGAAACCGAGGAAGATCGCAAGGATAGGGAAAAAGAGTTTTTTGAGTTTGGAATTCACCGATAAGACCACTCTACTAAATTTGAAAGGGGGCGCGGATTTGCGCCCCCTTTTGGGTTTTACTTGTTTGATATAAGTGTGCGTGATTATTCACCCAGTTTTTCGCGTGCCACCGCGCAAGCAGCGGAATGGCGGGCGATGGGTACACGGAAGGGTGAGCAGGAGACATAGTCCAATCCAACGCGATGGCAGAATTCGACCGATGCCGGTTCACCGCCGTGCTCTCCGCAAATCCCCAGTTTGAGATTGTCACGGGTTTTGCGGCCTCGTTCAACGGCGATTTGGATCAACTCACCAATACCTTCCTGATCAATGGATTGGAAGGGATCATCCGGCATCATGCCCATTTCCACATATTGGTGAAGGAATGGTCCAGAGTCGTCGCGGCTGTAACCGAAGCCCATCTGGGTAAGGTCATTGGTGCCGAAGGAGAAGAACTCGGCGACTTCGGCGATCTTATCGGCCACCAGGCATGCCCGGGGGATTTCGATCATGGTGCCGAAGAGGTGAGGAATCTTTTTCATCTTGAATTTATCCAAAGTTTCCTTATAGACCTTTTCGGCGAGTTCTTTTTGGTGTTCCAATTCTGATTTCAAACTAAGAACGGGAATCATGATTTCGGGGAAAGGTTTCTTCTTTTCGTTCAACAGTTCAGCAGTGGCTTCTAAAATCGCTCGGATCTGCATTTCAGCGATTTCAGGATAGGTTACACCCAAACGAACACCGCGATGTCCCATCATGGGATTCATTTCGTGTAATTCGGAAGAGCGTCTTTTGAACTGTGCCGGAGAGATATTCAATTCCTGGCAGAGTTTGGTAATTTCCGACTTTTCCTGAGGAACAAATTCGTGCAAAGGTGGATCAAGCAACCTGAAAGTAACGGGCAATCCGTCCATAGCTTCCAGGGTGGCTTTGATATCTTTTTTGACAAAGGGGAAAAGCTGATCCAAGGCTTTGCGGCGATCCTCTTCGTTGGAAGCCAGGATCATTTGACGCAGTTTGGAGAGAGGTTTTTCTGAACCTTCGCCATAGAACATGTGTTCGGTACGGAAGAGGCCGATTCCCTCGGCTCCGAATTCACGTGCTTTGGTCGCATCAGCTGGAGTTTCGGCGTTGGTGCGTACTTTTAATTTTCGTACACTATCGCAAATCTTCATGAACTGATTGAAGAATTCATTGTCTTCGCCTGCTTCGATCAAGGGCAGTTGGCCTTCGTAGACGTAGCCTTTGGTCCCATTCAGGGTTACCCAGTCGCCTTCTTTAAGGGTTTTGCCATCCACTTTCAGGGTTTTTTTGCTGGCATCGATTGACATGGCACCAGCACCAACGATACAGCATTTACCCCATCCACGGGCAACGAGGGCAGCGTGGCTGGTCATTCCACCGCGGGCGGTAAGAATGGCTTCAGCGGCGCGCATTCCCTCGACGTCTTCGGGGTTGGTTTCTTCGCGAACCAGGATGACGGTTTTGCCATTTTTGTACCATTCAACCGCTGCGGAAGCGGTGAAGACGATCTGGCCGCACGCACCACCGGGTCCAGCCGGCAAACCTTTGGCGAGCGCCTCGGTTATGGCTTCGACTTTGGGATCAACGATGGGGTGAAGCAATTCATCCAGCTGGCTGGGGGTTACACGAAGCACGGCGGTTTCTTTGTCGATCAATTTCGATTTATTCATTTCGACCGCCATACGAACGGCTGCTGGTCCATTTCGTTTACCCACACGACATTGCAGCATCCAGAGTTTGCCTTCCTGGATGGTGAATTCAACATCGAGCATGTCTTTGTAATGTTTTTCCAGTTTGCGCTGGATTTTGTCGAGTTCTTTGTAAGCGGCGGACATAGCTTCTTCGAGAGAAAGAAGATGCTGGCTCTGTTCGGTTTTACCGGATTTATTGATGGGGCTGGGAGTACGAATACCGGCAACCACGTCTTCGCCCTGAGCGTTGGGCAGCCATTCGCCGTAAAACCAGTTTTCGCCGGTGGCGGGGTTACGGGTAAAGGCCACACCAGTGGCGGAGGTATCACCCATGTTTCCAAAGACCATGGACTGAACGTTGACTGCGGTGCCCCATTCATGAGGAATATTCTCGATGATTCGGTAGGATACGGCGCGCTTTCCGTTCCAGGATTTAAAGACCGCGCCAATGGCGCCCCATAATTGATCCATGGGATCGTCGGGAAATTCTTTATTCAATACTTTTTTGATTTTTTCTTTGTAGGCTTTAACCAATTCCTTGAGGTCTTCGGTGGAGAGTTGGTAATCGTGTTCATAGCCACTTTTGGTTTTGACGCGGTGGAGTTCCTGTTCCAGTTGGGCACGAATGCCTTTTCCTTCTTCAGGCTCAATGCCAACAGCCTTTTCCATAACCACGTCGGCGTACATCTGGATCAAGCGTCGGTAGGAATCCCAGGCAAAACGGGGGTTATCCGTCTTGTCGATAATACCCTGAATGGTCTCCTCGTTCAGACCAACGTTCAAAATGGTTTCCATCATGCCCGGCATGGATTTGCGCGCGCCGGAGCGGACTGATAGCAAGAGGGGATCTTTTTTGGAACCGAATTCCATTCCCATGTCTTTTTCGACTTTTTTCAAATTGTCTTCCACTTCTTTCACCAGGCCGTCCGGATATTTACCATTATTTTTATAATAGTAGGTACAAACCTCCGTGGTGATGGTGAAACCGGCCGGAACGGGAACCTCGATATTCGTCATTTCAGCGAGGTTGGCGCCTTTGCCGCCAAGAAGATTTTTCATTTCACCGTTGCCGTCTGCTTTTCCATTTCCAAAATAATACACGTTTTTGTTGCTCATGATCTCTTTACCTGTTCCTGCTTTTTTTGTAGATTCTTTCGGGAGAGAATGGGGAACCATTGCTCAAACCCGCTTGTTGCTTTCTTTACAATATAAATATGTTTTTATCACCGAACCTCAACTCAGTGAAGGTTTACATTCCCATTTCAGTCTGCTTTTTGGATTTTTTTAACGTTTTTTGAACTTTACCATTCAAAAGTTAGCAACTTATCGAAAACATTGAAGTGTATATTCTCCGGCTCCTCTTTGAAAAAACAAAATCGAGTTACAATCTTAAATGAAGTAAAAAATAGTACCGCATCTGGATTGTGGATGCATCAATCAGCCATCGAGAGTATTCATCGGATCCATTATTTTATTATAAGATAATCTTTTCCAATGCGGTTTGGCCATAACAAATAGAATATAAAAACCAAAAGAATCAGGTGATTATTTACATGGATGCTTTCACGCAAAAACTCCATGATCTACGCGAGCAGTTTCAAGAATTGGAAAATCAATTGGGAGATCCCAATGTCATGTCAGACCGGAATCGTCTGACAGACTTGAGCCGCAAACATGCGGAACTGCTCCCCATTGTCAAGGATTTTCGAGATTGGGAACGGATCAATAAAGAGCTTCAAGAGGTAAAGGATTTATTATCCTCTGATGATTCAGAGTTGGCCGATATGGCTGAATTGGAGTTGGAGGATTTAAAAGAACAGGAGAAATCCTTACGGCTTAAATTGGAAGACTATCTCAAGCCGAAAGACCCGAATGCGGATCGAAATACCATTATAGAAATCCGAGCGGGAACGGGGGGTGAGGAGGCAGCCCTTTTTTCAGGTGATCTTTTCCGCATGTACAGTCGCTATGCAGAGAAAAAAGGATGGACCATTGAAATCCTCTCATCCAATCCCACGGGACGGGGTGGATATAAAGAGATCATCTTTTTGGTGAATGGAACAGGGGCTTATTCCCGATATCGTTTCGAAGCCGGCACCCATCGGGTGCAGCGTGTGCCTGAGACTGAAGCCTCCGGACGCATCCATACTTCCGCTGCCACGGTGGCCGTACTCCCAGAAGCGAATGAGGTGGAAGTGGATATTTCACCTGAGGATTTGCGTATCGATGTCTATCGATCATCCGGACCTGGGGGGCAAAGTGTGAATACCACTGATTCCGCTGTGCGGATTACCCATGTCCCCACTGGATTGGTGGTAACCTGCCAGGATGAGAAATCCCAGCATAAAAACCGGGCGAAGGCTATGAAAGTATTGCGAAGCCGGTTGCTGGAGATCGAACAGGAACGCCAAGCTGATGAAGAACGAGAACAACGGCGCACCATGGTGGGCACCGGCGACCGCAGTGGAAGAATACGAACCTATAATTTCCCTCAAAGCCGGGTAACCGATCATCGCATTAATTTTACCACCCATCGATTGGAAGAGATGTTGGAGGGAGAAATGGATGAGATCGTGAATGCCTTGACACGGGCAGAACAAATCAACAGTATGCGTGAGGCTGGATAAATCCATTACGGCTAAGCTCTCTCCTTTACTTGTTAATAAAATTACAGGAAAATACCTGGATTTATAGACGTGTTTATCTTTTATTTATTGTTTTTTGAAGCCCACAATGTTATTTCAATCATGGAGAATTAGGGTATGACTATCCAAGAAGCTATCGACTTTGGAGTGGAACAATTAGAGAGGAAGAGAATTGAATCACCACGACTATCTGCAGAATTATTGATGGCCTATGTCACGTCTCAAAATCGTTCCCAGGTTCTTGCCAATGCAGACAAACAAGTAACGAGCAGAGAAGAACTCCAATACCAAGGATTATTGCAAAGACGGGCAAAGAATGAACCGGTGCCTTATATAACGGGCGAAGTGGAATTTTATTCCATACCTCTCGCAATATCGAGCGGGGTGTTTATTCCTCGGCCCGAAACAGAAACACTGGTTGAAGCGGCGTTGGCCGTGGCCCGTCAAATGGATGCCCCCAAAATTTATGATTTGGGGATTGGAAGCGGTAACATTCTCATTTCATTGGCTTTAGATCTTGACGATGGAGAATTTTGGGGAAGTGATATATCAAATATGGCTATCAAAGTAGCCCAACAAAATATAAGACGCCATGACCTCAGCAGTTATGTAACATTAAAAGAGGGACCACTTTTCGCTCCCATGCGAACGGAACTGACCAAAGATTTTGATATCATCGTCAGCAATCCACCTTATATAAGGACGGGGGAAATTCAGAAATTATCTGGTCAAATCAAGGATTTTGAACCCCATATTGCGCTTGATGGTGGACGGGATGGAATGACGTTCATAAAGAGTGTGTTGGATGGAGCACACCATATGTTAAAGCCGGGGGGGTATATCTTTCTCGAAGCCGATCCATCCCTCATAACCACAATCCGAACCGAAGTAAGGCGCCGCCCAATGTATGGAGAATTCACCATTCATAATGATGCTTCCGGAAAAGAACGCGTTTGCCAATTCAGAACCAAAACACGTTAAATGTTTAATTAATCACGATTCGCTTATTTGCCCTGATTTAGTGCAGTGGATGAGGAACTGTCTTGTACTCATCATTTTTTACTGCTTTGGATGTGCTTCTCCACCCCATGCAGATTTTAATCAGGGCGTTATATTGATGCATCTCAACAAATATAATGAAGCGGAAAAAGCATTTCTTGAGGCTGTTAAGGATAATCCTCATAACGGAGAAGCGTGGAATCAGTTGGGGATCATTGCTTTTGAACGGGAAAATTATGACAAAGCGGAGACGTATTTTCAGCGGGCTTTAAATTTAAACCCGAAAAATGCCTCTTATCATCGAAATCTCGGTATCGTGCTTGCTGAAAAACGGGATTTGGATATGGCAAAACGGTTGGTCAAACGGGCTATCGTATTGGAGCCAACCGAGGCGGACAATTATACAACCCTGGCTAAAGTGGAAATATTACGCCGTGATAAAGCCAGCGCCATCGAGGCTCTTGAACAGGCCTTGAAACTGGATCCCTCCCATAAGGAAGCAAGAGAATTACGTGCACAACTGCGAAAATAAACTCCATCATGCTATCCTGATACCTTATGCTTAAACCTGATATACCTTTGCATAGAACGATGCAGCAAGTAATAATGGGTGTAAGACGGTTCGAAAAAGTCTTTTCTTGTTGATTGTTATATAAAAGAGAGTTTGCCTTTATGTTTACATTTTCCAATCCGCTATTATTTTGGGCGTTCCCCATCCTGGCTTTGCCCTGGCTTTTGCGCCGCCGCCAGGATGAGCGTATTCAACATATTGAATTTCCCCTTATACGATTTTTGCGTGAGTCAGAAGAGAAAGAACGTGTTAATCCTTACCTGCAAGAGCTTTTATTACTGATTTTACGCACGCTTTTATTAGCCTTGCTGCTATTGGCCCTTGCTGGTCCCAAGTGGCAGACGGCAGATGGCTCTCAGGGATGGATGCCCTCCTGGTTTCCATTCGGCCAATCGTTCCAATCTCACATCCTCGCTGTAGATTCATCATACAGCATGGGATATGAAGAGGAACAGAACAATTGGTGGAGAAAATCCCAGCAGGCATGGGAAATTATTGAACAGAATATTCAGGGACTTTCATTACATCGAGTTCAGTGGGATGCCCAAACCACATCCCCAGATCAGGCAAACCTTCCTTTAATCCTTAATCGTGTTGAAATGGAAAACCTCTTTTTGGATAAACCCACGCATGATGGGACCACCATTACCACTTTGCTGGAAACCCTTGAAGCACGCTTTGACGATCGGAAAAGCCTGATCCTGGTAACTGATGGGCAAGCCTATCCCTGGCAGCCGTTATTACAGAGCACATCGGAGGATTCCCTTCCCTTCTCCATTCTGGCTGTATGTGTTGGTGAAGGTCCAGCGACCAATCGTTGGGTAGACGTTAACACACTTTCATCTCTACCCTGGGGAATTGCGGGTTGGGAAACGCTGGCAGGACGTGTTTTATCTCATGGCGAAAATGAAACGGATGGCCGCATCACGGTTACACGCCAGGATAGCGGTGATCCATTGTATGACCGCGCCATCCTTTTTCCTGCGGCTAAGGGGACTCCAGCCGGTGTGCCTTTCACGTGTCCGGTTCGTTTTGCTGATCTTTTTCCGGAAACCAGCGCGGCATCAAGGCCGGAACGCTTAACGTTTGATATTCAAATCATGCCTCCTGATCCACTTTCGGTTGATAATGAAATTTCGCTTGATATACCTTATATAGAGCAATTCTCAGTGGGAATATTTGGTGATGAAGACACTCACTACCAATCTCTCACTATCTTGAAAACGATCTTCAATCCTTCAGACATACAGACTCAATCGCCTTATTCAATAATAAATACGATCCTGCCACCGGTAAGAGAAATTTCAGATGAGACTGACATGTTTATCGTGGCACGACATTTGGTTCCCTGGTGGTCACCACAAGAAACCACTGCCGCCATGAATTTCATTAAAAAGGGTGGAACGGCGGTTGTTTTTACCCATGAACCCGGGCCAAAAGCTGAACCGTGGGAACAATTTCTTAGCCAATTGGGCTGGCAATGGGATGGTGATAATCCGAATACGGATATTCAAGGGATTTCAGTAGCGAAAACGGATTTATTATCCAATGCTTTGGCAGATTGGAAGGAATCCATGTGGGAGGGATGGATTCAACCCTATCATGGTACCGCTGTCCATGAAAATGCCAAGCCCATCGTCACCTATCGTCTCGGTGATCAAACTCATCATTTGTTATCCGAAATCCAATTAGGGCAAGGTAAAGTGTGGTTGCTGAATACATCGATTACAGTGGATGGAGAGACTATTCTTTCACCCATTCTACCGGCCTTTTTGTGGGAAGCAGGTAAAGAAACCGCTCGAATGAACCAATCGTATACCATTTCTCTCCCCCAACCGAAGCAGGAATCGGATCTAAGGCTGCTTACGGAAGAGGAAAAGCAAAGGCTGAGTGATCAATTTCAAATTCAATTTACCCGTATCGACAACCTGGCAGCCGACATTGACAAAACCTATGGTGGAACAGATTTACGCCTGATCCTTCTTTTTGTATGTGTTTTGGTGGCGTTGGTTGAATCCTGGTTATCCAACCGGCTGGCTTCAGTTTAGGATGAAGACATTACGGATTGATGCTTTTTATACAAAGCGGGATCGCCTATTAACGGCGATTTTATTGGGCTCGTTATTTCTATTAGCGCCGCTTTTCCCCCAATATATTAATTATCCTTTCAAGTTTTATTTCCACTCGGTGGTTTATCTGCTTTTTCTGCTTGCGATTCTGCGGGTGGGATTAATCGGCATAGTTCAACGCATCAAACAGTCACCTGTATTTTTACCATTAACTGCGGTTTTTATCTGGATGATCATTGGTTTGAGTTATACACCTGATCCTTACCGTGCCAAGGCCAAACTGGCCATGATGGCGGTCATTTTGTTGCTTTACACCGTGTTAGTCTTATTCCCATTATCCAATCGAATTCGAAACCGGCTTTGCTGGTGTTTGCTTTGGGGGGGGACATTCACGGCGCTTTTTGGGCTATATCTGCAGTGGCGGGGATTTGATGAACTCATCCACACATTGGAAACGACTCCATTGTATGATGAGACCATGAACCGCGAATTAATCGCATCGCTAAAAGCCAACCGGGCGTTGGGGCGTTTTGGAAACCCCAACCACCTGGCGGGTTACCTGGTCATGGCGCTTTGGGTGGGGTGGTTTTTGTGGAAAGAGGAATCTGGCCGAGTCAAGCGTATCATTCTAATGGTTTGCACCTTCATTTTAGTGCTTTGTATTTACCGCACCTTTTCACGCAGTGGATTGCTGGCGTTGTTAATATCCCTGATGCTTTGGATTACCTATTCCCTGTACACACATGGTTATCAAAGGCTTTTACGCCGGCTGTTTACATTTGGCGTTATTGCATTGATCATGGGTGGTATTCTTCTTTTCGTTGCGCTCCCCATTTTATCTCATTTGCAGATCGATTCTTATTTCGGTGGCCGTTTGCTTACCCTTTCCACGGTTGAAGCGCGGCTTCATTTTTACCGTGGGGCACTGGCTGTCATTGGCAACCAGCCCTGGATGGGAGTGGGGCCGGAAGGATTTGAATCGTACTTTTGCCGTCATATCCGCCCTGGGGATTCTGAATCACGTTATGTTCATAATTTGTTTCTTGAATCAGCGGTTGAAGGGGGAATTCCAGGGGTATTTTTACATTTTTGGTTGCTAACCACCCTTGCGTTTTACTTAAGCAGGCAGTGGTCACGAAACCAAAAGGAAATGCATTTTGCTTTTGCGACGGTGGGGGTATGGATTGTATTTCTGTTTTTCTCCCAATTGGATTTCCATAATAATCTGATCGAATTTTGGCTGATACCCATCTTTTTTCTTGCCCCGTTTGGTCCTGTTCATATTAAAGAGTCTGGCCATTGGCGTTTTGATAAGCACATCCTGGCTATTTTGTGTTTGCTGGCCATTGGATGCTGGGGGTGGCTGGATTTGTGCCGTTATTATAATGAGATGTATCGAAACCAGGGTTACTATTTGATGCTGGACGAAAAGCCCAGAGAGGCTAAAGCCGCTTACGAAAACGCTGTTTTGTTTGATCGGACCGATGCCGATTCCTGGCAATCCTTGGGGCAAATATGGGCTGGAATCCCCCATCCACAGGCCCAATGGCATCGTCTGCGGTGTTTGCAAAACGCCACTCGCTGGGCTCCACGGCGTGCGTCCCATCATGCCGATTACGCCCAGGCGCTCTTTATGCTAGGATATGTAGAACGTGCAATCAATGAAATTGAAACCGCCCAGCGGTTGTTCCCTTCCCGTCCCATTTATTACGAACACGCAGCTCGTTTTTACCAGCAATTGGGCCAAACAGAAAAAGCGGAAGAAGAAACCGCCAAAGCGGAAACTATAAAAAAAGCAATCGAGGCTCGAAAAGAATCATGACGTTAACCGCTCCATTTCCTTCTCAATCGCTGACCCAACCCCGCCGGGTAACCCGGCAGGTGATGGTGCGCAATGTTCCCGTTGGAGGTGATGCACCCATTGCCGTGCAAACCATGGTGAAGGTGCCAACCACGGATTACGACTCCGTCATGCGTGAAATTGAAGCATCGGTTTCCATTCATCCTGAGGATTTGCCCGGCCGTGAACAAAACATTTTAAAGGAACTTTTATGTTGGGAGGATGCCTGTGCTTTGGCTCCCTTCCACTGCGATATCACCCGCGTCAGCGTTCCAGAAGAGGAATCAGCGGATGTATTTGAACGTATTGTTAAAAATTCTCCTATCCCGGTGGTTTCAGATATTCACTTTCGCCCACCGATGGCCATTGCGGCGCTGAAAGCGGGTACCGACAAGCTCAGGATCAATCCGGGAAATATTCGTGATCCCAAATTGCTTCGTCAGATTGCCCGGGAATCCATTGAGCGCGGCACTCCCATGCGAGTGGGTGTTAATGCAGGATCATTGGATCGAACCTTGTTGGAAAAATACGGAAACCATTCCGCTGAGGCGTTAGCCATTAGCGCCACCAATTCAGTACGGTTGATGGAAGAAGAAGGGGTAAACGATATCGTGGTTTCCCTTAAAGCCAACGATGCCCGCTGGACCATAGACGCCTACCAGATTTTTGCGAAGCAGAATGATTATCCCCTCCACTTGGGAGTAACTGAAGCGGGGTGTGGGCGTGCGGCGGTGATTAATTCATGGGCAGGATTGGGTTCGCTTTTACAGAGGGGAATCGGGGATACCATTCGTATCTCATTGACAGAGGATTCCAGGCTTGAAGTGGTGGTTGGCCATCTGATGCTGCATTATTTGGGCCTTCCCCGCAACATCAACTAAATCCTGTTATATCTTATAAAAAAACACATAAGCCCGAGCGATATACTTCATGCTCGGGCTTTTATGTAATGATCAGCTGAGTCGTTTACTTGTCGTCCTCATCATATTCATCATCACCATTGTCATCATCTTTTTCCGGTCGATCATGGCTATGGGCTTTGTTGATTTTCAGTTCCTTTTTGAGTTCCTTGATGATCATAGGCAGTTGGGCCTGAATTTCTTTATCGAGGCCGGTTTGCTTAATCACATTGGCCGCGATTTGGTGGGCCATTTTGATAAGGCCAACCGGGAGGCATACATCGATTTTCTCACCATTACGGCCGTTTTCACGAATTTGGACTTTGAGGAAATTTAGATTATTTTTTTCCTCATCGCTTACTGGTTCTTCAAGGCGCACGCTAACATTTTCGCTGCCTTCGACCTTGATGATATCCATGCCTTTCATTTTTCCAAATTCATTGAGGACCTGCTTGATATTGAGTCCTAATTCCTTCTCGAAGGCTTCATGGGTATCTTTGGGGAAGACATCGACCAGCATGTAAAATACAGAGAAAGGCACACTGACTTTGATTGATTCGTCATCATCATGGTTGATATCAACCATTAATAACAGATCAGCATCCTTTTTGGTTTCAGAAAAAAGCGGATTAGCCGACACGGCAAAGAATACAAACACGGACAGTGAAAGAATCAAGATTTTGGGTAGGGTTTTTTGGGCGCAATTCATGGTCATTTACTCCTCCAGTTTTTTTGGGTTTAAGTTATCATCGTACCGAGCGCTCTGATAACTAATACGCCCTTGATGGAAAAAACTTTCAAAAATTTCTGAAAATTTTGTTTGGGCTTTTCTGTCGGAGCGTGGGCATCCCGGCCCATGAGCGGGTGCGGGGAGGGAGACGCTGCCGCCGAGCTGCTTCAAGCAATCCACCAGGGAAAGCGATCCCTCCCGCAGAACCAATATTCAATTTTTCATAAATCTTAATAAATCGACCAATCCATTACCGCCGTCTCACGTTCAATAAAATGAATCCGCTCTACTCCATTTCCACTCCAAGGAAAACTGGTGTGATTAGCGGCAAACCACTGTAATACCTCGCCATCATAATCGATGGATAATACACAAAAGCCGATCATATCCCCTACTACCGGTGGGAAAACCTCGTTTTCAAATCCACCTTGCATGGCATCCCAAGGGATACGGATTTCAATGGCATAATTCGCATCATCACCCACCTTGCCGGCATATTCGACCTCTCCGGCAAGATCCTGCCCCAACCAGCCATTAAAATTATTCTTGAACACCATATTGGAATCTCCATCGTCGATAGCTAAAGTGGGAATAAACATTTGCGCCGTATCAGTAATGTCAGGGGTTTCAGCGAAAACAAACTGCAATGCATCAGCGCCATTAGGGTCAGGTCCGACAAAGTTATACTCATCATCCACCGCACTCAGAGCGGCATAAAAGTTTTCATCGTCCCACATGAAAAAATATGTTCCATTAAAATCATCCAACGAGGTTGGTTGTTGAGCATTGGGTGGATTTACACCGCCATGCACTAAATCCTCAAAGTAAGGATCTTCAATCCCGTTAAGTGTATCTGAATTGACAACCATCACCTGAGCGCCCGCATATTCATCTGCCGAGACCTCTCCGTCAATAGCGATCTGCTGATCCGCTTCAAGGCGAACGGCGTTGATTGGCCAGCCTTGCTCGCGTGGCTCCTCAAAAACAGTTACAAAGATATCATCAAGGTAAATTGGTTGATCCGCCGCCACATTTGAAAACAACTCGATCGAAATCCACTCCCGCTCTTGTGGCTTACTTGACAGTGTCAGCGATTCTTCAAATTGCACCCATGTATCAAACTGCTCGATTTCAATATGAGGTGAAAGGTTCTCCACTCCATTCGCCTTTTCGTTAATACGTACCCACAAATCCGTAATTTCCGTTCCTTCGGGAACATAATAGGCTCCTTTGACTGTCACCTCTGCAGCTTGTGGGATGCTGGTGTTATAACCTTCCAACACTTGCCAGATTGCCTGATAGCTTCCAACGCCATCTATGCGCAAGGCCTGTTCTCCAGAATACACCTGTTCCGATTGCACCACAAATTTATCAAGACTTCCTTCTGCCTGGCGCGGGACCCAAGGTTCAAGCCCCGATTCAAAACTGTTGTTTTGAATATGTTCATCCAAAAAGCGTATCCAGTCGATTTCCACCACCGCTTCTTCTTCCACAGAGTTGGCAAAATCAATGCGGATATTATTGACCTCACCACGCCAGTCCGGCTTATCTACATCGATAAACGCCGTAAACCACTCATTATTCGCGGGGATCGAATAGTGAGCGGAACCATGCCCACCTTCGGTAGGGAACCAAAACATCTCCGGTCCATCCATGCCTGCCCCAGTATTGACGCGCATGCGAATCGCAGCGCCATTATAACGTGGACCTGGGTAGGGACCTGCTGGGCCAACGACGAAAGGATCATTGGAACCGGCGGGGTATGTAAAGGATAACACACCATCTCCTGCTTCGATATTTTCAATTTGATTACCGGATGCCCACCCTTCATTGTCGCCATCGGTGTTGAATTCCCAATTGGCGTCCGGGAATGTTTCCAGCGAAACAATCGCTTCGGGTGATTTCACATCCACAAACACATCATCCAAATAAAAAACCGTGCCAGCCGGGGTTTTCGAAAATAGCTGCACGCTCAGCGACTCACGATTGCCAGGCTCCATATCCAATGTCAGACTGCTGGAAAATTCCACCCATTGATCGAATTCTGTCACATCCAATGCCGGGCTCAAATTCTCCTGATCGCCATCGGATTCCCGTACACGAAACCAAAGGGTGGAATTATCATTCCAACTACCCGCAGGGATATAATACGCACCCACTACACTCACAATACTTCCCTTCTCTAACTCAGTACCTTGAAATATTTCCTGCTCCAAAGCGTGATAACCGGAATCATCCGAACCCAATCCCGTCACTTCGAGGGAGGCAAATTCTGAATATGAAATGTCTCCTACAACACGATAATCATCAATCGAACCTGCACCAATCTGCTCCCACGGTTCCACTCCGGAAAAATAAAACTCTTCAAAATTATTGTTTTCCACCCAATAATTCACCAACCGAACCCAGTCAATTTCCACCTTATAATCAAAAATCACATTATCGGCAAAATCGAACCGATAGTTGTTGATCATCCCCTGCCAGGGCTGTTGAGATGTTCCTGTCAGTAAATCCACATATACGATAAACCAGCCATTATCCTCAGGCCACCAGTTCAGAATATTATCGCTAAAAGGTTTCTCTCCATGTCCCGGCAAACCAGGCACGGGTTCTGCAGGAAACCAAAACACTTCAGGACCTGAGGTAAAATCTTCAGGGAAGATTTCGATGCTCTCATCCAGAAACGACCAGCGCATCCTGAATTGAATACCTGTCGTCCGGTCGGCATCCCACGGCCCGAATGGACCATTTATATACGGATCGTTGGTGTCGGCATTCACTGTGGCAACCAACGATCCATCCACCACTTCCAGCGACTCGATCGCATGGCCAATCTGCCAGCCCTCCCGATTGCCATCGGTGTTAAATTCCGATGCGATAGCCCAATTTGGCATAAAAAGCAATGCCACAAAAAGACCGCACAAACCACTTGTCTTCAACATGCCACTCCATCCACTCCATTTCGGTTCAATCATGATATGTTTCTCCTTTATTGATTAGCCATTTGGGATTTCCCATTTAAACGGGGAAATTATACCTTTTTTATAAATTCGATTGATTTTCTCACATAATCATGCGATAAGTCAACCATTCTTGTATCATTCTTTGATCATGTTAAATTCAAATTTGGTTTGTCTGAATGGGTTATCCGGGATGTAAAGAATATTCTGGATATGAGTTTATCGGAGCGTGGGCATCCCTGGCCGCAAGCGGGTGCGGATTAGAACATCGTTAGTGGAACTGTATCAAAGGGCGTGCGAAGGAGTTTAAGATATATGTTCACATGTTTGATGCCCATAATTATTGCATATTATCGTTCTTTAAAACAGGTGTGTTGGCAATCGGCCGGCTTTCCAGGTAGAGCGTATCGTAACTCAGATCAATCTCACCAGGCCATTCAACTGAACCTGAGACAACACGTGCCGCTTGAAAGACGGCAGGATTTTGAAGTCGAACGAACACACCTTGACTGAGATAGGGCGTCATGTCAAATAATCGATGCTCGCCATTTTCGAACGTCAATTC
Organism: uncultured bacterium; assembly: GCA_964517495.1. Taxonomy (GTDB): domain Bacteria; phylum Hinthialibacterota; class Hinthialibacteria; order Hinthialibacterales; family Hinthialibacteraceae; genus CAZFER01. The sequence goes on along the minus strand of CAZFER010000069.1, from coordinate 13,828 downwards.
CAACTGGTAATTTTTCAACGGACGTACGTGCTTTACGTAGGGATTCATGTTGTTCTCCTATCGCAGTGGCTCAATTTTGAATACGTCTTCACCATTGATAGCCAGTTGCCAATTGGCCATCAATTCATCTCGGTGTATTTCAATCCACGCTTGTATTAATTTACTTTTACCAGATGGCAAGTTCCCAGCCAATATCTCACCATTTTCGATCTCGAATACAGCCTTTTCTCCAACATATTCTGCATGGATATGCGGTTTGTGATGTTGTCTATTGTCAAAAAAATACATACGAATCACAATACCATAAAACATGGAAAGAATTGGCATAAGTTTTACTCCTCTACATATTGACTCTAACTGCCTTTCTTTTTGATTCTTCGACTTTTTTTCTTTTTCTCATATCAAATTGTAATATAAAAGGAGGATAATATGATACATGCTAATCATGTGTGTTTATTTTACCTCAATCGGTATTTACAAGATGTTTTAGGTTGAACAGAAAATTCAGTAAAGAGTGGCTTTCGCCAAACTTTATCCAGACAACCTTTAGTCTTCAAATTTAATATTACATTTATTCAAATATTGTTGTAAATAAAAATCTAAATTTTTTAGATGACCTCTATCTAATTCAATAAGTTTGCAACCATGCCTATGATATATATTACATTTTTTTCTTAATCTTTCATTATATTGAGGGTCATCTATTAATCCCCAAAATTCAATAAATACTGGAAAGCCTTGTTTGTTGTAAACAGTAAAATCTGGAATTAGACGCTCTGGGAGATTAGTTAATCTTTCATATTCGTGATAAACTTTATGCGTTGATAACCATTCGTCAATACTTTGTTCACCTTGAGATCGTACCCAGTGACCATCACTGCATTGAAATTCTCTTTGATATCGATTACGATAATCTTCTTCAACAACTTCCATATCTTGCCCAGTACGTTCACGATGTCCATAATCAAAAGCAAATAATTCTAATATTTCATGCGCTTTACTTTCAGGAATACGATTATATATTCTATTACTTTCATCAAGAATTAGCCTTTTAATGTTAAAAAATGGAACACATAATTTTTCATTGGAAACTAATTTAACTTTCACTTGAAAGGGATATTGCCCTCCCCAAGCATCAGGATCAATAAATTTTCTACCATTTGATATAGCTTTCCAAATTCCAAATATAAATTTTGTAGAATAATTGTATAAAAGACAAAAATCACCTTTTTTTACCTCTAGGGGATATGGTTTTTGAACACCAAAAAGGTTTCTCTCCCAACATTCAAATTGTGTGTTATCGTCACATAAAAACATCCACATTCTCATTTTAATACTCCTACATATTAAATTAAAATCATAAATGAATTTGGAATGTTTTGAATCTTAACTCAATAAAATATATTATCTCAAAGTTATACAAATTTTAACAAAACGTATTTTATATCTTATTCCCCACCCCAATCAACCGCAGCGTCTCGCGCCGGGCTTCTCGATCCGTTTCGTAGATATCCTCAAGCGTATAATCCTTACATACGGTGTGCAGTTGCATGCTTTTTTCCAGCAGGCGGGGGATGGAGCCGAAGGTGATTCGTTGGTTGAGGTAGGCGTGCACGATTTCTTCGTTAGCGACGGAGAGGTAGGCGGGCATGGTGCCGCCCTGGCGGGCGGCTTCGTAGGCGAGCGCCAGGCAGGGGAAACTTTCCATATCGGGCTTGAAGAAGGTGAACTTGGATACTTGCAGTAAATCCAGTTTGCGTCCTGAGCGTCTGATACGGTGGGGATACGACAACGCATATTGAATGGGAGTGCGCATATCCGCATCGCCCAACTGCGCCATTACCGAACCGTCGATGAATTCCACCATGGAATGGATGATCGACTGGGGATGCACGATCACCTGAATCCGCTCGAGAGGCATATCGAAGAGAAAATGGGCCTCGATCACTTCCAACCCCTTATTAAATAAGGTGGCGGAATCGATGGTAATCTTCGCTCCCATATTCCAGGTGGGATGGTTCAAGGCCTCGGTTACGGTTACATTCTCAAATTCAGCCGCTTTTTTCCCCCGAAAGGGTCCTCCAGAGGCGGTGAGGATGATGCGCTCGATCTCATCATTGTTTCCGCACTGTATGCACTGCTGGATGGCGCTGTGTTCGCTATCGATGGGCAAAATGGTTCGATTGAATTTATGGGCTTCCTTCATCAAAAGGCCTCCCGCCATGGCGAGCACTTCTTTATTGGCGATGGCGATATGTTTGCCGGTGCGGATAGCCTCAAAAGTGGGTTTAAAGCCCGCTGCTCCCACGGTGGCGATCACGGCGGTATCGGCGTCGCATTCCGTCGCCAGCCGGATGAGGGCATCCGGCCCGCTGAACAGGGTGATATCATCAGCTAAGCCATTCTCTTTCAAGGACTTAGCAGAAGCCTCATTCACCACGGCCACGTATTTCGGGTTAAATTCCTTGATTTGTTTATCAATTTCATCCACATTCTTATGGGTTCCGAGAGCCACAATTTCAAACTCGCCGGGGTGGCTGCGTATCACATCCAAACATTGGCAGCCGATTGATCCTGTCGATCCAAGAAGTACAATTTTTTTCATTTTTTTACAATCTCTAACAGTTTTTGGTTCAAAGAAAAGATTTATTCCCACATAATCGCGTTATAACATAAGGTTAGAACAGAAAAAAAACACATTCCAACAATGTTTTTCAATAAAATTTCCAGGGGTATGATAGGTCACAACTCACAAGATTTCAAAGGTATGCATACGATTAGGGGAATTATATCTATCTTACTGATATCTTGACAGTTATAACCCTTTTACATATAATATGTTAATTCATTTAAATTCAACGCTCACCTAACTACCGGATGAGTATCCCCCTTCACGATGGTCTACACTACTGCGTTGACAATTTATTCGTAAGGGAACGAGGGAATAATCCATGGCAAAACCAATTGAACAAATGAGTTATGACGAGAGCAACATCGTCGTCCTGGAAGGGTTAGAGGCGGTTCGCAAACGTCCGGCCATGTACATTGGGAGCACCGGCCCCACTGGCTTGCATCACCTAGTGTACGAAGTGGTCGATAATTCCATTGATGAAGCGTCTGTCGGTTACGGAAATAACATTGATGTTATCATTCATTCCGATAACAGCGTCACAGTAAAAGATGAAGGCCGGGGCATCCCGGTTGGGAAGCACAGCGTGCATAAAGATAAATCCGCCCTCGAGGTGGTGTTAACTGTCCTGCACGCGGGAGGCAAGTTTGACAATAAATCCTATAAGACATCAGGCGGTCTGCACGGCGTGGGGATTTCGGTGGTGAACGCCCTGGCTGAATGGCTGGAGGTGGAAGTCAAACGCAACGGCAAGATACATTATCAAAAATACCAGCGTGGCTTCCCCGATGGTCCAGTCGAAATTATGGGCGATACCAAAAAAAGCGGTACCAAGATTCTTTTCAAGCCGGATCCCAAAATATTTGAATCCACCGTCTACTCCTTCGAAGTGCTTGCTAACCGCTTGCGTGAACTGGCCTTTCTTAACGGTGGCATCACCATCACCCTGACCGATGAACGGGAAGAAGGCAAGCAGGCCACCTTTCACTTTAAAGGCGGGATCGTCGAATTTGTCAAATACCTCAATAAGAATAAGAACGTATTGCATAACAAACCCATCTATTTTACTCGTGAACGTGAGATCGATATGGGTGACGGTGAAACTGAACTGGTTTCGGTCGAAATCGCCATGCAGTACAACGATGGCTTTCAAGAGAATATTTTTTCCTTCGCCAACAATATTAATACACGCGAAGGTGGGACCCACATGGCGGGCTACCGTTCCGCGTTAACCCGCACCACTAATGATTACATCAAGCGCAATGATCTGCTCAAGAAGAGTGATACGACCATAACCGGTGAGGATTTACGCGAGGGTTTAACCAGTGTGATCTCGGTTAAAATCTCCAATCCTCAGTTTGAAGGCCAGACCAAAACCAAACTGGGCAATAATGAAGTAAAGGGATTGGTGGAATCCATCGTCAACGAAGGATTGGCGGAATATTTTGAAGAGCACCCCTCGGATGCCAAAAAGATCGCCCAAAAAGTGATCAATTCCGCCCAAGCCCGTGAGGCAGCCCGCAAAGCGCGAAATCTGGCCCGGCGTAAAAGTGTGCTGGATGGAACCGGCCTGCCCGGCAAGTTGGCGGATTGTTCGGAGCGCGAACCTGAATTATGTGAGATATTCCTGGTCGAGGGTGACTCCGCCGGTGGCTCTGCCAAGCAGGGTCGTGATCGCCGTTTCCAGGCGATATTGCCCCTGAAAGGGAAAATCATCAACGTCGAAAAAGCCCGGCTGGATAAAGTGCTATCCAACGAGGAAATCCAAACCATCATCACCGCTCTGGGCACCAGTGTGGGGGATACCGAGTTTGATTTATCCAAAAGCCGCTATCACAAATTGATCATCATGACTGATGCGGACGTTGACGGCGCCCACATTCGAACTCTATTGCTAACCTTCTTTTTCCGCCAAATGCCTGAACTGATTGAGGCGGGATATGTCTACATTGCTCAGCCACCCCTTTACCGCATTAAACGGGGAAAGAAAGAGCAATATTTGGAAACCGAACGGGATCTCGATGTCTACCTGATGCAATCCGGGATTAACAATGTCGAATGCTTTCCCGCCGGAAAGAGCGATAATGCCAAACCGTTAACAGCCAATCAACTTACGGAGTTACTGGATCAGATACAGCAACTTCAGGATTTTGACCGGAAGCTGATCCGCCGTGGCTTATCGTTACAGGAATTGCTGGAGGAACGAAAGAATTCCGGAAGAAGCCTGCCATTATATAAAATTGAGTCCGAGGCGGGTGTCGAGTTTGCCTATTCGGAAAAGGAATACACCAAACTGATTGACGGCATTCAGGAACAAAACGGTGATTCTGACAAGAAAGAGGAAGAGGGTGAAGAGGAACCGAAATTACATTACCATGCGGTAGAATTCTTTGAATCGCAGGAGATGGAACCGCTGGTCAAGAAGATCGAAAAGTTAAACATCGATATTCATACCCATTGGCCTAAACGTGAAGAGACCTATAAAGTAAATGGAAGCAACGGAAAAGAGAAAGAAGACTTACCGGTGCTTTACCATTTAAAAGATAAAAGCGGTGACCATGCGGTTCAGTTTTTGCCTGAACTGCTGGAAATGGTGAAAGCCGCCGGACGCCGGGGGATAGAAATTCAACGCTATAAGGGATTGGGTGAGATGAATCCTCAGCAGTTGTGGGAAACCACCATGAATCCCGAATCACGTACCATATTGCAAGTTAACATGGAAGACGCAGTCGAGGCGGAGACCATATTCACTGTTCTGATGGGTGATTCAGTCGAACCACGCCGAGATTTTATCCAGCGGCATGCGCCGGAAGTGCGTTTTCTGGATATTTAATCCATTGGACGAATTAGAAAATGGGGGTAGACACATAGGTCTACCCCTACACATATATTCCTCTCTAATTTCGCTATATATTTTGGGTTCACGTTAACATGAAATTTGATTTTGAAACGATACTGAATGCCCACAAAGATGAAATATAAAAAACAGAATAGTTATGTATGGTGGGTTATCGCATGCTGATTAAACAATATACTGGATTGATCTTATTGTTTGTATTGATTCCTTTGACAACAATGGGTGATCCGGTGAAATCCATTTTGGATCATTTCCCTACCCGGCAAAAGCAAGCCCTTCAAGAAATCTCAGCCTCGGTTTCCGGCGCAACCCATGAACGGTGCATTGCTATGGTCATGCTCAACCAACGGCTTAATTGGGCGAATCAACAGTTACGCACCTTTTCATCGAAACGATCCAAGTTGATTGACATGTCGGTGTTGTTGAGATGCCTGTTATCGTTTCCAATGGAAAATGAAAACCTCCAACGTGATACCATCAATCATTTGATGGGTGAAGTGGCCTCCTTTATCAAGGAAAACAAAAATTCGCTATTAACCAATGACCCGTCAAGAACCATCACCGAAAGCCGGGAAATAGTAAAGCATTCTTTTCTTTGCCTCTGGGCAAATTATGTGAAAGACGCCTCGCCTGACTATCAATGGCCGGATCAAAAATCGAATGACGATCATATTCGCAACCATTCGAGCCGTATAAACCACTGGCTTGATCAGCGGGGATTATATGGCTTTGAGGAACGGTCATCGGTGTATTATGCGCATGATTTAGCGGCACTTTTATTGCTTCGTGATTTTTGCCAGGATGATAAGATTCAAACCAAATCCGATGCCATTATCGATCAGATGGTCACCGATATTGCCCAGGAATCGATCGGTGGTTATTGGGGTGGGGCGCGATGCCGTTCGTTTGAAGCGTTAACCCCATTAGAGGATAGCCGGTTGCATTATATTTTGTTTGGTACAACCAAGCTGGATCCATTACAGTCTATCCAACCTTTAACATTCCACCTGGCAGGAACAGATTATCTACCACCGCCAGTACTTGTACGGCTGGGTACGGATGGACAAAATCGGGGGATATACGATATAACAAACCGTTTTTGTATGGATCGCCGCTATCCTGAACAAGCCGGTGTAGGCCGCAAGTATACTTACGTTACCCCGAATTACATCTTGGGATCGTTTCAATTACGCGATCAAAGGATTCCGTGGCAAACCCGGCCGTGGGATCTGTTGATTTGCGATCAAGAGGGAAATTCTTACCGGTTATTTACGTTTAATGGCGATCAACTTTATAGTGGAGGGACACCCCCATTTGAAAAAGAGTTTTACCTATGGAATGCTACCAGTTTTCAGCACAAAAACGTTCTCTTCTGCCAATTTCATCGGAGTGACCGAAAACGCCAGGGGGTAGCATCCTTAAATAAAAAAGTGGATCACCGGTTGGTACAACTCCCCACCCGTGTTTGGATTCCAGAAGATTTAGGACCATTGACAAATGAGAACAATTGGTGGTTTGCAGAAGTGGGGAATGTTTATCTTGCATTCCGTCCCCTAACCGGGAGAAGTTATTGGTGGCGCTCTGCCCATATGAGAGCCAGTTCGGGGATTAATGCTTCGCTGCTTAGTTTTCAAGATTTAGATTCAGCGTTTTTGCTTGAAATTGAAGAGAAAGCCAACTTCGCCTCTTTTGCCCATTTTAAACAACAAGTTTCTGAGTCGCCATTGGAAATTGGTGAAGATTGGGCGACTTTTGTTTCACGCCGTGGAGATGTTTTCTTGTTTTCCCTTACGGGAGATGATTTCATGGTCAATGGCGAAACAGTGAATCCATGGAATGATGAATCCTATTTGTTGTACTCAAGCCCATACACCTACTCGGAATATGGCAGCGGGATTTTCACGGTTGAATGGTGTCCGTACACTTTAAATATTGACCTTAGTAATCCAGAATCACCCAAGCGTGTTATAACCACGTGCAAGTGATTTAAATAGGAACGACTTAATATAAAGATGCCATTATACCCGGGAGTGCTTATTGGAAATTAAAGGGAATCACGGTTAAATGGTTATATAAACCATTTGATTGAATAGTTTATACGATATGGATAATAAGAGCAGACTTTCATCTTTGCGGGTTGGCGCGGCCCAGATCAATACCACGGTCGGTGATTTGGTAGGAAATACCAAAAAAATCATCGAGTGGATTCATCACGCGCGGGAAAAGGAAATTCAGTTGTTAACCTTTCCTGAATTGGCGATATGTGGTTATCCCCCAAAAGACCTGTTACTTAAAACCCAGTTTATATCCGATCAGCAAGATTATCTTCAGCAGATTATTCCAGAAACAAAGGGGATGATTGTTGTTATAGGTTTGGTGATTCGAGAGGGAGATAGTTACAATGCGGCGGCGGTCATTCATGACGGGCAACTGGTGAGTGTGGCCCGTAAGGTGGGATTGCCAAACTATCGGGTGTTTGATGAAAAACGCTATTTTGGCCGGGGTGAATTTTTATCGGTGTACAAAACCGATGTGGCCGATTTTGGTGTTTTGATATGTGAAGATATCTGGCAGCCTCAGATTGTGGCTAATATGGCATCCACCGGGGTGGATTTTATTGTTTGTCTATCGGCCTCACCATTTAGCGTGGGCCGATGCCTTGAGCGGGAAACATTAATAAAAAGCCGCTGCCAGGATTACTCGATTGGAATGGTATTTTGTAATCAGACCGGCGGTCAGGATGAATTGTTATTTGATGGGCGAAGCATGGTGGTTTCTCCCCAAGGACGAACAATTGCGCAGGGGTGTGCTTTTGGTGAAGATTTGGTTTATGGGGATATTCGTTTTGAGGAAATCCATCGAGGCAGGCTGGCAGCTCCCATCCAGCGTGACATGACACCCTCTGATTTAGCGGGGATTGAGCCTGTTCAACTTTTTGAGTCGGAAGGGCACACTCAGATTTCACACCACACTAAACCCAATGTTTCCTTGATTCCGAATCCGTTTATGCCACAACCCATTGAATTTTTCTACAATCCCATTGAGGATGCCTATCAGGCGCTGGTGATGGGAATACGGGATTATGTGAAGAAAAATGGCTTTGAAAATGTGGTGATCGGTCTTAGCGGGGGGATCGATTCAGCGCTTACTGCGGTGCTGGCCACCGATGCCCTGGGTAAAGACCATGTGGTTGGTGTATCAATGCCCAGCCGGTATTCATCGGAGCACAGCAAGAGTGATGCACAACAATTGGTTGAAAACCTTGGAATAACTTACAAGCAATTCGCTGTTGAAGATATATTTGTAAAATACCTGGAATTATTTGATAATGAATTTAAGGGATATGAACCGGATATTACGGAAGAAAACCTTCAATCCCGTATCCGGGGGAATATCTTAATGGCGCTATCCAATAAGTTTGGTTATTTGGTATTGGCGACCGGCAATAAGTCCGAAATGGCGGTGGGGTATGCCACCCTTTATGGTGATATGTGTGGTGGGTTGGCGGTGATTGCGGATGTGCCCAAAACCATGGTGTATGAGATGGCGCGCTATCGAAATCGCTCAGCCAACGGTTCTGTCATACCGGATAATACCATCAACAAACCACCCTCGGCTGAATTACGGGCGGACCAACTCGATACGGACAGCCTCCCTGAGTATGATATATTGGATGGTATTTTACACGCTTATATCGAGCAGGATTGCAGTGTGGCGGAAATTGTTGAATTGGGTTATGATCCGGCGATAGTAAAACGTACCATTAATCTGGTGGATCGCGCTGAATACAAGCGGCGTCAGGCGGCGATCGTATTACGAGTAACTTCCAAGGCGTTTGGCAGTGACCGGCGTTTGCCGGTGACCAACAAATATGGATCATGAATGGTGTATAACATGAAAACATGGATAATGATGATTTTTGCGTTATTGATTTCGGTTCCGGCGTGGGCTCAAATGGAACCGGAAAAAGGGTTTTTTGAAAAATACTTCCCCATCGCACGGCTTTTCGATTCACCCATTTTTTTCTGGATCGTGATCGGAAGTGCGATTTTATTTATGGTGGTTTCCTTCTTTTTCATTAAATATGTCAAATGGCTGGAAAAGAAAACCGCCGAGTGGGCAAAAAACAAGGACACCCGTGAATTGATCGAATTATTGGAAAGCCCCCATCCGGACGAACATCAATCCGCCTTTATTTATCTTCGAAAGCATGCCGGTAAAAAAGAAGTTTCCCAGCTGATTGAACGCCTGCAGGATCAGCGTAAAACCGGGAAGATCAATCCTCTGTTAATTTATCTTCTGGAGGATTTGCAAGCCGTTTCCGCCATCCCCTTATTGGAGCAGATCGCCAAGGGAAAATCCCAGGTCGCCTCCCTGGCTGAACATGCCTTGGATTGTATATTAACCGAGCAGGAAGCGGGAAGTGAATCCAAAGCATGAGCTGGGCGGTATCATCAATCTACCCTTTAATCATACTTGTACTTTAACTGTGTAATTTTGTCACTCGTTTGTCAACAGACCATTCGAGAAACTAAAAAGCAGGAGCGGTACAAATGCATCATTTGTAAAAATTTATAAGTTTATCATGCACTGACTATGTTTATGCACTTTCACGATTTATGTACAATACAGTTCCACCCTCACGAATATCATCTCGTTTTTGATAGTGGCTGTAAATCCAATCAATCAAAGTGTTAAATCCCATTTTTCTTAATCGTTGAATATCCTCAAAAGATAAAACAATGTAGGTGGGAGAATTATTCTGTATCGCATCCATGACTTGATCGACGATGGTTTCTTGTTGTTCTTTTTCCGGCCATGCAAAAATTATATGTTCGAAGAGATATAAGTATTTGCCAGGTGAGAGCAGGCCGGTTTCGATATAATATTTTGAGTTATCACCGATGCCACACCATAACGTATCGTTTTCTTGGGCATGTTTAGTGATGTAGCTGGATATCCTGCCAGGCTGGGCATATCCTGCAGGTGCTGATATCTGATAAATGTACCGTTTGAGAGGTCTTCCATCAAATAGACTGAATAGAAGTATCAAAATCAAAATAATCCATAGTGGTGACCGGTTCCAACGATGAAAACAATCCACCATGAATACAAGGCCAAGTGTACAGGTTAGCATAAATGTGGGAATGATTTGCAGGTAATAATGTTCAATGGTATATCCACCAAGGGAAATTGCAGCCAGGTCGATCAACAATCCAGCAAGTATAACGAGGGGAAAATAATGATAGCGGCGAACAAAAACCATAAAAAAGGCTGAACCAATTCCCAGCCAAAATAAAATGTGAGTGACCGTAAAACGCGCTATGATAAGAGAATATATAGCCACCGCATGCTGGGAAAGGGATTGAAAATACGAATGAGAGGAATGCGAGTGTTCAGCGTAATGGACGTTATAAATAATCACGGTCATCCAATCGCTCAAATTGTTATTCATGAAGAAATAGATGATGAAACATAAAAAGGGAAAAGCGATACCACCTACTGCATAAAGGAGAATGTGATAAGCATTTGCAGCGTTTGTTTTTGAACGAATGAATAGGAACACCAGCCACGGGATGGCTGACAAAATAAATGGCTCTTTGGTGAGGGCGGAAAAGGAAAAACAGCAACCCGCCAGAAACGGATAATACCAGAATGCATGTTTATTAGTTGTTTGATACATCACGGTACACAAAATACCCAATACCAAAAATGTGACCGCATATTCTTCTGTTAGATTCCCGCCCTGAAATATCTCTGGAATATAAAAATGGGTGTTAAAAGCAATTGACATACAAAAAGCAATGACGAGATTGTTGAATATCAAATAAAGGATGAAGAAAAATGCCAGTATGGTAATGATGGCAAATCCCCGTTCTACCAACCGTATAGCTTTCATATCTGATGAGAAAATTGAAAACGCCGCAGCATCAATAAAATAAATCATCGGTGGTTTATGATCCCAAACCTCGCGATAAAGCGCCTTCCCATGTATCAAATGGTGGGCAACGGCGGTGAATACGCCTGAATCGGTAAAGGGGCGCTGGGGAGAAAAAAGGTTGATTGATCGCCAGGCCAGTATGGAGAGGATGATGCAACACAGAGTAATCAGCAAAACTCGCCTATATTGTGGTCTAATATGAATTGAGGAAAAAGCATTCAATGATTTGGGGAACATAAGGGGATTATCACGTTATCTCTACCACCAAAAAGGTGATGTCGTCTTCCACCGGGCTGCCTTGCCGGAATTGATGGAGATCGGTTTCAAGTTGTGAAGGTACCGTTGAAACGGATTGCTTGTGGGTTTTATAGAGATAACGTTCCAATCCATCCACATTATACATATCCCCTTCCGGATTAAATGTCTCAATCACACCATCCGTATAAAAGGCAATACGATCGCCGGATTGCAGGCTTAAAGTCGATGATTTGAATTCGGCATCGGTTTGAAAACGAAGGAAAAACGATCGATTCCCTTTTAGGGTACTACATTCTCCATCCCGAAGATGAAGCAAGGGTGGATGTCCAGCATAGGCGAATTGGATTTTCTTTTCAGGGAGATTGATGACGGCGCATTGCGATGTCACAAAATGTTGTGATGGCCCATATTTAAATAGATAATGGTTAAGACGGCGAAGAATGGTACTTGGTGTTTTGCCTATATTCGGCTGATGAACAAATGATCGCACGATCGCCATAGAGATGGAGGCTTGCGCACCATGACCAGTGACATCGGCGACAATGAGCAACAGGTGATTTTTATCCAGCATAATAGCATCGTAATAATCTCCACCCGCGTAAGCACAAGGTGAATAGAGAACATGGACGCGAAAACGTGGATCAGAAGGAAGTTCCTTGGGTAATAATGAGCGTTGCACGCGCGCCAATTCCATTTGGTCCATGCGGATCTCTTCCATTTCCTTCAAAAAACGAGCCGCATCGGTGGATGCCCGTTTGAGACGGTCTGTCATCATGTTGAGCATCCAGGAGGATAACTTTGGGCTTTTCAACATCTTTTGGAATGTTTCGCCGGATATGCGTAGAGCTTGGGTGTTTTCAATTGCTATTACTGTAGCGCTGCGTGGGGTATTTTGAATCACCCCCATTTCACCCAGTAAATCTCCAGCCTCGATATGGCTGATCAGGCGATCATTGACATAGACGGTGCATCGACCATTCAAAATAAGGTACAGCGAATCGGATGGATCATGCTGTTTGACGATGATATCCTCGGTTTTGAAATTCACAATCGTGGATTCATCCAGCATTAAACGCAGCAAATCCTCATCCAAAAGCGAGGCGAAGGATTCATTACGAAGTTGGATTGTTTTCAACAATTTAGTTGGAGTAATATGGGTTGAAGGTTTTCTCTTCTTCATTTTTTACAAGTTGATGACAAGTTTGTATTACGTTCAGGTTACCGAAACTTAAAATAAGAGGCAAGGTTTGAAACAGGATATCATTTATTTATTTCAGTAAGGATTGAAAAGAATACAAAGATCGATGATAATTCCTGTTATGTTCTACATTTAGGGAGGTATATGTTACTCATATGAACAAAAAAGGCTTTACTCTTATCGAATTACTGATTGTTGTGGCCATTATCGGGATTTTGGCCGCCATTGCCGTACCAAACTTTTTGAATGCCCAAATGCGAGCTCGAATTGCCCGGGCTCAAGCGGATATGCGAAACATGATGACTTCGATCGAGCAGCTGCGCCTGGATCGGGGTGTGCTTCTGGTCGATTTTTGGGATGATGACCGGACTGAAGGTCAAGAACGAATGAGAGATGTTTTCGCCTGCGTGGGTGGATGTGCGCAAAACGATCGTGGTGGTATGGCAGGCTTATTCGCTCCCTTAACCTCACCGGTGGCCTATATGTCCTCGATTCCACTTGATCCCTTTTTCTCACCTACCTCGGGGGCAGATACAAACAGCAATCTGATTTCCCAGGATTTGGTCCCCCCATATACCTATATGTATGCGGATGAGGATCCAGCCATTCCAGGCGGGGATATTGGTTTGAACTTTTTCAATGCCGGCAATCGGGATCAATTGAACAGAGTCGGTTTGCAACCATTGAAAGAAGGTCAATATGTACTATTGGGTGCTGGGCCGGATGGCAAACGGGGAGGCTATAACAATGCACTGGGAATGGGTTTTCCTTACGACGCCAGTAACGGCTTGACCAGCAATGGAGATATTGTTTTTATGAAATAAATCCAGGCGTTTAGCAAATAAGGCTTGATGAAGCCAGCATCGGTGTATAGGATTATGATAGTGAATTCGGGGCGTAGCGCAGGCTGGTAGCGCACCTGCTTCGGGAGTAGGGGGTCGGAGG
>CAZFER010000068.1:0-34720 GCA_964517495.1 uncultured bacterium | reverse complement strand
TTTAACTTAATGATATTGGGGGGGGTAACCAACTCCCATACCCCACATTTATAATTCCGCACGTGTTGAAAATGCCAACGCCAGCGTGGATTCATCCGCGTATTCCAGCTCACTGCCGGAGGGCAGTCCACGTGCCAGCCGAGTGACCCGGATACCAATCGGCTGAATGACATCATGCAGGTAAGTGGCGGTAGCATCCCCCTCAAGAGTGGGGTTGGTGGCGACAATGACTTCACTGACCTGATCTTTAAGCCGATTCAACAATTTTGGTACACCGATCTCTTCTGGCCCAATCCCATCAATGGGCGAAAGAGCTCCCCCTAATACATGGAAAAGGCCGCTGTATTTTCCCGTACGCTCAATAGCCAGTAAGTCCTGAGGTTGTTCAACCACACACAGGATGGATCGGTCTCGATTGGGATCTTTGCAAATATGGCAGGGATCTGAATCCGCATAATTTCCGCATGTAGAGCAGGTTTTGATCTGATTCGCCAAATTTGAAAGGGCGTTTATAAGTTCCTGAATCTCTTCCCGTTTGCGTTTTAACAGAGCAAATGTCAAGCGTTGAGCCATACGCGGCCCAATGCCCGGGAGTTTCGCCAATTGCCTGGCGACCGCATCAATGGATGGCGCATTGGTCGTTTTACGCCCCGATGTGTTGGAATAATTGCTCATGATGTAATGCCGGGAATATTAATACCGCCGGTCAGGGCTGTCATGCGTTCTTTTACCATTTCCTGGACACGATCCTGGGCTTCATTCACGGCCACAGTGATCAGATCCTCCAGCATGGTCACATCGTCAGGATTGACGATTTCCGGTTCGATTTTAATCGCAGTTATCTTTTGTTTCCCATTCATAGTGACCGCAATCATCCCTCCACCAGCAGAGGCGGTCACTTCTTCATTTTCCAGCTCTTTCTGAATTTCGCCCATTTTTTTTTGCATTTGTTGGGCTTGCTTCATCATATTGGCGATATTGCCTAAACCTTTCATGGATTTCTCCTTAAACACGTATTTACTTTATTATAGACGATTTAAGCGTTATTTTCTTTCATTGGGGTAATATTCACAATCCTGCCGGGAAACATTTCCGTCAATTTATCAAAGGTCTTGTTTTGATAAACACGATCAAGCAGTTCTTTTCGTGAAGGACCGGAGGCTTGAGTGGGTGTAGGTTCTGGTTCGGAATGCGATTTGGTTTGGATGTCATCACGCACTTCATAAACAATCTGCATTTTCTTCCCAAACGCTTCTTCGGTAAGAGTCGTGAGAGTCTGGCGGTTTCGAGCCTGTTCAAGGGTGCGCATAAAATAAGCATGCTGTTTTGGAATGCCTATTCTTAGAATAGTATCTTGCATTTCCAGCAATTGACTGTCTTCTAAAGCACCTGCCAGCAGTGGGTTGGATTCAAGCCCATGCAAAAAATGGTTCCATAAAGTGGATAGTGATGTAGTTTCAGAAATAGTGCTCGCTTGTGTTTTTTCTTGAGCGGGTTTTTCATCCGAATGGGGGGGCGCTTTAGAATAATTTGATTGAATCGCACCTGTTGGAGGGGCAGAGGCTTGTGTTTGGCTTGAATTGTTGGATCGAGCGTTAAATAAACTTTCGTCCTGGGGTTTGGGTGAATTCACTATCGGTTGAGTTTGGACGGCTTGGGGTGTTGTGGATACATTTGCCAGTTGGGACGTATTGGTCATGGATGAAAGCGACTTGATGATATCGTCGATCTGAATGGCCTGCCCCGCTTTGGCCGCTTTGATCGCTACCATCTCCATAACCAGCCGTGCATTGGGGAAGAAACGCATGCGTTGTTCGGCTTCCCATAATATATCCGTAACATAAAGAATTTGCTCAATCGAAGTGAGTTCAGCGGTAGCCTGTAACTGATCTATCCAGTCGTTGGGCATGTCGAGAAAGCCAGTGTGGTCTTTAGCAACCTTTATCACACAAAGATTGCGCAAGTGCTGCAAACATTCTTTAAAGAATATGGCGAATTCTTTTCCTCGATTGCTGATATCCTCTATGATATTCAGTATGGTTTGCACATCATTTTGAAGAATGGCCCGGATAAATCCTTCGATGGTTTCAAAATCAATGGAACCCAGCGCATCTTCGACTTCAGCCAGGCTTAAACTGCCAGAACAAAAGGCGATTAATTGATCCAGAGAAAAAAGAGCATCCCGCAGGCCACCTTCGGATTTTTTTGCGATCTGATATAGAATTCGATCCCGTTCGGTGTTGTCTTGAAAAGTAATATCACCTTGTGTATCAATAATGCGGGTTAAGTGCTCAACAATAATCTGAGTGGGGATTCGTCGAAACTGATAACGTTGGCAGCGTGAAAGTATGGTCGGCAGGATTTTATGCAGTTCCGTCGTCGCCAGAATAAAGCGAACATGAGAGGGAGGCTCTTCCAACGTCTTCAAAAAGGCATTATTCGCCTCTTTGGTCAACATATGCACTTCGTCAATCACATAAACCTTATATTTCCCTAGCCCAGGTGTAAATCGAACGCTTTCCCGCAGCGCTTTGATCTCCTCGATTCCCCGATTGGAGGCGGCGTCAACTTCCAACACATCGTTATGGTTCCCTCTGTTCACGGCAATGCATGAATCGCATTGGTTGCAGGGTTCTCCCTCCTGAAGATTTTCACAATTCAGGGCTTTGGCCAACAAACGTGCCGTGGTGGTTTTACCCGTTCCCCGAGGACCAACAAATAAAAAAGCATTGGCGATTTGCGAGCGTTTCAAACTGTTTTTTAAAGTTTGTGTGACATGCTCCTGGGCGAGCACTTCGGAAAAGAACTTGGGGCGGTATTTTAGGGCGGATACAGTATATGCCGTCGTAGCCATTCGCTTCCTGCCAGGCAACTATGGAAATGAGAGTATTATAGGGTGTGCACCCTCTCGTTGAGTAAGTGGTTCCAAGCGCCACTAAGCAGGTGGCTCCCACCCGGGAGTCCCGTGGCACATGGTGGTTTGCGCTTAAGGATGCTTCCTTTCGGACCTGACCTAGTTCACGCGCCACCATTGCATGGGATCGGATGATCAACACTCCTTACTTAGCGCTGCCTCACAGCCACTTCCCGAAGAGAGGGAATTAAGCCCTGCTGGAGCGGGTTGCAGGTATAGGGCACCGCTACCTCCCCGCTTAGCACACCCATTATGGTAAAAATGTGTGTCTGTTTTAATTTATAACTGATTATACTCAGGCTTTGGATTTCTGATAATCCTCTAATGTTTGTATTCGTACACGTCGAATGGTTAGCGGATTCGCCGGCCGATCCCTGGTCCCCGTTTCAATGGGGGCAGTGGCGATTTTATCCACTACATTCATTCCTTCCAAGGTCTCACCAAACGCGGTGTATTGGCCATCCAGATGAGAGGCACGGTCATGGCAAATAAAAAACTGGCTGCCCGCACTGTTTGGATCAGATGAACGCGCCATGGAAAGGGTTCCCTTCACATGAAGGGTATTATTAAATTCCGCTTTAATGGAATATCCCGGATTCCCCATTCCCCAGCTATTGGGATTATTTGTTTTTGTGTTGGGGCATCCACCTTGGATCATAAATCCCCGTATAACACGGTGAAATTTAGTCCCGTCATAAAAGCCTTCCCGGGCTAACTTCTTGAAATTTTCAACGTGATTCGGAGCCTTCTCCGGCAAGAAACCAAGCACAATATTCCCCAAATCGGTTTCTATTATGGCTATTTCCTCCCCTTTGGGCTCGACAGTCATTGAACAGCCACCTTCCTTTTATTTTCTTCGACGTGATGTTCAGCCTTTTTTCTGATTTTGGTATTCACTCATGGAAACGATTGTAACACGTTGTAGCGTAACCGGGTCAACTGGCCGGTCTGTTTTGCCTTTGGTCTCCGGAACGACCGGAGCGGTTGCGATTTTATCCACCACGTCCATGCCCTCCAGCACTTCACCAAAATTGGTGTATTTTCCATCCAAATGGGGAGCACGATCATGGCATATAAAAAATTGGCTTCCCGCACTGTTTATATCATTGCCTCGTGCCATCGATAACGAACCACGGACATGGGGTTTATCGTTAAACTCCGCTTCCACGGTATATCCTGGGTTACCTTGACCCCACTTTGAAATAGGTCTGTCTTTGGTGTTAGGGCACCCTCCCTGGATCATAAAACCAGGGATAACCCGATGAAACTTGGTGCCATCATAAAAACCTTCTCGAGCCAGACTCTTGAAATTCTCCACATGATTAGGGGCCACATCGGGATAAAACGTTAATACAATGGTCCCCTCATCCGTCTCCAAAATGGCAACATCACCTTGCTCTGTACCTGAACAACCGAACAGAATAATAAATGAAGCAAACAATAATATCGGTAAAGAACGCATGCCGTTTCCATACTTTCTTATTTTGTTTAGAGTAAAAAAGAATCTAACACACATTCGCCCTTTAACAAGGGGTTTGGATAATATGATGAACCTATTCGGAGTGGATACAGTGAATTTAAATAAAACCATCCTGATTTATCCCGGTTTTTCTGCTTAAATAGAACCATCACCCTGTTGAAAGGAAAAAAACTGTTATGAAAGATAATCGCGACATTCTAGACAATGTTCATCAACCTGTCTCACGGCGTTCATTCCTGATGGCCGCGGGGACGGCGGTAGTGGGAGCACCTGCCATTGTTCGAGGGCAGAATTTGAATGAAAAACTCAACATCGCTGGTATTGGTGTCGGTGGCCGTGGGCGAAGTAATTTAGGTTCGGTGCGCTCGGAAAACATCGTCGCCCTCTGCGATGTCAACGAAGGTAGCGTCGCCAAAGCGGCGGAACAATTCCCCAAAGCCCGCAAAGTCAGGGATTTTCGCAAACTCTATGACTACGCCGATGAATTCGATGCGGTGGTGGTAAGCACCTGCGAACACACCCATGCCTTCGCTACCTTACCCGCCCTGCAGATGGGCAAGCATGTCTATTGCGAAAAACCCCTTACTTATAATGTATGGGAAGCCCGAGTCATTCGCCAAGCCGCTGATAAAGCCAAGGTAGCCACCCAAATGGGAACCCAAATCCATGCGGGTGATAACTATCGCCGGGTGGTCGAATTGATCCAATCCGGCTCGATCGGCAAGGTCAGCGAAGTGCACGTATGGGTATCTCGCGCCTGGGGATGGCATCCATCTGAGCAAGCTTGCAAAAAGGCAAATGACATTGTGTGTGTTCAAGACCGTCCGAAAACCAAGGATGAAGTTCCCGAGGGCTTGGATTGGGATTTATGGCTCGGTCCCGCACCCTGGCGTCCGTTCAACCATGTCTATGTGCCCGGCCCCAAATGGTATCGCTGGTGGGATTTCGGCAATGGCACCATGTCTGACCTGGGCAGCCATTGGATCGACCTGCCCTTCTGGGCATTAAACCTCGATCATCCCTTAACCATCGAAGCGGATGGCCCTCCAGTCAACGATGAAATCGCCCCCGCCTCCATGCAGGTGAAATACACCTACGGCGCACGCGGTGACCGGGCGCCAGTCGAAGTCAACTGGTACCAGGGCACACGCAAGCCGAAAATCTGGGAAGAAGGCGGCATCCCCCAATGGGGCAGCGCAGTCTTATTCATCGGTGATAAAGGGATGGTGCTATCCAATTATGGCAAACATATCCTGCTTCCCGAGGAGAAATTCAAGGACTTCGAACGCCCCGAGCCTTTCATCCCCAAATCCCGAGGCCACCACGCCGAATGGATTCACGCCTGTAAAACCGGCGCACCCACCACCTGCAACTTCGATTACGCCGGCTGGCTCACCGAAGCCAACCATCTCGGTAACGCCGCCTACCGCACCGGCCAAAAACTCGAGTGGGATGTTAAAAACCTGCACGCCAAAAACACCCCCAAAGCCGACCCCTTCATCAAACGCGAATACCGCAAAGGGTGGGAATTGGTTTAAAGAACAATTCAACATTAATTCTTATGATAAACATGTACAAAAAGGGGCAATCATTTTTGATTGCCCCTTTCTCATTTGTGAGCCGGTAGGGTAGGTTAAAAGCGGAATCCGCCCAAGCGGATGAAGCGTAACCCACCAAAATGTATGGAGCATAAATACTAAAAATAAGGTAAAAATGAATTTTTCACCGCTGGAATGAAATGAATTAATAAAATTCCCGGCGGATAAATCAGATATACAAATCCACCACCTGTCCCAAACCAATCGGATTCAGCCGTGGTATGGAATCCTCGGATTCGTTTTTTGATTTTAATAGTTTTTGGGTGGTGGTTTCAGTCGGCTCGGCCATTTCCTGAAATTGCTTGTCCACAAATTGCGAGGTGCGCTCGTAGTGCGAGGCCAGGTTGGATTGCAATTCGTTTAATGGTTCAGGCCGAAATAGTGTTGTTGATTGAATGGCATTGGCATTCACGTCCATTTTTCTTTACCCGCTCTAATCGTTGTTTTTACTAAATCGCAACTCGAATGCCAAAAAATAGCCTGGATATAAGATCATAAAATTCAAAACTTTATAAAGTGAAATGGGTTTTAGTATCCAATCCATAACGGGGTAGAGGTGTATAGAAAGAGGAAAATTTTTCCCCTTCCATGTCTCTAATTAAATACAGATAAATCAGTCAATAGGCCTGTGTGTTTATTGATAGGGAGTAATAAATCTGTTTATAATCGCATAAATCAAAATCGGGGAGAAAATAATATGGATGAGGCGGTTATTTCTATGCGCTTTGGCGACCTGGTCGCCTTGATAATTTATTTTTGTATCACACTTGGAATAGGCTTTTGGTGCTCTACCCGTTTGAAATCTACAGAAAGTTATTTTGTCGGTGGAAGGCGGGTGCCTGGCTGGGCAGTAGGTATTTCCATGCTGGGGACCGCGATCAGTTCAGTTACTTTCCTTGCCTATCCAGGAAATGCCTTCGATAAAGATTGGCGTATGTTGGTACCGGGCTTAATGATCCCCATTGCTGCCTTTCTGGCGGTATATGTATTTGTTCCCTTTTTTCGCCGTGCACGCCTGGTAAGTGTGTATCAATATTTGGAACTGCGTTTCGGTGTCTGGGCACGAGTGTACGGCTGTATCATGTGGTCGATCCATTCGTTTTTCCGAATGGGGGTAATTCTGTTCTTGCTTTCGCTGCCCGTTCAAACCGTCACCGGTTATGATCAATACACCATTATTATCGTATTGGGAATTCTGGTTACCATTTATACAGTGGTTGGGGGGATAGAAGCGGTTATCTGGACCGACGTTTTGCAAACCATTGTATTAATCATGGGGGGCATTTTTTGCATTGCCACCGTTTTTATGGACCTTCCAGGGGGCGCATCGACAGTATTTGCAGATGGTTGGGCAAGTCAAAAATTTAATCTTTCCTTTAACTTTGATTTTACCCTGATGGAAGAAACCTTATTGGTTTTGATTTTATACGGCTTGTTCCAAAACCTTCAGGAATTTGTTTCTGACCAGACTAAAGTCCAACGCTACTGCGCCGCATCCACAGACCGGGGCGCCCAGCGGGCAACATGGCTGGGTGGCGTCGGCTGTATCCCCGTTTGGATCGTCTTTATGTTCGTCGGCACCTGTTTGTGGGTCTATTACAATCACTTCCCCAACCCAGCTGTAACCGAAATGGCAATTGATAAACCCGATCAAGTTTTTCCTTTTTTTATTCTACATCGATTGCCGGTAGGTATAGCAGGTTTTGTCATCGCCGCCGTAATGGCGGCTGCCATGTCATCTATCGACTCCAGCATGAATGGCGTGGCAACCGTGCTGACCACAGATATTTATCACCGCTTATTTGTCAAAGGGCGTGATGACCGCTTTTACCTGAATGTCGCACGCTGGATCACCGCTTTGGCTGGCCTCTTCATGATCTTCTGGGCGCTGGCGTTAACCCGCATCGAATCCTCCATCCTGCCAGTTGCCTTTGCTATTTATGCGGTTTTGGCTGGTGGATTAGGCGGGCTATATTTTATTGGTATGTTCACTCGCCGCGCCAACAGCCAGGGGGCGTTGGTAGGAATTATCCTTGCCATCATAGTCACCATTTGGATGACCTTAAGCAACCTGGGGCAGATGCCGGATAGCATCGCCAGCCATTTTCATCGCTTGATGACCAATGTCGCTACCAACATCGTTTCATTTGTCATTGGATACCTGGCCAGTTTCGCATTCCCAAAACCGGCAATGGAAAAACTTGAAAACTTAACAATCTGGACATTTCAACATAAGGAAGAAACATCAAATTAAGCTTTGATATCAAGATTATTACCGTTTTGCAGTGGTTTCTGCTCCATATCAGGAAAAACAATAACTCGTGCTCTCCCCCCACCAATGTGTTGCTGACCGGTGGTGGGATCAATATGGCTGTGAATGGTCACCGAGGCTAAAACCCGTTGTCCATTCAAAATGGCATCCGAGGTTTCACGTCTCACGTGAGATAATTCATGCTGGCGCACCGCAAATGGAGCCTGGGCAGGAGTTAACGGCTGTGCAGCTTGAAACGATATGCCGGAATCATCTGAACCATCCTGATAACTGGTGGTTTCTCGCTGAAAAGGTTCATCACTTTCAGATTCTGCGAGAACGTTGTTGGCTGGAGTTTCCTCTGTCTCGTCGTTTGATGTTGGTGCGGAGGCGGCTTCGCTTTCTTCTTTTCGATTGGGGTTGATGGGATTGGAATTTTCGTCGATATCCCTGACAGCACTCAGAGCTTCACGGGCTATTCGCTGGGCTTGAATCGTATTCCCCTGACCCATGTTCTGTTCGGCCACCGAAAGCATGTTCAATATGCGCATCGCTTTGGCGCCGGTAACCTGGTTTTTGGCAAGCAGACGCTTGGCCTCCGCGATGGATCGCGAGGTTTTTACCGATTGGTTCTCTTGTGGCCCCGCCTGATGTACCGGGGAGATCGCACCAACTGAGGTATCCATCCTTGTCCTCGAAAACTCGATTAATAATCATCCGTGAATTATATATTATACCCAAATTTTCTATCGATACAATCTAAAAAATCATAAAGGTTTTTTATGTTTCTTATAATAATCACTTGACGCGATGAAGGTTATCAGAAAAAAATAGATAAAATCGATAGAATCAAGAGATCTGGAGAGAAATAAAAAAGGGCGGATGAAAAAATCCACCCGCCCAAATAAGAATATAGTAGTCAAAGATCAATAAAGTTCCCATGATTTGACAGAAACAAATTCACTCGGTGCTTCATCCGTTCCGGCTTTCAATGCAATGTAATCAAATTGCAGGTTCCCCGCGATGGGGGTCTGGCGGAAGGTGATACGGAACACCGTGTTTCCAGCTGTAATATCATTTTCGGTGTCACGGTAACGGTTAAAGAATGCCCCGGCTTGTTCAGCTGGATCACTGGGATCAACCGGGAATTCAAACTTGGGTTGTAATTCACCATCAACATAGAGTGCTGTGGCTTTTTCGCCTTCGTTGATGTTCCAGGTAATCCAATATTCGTGCCATGCCGTGTTATCCCAGTTATCATCGAACTGTGATGGAATACCAGCCTCGGTGTTTCCACTGAAGGATGGGAAGTTCAATGAGTTCGGCAATTGATTGGAGAAGAATAGTCCTGATGCTGTCAACGCTTCCCAGTTAGTTAGATCTCTCATATCTTGATTAACAGCTAATCCAAGTATTGGATATTCGTCTTCATCCTCATAACCAAATGGGATTTCCACACCAAATTGATCAACCAGATCCGGAGTACTCCGCACACGGAAAGCAGCGACTGCTGCATTGGTTTCACCTAAATCATAGCTGATGGTTATCTTGCGGTTACTGGGATCGGAGATGTTCCCGTATTGTTCCATATTGCGTGGGTCACCTGGATCATAAATCAACAGGGTTAGACCACCCATTTCATCATCAATCAAGCCAGGATTTTCCCAGACAATGCCTTCATTAGGACCAGCGGGAATGGTGGGCTGATAGATATAAGCATCTGAACTATTGTCATGTTTCCAACCTTCCAATTCGAGGTCGGGTGAACTGCCAACGTCAGGATCAAAGACATAATCCCAACCACCTTCCGGTGGATTCCAACCCGTTTGTGCTGGGGTGCGGGCACGCAAGAATGTAACCGTGTCATCCCCACCTAAGGGATTGCCATTGATGGTACCATTCCAAATAAGGAGTGCGCCTCCTGCTGAGGTTGCATCATAGCTTAACGTTGTGAGCTCTGATGGAGGTGCTTCGACTGACCAGGTAATGGTATTGCCATCAACTGTTCCACCGTGGCTAACATTAGAGATAGTCCATCCTTCAGGAACATTTTCTACAATTTCCACCATCTCGGCTTCAGTATTGGCATTGGCGATGTTGATCTTAACATTGATGGGTTGGCCACCGGTTATGGTTCCATCCGGCATATCACGCAACACACCTGTTGGTGCGCCTTCTGCAAATGTGACCTCGCTAAAGGTCGCTTCAGCCAGTTCTTCATTGTTTTCATGGTTGGTGATTGTCAATCCCCACGCGGCAGTATCCGGCATATCAATCACAGTACTATTGCCTAAAAACCAATCTTCACCATCCAGTGAAACCCAGGCGAAACAGGTATCGGTAAAGGCATTCCGGGCAATACGAATCCAAATACCTTCAAGGTTTGGATCACCAAAATCGTTGTCGTCCGCATCTTGAAAACGTGAACTGCTGCTGCTTCCACCGGTCGATAGACGCCATTGGGCGCCAGTGCGATCCGGGCTGAGATTGTTGCCGCGATGGCGCACCATATAATTCTTGGATTCAGGAGCGTCTGCATCTTCGCGAATCATCAATCCCAATTTTGACCATTCACTGCCGCCACCATTGTTTACCCAGGTGGCTTTGGCGGTCATCGTCCAGCTGCCTTCTTTTTCGGTGTAAAGGTAAAAACCTTCGTCGGCTGTTCCCCAGATGTCATTTCCATTCCCTTGCAAGGTGTAAACTCCGTCAGAGAAAGAAGCGCTTCCTTCCGCTTTTAAATTGTCGTCGCCTTCCAACGTCCAATCCGCTTCCTGGTCAAACATTCCGACTTGTGCGGATGCCATGCCAACGCAAAGCATAAAACAAAAGCATCCAAAAACTAATTTCTTCATTTCATTTCCTCCCTAAAATTCAGTTTTTGTTGTCATTCACTTGTTTTTTCGATTATCTTTATTTTTTCTGATCCAATCCACCTCCTTTCTGGTTTATACAATGACTGTAAACAATCTATAAAGATTCATTCAATTGTGCCAATAAATTCTAAAACTTCAATAGCTTTATCTATTTTTTGAAATCCAAAAGTCAAATTTCATTACGCTTCCTTAAATTCAATCACACTTACGGGTATTGAGAACTCTTTTCATTGCGAACATGAAAAGTTTATATTTTAGGCCATTCGATTATGCCGAGTATGCAATTTTAAAGGAATGAAGTGCCGAACCGATGATGTTAAATGGCCATTTTTTCATAAAAACATTTAACGCGATAGTAATTTAATATAAATACCGATTATTCAAAACTTAAGCAACAAAACGATGCAACTTAATTAATTAGGTCTATTGAATTAATTGGCTCTTCTTATTCTAATCTAAACCATACTTTTCTTGCAAGGTGCGGATAAACCGGATACCTTCACGTACCAAGGTGTCGCCATCAGGAGCCAAGCGGCGCCAGACCCACGTGTTCATGTTATCGGTACAGTCCACAAACGATTCCAATGCCGCATAGCCGCGATAATTTATCTCACTCAAGGCTTGAAAAATCCCATCCCAGTCCACCAGGCCGGTACCTGGGATGCCACGGTCATTTTCACAGAGGTGATAATGGATTAAGTCGCTGCCGGCTGATTTAGTGGCATGATAAAAGCACTTTTCTTCAATGTTCATATGATAGGTATCAAGGTGAATTTTCACATTTGATTCACCTATCATTTCTTTCAGCCGTACGGCTTGCTCACAGGTATTGATTAGGTAGGTTTCATAGCGGTTTACCGGTTCCAAGCCGATGTTGACACCATAATCCTGAGCATAGACGGCGACTTCTCGCAGGGCATTGGCGGAAAAGTGCCATTCATATTCACTTGGTGGCCGTAGGGCAGGTTTAACATGCTGAGCATATATCACGCCTGAAAAGTTAACTGCTCCGATATCATAAGTTGCTTTGACACAGGCTTTGAGATATTCGATGCCTCTCTTTCGAATTTCATGGTTCGGGCTGGTGATATCGGTATCCCCCAACAACACCGTTGATGTACATGCATCCAAACCCACGGCATTCAATCGTCTTTTCACCGCCAAGGCATCAAAGGTGTCCAAACACATCAGTGGTATTTCAATAAAGTCGAGCCCTAAATGTTTTACCCGGTCGATCAAATCGAGGGTGTCGTTACTCCATTGCGAGCACCACGCATAGGCGTGTATTCCAAATTTCATCAATCTTCCCCCCTTTATGCTTAACAGACAGTAATGACTCACTTTAACATAAGTGTGCCTAAATGTTGAAGGTATCCCGATTAATTAAATCATCTGAAATCTCTTAATATCCAACCAGGATTCGTTCGGCCAATTCTTTAGGTAATTTAGCCTCCAGTATGCTTTTGGATTCCTTGTGGCAATCGTATTCCAACCGATGGAAAGAGATGGTGAGTTCATGATCATTAAACACCACAAAACTTATGCGGGGATCCCCATCACGGGGCTGGCCGAGGCTGCCGGGGTTGATCATATAGCGCTTGTCTTTTTGCAACTGCATCTTTTTGGCGCCCCGGATCAAACGGCATACCACTTTATCATCTTGGTCGTCGCCTTTGAGAGGATCTTCAATGAATATCATTGGCAAGTGAGTATGGCCGAAAAAGCCAATTTGGGTTTTCATGGCTTTGAATGATTTTTTCGCAGCAGATGCAGTGGTAACGTATAGAAAGTGTTCGGGAGAAGAAAAGTCAGCGTGAGTTAAAGAGAACGTATGATTAACAACCAGTGTTTGTGGGAGTTGCTTTAGGTATTGTTTCCGAATCGGTGTAATTTGTTTTTTGTGCCAGTCGATGGCCGTTTTGGCCAACGAATTAAACTTTTTACGTTCCCACATTTTCGAAATTGCTGCATCGTGATTACCTCTCAAGACGGGGATATTGCGCTCGCACAACATTTGAATACATTCATTGGGATGCGATGCATAGCCCACAATGTCACCAAGGCAAATCGGTTTTAAGTGAGGAATCGTATCAATTTTTGCAAAAAATTGACTTAAGGCTTCCAAGTTACTGTGCACATCACTAAAAATTGCATATTTCATAGATCAACACTCATGGCGAAATCGCGCTGCCTGAATTTTGCGTTTCAATGCATCAACCTCTTCACCCAGTTCTTCGGCTCGAAGCACATGAGCCCATGCGCCCCGGTAATTGCGAAGGTTATACATTAAAGCCGCCAGTTCATATTCAAATTTACCATCCCCTTCACCGGTACGGGCGGCGAAAGTCCATACATCACAGGCGTGGGAAGGGTAATTCATCTGTTGATACAGCATTCCGATACGATAGAGCACATCGAAGGACAAATTTTCTTTGTGCACCGTTTTATCCAAAAAACGAACCGCTTGGCGGCGGTCGCGGGATATCCAGAACAACTCAGCAAGTAAAAGCGGTAATTCGGCATCATCGGGGTTTTCATCCACTGCCTGTTTTAGGGTATCACGTTCTTTTCTTGTATTTCCATTCCGGTGGTATACCGAAGCGAGTTTAAGGTAGATATCCTTGCGCTCAGCGCATAATTCCAATCCCTCATGCAATATCTCTTCCGCCTTTTGGGGTTGTTTTTTGAATAATAGTAAATCCGCATATTTCACATACGGTCCCTGCCAATCGGGATACAGTTTGACAGAGGAGTGGTAGCAGGATTCCGCTTCCTGAGTGAGATTCACTTGACGGTAAACATCCCCCATCATTTCAAAAAGATCCGCGCTATTTTCCAAAAGGGATTGGGCCATTTCAAAGTAGGCGATGGCTTTTTTATAATTCTCTTGTTTTAACTTCAATCGTCCCATTTCAATCAATACATCGCCGCGGTCTGGAGCGATATGGCGCGCTTTTTCCAGTTCTTCATTGGCATACTCAATTTCATCGATAAGAATAAACGAACGCGAACGTTCAATGTATTCTTCAACTGACAAAGGGGATCCAATCGGGAAGCTTTTGGGTTTTGCACTGAATATCCCTTGATAGATTCGGCAAAGTTCATCGCGGAATAAAGCAAAAGTTTGAAACCGGTTTTCCGGTTTTTTTTGCATACATTTAATGATCGCCTGGGAAAACTCATAGGTGAGGTCGGGATTTAATTCAATGGGGGGAAGGGGAGGTTCATTGATATGAGCGAGAATATAGTCCTCGACTTCCTGTTTGCGGAAGGGTATGCGTTTGGTGCACATATGATAGAGCAGGCAACCGGTAGAATAGATATCTGAGCGGGTATCCAGCGGTTTTCCCATGCATTGTTCGGGAGAGGCAAAGGCGGGAGTTCCCTCCATTTTGAAAGCCAGATGAGAAAGGTTGACCTTTTCTTTTTCAAAGCGAGGAGGGGTGGATGGTTCAGGTTGAACTTGCTCCAAGCGCTGGGTCATTCCAAAGTCGGATATTTTAGGGATCAGGTCCTCACCGATCAGAATGTTTTCGGGCTTTAGATCACGATGAACCAAGTAAGGATGTTTGCTTAGGGCATGAACCATTCCGTCACATATATGAATGGCGATTTGTATCATTACATGGATGGATAAGGGACGGCTGAAAAACAGGTCCTTCAATGTCGCTCCACGTGGATTGGAGGGAATGATGCGTTCTATCATTAAAAACAATTTGCCATACAATTTTTTTAATGAATAAGCCCTGACAATATTGGGGTGGGCATCCAAGCGAATCCATAGCATGGATTCATCGATGAACCGGCGGCGGTTGATTTCCGAATCCAGGAACTGGTCCTTGAATGTCTTGAAGGCAATAGGCTCTTTTGTCCGTTTATCAGTACATAGATAAACGATGCCCATCGTTCCACTTTTGATCTGTTCAACACGGAAATGTGTGTTGATCACATCTCCGGTCATGACAGGGCGAACGCCGTAATCTTGCAAACCCGGGTTCCTTTCATTGTTTATTAAATGGCTGATTATTTATTCTTTACTATCATATCCAGAATTTGGAAGTAATTAAAGTAATTTTTAACAACTATATTGAAGAGAAATTGGGTTCGATCGCTTGACGAACAGCTGATTTATCTCATAGTCTAATTAATTGGTTCTTTCTTGAAACCGTGTATCTTTGAATGAGATAGTTTAATGGTATTTTTACATGACGAATTTGTTTCCATTAAATTCGATTTGCCCGGTGGGTATATTTTGATTCACTTAAAGCTTAATGAGTACTGAAAAGAAGAATTAAACTCAATACAATTAATTATAAATGAGAGGAGAGAGAGAATGTCTGAGTTTTTTCCAGAGATAAAGAAAATTAAATATGAAGGGCCTGATTCCAATAATCCGTTGGCGTTTAAGCATTACAATCCCAAACAGAAGGTGATGGGGAAAACCCTGGAAAACCATCTGCGCTTTGCGGTGTGTTATTGGCATACCTTTAAGGGATTGGGAAACGATCCCTTTGGGCCGGGCACCATCATTCGAAGTTATAACGCTTCAGATGATCCCATGCAAGTGGCGGAAGATACTTTGCACGCTGCGTTTGAGTTTTTCACCAAACTGGGAGTGAAATTTTGGTGTTTTCATGACCGGGATATCGCGCCGGAAGCGGATACCCTTGAAGAGACAAACGAGCGTTTGGACCAAATTGTAAAATTGGCGAAGACATTACAGAAAGACACCGGGATTAAATTGTTATGGGGAACAACCAACATGTTTTCACACCGGCGCTTTATGGCCGGTGCGGCGACCAATCCCTCACCCGATGTTTTTGCTTATGCCGCCAGCCAGGTAAAGAAGGCCATGGAAATAACCCATGAGCTGGGTGGTGAGGGTTATGTATTCTGGGGTGGACGTGAGGGATATGAAACCCTGTTGAACACCGACCTTAAACGTGAACTGGATCATCTTGGGCTCTTTTTGAATATGGCGGTTGATTACAAAAAGAAAATCGGTTTCAAAGGTCAGTTTTATATTGAACCCAAGCCCAAAGAACCCACCAAGCATCAATATGATTTTGATGCGGGCAACTGCTATGCGTTTCTGCAAAAATATGGATTGGTTGATGACTTTAAACTCAACATCGAAGCCAACCACGCTACCTTGGCGGCCCATACCTTTCAGCATGAGTTGGAATTTTGTGTGGCCAATGGGATTTTGGGATCAGTGGATGCCAACCGCGGCGACACGCTGCTGGGCTGGGATACGGATCAATTCCCCACGGATCTTTATGATACCACATTGGCGATGTATACCATTCTGCGTGGTGGTGGTTTCACGACCGGCGGATTGAACTTTGACGCCAAAGTACGGCGGCAATCGATTGATCCTGAAGACCTGTTTCATGCCCATATTGGTGCGATGGATAGCTTTGCGCGCGGGTTGAAAATCGCAGCCAAAATGTTAAAAGACAAGAAATTTGAGAAATTCATCAAACAGCGTTATTCCGGCTGGGATAAAGGATTGGGTTCCAAGATCGAAAAAGGTGAAGTGGATTTTGCTGACCTGGAAGAGTACATCTTGAAGACTGGCGAACCGGAAATCCAAAGTGGACGTCAGGAAATGTTGGAAAATATGCTCAATGATTATATTGAATAGAGGCATTTACTTAGTGATGAGATTGGCAATACGGAGTGGTTTTGATGATCGCCCCGTATCGTCTTTTAACCTTACCAGAATATGTGGGAGGAAGTTAGGATGAAGAATTTACCCAAAGTACTAATTATCATTGGTTTAGTGTCGATTGTGTTGGGGATTATAGTGAAGATATTTGCTTTGGACTTTACTGACATGTTTTCACTGTATCCATTTAAACCTCAAAGTTTTTTGAACTTCGCTAATTCCGTGTTTTTGTTGTCGATCGCTATTTCAGTGATGAAAGAATGAGCAGGATGTAAACCATTCGTTTTAGCAGACTGGAAGCCTGGATCGGAATGAAGAATAAGAGGAAAGAGAGGATAGCCATGCCTTCACAAAAAGGAATCAATCGCCGGGGATTTTTGAGACAAAGTGGGAAAGGGCTGTTAGCCGGTTCGGCTGCTTTGGGTGCTTCGCAAGCCTTTGCTGCGGACGATTCATCATCGAAGCGCCCTAACGTTGTTGTCGTGATTACGGATGATCAGGGCTATGGTGATATTGGGTGTCATGGAAATGACAAAATCCGCACTCCCAACGTGGACCGTCTGGCAGGCCAGAGTGTGGAGATGACGCGCTTTTATGTTTGCCCGGTTTGTGCGCCTACCCGGGCCAGTTTGATGACTGGACGGTATAACTATCGCACCGGCGTGGTGGATACCTATTTGGGACGCGCAATGATGCATTCTGATGAACTGACTTTGGCTGAAATGCTGGGCCAGGCAGGCTATAAAACCGGTATCTTTGGCAAATGGCACTTGGGCGACAATTATCCTTTGCGTACGATTGATCAGGGCTTCCATGAATCATTAGTGCACAATGGTGGTGGACTGGGGCAACCTTCTGATCCACCGGGGAATCGTTACGATGATCCCATTTTGCAACACAATGGCGAAGCCAAACAGTATGAAGGTTATTGCACGGATATTTTTACTGATGCGGCGATTGATTTTATCCGGCAGAATAAGGATCGTCCCTTCTTTTGTTATCTTTCCACCAACGCCCCGCATACTCCACTGCAAATCGACGACAAATATGTCAAACCCTATTTGGAAATGGGATTGGATGAAACCACAGCCAAAATATATGGTATGGTTGAAAACATTGATGATAATATGGGGAAATTGACCAAAGCCCTTGATGCTATGGAGCTGGTGGAGAATACCATCCTCATCTTTATGACCGACAACGGCCCACAGCAACCCCGTTATACCGCCGGGCTGCGGGGACGAAAAGGTTCTGTGTATGAAGGTGGAATTCGTGTACCCTTCTTTATTCGCTGGCCCAAACGATTGCGGGCGGGGAAGAAGATCGACCGCATTGCCGCCCATATTGATTTTGTTCCCACCTTGCTAAAGGCATGCGGTGCTCCCCTGCCGGATGACCGAAAGATTGATGGCCGCAACTTGTTGCCTTTGATGACCCAAGAGGATCCAAACTGGGAGGATCGTACTTTGTTTACCCAATGGCATCGCGGCGATGAGCCGGAAGCGTTTCGTGCTTGTGCGGCCTTTAACCAACGTTATAAACTGGTTGATGGCAAAGAGTTGTATGACTTGAAAAACGATCCAGCGGAAAAGAAGAACATCGCGGATGAACATCCGGAAATCGTAGAATCGCTGCGCAAAGAGTATATGGCGTGGTTTAAAGATGTCTCCTCGACACGCGGGTATTTCCCACCCCGAATTCACATTGGCACCCGGCATGAAAATCCTGTCATCCTCACTCGCCAGGATTGGCGCGGCCCACGGGTGGGCTGGGGGAACAAATCACTGGGGTATTGGGAAGTGAAGGTTACCCACGCTGGCTCTTATCAAATCAAGTTACGTTTCAACCGCATATCAGAGGATTGTGTGGCTCATTTCAAACTCGGTGATGTGTCAGTCAAGACCGATGTGGTAAAAGGGTCAAGTTCATGCATTGTCACGCCGGTTAACCTCCCCAAAGGCGATGCCCGACTGGAAGCCTGGCTGGCGTTTGAGGATGATTCAACCATTGGTGTGAATTATGTGGATGTGAAGCGGTTGGATTAAGGGTGAACTGATTTTGTTTGAGTGGTTTTATCCTGAATCGCCTTGATGGCCTGGAGTGAAGCGGAAGATATCACCATTGGAGTAAAGGCCGTTGCATTATGAGTGTTTGTATTTACAGTTTCAAGTGAGAATTACAGGTAAAAATGAGCAGTAGGATTTGTTTGTGTTTATAGGAAATATTACTTACCTTTGCTGCCTTGGCTTGTCACTATCAAAGAGTTTAAGGTAGATTATTAGAATCAAGTTTTTGTTTTACATGTCGAAATCCTAAAACATAGACTATCTTTTTGTCATCGTCGATTGTTATCAAAATTAAATAATTACCATAAACATATTTGCGTATTTCATAAGATCAATATTTATTTTCGGGAGCAAGGCTGCAACGTTTAGGGCATTTTTCCAGTGAATCTATAATATCCCATAAACCTTTTAGCCATCGTTTTGCATTGAGGGGAGCATTTTGTTCAATGGCGATATATTTGGCTTGAGAACGTATCGCTTCCAGTGCGGTTTTTGTTATCTCGACATGGTAAGTTTTCACGATTCAAGTTCAAGACCTATTTCGTGCGCGACATCTTTAATCGCTTTGCGTATGGGGAAGGTTCGACCTGCTTGAATGTCGCTTATGCTTTCATCCAGCGTAGACAGATTTTTTAGTAATTCCTCCGCTTCCACTAAACGATCAAAGTTCTCAGGGCTAAGAATATAACCATCGACTTGGCCGTGGTTAGTGACCATTACTGGCCGCCCTGTTTTTTAGCCTGGTCGATTTTTTCTCGCAAATGATTCCGTGCTTCTGAAAACGTGGTTACATCACTGCTTCGCATATGAAGTATCTCCGGATATTTATGTACAACCATTCGTACAATAATTATTGCAAAAATTGTATATAAGTCAAGATAATATCAAGGTAGAATGCTACTGCTACTTTAAACGAATCGACGTCGCCCTCTCCAGGAGCGTTATTCTCCCATGGAACGTTGCCGTCCCAAGATGGAAATTGGGGATTTTGGGGGGAGAGATTATTTTGATCTTGAAAAAATGCAACCTTTTTGTTTTTGGGGCGAATTAATAGATGAAATTTGAGAGAGAGAGAATTGAGTTAAATGGTTTCCGCAATGAGGGTTTCAAGCCTTGAGGACCATGCAGCGTTAGATGATGAACGCGAGATCGTATTAGCGGTGATTAAGGGGGATGAAGAGGCTTTCGCCCGGTTGATTGTGTTTTATTCGCCGATGATTTACGGCTTTTTGAAACGGATGCTTTTTTCAGTGGAGGATGCGGAAGATTTGACCCAGGAAACGTTTTGTGAAGTCTTTAAAAATCGGGAAACTTTGAAATCAGCGCGTGAAAGGTTCAATCGGTGAAGGGAACGGTGCTATTAGAATCGAGAGTGAGTTTGCGCCGGTTTCCATTTTGATTGAGAAATAGCAAGACGATTGATTGGAATTTCAAAAAAGGCATCCGGGCAATTCGGATGCCTTTTGTTTTTGTGACGTGGAATAACGCTTATTAATACATTTCTTTAAGCTGATCGGCGACAGCCTGGTGGACTTGATCGATCCCAGTGCGTATTTGCTGCATGGTGTCGCGATTGCGGATGGTGACCGCTTTATCATCGAGGGAGTCATAATCGATGGTGATGCAGAGCGGGGTGCCGATTTCGTCCTGGCGGCGGTAGCGTTTGCCGATGTTGCCGGTTTCATCGTACATGGTGCGATAGGGACCGCGAAGGCTGTTTTCCACCTGGCGGGCCAGTTCTATTAGGTCTGGCTTTTTGAAGAGGGGAAAGACGGCGATGGTGACCGGTGCAACCTTGGGGGAAAATCGCAGAACCAGGCGTTTTTCCATTTCACCTTTGTCATTGGGAGCCTGGTCGATGTCATAGGCATCGGTCATGACGGTGAGGAAGGTTCGATCCACTCCGGCGGAGGACTCGATAACCCAGGGGAGATATTTTTCACCAGTAAGATCATCACGGTAAGTTAAATCTTTTTTGGAGAATTCGCTATGCCGTTTGAGATCATAATCGGTGCGGTTGGCGATGCCTTCCAACTCGTTCCAGCCCATGGGGAAGCGGAATTCCACATCGTAACAGTCATCGGCGTAGTGCGCCAATTCATCGGCGTCGTGTTGGCGTAGGCGAAGGTTTTTTTCTTTGATCCCGATGGAGACATACCAGTTTTTACGTGCTTCAAGCCAATAGTCGAACCACTTTTTACCTTCGCTGGGATGGACAAAAAATTCGAGTTCCATCTGTTCGAATTCACGCTGGCGGAAGACGAATGATTTTGTGGTGATTTCGTTGCGGAATGATTTGCCGATTTGGGCAATCCCAAATGGCACCCGCTGGCGGGTGACGGTCAGGATGTTTTTGAAATTGGGGAAAATGGTTTGACAGGTTTCGGGACGAAGGTAGGTTATGTTGTTGGGATCGGCCACGGGGCCCCAATGGAGTTTAAACATGAGGTTAAAATCGCGGGGATCCGTCAGTTCACCGCCGCATTCGCGGGGGGTTTTGCTGGGTTTTTGAGGGCATTGTTCTTCGTCCAGCTTGTCGGCACGAAAACGGCAGCCGCAGGTTTTGCAATCCACCAGTGGATCATTGAATCCTTCGACATGGCCAGAGGCTTCCCACACGCGGGGGTGAGTAGTGACGGCGCCATCCATCCCCACGACATTTTCGCGGTAGGTCACCACATTTTCCCACCAAAGCCGTTTGATGTTGTTTTTTAATTCGACACCAAGGGGGCCGTAATCCCAGGAGGCGGCAAAACCACCGTAAATTTCACTGGAAGGGAATACAAACCCCCGCCGTTTGCAGAGTGAGACGATGTCGTTGAGTGTACATGTGATTGCTTGTTCGTCGTTCATGAACCGTTCCTTCTTCCTTCTTGAAAAAACTTGAGGAATCGGCTGAAAAGCCGATAACAAAAAGAGATTTGTGCTAATGATGGATTTCTGTTCCAATAATTAGAATTGATAATGTCTTAAGCGTTTTTTGGGGACAGTGGAATCCAAATTATTTATCAAATTGTGCTATAGTATCTTCGTGATAAATTCTATCAAAGAGGCAGAAGGATGGGAGACCAACGTTTACGGGATGAGTTGGTGGAATTATTCGGTGAAGAGACGGTCAAAATGGCGGAATTGCAGGAAATTTTGGCACGCCGTTATATTTCAAAAGATCCGATCAAAATTCGAAAAGCCTTGGATCGTTTTCAACGATTAAAGAACATCAAACAGCAAAAAGAGTTTGTTCAAGGATGGGATAAAGAGATGACACGGGCGTTTATATGCGCCTTGTTATGTGGATCGGCTTCCCAAGCGGTTCTTGATCTGGCCACCCGGGCGTTGGAGGACAAGCGTTCAGGGCGGGCGGTGTTAGGCGGGAAAATCATTCAAAAGAAAACGTAATTATGTTTTGGCGAAAACAAAATCCACCCAAAATCAAGAAAAAATCCATCTCGAAAAATGATGCATCTTTAATTAAACCTTCGCCCAAGCGGCATTATCACCGTGAGAAGCGAATTGACCTAAAGATACCTTGTTATATTTATGATGAAGCTGAGGATTTCTTTTTGCAGACCACGACCATTAATTTAAGCAAAACCGGTTTATTGGTCCGCGCCTTGGATCCCATTAAATCAGGGACGGAAATTCATTGTCTCCTGTCTCGGAAAACCAATCTGACCAAAACGGTATTTCAAGCCAGCAAATATGTGATGCGTGGAACGGTGGTTCGGCTGGAGAAAGTTGAATTGTTGTATCACATCGCCATTCATATCACCTTTGGGCGTATTGATCCCTCCTCCTTTTTGATTGGGGTGATGGAAGATAAGCATTGGTGGACACGCCACTGGCAATAATTCCTATTTTTCTGTATTCTAATGGGGAAATCAATCTAACGTGCCCAAGGGGGGAAATCCAATGAACCGCAATATAGCTATATTTTCTACTCTCATCCTGTTTGTTTTTTCTGCGTGTGTATCTGTTAACAAAAGTGATGTCCATTCTCCATCAACCTCTGCCATGGACGTTGCTGGAGATGAGGGGGTATTTATTCACATTTCACATGGCTATGATGAGCCGCATCGTGTTTTAATGGCATTGCAGATGGCGGCTATCATGGCTGAAACCCGGGAGGTTTTGGTTTATTTTGACATTCAAGGGGTTGAGGTGGTGTTGGAGGATTCTCAGGAATTGACCTATAGCCATTTTCCGTCGTTAAAGTCCCAACTGGGGAATCTCATGGAAAAGAACGTTACCCTGATGGTGTGCCCTGGCTGTTTGAAAGCAGCGGGGAACGTTCCTGCGGATGTTCTGGCTGGTGTTGAAATCGCGGATAAGGATCGGTTTTTCAACTTTACGGAAGGGCGAATTTTAACGCTGGATTATTAAGGAGCGTAAAGCGGTTTGGCATTAGGGGAAAGAGTGGTTTCCTTGTGATATTTAAATATGGGATGGTATAATTTTCTTTTTAATGTTTGAGTGATGAATCATTTTGTTTGAAAGATTTATGGTTTAGAAGGGTTTATACCATTTGCCAATCATGTATTCTAATGCAATTAAAATTGGGTTGGAAAAGGAATTGCGATGAATCAAGAGAAATCGAAAGACCAAAAACATACTCGTTTTTACCGGGATGGCGTGCCCTATTTTGATGAGTTTGAAAATGTGGTTTCCATGCTGTATAGCAAGGATGTGGATAAGACCGAAATTAAGGCCACCTTGGAGTTGATGAGGAATATTCAGGATCACTTGGGGCATTGCAACAAAATATTGGGGATGAGCGAAGAATTGGTTGAAGATGCGCGGGCAAGGAACGCATCAGAAGAGGAGATTGGTAAATTAGTTAGCTTATGCCGTGAGTTGCAGTGTGTTCAGACCAATCTATCCAACTCGGTGGTGAAGTGTTCAAACCGGTTGATTGATAAAATTTTTCCCCGATAATGTGAAGAGAAAAAAAGAGAAACATCCCCTTGAAACATCTGAGGCGAGGTGCTAGTTTAATTTAAAGCCTGTGGATTTGGGGTCAAATTCAAGGCCATTTTTTTGTGACATATTCATCAAGTCACAGGAGGTTCCGTGAGTGTCCGAGCCACTTAGTTTATCGATGCCGGCCCACTTTACAGCCGTGCTTGTCTTCATCGTTGCCGCCCTCGCATTTATTGCGGTATCTCTACTGCTTCCCCGGCTATTCCGTCCGATAAATCCCTACGCTGAGAAATTAAGCAGTTATGAGTGTGGGGAAAGACCGATCGGCAGCCCCTGGATTCGTTTTAACATCCGTTTTTATATCATTGCCATCTTATTTATCATCTTTGATGTCGAGGTTTTATTTATTATTCCCTGGGCCGTCCAGTATCGGAGTTTGCTGGGTGAAATAGGTCTATTAGTCTTTTTTGAGATGTTTGTATTTTTATTGGTATTAGGGGTTGGCTTAGCCTACTGCTGGGCGAAAGGCCATTTGGAATGGGTGTTGCGCGATAAAGAGGTTTCAAAGAGCGTACAAACTACACCCCAATCTTTAAATTAGGTCGAGGGTTAAAGAACTATGGAACATCAGGTTCAACAATTTACCCAATCAATGTCTATCGCATCCCTCCTGGATATTCTTTTATGTACAGGAATCATTTTTGCAATCGGTATTTTTCTTTGGATGAAAGGCCGGTTTTCAATCTCGCCAAAACGCTGAAAAATCATGTCATAATTTATTGAATATACTTTTTTTCTAAATTTTTTAAGGTACACTTTTTGCTGGATTGAAGCATAAAAAACCCAGCCGAAGTCGTGGATTTTGGCTGAGTGCAGGAGTATATCTGTGGGTTACCTACAAGGAAAATTTGAAGAAAATATAATTGTCACATCCGTGGATTCATTGTTTAACTGGGCTCGATTATCGTCGGTTTGGCCGATGACGTTTGGTTTGGCCTGTTGTGCGATTGAAATGATGCACACGGGGGCATGCCGTTTTGATCTGGATCGATTTGGCGCAGGTGTATTTCGGGCAACCCCTCGGCAATCAGATTTAATGATTGTTGCAGGCACAGTGACGTATAAAATGGCCAAACGGATTGCACTGCTTTATGATCAAATGCCGGAACCACGATGGGTTTTGGCCATGGGAAGCTGTGCGATTGGCGGCGGTCCCTATTATGAATACGGTTATCACGTGGTCAAAGGAGTGGATTTATACATCCCGGTTGATGTTTATGTCCCTGGTTGTCCACCGCATCCGGAGACGTTAATGGCAGGCTTGATAGAGTTACAGCAGAAGATCCGACAGGACCGCATTTTGCGTAAAAAAGGCGAATTACCTCCAAGGAAGAAGGAAGAGACTGTAATACAGGAACTGGTTGAAACGGTAAGTTAACACATCATGGAACAAAACGAAATTTTTGAATTACTGAAGAAGACCTTCGGCGAGGAAAAAATCCTCGAGTATGTGGTGACCGGCGATGAAAAGAAAGGCTATCGTGATCCATATATCCTGGTTGATAGCGGAGCGTTGGTAGAGATTTGTGATTTTTTAAAAAATGATGAATCAACGTGTTTTGAAACCCTGCATTGTGTAAGTGCAGTGGAGTGGCCTGACTATTTTGAAAGTGTATACCACTTAAGGTCGATGACGCATAAACATTGGGTTACTCTGAAAGTTCGTACCTCAAAAGAGAAGCCATGTGTTCCCTCTGTTGTTTCTGTATGGCCAACGGCCAATTGGCTGGAGCGGGAATGCTATGATTTAATGGGGATTGAATATGAAGGGCATCCCAACCTGAAGCGTATCCTGTTGGATGAAGCGTGGGAAGGCTTTCCCTTAAGGAAAGATTATACGATGCCAGAGCATGAACGCTTGAGGGACCTCGGATTTTAGGCCGGTATAGATTTTGCGTAAACTATTTATTTCTAAAGGTTTTTAGCATTTATGAATCCAGTCGCGCAACCCAAACCGTTACAAGGCGAACCCATGATTGTGCATATGGGGCCTCAGCATCCCAGTACCCATGGTGTGTTGCAGGTCGAGTTGCACACCGATGGGGAAGTGGTGGAACGCGCCATTCCCCGCATTGGTTTTTTGCATCGTTGTAAAGAGAAAATCGGCGAATCCATTGGGTATGATGCCTATGTGCCATACACCGATCGAATGGATTATTTAGCGGCGATGAACACCAATTGGGCATGGGCATCGTGTGTTGAAAAATTGATGGGGATAGAGGTTCCCGAGCGTGCTGAGTACATCCGAGTTTTTGTCGCAGAGTTTAATCGAATCGCCAGTCATTTGGTTTTTCTTGGGACTTATGGCATAGACCTTGGGGCTTTTACCCCATTCCTGCTTTCGTTTCGTGAGCGGGAAATGGTGTTGGATATTCTGGAAGAATTATCCGGCGCCCGTTTATGTTTTGGCTATGTTCGTATCGGTGGGGTAGCCGATGACATGACCCCGCGAGCGATGGAACTGGCGAAAAAATTCTTGAAGCAGTTCCGAGCGAAACTGGACAGTCTAAATGAACTGTTGACCTACAATCAAATTTTTATAAAACGGACGTCTAATGTTGGTATTCTCCCACCGGAGCAAGCCATTGCTTATGGTGTGACAGGACCGATTTTGCGTGCTTCGGGAGTGAATTGGGATTTACGGCGTGACCAACCCTATTCCATCTATGACCAGTTTGAATTTGATATCCCGGTTGGCCAGGGTTTAAAAGGTGCGGTTGGTGACAATTGGGACCGCTATAAAATCCGTATTCTGGAAATGTATGAGAGTGTACGGATTCTGGAACAAATTATTGAAAGTTTTCCAGAAGAGGGTTCATACCAAGCCAAAGTACCGGCAGTTCTCAAACCTCCAAAGAGTGCGGAAGCCTATGTTTGTCAGGAATGCCCACGCGGTGAGGTGGGATTTTATATCATCAGTGATGGCAGTGCAAAACCGTATCGGTTGAAAGCACGGGGGCCTTCATTTTGTAATTTGAGCGTGTTTGAAGAATTAACCAAAGACATGTTAGTGGCGGATGTGGTCGCCACTTTGGGCACCATGGACATCGTGTTAGGAGAAGTGGACCGATAAATGGAATACATCATCCAACTCTTCCAGGG
Source organism: uncultured bacterium (assembly GCA_964517495.1). Lineage (GTDB taxonomy): Bacteria > Hinthialibacterota > Hinthialibacteria > Hinthialibacterales > Hinthialibacteraceae > CAZFER01. The sequence goes on along the minus strand of CAZFER010000068.1, from coordinate 7,785 downwards.
ATTTTCATCATTTCAGCAATTACCGGTCACTATGCAATACATAATGGCGGCGTCGTTTGCAGCGGGGGTAACGCTGGGTTTGGTTTCGCTGGTAAGTTTAGTTGCTGTTTATGCAGAGCGGAAAATTTCAGCCCGCATGCAGGCGCGAGTGGGGCCCATGCATGTGGGGTGGCATGGTGTGTTGCAAACCTTGGCGGATGGAATCAAGTTATTTTTAAAAGAAGATATTATTCCCACGTTGGCTGATAAATGGTTATTCATTTTAGCCCCGGCTTTGGTCATGGGGGGTGCGCTATTATCCTGGGCGGTTATCCCTCTTGGGCCGAATTGGGTGCCGGCGGATTTGAATATTGGTGTATTATATTTGCTCGCGACATCGTCAGTGGTGGCGATAGGCATCATCATGGCCGGGTGGGCTTCACACAATAAATGGTCATTATATGGCGCGATGCGAACCTCGGCGCAATTTTTAAGTTATGAAATTCCGACGGCGTTGTTTATTATTCCACCGGTATTGTTGGCTGGTTCGCTCCATTTGGGAACGATCGTTAGTGGTCAATCGGGGGGATTTTTAGGTTTGGGGAATTGGTATGTCTGGAATCCCTTCTGTTTTGTTGCATTTATTGCGTATTACATCTCCGCATTGGCGGAAGCCAACCGGCTGCCGTTTGATTTACCGGAATCAGAATCGGAACTGGTGGCGGGATTTCATACAGAATATTCAGGCATGCGATTTGCGTTATTTTTCATTGCAGAATATGCCGATCTTTTCGTGGTGTGTGCCATTGGCTCATTGCTTTTTCTTGGGGGATGGCATGGACCATTTGGCATTGAGCACTGGTCGGTCTATATTATAAAGATAGCGGCCTTAATTTTTCTGGCCATGTGGCTGCGCTGGACGCTGCCTCGACTTCGAATTGATCAACTCATGGCTACATGCTGGAAATTTCTTATACCCTTGGGTTTAATTGATATCGTAGGAATCAGTTTTTGGGTCGCGCTGATGGAGCGATAAACGAGGTGTTTAAATTATGGCGATTTTAAGCAATGTATTTTCCGGCATTTTTACCACGATGAAAGGAATGATGGTGACCGGCCGAGAGCTGTTTCGTAAACCGGTGACCTTGCAATATCCATATAAAAAACGTGAGATTCCCCAACGCTTTCGAGGGATGTTGGTGAATGACATCGACACTTGCAACGGATGCATGCGTTGTGAGAGAATTTGCCCGGTTGATTGCATCGACGTGGAAGCTGTGGGCAAAGGAAAAGATCGCAAAGCCTCAAAGTTTGTTATAGATTACACCAAATGCTGCTGGTGCAATCTGTGTGTGGAGGTATGCCCTCATGGGAGTCTCAGCATGACACACGATTATGAGACGATCTTTACCGATCGATCTCAAATGGTGAGAGATTTTGCTCAGCAGCCGTATAAACCCTTAAAAAGCGATTTAGAGAAAAAAGAAACTGAAGAAAAGGAGGAAACGGCCAATAGTGGACGCTCTGCTGCATGACTTGCTCTTTTACATCCTGGCGAGCATCGTTCTTATTTCAGCCTTTTTTACCGCATTGTCCAGCCGGTTAGTCCATGCGGCGTTTTCTCTTCTGTTTACCTTTTTTGGTCTTGCCTGCATGTATATTTACTTGGGTGCTGATTTTGTGGGTATTACTCAAGTTCTCATTTATGTTGGAGGGATTCTTGTCTTATTGTTGTTTGGTGTGATGTTCACGGGCCGTGAATCGGCGGGAGCATTAAAACAAACCATTCAACGCAAAAGGGGAGCGGCTCTTTTTATTGTATTATTAATCCTCATGATTCCTGTTCTTGTGATGACCCCTTGGCCAACCATGCCCGAACCTGAAACAAAACCATTGGAGTCCACTATTTCACCAGTGGGTGACTTGTTACTGACCAAATACCTTCTCCCATTCGAAGTGGCTTCCCTTTTGTTGTTGGTGGCCTTGATTGGTGCTGTGGTGATAGCCCGGGGGCTATCCAAATCACAGCCGGATGAGGAGAAGAAAGACGTAACGATTTCGTAATCAGACGATTTTTTAGCATGTTCGTTTTCGATTTGTTTAGGGTGAGTGTGTCTTGTTGTATGTTTTTTTGTTTGAAAGATTGTTGCAGCCTTGTTGACAAGCACCGGATACAAGACAAACTCTCAAGGAGTGAAATGGTATGAGCGTTGGATTGGAACACTTCTTAGTCATATCAGTGATTCTTTTTTTGTTGGGATTGTTTATTGTAACTACCCAGCGAAATGGTATTCGTATTTTGATGGGAATTGAACTCATTTTGAATGCCGCGAATTTGAATTTAATTGCTTTCAACCGTTATTTTGAACTGTCTCAAGCATCTGTTACCGGCAGCATATTTGCAGTTTTTGTAATTATTCTGGCGGCAGCGGAAGCGGCTGTGGCGCTCGCCATTGTTTTGGCGATATACCAGCAATTTTCGACGGTTCATTTGGAAGAAATCAGTTCGATGAAACATTAATTGAGGAATATTGATGCACACACTTGAATGGCTTGCCTGGTTAATCATCGGTTTTCCGTTTGCCGCCTTTGGTGTCCAGCTTTTTTTAGGTAAAAGATTACCACGCCAGGGGGATTGGCTTTCAACGGGGGCAATTTTTATTTCATTGATTTTAGGTTTGATCCTGTTTTTTAAAGTTATTGCCTCTGAATATGATCCTGACTTTTTGTTTCAAACTTCATACCTTTGGTTTAGTGGTGGGGGGCTGGAATTCCATTGGGGATTTCATATAGATAATTTAACAGCTGTCATGGTATTGGTGGTTACGGTTGTCAGCGCGTTGGTTCATCTGTATTCCATCGGTTATATGCATGGGGAGCGATATTATGACCGATTTTTCTGCTATTTAAGTCTTTTTAGTTTTTCTATGTTGTTATTGGTTTTGTGTGACAACATTTTCATCCTTTACATTACCTGGGAATTGGTCGGTGTTTCCTCCTATTTGTTGATTGGCTTTTTCTTTTGGAAACATTCCGCCGCCAATGCCTGTATGAAAGCCTTTTTAACCACACGGGTTGGTGATGTGTTTATGTTTATTGGCATCATGCTGGTGGTGCGTGAACTGGGGATGTTTAATTACAGCGAAATATTTGATGCTATTGCTCATGGCGAATTAAATGGTATGACTTTGACGATCGCCTCGATTTGCCTGTTTGGTGGAGCGGTTGGTAAATCAGCGCAATTTCCTTTACATGTATGGTTGCCAGACGCGATGGAAGGTCCTACACCTGTTAGTGCTTTGATCCATGCGGCAACCATGGTCGCGGCGGGTGTTTATATGGTAGGACGCTTATTCCCCATATTTTCCGCATCATCAGAAGCGATGCTTGTGATTGCCTATATCGGATTGATCACTGCATTTTTTGCGGCAACAATTGCCATCACTCAAACGGATATCAAGCGGGTTTTGGCCTATTCCACTGTAAGTCAATTGGGTTATATGATCACCGCCTTGGGTGTGGGGGCGTATACCGCGGGACTTTATCATTTGATGACGCATGCCTTTTTCAAGGCGCTTCTCTTTTTGGGCAGTGGTAGTGTGATACATGCTGTTCACACGCAGGAAATGCCGGAGATGGGTGGATTACGCAAGAAATTGCCGATCACCTTTTGGACGATGTTGATCGCGACTTTAGCCATATCCGGTGTTCCACTCTTTTCCGGATTTGGCAGCAAGGATGCCATATTGGCAGGGGCGTTATCCTTTGGAATGGAGCATGCGCTTCATATGCCTATTTTTATCGGGCTTTGGTTGGCCGCGGGGATGACAGCGTTTTATATGTTCCGGCTCATTTTCCTGACTTTTTATGGCGAACCGCAGGTGCCTGAAAAACATGCGCATGCCCATGAATCGCCCAGTACGATGACCATACCGTTGATTGTATTGGCAGTTCTTTCTGTCATTGGTGGTTTGGGAGCCTATGGCACCCTTTGGTTTAATCATCTTGTGGTTCCAGGAGGGGTGGAGCATGCCGCTTCTCATGCAGAAGGGGCCGCCCATCATGGCGGCCATCTAGCCCATAATCTGGCTATGGGGTTGTCGATTACCATTGCGCTCATTGGCATTTATCTCTCCTATCTGTTTTATGGCAAGAAAACCTTATCGGCGGAAACATTTGCGAATCGATGGAAATTCGCCTATTCCTTATCCTTTAATAAATATTGGGTGGATGAGTTTTATCAAAAAACGGTCATTCGTTTTTTATTGTGGATACGAATGCTGTTCGCCCGTTTTGATAACAAAGTGGTTGATGGCGCGGTGAATATAACCGCTCCCGGCCTGCGAGGCGCTTCAGGCTTTTCCGGAGCCTTGGATCGTTATGTGGTGGATGGTTTTGTAAATCTCCTTGCGGTCACAACCCAAATTATCGGAGCGGCGGGCACACTGGTTCAGAGCGGTGTGATTCAAAATTATATTCTGAAAGTTGGATGCGCCATTGGTGTGATTCTTTTTATACATAACGTATTATGGCGCTTATTCGGCTGATCGAAATAAAAATTCAACGGTGAGAGGTGCTGTAGGGAGAAAGTAAGCATGGAGCAAAATCACCTATTAACATGGATTATTTTTTGGCCTTTGATCGGTATGGTTGTGGTTTTGGCGATACCATCCAAAGCCAAGACGTTGATTAAGCAAGTATCGTTGATCTTTACCATTACATCGCTGTTATTGGGTCTTCGGATGTTATGGCAATATGATCCGGCCGCTGAAATGCAGTTTGTTGCCAAAATCCCATGGATTGAAACGTTTAATATATTTTATTACGTTGGCGTTGATGGCCTTAGTGTGCCTATGGTGTTTTTGACTGTTTTGCTTTGTCCCATATGTATATTGGCATCATGGAATATTAATGATCGCATTAAAGGCTATTGTGCCTTATTCTTACTGCTTGAAGTGGGGATGTTAGGTGTTTTTTGTGCATTGGATTTTTTCCTATTTTATGTCTTTTGGGAATTGATGTTACTCCCCATGTATTTTCTTATCGGGATTTGGGGCGGTCCTCGACGGGAGTATGCGGCCATTAAATTTTTCCTTTATACATTGTTTGGCAGTGTCTTTTTGTTGATTGCCATGATTGTCTTTTATGTATATACCGGTTCATTTGATCTAATGACGTTGGGCGAGGATATTGGAACAACCATGGTGGGCGCCAGTCAATTGAAATGGTGGATGTTCCTGGCGATGTATATCGCCTTTGCCATTAAAATTCCCGCGTTTCCATTTCACACGTGGCTTCCCGATGCCCATGTTGAAGCGCCGACAGCGATTAGTGTGATCCTGGCTGGCATTCTACTAAAAATGGGGACTTATGGAATATTGCGAATCAGTTATCCGCTCTTACCTGAAGAGGCCATCATGTTTGCGTTGCCCATTGCCATTATTGCTTTAATTAACATTGTTTATGGAGCATTATGTGCGATGGCGCAATCCGATTTAAAGAAGTTGGTCGCCTATTCCAGTATTAGTCACATGGGCTTTGTTATGCTGGGGATGGCGGCGATGACGCCGGAAGGGATGAATGGGGCGGTTTTGCAAATGTTTAACCATGGCACCATTACCGCCATGCTCTTCTTGCTGGTTGGAGTGATTTATGACCGTGCCCACCACCGTGACATTGATGGATTTGGTGGATTGGCGCAGACTGTACCGGTTTACGCCGGTATTACCTGCCTGGCCTTTTTTGCGTCGCTTGGATTACCGGGCCTGTCAGGATTTATCGGAGAAGCCTTGGTCTTCCTTGGATCTTTCCCGGTGTTTATGTGGATTACCATTTTAGCCACCAGCGGAATTGTGATTACAGCGGCATATATTCTTTGGACCTACCAGCGTATGTTCCTTGGTCCGTTAAATGAAAAATACACCAATTTGCCTGATTGCACGCTGCGTGAAAAAGTTACGTTGGTGCCCCTGGCGGTTTTTGTTGTGGTTCTGGGGATATTTCCAAAACTGATCATCGACTTTTTCAGTCCGACCATGATGCAAATTGTTCAAATGTTTGATGCTTTAAAGAAGGGGTAATCCTTGATGGAGAGTTTAGGAAACGTCGAAAGTCTGTCGTATTTTATCCCCGAATTAATCCTTTCGGTGACGGTCCTGTTAATTCTGATCGCCGATGTTTTTAACACCGAACGTGAAGGGATTGATCTGCCTGGTTTGTTGGCCCTGGCTGGGACAGTGACTGCTTTTGTATTTCACTTTGGCCTATATAAATACGAGCCGGTGTTATTGTTTGAGGGTATGATAGGCCATGATATGTTTTCGGCGTTTTTTAGAGGCTTTTTCCTTCTAAGTACAATAATTGTGGTTTATATGACGGTGTTTAGCCGTGAAGTGTTATTTTTTAAAAAAGGCGAATTTCATTCCATTCTCCTATCGGTTTGTATTGGAATGTGCCTGGTGGCCTCATCACAAGATTTGGTCATGATTTATCTTTCATTGGAACTTATGAGTATCGGATCATATATTCTATCCGGCTTTTCACGCAAAATTGGAAAGTCAGATGAAGCGGCCATGAAATTTGTGCTTTATGGCGGGGTGTCCACTGGTATTATGTTGTTTGGTATTAGCTTATTGTATGGTTTGACTGGTGGGGCAACGGGTTTTGAGGAAATCCGGCAGGCCTTAGGTCAGTTGGATGGCAATATCGAACCGGTTGTATACATGATCTTTATTTTGTTGATGGCAGGAGCGGGATACAAAATCGCTGCTGTCCCGTTCCATTTCTGGGCACCGGATATTTATGAAGGTGCGCCAACAACCATTACGGCGTATTTGTCAGTTGCCTCAAAAGGTACGGGTTTTGCCCTGCTTATCCGTTTTTTCTATTCCACCATGCTTGTCCCTCTGTCTGACGGCAGTGCATGGATGGAGTTGGAGAATTTGAATATCGATTGGACCTTCCATCTTGCGCTTTTATCCGCCATTACGATGACCGTGGGAAATCTGGGAGCATATCCCCAAAACAATTTAAAACGCCTATTGGCCTATTCCGGCATTGCCCATGCTGGTTATGTATTAATGGGAGTTGCCGTATTGACCGAAGTGGGTATGGCCGCGGTTATTTTTTACCTGGTGGTTTATTTGTTTACTAATTTTGCTGCCTTTTTGGCTGTTATCATTATTATCGATGCAGAAGATAACGAACAGATTGCCGATGTAAGGGGATTATGGGCGCGCTCTCCTTATACAGCGGTGATGATGGCCATTGCCATGTTTTCTCTCATTGGTCTCCCCCCTACTGCAGGTTTTGTGGGGAAATACTATCTTTTTATTGCGGTTTTGGACGGGAAATTATATTGGCTGGCCGTAGTGGCTGCGTTAAACACGGTAATTGCCCTCTATTATTACGCCCGCGTTATCAAGTCAATGTTTTTTGAATCTCCATCCACACCTACAGCTCATCCATTACAGGTTCGGTATGTATTTAGTGGCTTGCTGGCTGTCCTGACCATTCCTATTGTTTATCTGGGTATCTTTTGGAATCCGCTTGTTTCCTATGCAAAGCAATGTGCGTCTTTGTTACATTAAAAGAATAAAGATTATTACCTATCAATTCTTGACTTTTCCTATCCTGCCTTTAATTACCGAATTTTTGACCGGTTCAACCGGAATACAGCCAGCATGGTCGTGCTGGGTGATAATTCAGCAGAATGGAAACCGGATCGATTTGAGTATACCTTATTGGACTGTTTAATACGGCATCTGTATCGGAGAAAGTATGAGAAGGAAAGAATTTTCAATTTGT
>CAZFER010000067.1:18019-34930 GCA_964517495.1 uncultured bacterium | reverse complement strand
AAAATCAAAACGCGCCGAACAGGATTCGAACCTGTAACCTCCTGATCCGTAGTCAGGTGCTCTATCCAATTGAGCCATCGGCGCTTGGGGTTTATTATGCTTTGTTTTTTATTAGCAATTGTATATTTGCAATGGGTTATTATACTCATCTTGCTGATTCTAGCAATGTGGATAAAAGGAATTTTTGATAAATCACCGGCAGACGGCTTATGCTTAGATCCTGCCCAAGATTCAAAAAAAGAGGACAAGGCGGATTTTGATAAAGTCTATTCGTATTTTTGCCAGGAATGAATCCTGGTTTTCTCAATCAAACGTATATTTCCCCTTTTGACCGCTGAGCGGTTTCCGTTTTTATTCCTTAGTTGAACATAAACGTGTTTTATTCCATCACCTTCAAGTAAATTCCAGTTAATAGTGGATTGGTATGGCATCCAATTGTTTTCCAATATGGGATGGTTCGAAAGCCTCATTTCTATTGGAGTTGTAGATTCAAATTGAAGGGAGATTGAAACCTCTTTGTCATGAGTTATTTCATTTCCTGAATCAATTGTAACACTGACTAAATCAGGGCCATTTAATCTCTGATTCGTAACCATCCAATCTTCATCATATTCATCATTATCGGCGAATTGTTCCAATTTTAATGATTGAGGGTCATCTATTGTTAATGAGATTGTGCGGTCAGGCAGCCAGACAGCAGCCTGATTTCCATAGGTAGTGTCTTCAGTATCCGGATTACCCCACACCACTTGATCCAAGACGTATCGAGCCGAAGGATTTCCTTTCGAATCAGATGGATAAAGTATGGCAACCCCATCGTGGGGCAATGTTTGTTCAAGGCCTAAATTATCGAGCCACCAAACTATAGTGTCACCAGGTGAAAGGGTTTCATCAGGCAAAGAAATCCATTCATCAAGCATAGGAAAATAAAAGCAATATTCCCCAAGGTGGACTGTTTCATTTCGATGGGGGGATAAAGAGAGCCCGATTCTATCTTGAGCCGGTGAAATACCGGAAATATCAATATGTGACAGGCACAAACCAGCCGCAAACGCCGATTTGGCAAAGGGGAGTATCTTCACATCATCCACAGTGCCATTAAAACAGCGAGAGTTATTCATTCCAATCAAAAGATCTCTCGAATTGATGGGCATCAATGAACGTGATGAGCTTTCCACAATACGTTTATTATTGACATAAACATGCACTTGTTCTGTCGATGAATTATACGTACCGGCCAGATGATACCATCGGCGGGTTCTCAAGCGTGCTTCAATTTCTTTTCGTCCATAATAGACTCGATGTTGAATATCAAAGGGATGGGGCATAAAACATGGTTCCATTTGATCCCAACTGAAGGGGCCATAACCTAACATAAGGGTATAATTAAAGTTTTCTACATCTCCCTTGCTTATAATAATTGGGTTTCCACTTCCAGTTGTCATTGGTTCAATCCACGCTTCAATGGTAATATCCCCTGATAAGTTGAATGCTTCATGATGGGGAATACGGATATAGTCATTATTTCCATCCAAGCGGATACCTTGTCCCAAGCGTCCTACTGTTTGTCGAGCCCCCCCAGCCATATCACCTTGATGGTTATACTCACTCAAATCATGTATTATTCTGTTTGAGTCATTAAAATTCAAAATTAATCGTGGTAGAGGGCCGGTCACTTGTAGATTAAAAGATTGGCGAATATCAATATTATCAGAAGCAGCGACACGGATTTCAACATCAAAGTTCCCTGCCCTCTCGGGAGTCCCACTCAATACGCCCGTATCCGGATCCATTGACAACCATGCTGGTCCTTGAAGCAGTTCATAAGTCAAATGGCGAAATCCTTTAAAATCAACAGCCGCTGCCTGATATCGATAATCAGATCCAAGTTGGGTTTGATACACTGGTTTTGAAATAAAGGTGATCCCTTCATGGTCATTGATCCATTGTGCAAGATCCTCACGCCGAACGCGAACATAATTCTTATAGTTTTGCATCGATGATGAACTATAATTCAGTTGATCACCGACGCTGTCGATCAAATCAACCATGGCCTCTTCTGAGAAATATGTTTGAAGCATGATGGAGATTTCTTGATAATAGCGGCGGCAGAAAAAAGGATGATTTAGAATTTTGTTGATCGGAACAAATTTAGTGGAATGGATGTGGGTGTAATGTTTGCGATAATTCAGGTCATTGTGATTGGAACTGTAATTAAAGGTCCCATTCAGGTCCCATGCAATTATATTAAATTGCTGTGTATCAGGATTGTTATACATTACATAGTTATGCCCATGATCCGTATAGGGTGAATCCCAATGGGCCACACAAGCCGAAACCGCCATCCAGCGCATAAAATCATCCGCATTCAACGCCGAATAGACTTGTTCAATGTAGTCAGGAGAGTTTATATCGCTTTGATTCAAGACTTTGCAAAAGCGAATAATATCGCTCCAATCCCCCTCTGATTCATTGGTCTGCTTGATATAACAATCTTCATATAATGATGAATCTTCACCCACGTATCGCCAGGTCGCTTTGTTATCAGGTGTTCCGTCCAATGTGGTTTTATACAGGTTTCCATTATCATTGCCAAAAAATTCTTTTCGTCGCAAAAATTGCGCGTCAGGGTTTTCAATCATCACGCGATGAGGAATGCTTCCCGCTTGCCTTCCGTTAATAGTAAGGGTTACGATTTCTGAATCCAAATTGGGTAATCCCGCCTTATCGTATAATTGGTAACTCAAATATTCTTTAATAAGGCTATTATAGCTATCGCCATTTAAATTGATTCTCCTCATTTTCTCTCGGAAAAGTTGAGCATGGGGAAAACGAATTTTGAATCGGCCATTTTGAGATCGTGAACGGCCCCGGTGGCGAATGTCTGTTTGATAATAAACTGTATCTCCATCATAAAAAGTGGCGGGTACATAGGTATCTGTACGATAAGCATTTAAAAACGTTAAATGATTTTCGGGGGTCATCACGACTTTGAATCGTGCCAATTCACCATCTCGTTCTAGTGGCTCAACCACTGTCAGTAAAGGGTAAATGGTTGGATTGAGTGGGAAAGTTTGGGTTTGGCCGGTCTGATCTGATGCCTGTAAATAAAATCGAAGTATAGTGTATACTGAATTGCCCGGAATATTTGTTCCATACACCCCATCATCGGCCAAGCCATCCTCGTGTTCACCATCGTCAAACATGGGAACACTTTCATATTGATTTCCCCTATCCTCTCCATAGAAAAGAAGAACTTCCTGTATTTCACCATCCACATCGACTATCTTGGCAGAGACTGTAACCGGTTGGTTTGGACGTGGAATTGTTGGGGTATGATTTACATGGGTGATTATAGGTTTTAGTTCTGTTTGATGGTTTGTGTTTGCTTGTCCTGGCGAGCCATTTGTTTCCTTTGATACATCCCATGAAGAGGCAATAAACGCAGGCAGCAATGTATTCAAGCGTTCCAAAGAGCCTCCCCCGCCATCAGCGGCTTCCGGCCAGGGTCTCCTGTCATCATAGTGTACTCTTTCAATCAGTTGTTCCATTGGGTCAAAGAGGCGTACCATATCTCCATCATTACCCAAATCGAAAGGTAATCCCCCAATATTTGCCGAAAAACCGTATATATTTTGAAACAAGGTCAAATCATCCGTGATGATAAAAAATCCCTCTCCATCAATATGTATATCAGGGGGAATCGTAAATTGATGTGAATCATCGCTATCTTTTATGATCCACCCCGAAAGATCAACTGATTGCGAGGTTGAATTGTATAATTCGATAAATTCCAGATCATTACCCTGAGAATGGTACATGATTTCATTAATCACGACCTGACCTAATGATTTTGAAATTGGACATACCATGAGGAAAAGAATAGCTAAAACACTTATGTAACACTGAAACATTGTCCATACGACTTTCTGTCATTATCAAATAATTTTTAATGCAGTCCGTTTACCTGCTTTTAATATTCTATACATTATATCACAAGAAAGATGGACAAACACATAGGTTTGTCCCTACATAATGTACTGAAGGTTTATTGCCTCGCCCACCCTTTAAGCCTGAGCTTTACCCAAAAGTTTTGAGTCCATGTTTTTACCCCTGGTGGCATGGGCAAAACAAAACAAGCCCTGGAGCCACCTTTACAACATTTGCCACCTGAGGAGCATCGGCTTCTAGCCGATGCTCCCCGAATTGGGTTACCACTCAAACCAATGCAACATGATTCGTTATAGGAGTTCAGTTGCTGAATTTGAATGATCGTTTAGGATTGGGGTGATTATTGAAATTTTTTCATGATTGGAGGTTATGCGTCATGTGGTTGGATAAAATGACGAAAAGTGAAGCACCAGTTTCGACGGTTCTTATTCGGATCATGGTGGGAGCGGTGTTTTTGTCGGAAGGGATTCAAAAGTTTCTTGATCCCGCGGTGCGGGGAGCAGGTCGGTTTGAGAAGATCGGGTTACCGATGCCAGAGTTTCTCTCATATTTTGTGGGGTGTTTTGAAGTGGTGTGCGGAGCGCTTATTCTTGTGGGACTGCTTACCCGCCTGGCGGCGATACCCACGTTTATTATTATGGCGGTGGCGATTATTACGACCAAGATTCCCATATTGCTTGGACATGGATTTTGGGGATTGAATGTGCGGGAATTATCGGAGTATGGTTTTTGGTCGATGGCGCATGCCGCGCGGACGGATTTTGCCATGTTTTTGGGATCGCTCTATTTGATTATTGTGGGAGCGGGAGCTTGTTCGGTTGACTATTTTTTGTCGAAGAAGGAGAGAAGTGAGGAATCTTCTGAATGAGTTTAATATATCCCTCAGGGATTACATAAGATAGCCATTAGTCTGCGTTACTGGTTGTATTTCTTTTGTGGGAAACCATTGACAGGTGATGTCAAAAATGACATCATTGATATATGAAGAAAAATACACAGCCTATTTCGTGGATTAAAGCAGCAGAGAAGGAGTTTAGAACATTTCCTACCTATGTACAGGAGCGTTTTTTGTTGCTCTTGAAATTGCTGCTGAGGGAAGGAAATCTGATATTGCAAAACCCATGAAAAAGATTGGGACAGGAATTTTTGAGATTGCTTTACGATATCAAAAAGATGCTTATAGATTAGTATATGCTGTGAAAATTGAAAATCAAATTTGGGTAGTACATGCATTTAAAAAGAAATCTAGAATCGGTATCAAAACTCCAAAACGAGAAATTGATTTAATCAAAGAAAGAATTGAAAAAATAAAGGGTATGTTTCAATGAAGGAAGAAATAGAAGTTATATATGGAAGTGGTAATGTATGGAAAGACTTCGGTTATCCCGATGCGGATATTCGGCAGGCGAAAAGTATCCTCGCGGCAAAAATAATAGGTATTTTGGATGATAGAAAACTCTCTATTCGACAAGCTTCCAAACAAACGGGATTTGCTGCGGCGGATTTTTCACGGGTACGCAATGCAGACCTGAGCCGTTTTACCCTGGATCGTCTTATACGTATACTTCATTCCCTTGATGAAAAACTGGAAGTGGAAATTTCGATTCAGCCACGTCTAGAAGCCCATCAGCCAACCCAGGTACACGGATAACATTAAACGGTTCTTATTCTGTCTTGGGTGCGAATATTTTTTTTAAGATATCTGGTTTATCCTGGTTTCGGACGATGTCGATGTATTTTGGGCCGTCGTCATAAGGGATGTTGATAGTTTCGAAATAGTCGCCCTTTAGGATCAGCAATTCGATATTGCGTTTTACGGGGCTGTCAGCGATGGCATCGCGCAGGCGGTTGGGGTTGTATTTGCGCTGATTTATTCCAATGATTTTCATGCCTTCGTATAATCCTGCCTGATCGGCAGGGCTGCCAGGGACGATAGTGTTGATTTCACCATTACCGGCTATTTTCATACCCAGTGAGGTGAGAGATGAATCAGAGTCATAGTTGGTTGGTTTAGGTGAATAAAGAATGCGATATCCCAATCGATCCAACACCTCCAGGGGAATCTCTTGGTGCCAGCCACGCACGCGGTCATTAATCAACGATTGCCAATCGTAGCGATGCAATTCATTTAGCATATCAATTAACATTTGTTCATCGTATGTCATTAACGCTTTATCTTCGTCATAGCGGCCTAAAAAGCGCTTAATGAAGTCATCGAGGGTGACGCTGCCATCGGTTTCGTTTCTTAAAATGGCGTCGATTTCATACCACAAAAGCGCACCCTCAAAGTAGTAATCCTGTGGGCGCTTTAAATAAGCCCAATGTTCACTGGGACGGCGGCGCAGGAACGAGGAAACAGCGGTGTCTTCCAGGTTCATGGTAAGACGGCCTTTTTGGCGCATGAGGGATACCAGGGTCTTCCCGACGCCCACCCATTCGTCTTGTAAAGCGCCTTCAAACGAACTTCGTGATGAAGTGGCGAACAAACCCGACCGGGCGGTCAGTACTACTCCAAGGTATTGATCCAAACCTTCGTATACCCACAACAAGCGCAGGTCTTTGGGGGTTTGATAATCCGAGGTGGCCATGCCCGCTGGACGGTGGTATTTGCCGCACCAACGGTGGGCATATTCGTGGATCATCAAATGGAAGGTAGTGCGGTGATTGGCCTGATCAGACAGGCCGCGTTCACCGACGACATTTAAACTTGAGCGAGTATGTTCCAATCCCATAAAGGGGAGATTATCAGATAGAACCAGCAAAAAGGTATATGCATAATCATGAGAGGTGCCAAATAGCGCCAGGGCTTCCGCGGTCATTTTTTTACATTTGGCGAGAATATCATCCTCCAGTTGAATGGCGTGTTTGGATTCAGAAGCGACTACCAAATAATGGGGGGTGCCATTGTCCGGGGTAATATCGTATTTGTGGAGATGCTTGCCACAGATCAACGGGCTATCCACCAGCCTGCGGAAAGAGACCGGCTTAAATTGAATGGTAGAATCCTCTTCCATTTTGGCTTCCAACGAGGCTCCCCATTTCCAGCCCTCCGAAAGGGTCAAGACAGGTGAAACCATAATTTCTGAAATGGTGTACCCAACCGGATAAAGCAGGCAAGTGTTCCAGTTAATAACGCCGATATGGGGGATTCCATGTGAATCCACGCCAGTGGAGCCAGTGGTGGGTTGGTTGCAAAGGTAGGTGGTTTTGACCTGGATTTGATTAACACCTTGAGGAATATCGATCAAGATGTGATAGATGTTTCTGGGATTGCGATGCCATTGCAGGCGGTTGCCGTCTTGACCCAGGGCGATGATTTCCGCCAGATTATGGATGGGGCTTTTGGGGCCATGTACGCCTGCGACCCATTTTGGGTAATACAGTTCGAACGTGCCGGGATTGACTTCAAATTCCATAGTGGCACGCAGCAAGCCGCGCGGCATGTCTGTAGCGTCCACCACGGCTTTCATATCATATTCAGCGCAATTGACCGTAGGGATAATATTCAATATAAGAAGGATGATTACAAGGGGATAAATGCTTGACTGATAAAATCGAAACATTCTGATTACCTCCAATGGCATCCAATCGCAGTTTTGGAATGATCAATGGCAAATTTGAGTATACAGGAGGGATGAGGTGTTTGTGAACTGATCCAAATTGTTATGTATGATTCAGAGATTCTTCTTGGCGCTTTTCACCTTTTCGTGAATATGATATAAAAGATGAGCCATATTATAAATAAAAAGGAGTAACGTATGTTTTTGAGCAACTTTGTGGATCCAGACTTGAAGAATGGGATTCGATTGATCACACCTCTCATATTGATGTTTGTATTGATCCTATCCCCGAATCCCCTTTATGCAGCATGGGGGACTTTATCGGATATGCATGACTATGAGCAATGTTTTGGGTTAAGCCAGCAAGATGACATCGCCTATAAGGTGACGATGCTGGAATCCAACGCGGCGGGGAATGTTTTTCATCCAAAAGAACAGCCTGAGTTTGTTTTTCAGATTGAAAATTTGACCGATAAGCCTATTAAATCGAAGGGGGAAATCGAGATTTTACGTTATGCCCAGCGGGAAAAAGAAGGGGATCAGTGGTATCCCCTATTGAAGCGCTTGGAAACATTTGATTCATTACCGATTCACGTAAATTTGAAAGCGAAAGAATGGAAAAATATTACCATTCGCCCCGAAACACCGGAGACCAAAGGTGGATATGGTTTGGTGATTGATTTAGGAAAATATGGACGGCGTTATCTAACCAGTTATGTGCGTACGTTTAAACCGGACCTCAAGCGAGTTCAATATCCCAAGCAATCGTTAGAGGAGATGCCGCCTGAAATACTGGCCCGGTTGGGTGTGCAAGCGATACGCTGGGGGATTTCTTATCATCAGTCTGGTACCAGGCATTACGAGCAACAGTGGGAGCGGATTGAAGAGGAACTGAAGGAGTTTCATAAACACAAAATCACCGTAGTGGCGGAAATTGGCGCCGGACATAATGAAAAACCGTTAGGCCGTGGACGGCCCCATTTGGATGAAAACGATGTGATGAAGGGCGGCAAACAGGATTTGGTTTGGCTGCCGGAACTGGATGATGATTATCAGGCATTTGTTTATCGGCTGGCGTCGGAGTTCGGTTGGCCCAAGGGGCCGATCACAGGTTTTATGCTGTGGAATGAGCCGTGGGAAGGGCTTTCCATCTCCGGCTGGGGGGCGGATATGATTCGTTACCGTAATCTTTACAAGCGTATGGGGGATGCGGTGTTCAAAGCGCGCGAAGAAGCCGGTGTTGATGTGTTGGTGGGGGGATGTGATTCATCGTCCAATACGATTGATAAGCTGTTTCCGGATGACTCGGATGAATTTCTGCCCTATCTCGATTTTTGCTCTATTCATTATCAAGGCCTTTCCGCACCGGTGCTTTATCCCGAATGGCTGAGCCGTTCGCATTACAAAGGGCGTGTGTTGATTTGGGATACTGAATCGTGGGTGGCCAATACGGATGATCGTTTTGCCGCGGTGGTGGCCAGCAACCGTGCTGCCGGATATGACCGCTCGATGGGAACATTGAGCCGTATTGCAGTTTCAACGTTAAGCCATAATCGGGTGGCCATGGATACGATTAAGACGGACGAGGGGAATAAACGGATCGAACGCTTGATTGAATCACGTCCCCTGGCGGCAGCCTATGGGGCGGTGCAAGAGTTGATTGGCGAGCGGGAATTCAAGGAGATCCTTTTTAAAAATGGATTGCCGTGGGTTTATGTTTTCCGCGGAAAAAATGGCAATCCCGATGATGGTATAGTTGTCGTCGTAGGTGATATTGGTTCGCTTTTCCAAAAAGGCTCTGTCCTATTCAATACGGTTCAGCC
Organism: uncultured bacterium; assembly: GCA_964517495.1. Lineage (GTDB taxonomy): Bacteria > Hinthialibacterota > Hinthialibacteria > Hinthialibacterales > Hinthialibacteraceae > CAZFER01. The sequence goes on along the minus strand of CAZFER010000067.1, from coordinate 25,596 downwards.
TCTTGAGGGAACCAAGCCCACAATGGTTATTGATGCAGATGATAAACCCTTCCAACTTTATGATGTGTATGGTAATCCCATTCCGACAGAAGGAGAGAAGATTGAAATTCCCTTGGAGGATAAGGGATTCTTTTTACGGGCGAATCCTGAGGAAAAGGGCAGTTTTAATCTACTGATCCAGGCCCTGGAAAATTCGGCTATTAAAGGGATCGAACCATTGGAGATGATTCCTTATGATTTAACCGCGCCGATTGAGTCTAATCCTGTTTTGCGGCTACGGCTGACCAGTATGCGTAATCATCCTATCAAAGGATCATTTACGTTTAAGGTTGGTGATTTATCCTTTGACTATCCCAAAATGCTTGAATTTAAAGCGCGGGAACGGAAATGGCTTGAAATTAAACTCGATGGCCAGCCACGGGCTGATAATATCTATCCACTATCAATGACATTCGATGCCGGTGATGAAGGTATAGCAGTGCATGAGGAAGAGATACATGTCAACTTCATTCACCAAAAATCGATCCAGGTCGATGGACAATTGGATGACTGGCGAGGCGCTTTACCGCAGACTATACGCACGGAAGAAGCCGCACAACAGTCGTTTGAAGAATCGATGTGGATGCCGTTTGAATCGCTAAAAGGCGGGGAAAAAGGTGGATTGGCGATTGGGTATCTGGCCTATGATGAAGACTATTTTTATTTCGCCGCCAAGATCGCCGATCAAACTCCGCATCCCGGAACCCAACGCTTTGAAACACGTGATCCCAGTAATGATTTCTATCCCAAGGTTTCCTATGAAATGAAAGATGGCAAGCGGATGGAGCACGTTTGGCCCGAAGGGGTGCGCCGCTTTAGTTATCGGCGTTGGCCTGAATTGCCCAGCATGATCCCCCAAAGTGCGTTTGATAATGTGTTGATTGGATTTAATGCGATTCCCATGGAAGAGGATGAATGGTTAACCCATCTGCCAGGACGTATGCCAAAGTTTATACGGTATAAAACCACGGATTATGAATATGCACTTAACAAGGTTGCTGATGAATATGGCGGTGGGACTGAAATTTGGCGGGTGATGGTTCCCGGTATGCCGTTCAAGCATTTCTTCCCGCGTCAACCAAAACATCCCAAGGAAGGCCCTGTCAAAGAGGGGAAACTGGAGATTCGTTATCGCGATGGGATGCGCATCGTCGAATGTGCGTTACCGTGGGCTGAGATTCCTCATGTCAAACAGCGTCTGGACAACGGGCAAACCGTCAAGTTTGGTTTTCGCGTGAATCATGATAACCGGGGGCCGGATATGGAACTGGCCATGAAGCGCAGTTCGGGAGAAGGGCTTAGCGCCGCGTTTCATCCCAACTGGAGCCGCAGTTGGCCGAATGAAATGGAATTTGGATTTGAACGTTAATCATAATCAATCGACGAAAACAGCAATGACTGAAAAGGAGAAAAATGAGATGAAAACAGGACTGAAAACAACGATAATGGGGAGTATCATTACAATGGTTTGCATGATGGGACTATGTGCCATGGCATCAGAAAGCAATGCGCCTTCAGGAAAGATACCGGTCATCTTCGATACCGATATTGGTGATGATATCGATGATACCTGGGCGTTGGGTTTCCTTCTGCGGTGTCCAGAATTTGATGTCAAATTGGTTGTGGGCGATCAAGGGAAAACAGAGTATCGGGCTAAGTTGATTGCCAAGTTTCTCGAAAAAGCGGGACGAACTGATATTCCTGTGGGTGTGGGCCTTGCAGTGAATAGTGAGGGCGTTGGCGGACAGGCCAGCTGGGTGGAGGATTACGAACTTAAATCCTATCCTGGTAAAATTTATGAAGATGGCGTGCAGGCTATGATCGACACCATTATGAATTCCCCTGAACCCATCACCTTGATTGCTGTTGGCCCTGTTCCCAATGTGGCGGAAGCCTTGAAGCGTGAACCGGCGATTGCCAAAAAAGCTCGCTTTGTGGGGATGCACGGCAGCGTGAGGCTTGGGTATGGTGGCAATAAGAAAATTTCGGCGGAATATAATGTGCGTGCTGATGCCAAAGCGTGTCAAAAGGTGCTTTCGGCGCCATGGGATATTACCATTACCCCGCTGGATACCTGCGGTTTGGTGGTGTTGCAGGAAGAACGCTATAAGAAAGTGCGTGATTCCAAAGATCCCATTGCGTCTGCCATTGTCCAAAATTACCGCTATTGGTGTGAGGCACGGAATGACGCCGGTTTGGCTGATAAACGTAGTTCCACCTTGTTCGATACGGTGGCCATTTATTTGGGCTTTAGTGATGACTATCTTAAAATGGAAAAACTGGGTATTCGGGTTACCGATGATGGGTATACCAAAATCGATCCCGATGCCAATATCATGCGAGTGGCCACTGAATGGAAAGACATGGATGCATTCAAGGATCTATTGGTGCATCGCTTGACACATAAGTAAACACCGGTGGCCCCATCCTTAAAAGGAGAATTCATCATGACATGCCGAATCGATCGCCGTAGTTTTTTGGGACATTCAGCCATGGCAGGGGCCGCTTTTGGCATTCGTGGTCCGGAAGAAAAGCAGTTGTTGGCTATGCTGCAAAATCCTTCTGATCCCCAACAACTGCAAGCCCAGCCGACTGAACCGAACGTGCCGGTTGGTAAGATTGGTGATCTTACCATTAGCCGCATTATCGGAGGTGGGAACATCATTAGCGGATGGTGCCATCAGCGCGATTTGCTTTATGTATCCACCTTGGCAGGCCATTATCTAACCAAGGAAAAGCAATTCGATACGCTTGAAATGATGGAAGAGCAGGGTATCAATGCATGTTCACCTGACCCGTCTCAACTCTCGATCATCAATGAATATAAAGATGAGCGTGGAGGGAAGATACAAACGATTGTAGGCGTTCGCCAGGAGTGGGAACACTTTGGAAAGCCTTTCTGGTCGGGTTTTAAAGAGTGGATTGACCGCAGCATCGATGAGGGTGGCACCACGCTCTATACCCAAGGTGGTTTTACTGAACACGCCCTAAAAACCCGCAATCACAAGTATATCGAAGTGATTGGCAAGGGGATTGAGTATATCAAGCAGCAAGGCATTCCGGCCGGCTTAGGGGCTCATGATATCAAGGTGATCGAGATTGCGGATGACTATGGTTTTGAACCTGACTATTATTTCAAGACTTTCCATCATGACAATTATTGGTCCGCCCATCCGAAAGAATCCCGCCAACATTGGTCGGTGGACAGTACTCGTTATGTTGATCATAACAAGTTTCACGACAACATTTATGACTTGTTCCCCGAAAAGACCAAAGAACTGATGGCCCGGAAAAAACAGCCCTGGATCGCGTTTAAAACCCTGGCTGCGGGTGCCATTCACCCCAAGGATGCCTTTGAGTTTTGTTTTAAAAATGGGGCTGATTTTCTGGCGGTGGGAATGTTTGATTTTCAAATTCGTGAAGATTTAATCGCGGCTAAACAGGTGCTGGGGATGGATAAAGTAAAGAATCGTCAACGACCCTGGTGTGCTTGAGATCGACGTGAAAATAAAAGGGGATGATTACAATGAAACGCTCACCAGTGCATGCATTTACCTTGATTGAATTGCTTATCGTCGTTGCCATTATCGGGATTCTGGCGGCTATCGCTGTGCCTAATTTTATCAATGCGCAAACCCGTGCCAAAATTGCCCGTAACGTATCGGATATGAAAGCCCTATCAACTGCTGTTATGATGCTGAAAACTGATAAAGGGGCCTATCCTGTGGATTGGTGGGATGATGATACGGAATTAGGGTGTGAACGGCTGGAAGAATTGTTCAATGGTGTGGGGATGGGGCAAGGTTGTCCTCGTCCAAATGGACGCAATATGTTTGCGGTGCTTGGCCCTTTAACCAGTCCACAAGCTTATATGTCCTCTATCCCTTTTGATCCCTTTTTCGAAGGTCCGGGGGGTGAGCGTGCATCATACCGTTACGGTGATTACGAATCCTCTTATGTTAATGTGCAAGGCACCAATAACTTTAACCATAATTTTAATGCCTTAAAACCTGACCGGGCGGTGGCATTGGGTTTACAACCATTATCCCTTGACGAATTCGCTTTAATTGGTAGTGGGCCGGATAAAGAGTTCGGGATTGGTGCGGGGGCCAGTGATCCCCATCGAGGGACACCATTCGATGCCAGCAATGGATTGAACAGTGTGGGAGATATTGTTGTTCGATCAGGCGGAGGGCAATCGTATTAAAACTTGACAGCAATCCGATGGGCTAAAAATGCACACAACCTATTTTTAGCCCATCCTACACAATCCTCATTTGGCGTAAATAGAGTCAAGAGAGGGCGAGGCTCCTGCCCAGCCGTCTTACTGCTTTAATTCTTTTAACGGATTGTTGCGTTGAATAAGCGGAAACTCAATACGGCATTTATGGATTTGAGAACGATAGGCGGCCGCCAGCATCTCGATGGTCCAGCGTCCATCATATCCACTGCACAGGGGTTGAGTGTCCGTTTCAATAGCATAAATCAAATTACGAATGGGGTGTTTTTCGTGCCTGGCTTGATGCCAGTTTTGTGGTTTTGGAAGTTCCTTCCAGATCGCTTTATCATCCATATGCGCAGGGAAAGGCGAATCAAGATACGCCATGCCAAAATTGGATTGATAAGCGAGTATCCGTTTGGTGCCGTAAATTTCAAAACGCCATTTGTCGCGGTCTGAAAATCGATCATTCCAATGGTCATCCGCTTTTACAGATGTCCAATACGTATGGATATTTTCAGTAAAGGCAAACTGGGCGTGAATGGCATCTCCAGCCACCAGGATGAGTTCGTGTCCCATATGCACATCTTTCGCTGTAATATCATGACCATCAGACGTAATTGAAGCAAAACACCATAGGGGATTGCCGAAATAAAAACGCATGATATCAAAATCATGGGTGCCCAGCACGATGAAATCCTCACCCCCTACACGGCTGTCCTGCTTGCCTTGAAAGCGCACCTCGACCACAGTGCCAAAAAAGTCTTGATCGATTAAGGCTTTAACCGAGGCAAAATCCGGCATATAGCGGCGGGTATGGCCAAGGGCGACTTTTACATGTTTCTGTTCGGCAGCATGGATAATATCATCCGCTTCGTCAAGCGATTCGGTCATCGGTTTTTCCATATAAATATGCACACCGGCATGAATGCATGCCAAGGCCATCTCCCGGTGGCAATCCGGCTGCCGTGGTCCGATTGCCACAATATCGGGTTTCTCTTTTTCAAGCATCACCTTGTAATCAAGATATTGGTTCTTTGCCCCTGATCGTTCGGCGGCCTTTTTTAGCCCCTCCGCGTTTTCATCGGCCACAGCAACAACATTCACATTTTCAAAATCGTTGAAAACCACATCAAAGCCGTGGCCATAATTCCCGCCGCCAGTCCGGCCAATAATGGCGGCTTTATACGTCTTGATCGCACTAAATGCGGAGGTTGGAATCAAGGTTGACGCCGCGAACGCGCCTGAGGTTTTAATAAATGAACGTCTATGATTTTGCATGGGACTTCCTTTTCTAATTCTATTTATCTTCGCATTTGAATATTGGTATTTAATCCGAGTGCTTTGACGATGGTGTGATCCGGAACGGCTTCACCATTCATACGGTTAACCAGGCCGAAGCCACCATCAAAGTTCCACATACACCAGCCGATGCCGTATTTTTCCAACGCTGTGCGAACATCTTCAATCCACTGGGCACGGTGTTGGGGCAGCGAATAACTGCGATACACGCCCCATTCATCACAAATAACGGGTACACCATGTTTGCTGGCCCAGTCACCGGCCAGTTTAATTCGCTTGTCTATCTTTGCCGAATTCCAACGTTCTTCGCCGTAATCCTCTAGCGCCTTTTTAGTGCGCTGGTCTTTGTAATTCTCCAAAAGCGGCTTGATGGAATAAGGCGATGAGGGATAAGGGATCTCGCGTAGCGGTTTGACAATATCCGAACTCCAGGTGGCTCCCTGATGAGTAAAGATATGGGGTTCGTAAAAATGAAAATTGTAAATGATATTGGGATCCTCGAGCGGGGCAAGTTCCAGCAAGGTGGAAAGATTGGACCAGCGCGCACCGGTAGCTAGGATGGTATGGTTGGGGGCGTTCCGGCGAATGGCGCTGACGATCTTTTTCTGCACGGGGGGCCAATTTTCTTCATTGCCACGCAGAACCGGTTCATTCATCGGTTCAAGGATCAGCCAATCCTGATCAAACTGGCTGAGGTGTTTGGCCAGTTCACTCCAAAAGGCAGCAAAGGTATCCGTGAAAGATTCATCTTTCCCCAATGGGCCGGAATAGTCACTCCCGCCTGTGTTTTGGGAGATGCTATGCAGATCGATTATAACTGCCAATTTTAAATCGAGTATCTTCTTTATGGCAGGATCAAGCACTTCGATGGCCTTTTTATTTAGCAAATTTGATGCCTCCGGATCATGAATGTTGGCCATATCCATGGGGATGCGAACGTGCGTGAATCCCAGTTGTTTGATGCGCCTTAAATCGCTATCAGGGTAGCGTGTTTCAATGGGGGCAAGGTCACCACGATTCAACCAAAGCCAACCTGGCAGGTTGATACCCTTTGCCAGCCGTTCGACACGAATGGGATCAACACCTTCAGCGGCATAAAGTGGGCCAGAGATGAACGAGGTCAACACCACAACCACTAAACCAAACAAAGAAGTTAATAAAAACGAAATACGCCTAATCTTCATTATGAATATCTCCTTGTTGAAAGATCAAATCTCTTCAGTTTTTCCAAAATACCCAGTCTGACTTTGCATCACCAGGAACAAAGGTGGTAATATTACCATTGCTGATCAGACCGTTGGACATGGCATAGACGCCATGGCTGGGGCCTGGGCCGGCGCTGACATTCCAGCCGGCATAGTTCGGATATTGGATCAAGTAACCTGCGGCACGGGTAGAGTTGAAACTCATAATTGGCTCCCAATGGATGGTACGCTTGGCATAGGGAGCGATTTGTTTGGCGCTTTCAGGAAGATTTTCCTGAAAGGGATCGATCGGCCAGGCCGACAGATAAGAAACCGGCGTGGTGAGGGGAACATGCTGCCAGGGGGAATGTTCATGCTTATGAAAGGTGTTGTTATCCAGGCGGTACATGTTTTCGGCGGTGGCCAGGTTCTTGTGATCGGCCAGCACACGGGCGATTTTCGCCTTGATTTGCGCCTGCAAAAAATTTGGCACCGCAATAGCGGCAAGTATCCCGATAATGGCAACCACGATCAGCAGTTCAATAAGCGTAAAGGCTGATTGCTTCATGGCGTGTTCTCCATGATTCAATGTGATATAAATCCTCTCCATTGTAACAAGAAAAGAAGGGGTTAGGGAAGGCGGATTAATACACGATTTTTGCCCGACAGGGAAAATGACAGAATTGTGATAAACAGCCCTTGGAATTTAGAAAAAATAAATACGAACCTTTCTTGTTTTTCAAAACAATATAGAAGAAAGTTCGGAAACGACTGAATCATTTATTCTCTTATACTCCAATCCCTTGTTTGATGCACCAATATTGATCATCATT
>CAZFER010000067.1:0-17919 GCA_964517495.1 uncultured bacterium | reverse complement strand
TCGGACTTGAAGCGCTTATAGCACAGGACAGCAGCAAACGTCTCGCAAAATTAGGAGGTAGTGAAAAAGACTTAAAACCGATTAAGCGCAGGAGATTATTGAATGCCTGATTTTATTCTTGTAGATACTTCGGTATGGATAAACCACTTTAGGGAAGGTGACAAAAACCTCGTCCGTTTGCTCGAACAAGGACTCCTCGCATGCCACCCCTTTATTAGCGGGAAGTATTGGAATATTTGATCAAAAATGTATCCGGTACGTTTGACTTTCAAGGGTGGAATAAACAACATTCTACCCTTGCCACTCGCGCTATCCATAGTAAGACAGGGGATACGTTGATCCCAGATTACCTTATACAGCAGAATAGGGATTGAGCGAATTTGTTGAGAAAGTACACGCGCTGATACGCGTTGGTGATGTTCGGATTTCTGAGCACGGCTACGATAAACTGGCGGAAGATGGGCTGAAAGCGAAAGAAATACTCAGTGGCGTTCCGAAAGCAGTCGTTGTAAAGGAATACCCGAATTACTCGAAAGGGCCATGTGTTCTATTTTTACAAAAGGATAGAAATGGAGCACCGGTTCATGTTGTTTGGGATATTCCAAAAGGTTATGATAAACCCGTGGTTTTGATCACTGCCTATCGACCGGATCAGGAGCGCTGGGATCAGTCATTCACTCGGAGGCAATAACGATGAAACAGCGTATGAAATCGAAGTATATACATGAAGACCAATATGTGGCCGAGATTCAGGTTGCACTACTGGAAGACGATACAGGTTGGTCGCCTTATCTCAGCGTTGAAGATACCTATAAACTTGACGATGTGAGGGAAGCTCTTCGACAGGGAAATCTGGAATCGGCGTCAAAGTATGGGCAAATCTACGAACTCCGCCCGGTCACACGTCGATGATAGAATATCAAACACCTCCAGCGGACGGTATGTGGCGTTTTACATGGAAAGAAATATTTCAGATCACTGGCACCCACGCCGGGTGCCAAGGGTAAAAAGTCGTTCTTTACCCTTGAAAACCACCCTGGATAGACTGCAAACAACGAATTAACCAAAACCACATTATCAAAAACTTCCCATGAGCAAATTTTTTCAAAATAGCTGAACAATAAATACATTTCAGTAATTGAAATTATGAATGGAATGGTGGAACACTGGTTTGAGTGAATAGTTGGTGGGAGTATTGGAAAAACATAAACCATTATATTATTTCTCATGGTCTGGAAATTGATCCATGAAAGTACGGGAAATCATCCAAATAATCCAGGCGGATGGATGGCATCTTGTTAGAATCCGGGGTAGCCATCGACAGTATAAACATCAACAGAAGGTCGGTCTTGTGACCGTAGCCGGAAAACCGAATGATGATCTTGCCCCAGGCACACAAAATAGTATTCTAAAGCAGGCTCAACTTTTGCCGGGAGAATAAGACATGACAAAGTATCTGATTATTATTGAGAAAACAGAAACCGGTTTTTCCGCCTATACACCGGACCTTCCTGGGTGTGTCTCCACCGCTAAAACAAGGACGGAAGTGAAAATGAATATGAAGGAAGCTATTGAATTCCATATTGAAGGAATGCGGAAGGAAGGCTACCCCATTCCCAAACCTTCTACAGAATCGGCCTATCTGGAAGTGGCAGCCCCATAATAAAAGTTATCTTATATTCCTTCCACTGGATAGCGTGGATACCAAGGCTAAAATATCATTTTTCCCCCTAAAATCCCCCCCTCGATATCTTGTAAATAATACTCTCTCAATCCACCACCCCCCGTGCAGCTTCAGGGTGGTTCTTTAAATAAATCCGATAAAGTTCAAAAAAGGTTGGCGCATCCAGCAATTCGATTTTGGGATTTTCTTGCGCCAATCTCTCTACCACATCCACATACCAGCTGGGTGATTTCAGGATGTTGCGAAACCAATGAAAGGGGATCGGGCGTTTATTGATACGGTCTTTAATGATTCGGACGGCCTGATCGGCGCCTTGGTTAATATCGTAATCGGCGCGTATCACCGGCATGTCATCGTGCAGTAGCGTTAATGGGATTTTCTGTGGGACGATTCCGTTGGGGCTGAATTTGGCGTAACAATCCAGGCCCTTTTCATTCAATCCGGGGGCATACCCATCGATGACAAAACCGGTGATGGTTATATCCCAACGTCTATAGTATTCTTTACAGTGTCGTGCCCAGGCGTCCAGTCCGCTGGGCAGGCCGGAAACAGGGCGCGGTTCCTGCAGCATGCCAGGGTTAAGATACCCCGCGCCATTGTCCGCCGCGGCAAAGTAATCTTTTTCACTCGCCGTGCGGCGCATGTAGTCGAGGGCCATTCCCGCACGCCGGTCCAACACCGGGCTGATCGACCACATCATGGGGACCTTTCCACGGTCAGGATGATCCCACAGGCTGGGCATACGTTGATAAACCCACGCCGCCGAATCGTAATCCCCCACATAGAAAATGATAAATTCACGGTCGTTGAATTTGACCTTGCCATCCGTAGTAAGATAACCACGATCAATCAATTCCTGCCGGCTGACCCATTTTTGGGGATAACGCTCTTTTAGTGGATAATGCATAAAGAATGATGCGTTGGCCATCGCACCCAGCCCAATGGCGTCGGCATCGACATAAGCGTTGTAGGCACTGGCCACCCGGCTGAATTCCCACTCGGTGGGGACACCGTCATGCTTCCCACCCGCCTGGCCATGTGTGGTATATTTATAAGCCCAGGGCGTGAATCCCCCGATGTGAATCATCTTTTCCTTGCCACCCTGTTGATAGGCGCTGAGCAAAAGGGCTTTCAACGTATCAAGGTCAGTCCCGAAAGGCTGGTGAAGATCATCCACCGGTTTTTCATCGTCCCATACATTCAGGTCGAAGAAAAAGCCTTTTTGGGACACAAAAAAATCATGGTTGGTTAATGTGTGATGATTGGGAGCCGAGGCGCGCGGATTTTGCATCCAATACGAATCAATATAAAAACCGGCATAAGTCGCATCGACTTTTCCCGTATCGATGTAATGATGTTTCAGCCATAGGTAAGCGTCACATTTGGCGCTGCCGGTTGAATCAATGTCCGTTCCGGGAATGGTTCCTTCGCCAGTGAAAAGCGGTGAACCATCATTCTTCAACAAACGCTTAACGACCGGCAGTTTTGCATCCTGCTGAGTTAATTGCGTATAAAGCGAATCAGGGGCTGGATCATAGCGCAGGGCGATCAAGTCTTCCACCCCGGCAATCGTGGAAGCCAGGTTGCTGGTTGCGGGTACCTGGGGATCATAAACCACAGCCCCGTTAATATGATCTCGAAAGCGTTGGACCAAACCGTTTATATCTTTTACCCGGTTTATCTTCACCCCGTCCAGCCATTGCCCTGGTTCGGTCATTTTCTCCAGCCAATAATCATCCACGTTCTTTCCCCCGCTGGAAACATAGCGCAGATAGAGCCGGGGCGCATCACGATTAACAATCCCCTGCAAAGTTGCCACAGCATGGCAATGATCCCAGGCCATCTCGGCCTGCTTGGGTTTTGACAGATCATAATCAAGCGTATAGGTAAGATCAAACAGTGTAATAGGTTCAACCGCACAGATGACAAGCGAGGTGATGAAAGGCAGTATGGCCATTAAATAAACTCCTTAACGAAATGGATTGGTACCATAAATATCCATATCGCGTATTAAAGTCCGGCCAGCCATGGTGGCAAGGTGAACGATGGTATCTGCCAAATCTTTAGCGTGCAAATGCAACCCGGGGCCATGCGGTGGAGTTTCAACATCCCGGGTATCAACACTGCTGGGATTCAGCACCATCACCCGTATGTTGCTGCGGCGCACCTCATACATCAGGGACTGCGAAAATCCCTGCAGCCCGAATTTGCTGGCGGCATACGCGGAATCGTTGGGATCGCCTCTCTTGCCGCTCATCGAGCTGATCATAAAGATATCGCCACGATTCTTGTTCAGCATTCCGGGCAAAAAGGCTTGGGTGGTTAAAAAGACACCGGTCAGATTGGTGTTGATCACTTCATTCCATTGGTCCAACGTCATCTCGATGACAGGGCAAGTCCGATGAACACCTGCATTGTTAACCAATATATCTGGTACACCAATCCCGTCATTCACCACGGCGGCCATCGCTTTGATTTGATCAGGTTGGGTATGATCACATTCATAGGGATGGCATCGTTCACCAATTTTTTGAGCGGCCTCTTTCAAGGTTTCAGAATCGCGTCCTGTGATGGCCACTGTTGCTCCGGCATGGTGGATAGCGTTGGCGATGTGGAATCCAATTCCCCGGCTTCCGCCGGTAACCACTGCGATTTTCCCTTCCAATTGTTTATCACTCATACATTTTCTCCTGTATTAAATTTAATAATCAAAATACGGCCTAAAAAAGCCCCCGTATACGGGTTTCTCGACAGAGGGTTCAGACGCATGGTTGGTTTTAAAATAAACCTGGCCATAACGGCCGATACTGATTGAGGATAAATACATACCATCCACATCGGTGCTGGTGGTCAAAAACTTCTGAGCCAATAACCCCAGCGGTGTGGATAAGGTCATGGTTAATAAAAACCCTATAAGGATTTCAATGATTGAGAAATGATGTGAAAACAGAAAGTAGATAACAAACATTAAGGCAAATAAAAACTGTCCTATGATAATCGATGTACCACAACGGGGGTGCAATGCCAAATTGGATTCACCATTTCTCAGCCGGTGAAGGGCTTCTTGTGACGCTCTCATCAATGTTGATGAGTCAGGCAAAAAGCCCATCAACTTAAAGCCATCCTTAAACGCCAAACCACTGACTTTATCCACCCCATATTTCTCTTCCAGCACATTGGCGGTGGCGTGCTCGATAGCGTGGTTAATCCTCACCCGCTTATTAGTAAATGTCTGCAACAACGAAGCGGGCACAATAAGTAATATCTGCAGCGAGTGAAAAAAAATCAGAATCGGCAATAACAGAATAAACCAAAACATCGCCAATCCAAGAATAATCGGATTAGTTAACATCAAAATGAATATAAGAAATACAAATAAAAGGGGAAACACTTTTAATCCTCCTTTATTATAACGTTCTAACTAAAGGTATATCAAAACGTGTTCCTAATAGTTGGGAAAACGGCAAAAAACCGGATTTATAGAACACTGGGGATGGTCATGAATTGCATAACCTATTCAATATACTAATCTTACCAAATTCTTCTCATTGATGTTAATTAGGATTAAACCAAGAATAAGAGCAAAACCACTTAATTGATGAATCTTAAAAAACCAATAAATATTGAGCCTTTTTGGCACACTGATGAACGGTATTAGTTCAGTGAATAGGCTTTCCAATCATAAATCCCCACATCAGGCGCTCCCGAGGTGATGGGTAATAGAATATGGGATGGATATTCATTCGAATGATATATCTTGGTTATGGTTCCATTGGTATCATGATAGATTGGATTCATTTCAAATCGGGGGGAATTCGTGTTAGAAACAATCACACCAATACGATGGCCTTTGTTGAATACCAAACTGGTGCTCCAAAGATCAATGTCATAGCGATGGATTTCACCCGGTTTTAAAGGGCTTGGTTCGCTGAATGATTCACGAAATTGCCCCCGTAAAATCCCATCGCACACCAGCATGGATCGCCCATCGGGATACACATCGGTTAATCGCACAGCAATATCGCTATCGGTTAAATTTGTTTGGGCATACACCACAGCTCGAACATTGCCTATCACCTCAACGGGTTCTTCTAACACGTTCGAGGTAAATACCAACACATCATCCCGCTGCTCGATAGATGATTGATCATAAGGTCCGGCGGGAATTTCCAGATTGAATCCTCCGATGGTAGGCACAGGTGATAAAGGATTCATCATAAGCTCGCTTGATTCAGAAGAACCAGGCGATGAGATAGGTGATAAATTGCCATCAGGCTGAAAGTAAAATGCATGGGAAGTGGCTCCCGCAGGCGGCCAGGTATCGTCCGTTCGCCACTCGTTGCCCGGTGCGGACAAATCATCAACATCGCCCATTAAATAATATCGAACCGCCGGTTCATCTTCCACACCATTGTCCTCACCTTTCAGCCAATGGTTAAACCAGTTTAACGTCTCAGTGATCTCCGAAGAATAAACGGATTCAGGAGAATAACTAAGCTGCCCTTGCGTGCGGCTGGTTTGATTCACATGCGTCCACGGCCCCATCACCAACTTATGATGATCTCTCACTGATTGATCACCGAGTTCACGGCTCAACATAAAACCATTCAGCGTTCCTTGTTCAAAGCAATCATAAAATCCACCCACGAATAAAATGGGAGCTTTAATCAAATTTATACGTGATTCAATATCATATTGCTGCCAAAATGCATCGTCTGTGGGATGGGCTTTAAACACAGGAAGCATATGCTCACTGTTATTACCAGTTAGCCAACCCTCCAATAGAGATTGGCGTAGCACACCACCTTGATAAGCGGTTTGACCATAAACCGTAGTAGCAGCATAACTGATGACCTGGCAGGTTAAACTGGGTGGATTCGCACCAGCAGCCATCGCGCCAGTAATGCCCAATGCCGAATATCCCCAGGTTCCCACTTTTCCATTACACCAATCCTGTTGGGCAGCCCATTCGATAGTATCATAACCATCCTGCAGCTCACCCCAGCCATCCGCTTGAAACACCATATCCTCTCCTTCAGATTGAAAGCGGCCACGGGTATGTTGGATAACAACGGCATATCCCGCCAGAGAGACCAAAGCGGCTTCATCCTCCACATCCCCAAGATCGTATGGCGAACGAATAACAATAGCAGGCAGGTTACTCGCAAAGGGTGTCTTGAAAACTTTGGTGAATAGTTCCACTCCATCGCGCATGGGCACCATGTAGGTTTCATCAAACAGCCCATTGATGGCAGCCTGCTCATCGATCAAATCAGCAGGAACATCCTGTAACGTCTTCTTTATTTCAGCAGGAGATATCCAATTCAGACTAACACGCTCAGCTTTAGAATTGGGTATATCTGTTCCCACAGCAAAACATAAATCATTCGAACAAGTGAATACCATTATCAATAAGAAGTACAAGCGCATGGCATAAGTATTCATATTTATCTCCCTTTACACATCCTTTTATCTACCGGTTAAGGTATGATATCGTTGTGAGATCGAAAAGACAGGAGTAAAACTGAATTTAGGGGAGTTGAAATTCTATGAAACCATGTTTACAAACCCAACAAACGGTCACACGACGCTCTGTCATCAAAAATGCTTTCGCCGCGGCGGGATTAGGTACAATCGCCCTTCATACTCAACAGGTTGAAGCTCAAGCCCAAAAAGATGCGCCCATCAAAGCCAAAGATCCCATCCGCATTACTAAATTGGAAACCTTCCTGGTCAAACCACGCTGGCTCTTCCTGAAAGTGTATACCAATACGGGGATTATCGGGCTGGGAGAACCGATTCTCGAAGGCCGTGCGGAAACCTGCGCCACAGCTATCAAAGAGATCGAACCCTATTTAGTAGGCCAGGATCCACGCCGTGTTGTACATCACTGGCAAGCCATTTACCGCCATGCCTTTTATCGCGGAGGACCAATTCTCACCAGCGCCTTGAGCGGCATTGACCAGGCCTTGTGGGATATCAAAGGCAAAGCACTGGGAGTGCCTGTCTATGAACTGCTTGGTGGACCCACACGGGATCGCATCAAAGTCTACGGGCGCGCCAGCCGGCCCGATGATATCAAGCGGGGCATAAAACAAGGATTCACCTCGTTTAAAACCGGTGTCGCCAAAAAACGCCCGGCTCGGATCGTCGACACCAAAGCCTTCGTGGATTATGCCGCCGAACGCTTCGGACAGCTGCGCGAAGCCGCGGGACCGGATATTGACATCGCCATCGATTTTCACGGGGCTATTTTCCCCCAAACCGCCAAGCTGCTGGTCAAAGCGTTGGAGCCTTTTCAACCCTTCTTTATCGAAGAACCCGTCCAATGCCAAAACGTGGATAGCATGGCAGAAATCGCACACGGCACTCATCTTCCCATTGCCACAGGTGAGAGGATATTCACTAAATGGGGATTCCGCGAGATTTTGGAAAAAAGTGCCGCCAGTATTCTACAACCTGATCTGTGCCACGCAGGCGGGATCACCGAAGTGCGGCTTATTGCCGGGATGGCGGAAGCCTATTATGCTGCGATTGCTCCCCATAATCCACTCGGTCCCATCTCATTGGCGGCTGGCCTTCAAATGGCCGCTTCAATCCCCAACTTTTTATGCCAGGAACAATCCTCTTTGGGTGTAGGATATATCAAAAATCCCTTCAAAGTCATTGATGGCTATATTGAGTTGCCCACTGATCCAGGATTGGGCATTGAACTGGATGAAGAAGCCCTGGCTGATAAAATTGGCCATGACTGGCAAAATCCCAAAACCTATGACGCAGACGATGGCTCGGTCGTCGATTGGTGATTGAATATACAACAAAGGGAGAGGCAAAATGACACCACGGGAAAAATTACAACGTGCACTAAACCATCAAGAGGGAGAAATCCCTATCGATTTCGGCAGCACCGCCGTAACCGGCATTCATGTCAGCTGTGTCGCCGCCTTGCGAGATTATTACGGGCTTCCCAAACAACCGGTCAAAGTCCATGAACCTTATCAAATGCTGGGCTGGATCGATGAGGATTTAAAAGATGCGATGGGAATCGATACCAACGGCGTTTTCCCCCGTAATACCATGTTTGGCTTCCCCAACAAAAATTGGAAGCCTTGGCGATTGTATGATGGGCTTGAGGTATTGGTATCTGAACATTTCAATACCACCACCGATGAAAATGGAGATACGTTGATCTACCCCGAAGGTGATACCAGCGCCCCACCCAGTGGGCGTATGCCTAAAGGAGGATATTTCTTCGATACGATCATTCGACAACCACCCCTCGATGAGAATACATTGAATGTGGAAGATAATTTGGAAGAATTCGGGCCTATTTCTGATGAAGACCTGGCCCATCTACAAACCGAAGCGGATCAGGCATCATCCGGCCAGCGTGGTGTGGCCGCCTGCTTTGGTAACACAGCATTTGGTGATATCGCCCTGGTTCCCGCTCCCTTTTTAAAGCACCCCAAAGGCATTCGTGATGTGGCTGAATGGTATATGTCCACCGCCACCCGTCAGGATTACATTCACCAAATTTTCAGCAAGCAATGTGAATATGCCCTGCAAAATCTGGAAAAGATTCACCAGGCCGTTGGAGATCGAATCGATGCTGTCTTTTTGTGTGGCACCGATTTTGGCACCCAACAATCAACCTTTTGTTCTGAATCCACCTTCCGGTCACTTTATCTGCCTTACTATAAGCAAGTTAATGATTGGATTCATCAACACACAACATGGAAATGCTTTAAACATTCATGTGGAGCGGTGGGGAAATTTATGCAGGCCTTTATTGATTCCGGTTTTGATATCATCAATCCCGTTCAATGTTCAGCCAAAGGCATGGAGGCCCAAATGTTAAAGGATCAATATGGAGACCGACTAGTTTTTTGGGGTGGTGGTGTCGATACCCAAAAAGAACTACCCTTTGGAACATCCGAGCAAGTTCGTGAACAAGTAGTGCGGCGATGTGAAATTTTTGCGAAAGACGGTGGTTTTGTCTTCAATTCCGTTCACAACATCCAAGCCAACACCCCGGTTGAAAACATCGTTGCCATGCTAAACGCAGTCAGAGAGTATAATGGAACACTTTAAGCCATTGTATGATTTTTTTGTTGGGAATTAATCCTCAACCAATCTCAATCCATTGGCATTTGTCAAATGCCAGTTATTATTATATTATGTCAAACAAGATTATCTCAATTCGCATATCCTGCGACAGAGTAAATCCTATCCTTCTTCATCTTATGCGAGGTCATTATGAAAAAAGCATTTACTTTAATTGAACTTTTAATCGTTGTCGCCATTATCGGTATTTTAGCTGCCATTGCGGTCCCCAATTTCCTGAATGCTCAAATCCGGGCCAAAGTGGCTCGTGTCCAGTCAGAAGAGCGGGGCTTATGCGATGCCTATATGATGTATCGAATGGATAACAATGATTTTCCTCCTCATATCGATGGTGATCCGGCTCAACATCGTTTTATCACTACCCCGATTGCATATTATTCCAATTCTGTTATGGATCCTTTCCAGGATGGACTTACGACGCAGGACATCGGCGTCATAAGAAATACCCGCAATCAATATCACATGGAACCGGCTCAGCTTTTATATGGATGGTTTAATACCACCAAAGACCGGTATACTAATTTCTGGCCTCAGTTACACAATTCAGCCTATGCCGCCCAATCCATGGGCCCTGGAAAAACCTGGGTTACCAATGAATTGTATGATCCCAGTAACGGTGTACAAAGTGTGGGTATCATCTACACCTTGGCCTCCGGTGAACGGAAATCATATAACAATTAAGAGTGAATACTCTACGGAAATTATATGGGGACTACACTTATATTACAGACGCAGAATCTGCATCTGGATAACGGCGAAATAATTCCCGCGCAAGTGGTATGCACACCCGGGCAGCCGCTGGAAATCCGGGAAGGCCGGCTGCCCAATGCCAATTTAACCTTGCCTGAAAATGTGCATATTGCCCTGGCCCGTGTTGATCCCCATGTTCACTTTCGCGAGAGTTACTTTCCCAGCCCCACGGAATTTGAAAAGGATAAATTTCATTCCAAAAAAGTAACCTATAAAGCGCTAATCGACCACATCGATAAAACCAACAAAAACTACAATGCCGTTATGGGTTCCCTTGCTGCTTTAAAAGGTGGTGTCTGGCTCATTGGTGCGATGGGCAACACCCCCTGGCCACCGCTAGGCCAGCAGCGCTGGGAGAAAACCTGCCGCCATTACCAGCAACGCGCCTCAATTTATACCCACGTCTGGCCCCGAATCGAGCCTGGCGTGCCCATGATCAAAGAACAGGATGAGAAAGACTTTGGTTCAACCTTCGGAGGAACAGGAATCAGCGCCGAGCAGCGCCGACAAATGTATCTGGCGCGAAAGAGTGGGGTGGTTTCCTACCACAACGATAAACCACGTGACAATGAAAGCCTGAAAACATTTCGCGATAAAAAAAATCCCCCGGATTACCTTCTGCATCATCTCTACTATGACGGCGAAACCGTATTGGCCGCTCAACGTGAAACTTTCGAACTTGCCGAAGAAGCCAATCTGGCGGGATTACACACTCGCCATATCCCCACCGGCCCGGGTTTGGATATGGTCATTCAAGCGCGTGAAAATTCCAACGTCGAGCATATCGCTGAAGTGGGCTTGGACTATCTATACTTCAATCGCGATATGCTGGCAGAACGCGATACCCGCTTGATTAACTATCGCCGCCCATCCCTGCCCTCGGCTGAGGATCAAGCCGCCCTGATACAGCTGACACGCGAACGCGCCCAGCTGCGTGATCCCTTGACCTTCATCGGATCAGACCACGCTCCCCACACACCTGATGCCAAAGCATTTCGCCCCAATGGATTACCGGGAAGCCCGGGTACCCGCATTTTAGAGCATACCCATCAAGTTCACATGCACCTCATGCAAAACCACCGCTTTTCTTACGCTGATATCGATTGGCTCAGCGCCATCGCACCCGCGCACTACATCGCGCGTTATAAATCGTTCCCTTACCCCATCGGCACCATGCAAAACGGCGCCATGGCCAACCTGGTTGTGTTTGATCCAACCAAACCCTACCACGTCAACGAAACCCGCCTCAGCCATGTCTTGCAAGATCCCCATTACCACACCGCCTACCGCGATGAAGAACTCGTCGGACAAGTTATCTTTACAGTTGTCAATGGCCTGGTATATGATGTAAAAGATGAAATTAAAGCACTTAATAGGCATACACTTTCTTCCTATTAGGCTGAATATATTTTACATTTATACCAAACCGTTACCGTCCCTCCAATGGGTAATCGCCAAACCCCATCCTCTTTCTGACATTCAACCGGATCGCTCTGCGGTTTCCCTTGTCCATCCAAGGGAATTATCTGAACCCTCTTTGCTGACGTAAGATTGTGAAGGAACAAATCCCCCCTCACCGGTTCGATCATAGTCGGTGCATTTCCCCATTTCGTAAGAGAGGTGCGTACTTCATTCCATTGGCTATCACTATTCAGGGCTTTAGCCGTGGCTGTGATTAAGAGACGGTTGGATTCATCAATGGGTTTGTTATCAAGCGAATTACACACAATCGAAGCAAACGAATTGCTTATATCAGCGGATAAATTATCCGTCTTCATATCATGTTGCTTGATATGGCCAATCAAGGCTTGCGTTTTGGGTGTGTTGATGCTGACTAGCCCATGGTCAGATTTAAAATGCGCCCAGAATAATTCGTTGGTGTCGGATATAATCGTATCCGGTGTATCTTGTTGTTCAAATGGAGTCGGTTTCCCATCCAATGTCTTGATACGTGTTGAATGCACCAAGGGTAAAAAGTCCGAAAACCCGGGAGTGAAATAAGGCCTTTCCTTAGATGACAACAAGATACTGTCGATCACTTTATCTCTTGAATAAGCCCGTTCAATAGTATGCTTTGCGCTTGCTATATCTCCACGTGAGAACATCAACCCCGCAGCCGCCAAATTGGCCATTTTAACAGGATCAGGCCGAATATCAAAATGCCCACGAATAAACGGTTCCCAATCCGCAGGATACGAATGCTCAAACGTGTAAAAGAAAATCCCATCCCAATCCTGCAGGGCCGCATAAGCCCCCAGGATGGGAATCCCTTCACAGGCATATTCATTCGGATAAGGATGGTTGGTCTCTGATATCGTATAAGGCTTACCCTTAACCGCTGAGCGGGATAACTGCACCACCGTGGAAAAGAGTGGATCATTGACCATCGGCGTATTGGGGATATCGAAATTCCTTCGACCATTAATACGCCCTTCTTTATAGTTGGGATGCTGCCAATACACATGCCCATCAACAACATCCATCAAAGCCGTCGCGGACAAGTGAGGATAACCTGAACGGTAATGATTATGATCCGACGAACCAACGATGTGCGCACGCACCCCCAGCTCGTTTTCAAGAAAATCATTCATATCCGTAAAATAGCGTTTTTCGATGCCCATATAAAACGAAGCCTCTGTGTGAAAGCGTTCCTTCGAAGCGCTTTGAAATTCGTTGGGTATCAAACGTGGAATCAGTTGGCCTTTCCCGATATCTGCCTCTTCTCTCAAGCGTGTGTGCTGCTCTTCACCAAGTGTTTCCATTAGCCATTGATTGTATTTTTCAGTCAATGTGTTTTCGTACGATTCAGGAATATCCGTCCACGTCCCTGGATAAGGTTTGGTGTTTTGGCCCAACAAACGTCCGGCAACCCAGGTTTCCACTAGTGAGTTTTCATTCACGATCTCGACAATCATCACTGCCGGTTCATGCCGGTACTCTGATTCGAGGTAGGGATTGTAATGAGTCAGCAGTTGCTCTGCAAACTCCTTTTGCAGTTCAATCAACCGCTCATCAAAATACGTCACCCCTTTGGCATATCCCAGGAGTTTATAATCACGCACCCCATCTCCCTCTTTGAATTGACGCGCGACATTTAAATTCAGATTGGTATATATCCCCTGCTTTTTCAGTTCGGCAATGAAATAATCCAGCCGGTCCAACAATTCAGTATCAAGTTTGCGTGTGTCATTTTCGTTTCCATCCAAAAAGCCAGTCCAACGGTTATCCATATGATGAAACCGCACGCAATTAATACCGAACCGGGCCATATGCCGCGCCACCAAAGGTGCATTCTCCTTGCGGGGAAAACAGGCCCTCGAGGAAACATTGATTCCCCATATCTTAAAGCGTTCCCCATCAGGTTTAACAAAATGGCCATCCTCAATCCGAATCCTCCCATCTTTCCCCGCAGGAGCATCCAGCAAATCGGACATATCTATCGGTGTCTCCGGATTCTCCTTCCACTCCATATAAAAGGGCTGCATGGATTGGCCGTAACCAGGCATGGAAAAAACAAATAGTAGAAAAAGAAAAGAGGAAAAGTATTTCATTGCTGAACTCCTGAAAGTTTGATTTGTGGAGCTTACCTCCAAATGGGGTTGTCACATAGATCAACCCCTGCATTATGTTGTAGGGGCAAACCCAATGTCTTTAACTTAAGATCACTCCGGATCACAGTATAGGGAGGGCGAGGCTCCCACCGAGCCAGAATTCGGATGGATCACATGTTTCGACCCATCAATGTACTCTCGATGGGCCAAACAACGCAACCCACGTTTTTGTGTTGATGAACCAGTCGTAAATATCTCTTACGGAGTTTGTCATTTTATTTTGAACACGACATTTTTCTTCAAGTATCTCATTCGTGATCATGGAATTTTACTATCTGTCTAAAAAACCATTTACTGATATGTCTTCGCACTCGTACTGACAATATCCCCACTCGAGGTGAGTCCATTGCTGGCGTTATAGAAGGCACCGCCATCCCCATTAGGACCGGCTAAATGGGGTGTTTTAAGTACTCTTAACCCATTGGCCCAACCCGTCCATTGCCAATCGGTGTCTCCATCCGGTCCAGAAGAAACACACACATAACTCACACCAGCAGCCTTATACTCAGCAACTCGCGCTTTCCCCGTTGACGTATCCGGCTCCGCTCCACTACGTAAGGAAGCACCGTATTCATAATATTTACGGTCTGACTGATGTTTGGGTGGAAAAATATCTGTAACAATACCGTACCCACTGATGTAAGCAACGGGACTGGTCAACGCACGATAACTTGAACCATTGGCGACTTCATTTCCCATATCCATCGGTGGCCAACCCCAATCCACTTCGTAGGTTCCAATCGCCGTGCGCAACGAAGCCATATTTCCATAGCACTGGGCTAACTTCGCGCGTGCCTGGGCATTCAAAAAATTGGGGACCGCAATAGCAGCCAAAATACCGATAATCGCCACAACAATAAGAAGTTCAATCAAGGTGAAACCTTTACAACGATTTGCCATATCTATCCCTTACGGTAAGAAATTTTGTGATGAAACAATTATGGTTATGATAGTTCTTTCACATTGTATTGTCCATTCGTATCTAACAAAATCATAATTCAAATTCCAACACATGCCTCGAATCACTTTTCAAATTGACCGAAACGAAATATATTCATTTAAAGAATTGAACTCATGTTGGAGGTTTTACCATGGCCGCGACCATGAAAGAAATTGAAACTGAAATTGATGAAATTCAGATGTTGATGAAAATCTGGAATAAGTTTTACCGGATTTTAATGTCCACATTTTATGGATCAGGTGAGGAAACCAAAAAATTGGATCCGGAATTTCAACAGATTAAACAAGTGGTGGCTGAGCACCACAGCCACTTTATGAAGGTGATCAAGAAAGATTTTCACATCGGCCAATCCATCTTAACCACCGTGAAGCGCACTATCACCCTGGACGGTTTCAACGATCTCAGTGCGTTGGAAGTCAACAAAACCCTGATTGAATGGCATGATGCCAATATTTTGTTGAATGAAACCTTAGGCTCCTTGGAATGCGAACGGGATAAAATCTTGCGTGGCCGCTCCCGCTCAAACATCCCTGAAAAATCCGCCACCGATAAAGCGAAGGATTTCCTTACCAGCAGTACGTTCAAACTCATTGTAAATATTATCATCCTTTGCGTCATTGTGGGTGTCATCGCCATGTTTTGGGAAGATATCCAAAGTTTACAATTTTATCAGGATTACATCAAATGGATGGTGGATCCGGTCTTGGAACTATTCGGAATTGAAACGCTCGAAGAAGGCGCTGAAACTGCACAATAATTCTTCCATCATCACAATCACACCTATTTCAACCAATATAAAAAGGGCTTGGATATGATCCAAGCCCTTTTTGTAAATCATTCATTTTTTGTAAGCGTTCACCCGCTTGATGACCCATTCCCCTCCCAAGATTGGGAGGGGCTAGGGGAGGGTTGATAAAAAAACGCTAAGCAAATTCCTTTACCCCCCCTCCTTACCTCCCCCATTTCAACGCGGGAGGAATAGTGCGGTCGATAATAAATTTTCATTACATTTTTACTCCATATGAGCCACACGTTACTATTTTTTAGGGCCAATCATCTCTTCCGGACGGACCAATTGATCAAATTGCTCTTCTGTCAGGATATTCAATTCCACTGCGGCTTCTTTCAATGTGCTATTATCCTTATGCGCTTTTTTGGCAATTTCAGCCGCTTTTTCATAACCGATGTGGGTATTTAGCGCGGTAACCAGCATTAATGAACCTTCTAGGTTCTTCTTGATATTCAACTCATTCGGTTCAATCCCCACCACACAATGATCATTAAAACTGTCACATGCATCAGATATCAGCCGGATGGATTGCAGCAAATTATAAATCATCACCGGTTTGAACACATTCAACTGAAAATTCCCCGATGCACCTGCATATGTTATAGCGGCATCGTTGCCCATCACTTGGACCGCGACCTGTGTAACCGCTTCACATTGGGTGGGATTCACCTTCCCGGGCATAATGCTTGAGCCCGGCTCATTGGCAGGCAACTGCAATTCACCAATCCCGCAACGTGGCCCTGAGGCCGACCAGCGAATGTCATTGGCGATTTTGAATAATGAACAAGCGATGGTTTTCAGCGCTCCACTCGCCTCCACAATCGCATCATGGGCAGAAAGGCCCTCGAATTTGTTTTCCGCACTGACAAAAGGCAAACCGGTCAATCCCGCTATGGTTTCGGCAGTCCGTTCCGCAAAACCTGACGGAGTATTCAGACCGGTTCCCACCGCGGTCCCTCCGATGGCTAATTCGCATAAATAGGGCAGGCAATGTTCAACACGTTTCAACCCATGCCGGAGCTGAGTCGCATAACCCGAAAATTCCTGACCCAATGTTAATGGAGTGGCATCCATCAGATGAGTGCGCCCAATTTTAATGATGGATTCAAATTCATCCGACTTCCTCTCCAATTCTTCAGCCAGCCGAGTTAACGATGGTATCAACCGACGGTGTATTTCCATCACTGCGGCGATATGCATGGCGGCAGGGAAAGTATCGTTGGAGGATTGCGATTTATTGACATCATCATTGGGGTGGATTGGGCTTTTGCTTCCCATTTCACCACCGGTTAGTTCAATCGCCCGATTGGCGATGACCTCGTTAGTATTCATATTCGTCTGAGTGCCACTCCCCGTTTGCCATACCACCAGGGGAAAGTGCTCATCCAATTTGCCTTCAATCATTTCATCGGCGGCCTGTACAATCATGTTTTTCTTTGTCTCATCCAACACACCCAATTCATGGTTAACCAACGCGCAGGCCTTTTTTAATATCCCAAATGCTTTGATGAATTCGCGCGGAAAATGTTCCTCTCCGATTTTAAAATTCTTGATGGAACGCGCAGATTGCGCCCCATAATACTTATCTTTCGGAACCTGAATCTCCCCCATCGTGTCTTTTTCAATTCGATAGTCCATTGTTTTTCCACCTTTTTTGTTGTTTTTTTGAATTTGCCAGTATCTTATTAAAGTGTATCAAAATTCCCATCATAGCGGGAGAGTGCCCTTCCATCCATTACTCTACCCCACCGTTTATACTGGGCGCCAAAGTCAAAACGAAGCCAGCCTTTGAGTCACACCCATCAACCATACTTCCTCCCCACACCAAAATGTCAGTATCGCGTGTATAGAATCTGACGTATTCCAGCAAGGAGTAAAGATCAAGGAGTAAAGATAATGCACATAAAATACTTTAGCCTGCTTCTTACGGTAGTGATGCTCACCGGGGGAATGGTGGTTTCAGCTCAAGTGAATTTTGAACCTTACCCCGTTTCTGAGT
>CAZFER010000066.1:0-34957 GCA_964517495.1 uncultured bacterium | reverse complement strand
AAAGACTCAATATGTATTTATGTTATTGACATTGGATTTGCTCCTGCAATATGTGAAAATGGTTAAATTGACGAATGGAGAGTCTGGCGATACATTGTTGGGGAGATGGAGAGAGAAATTAACCTCGAAAAAAAGATAACTTATTAAATAGATAAATGTGGCTCGATAAAAATATGTGGAAATCAAAATCTTTTATCATAACATTTGCGGTTGTCGTTGTTTTGGGGATCGTTGCGGGTGTTATCGCTTATAAAATCCATCAGGCCAACATCATTGCCCAGGGTGAGACTCTTTTTCGGCGGGGGGATTATAATGGTGTGATTGCCTTGTTAGGGCCAAGAGTTGACGAGACATCAGGTACTAAAGAAGAGCGTCTTTTAGTTGCTCGTTCGTACTATCGATTGCGCCAATATGATAAAGCCCAATCCACACTTGATCCCTTATTGCGTTATGGACGTGAAGAGCCAGGCGCCTTAGCCTTATCAGGTTGGATTTGGCTAAAAAAAGGATCAGTTTCTCAAGCGGAGGAGAGATTTAATAATTTAAAAGCGAGTGGTGAAACCAAATATGAAGCCCAAGCGGAAGCAGGTCTAGGAGGAGTAGCCTTGCTTCGCAGTAAAGCAGGCCGGAATGATGAACTCAACAAAGCCAAGTCCCATTTAACCCGTACATTGACTTTAAGTGAACCTGTCCCACAAACCTATATGTTGCTTTCTGAAGTTCAAGCGCTTCAGCATGAGTTTGAAGAAGCCATACAATCCGCCCAAAAAGCGGTTGAAATGGCGCCACGGTGGTCTGAACCTTATGTGATATTGGGGCAAAGTTACCTATTAGCCAATCAATATGACGAAGCCAAAGAAGCGTTTCAAAGGGCTTTACAACATGGTGCGGCTAAAGAGGAAACCAAATTTCACCTGGCAAAATCCTTTTATTTACAAGGCCATTTGGAACAGGCCTTTAACGAAATGAAAGAATTGATAGCTATTGACGGTGAGAACAAACGCCGGGCATTGGAGGAAGCGGCAAAAATCGCATTGGTTTTGCAGGAGCAAGATACCGCATTGCGATATTTGCAGGATGCCTGGGAGATTCAAAAACAACCTGATACGGGCATGTTGATTTATGAGATTCTAACCCGCTTGGAGCAGGATGAAAAAGCAAAAACGTTTATTGCTGAGTTAGTCGATAACTGGCCATTTTTAAGTGAAGCCCAATTGGAGCGAGGAAACCGGCTATTGGCTCAGGAAAATTTGGATGAAGCTTATACCGCATACAACCGGGTTCTTGATTATGACTCCCAGAATTTTTGGGCCTGTTTTAATATGGGGTGTATAACATTTAGGGACCGGTCTCAATATCGAACCGTGGATTTCTTTTCTGACTCGGCCCAAAGTGCTCCTTCGTTTTTTCCGGCGTTGGTTAATCAGGTTATGGCATTGCTCGCATCCAACAAAATTGAGCAAGCAAGAGATAATCTTCATCAATTAGAAGAACGTTATCCGAATGACCCCTATGTGCTGCAAGCTAAAGCGCTAGAGCGTTTTTTAGCCAAGGATTTTGAAACTTCGCTAACTTTGTTGGATGAATTTATCCAATCAAAACCGCAGGTGATAAGCCCATGGCTAATACGGGGTGAAATATTCATGCGTCTTTTTCAGTTTCAAAAAGCCAAAGAGTGCTATCAAGAAGCTTTGAATATAGTGCCGAGTTCGTTACGAGCCAGGCTGGGTTTTGCTCATGCGTCATTTCGGCTGGATGAAATGGCAAGCGCAATGGAAGCGTATCAAGCCGTCGATGATTCATTTACGGATGAAAACCAGGATTCCGAGGTGATGTCTGAGGCAAGGAACGGAATCGCTTTGATAAAACTTTCAAAAAATGAGATTGCCGATGCGTTGGATATTTGGGATCGATTAAAAACGGAATCAGAACTGGGGAATCGTTTTTCATCCGTTAATAGTACGTTGCTCAATGTATCTGATCCAACCGAGAGCGAAGTATCAAGCCTGGCCGATGCCATTGGTGAAACTGCACCTTTACCGGAAGCGTATTACAATCTTGCCTGGTTTTATGAGAAGCTTGGCCAATTGGAAAACGCGGCGAATACTTATGAACAGTTAATTGCTCAATATCCCTCTTATCTCCCCGCTATTTTTAATCTGGCAGATCTTTATCGAAAGCAAGGGCGTATTCCGGACGCCGTGGCGTTATTTGAACGTGCGAGAAAGGCCGCTCCCCAACGATTGGACATTATTAACAACGAAGCAGCGGCATATATGAAAAATAATGAGTACGAAAACGCGGAGTCTCTTTTAAAAGAGGGAGAAACCATTGATCCCAATAGCACGGTGGTGAAATTCAACCTTGCACTGAGTTCTCTGAAGCAGGATAGCATCAGCGAAGCAAAAGAGTATTTGGATCACATTAAAGATTTAAGCGCCACGACGAGTTATACGCAGATCATAGAAGGATTGATCGCCGCCAAGCAAGATCAATGGGATAAAGCACGCGCATTATTTGCCGATGCCCAAAAAGAGAATAGTGAAAATCCCTATACCGCTTTAAACCATGGGGTCGCATTGGTTAAGTTAGGGCGATTTACTGAGGCAGAAAATGCATTGAGGGAAGCCGTATCCCGCGATCCATCGCTGGCGGCATCTCATCGAGCGCTTGGATTACTTTATTGTAAACTGGGGTTATATGAAGAGGCGGAAGAGATTCTTCAGGTATCGGTTCGGCTTGATCCAGTTCAAGACGATTTGAAAACGATCGTTGAACAAATCCGGGGTTGGATGAGTGGAAACGGTACAAATCCTTGACGCTTTCTTCTTTCAAACGATATAATTTCGTGATAACAGGGTATCATTCAATATGCATCAAAGCCATGCAAAAATTATGATGCTAAAAACTATGCTATAATGATAGGCTGTTAAAGGTGATTAACGAATAACAGAGGGCGAACACATTATTCAATTGAACACAACAAAGTAGGGCGAACACATAGGTTCGCCCCTACAAGTTGGAGGGATTGACCTGTGAACACAACAAAGTAGGGCGAACACATAGGTTCGCCCCTACAAGTTGGAGGGATTGACCTGGATCAATCCATTTTGAGACAATATCGATGGTTTGAATTAAAAATGCATTGGGACTATTTTATTCGATCCTATCCATTGAATCTGCGCTTTTTAACATCCTCCGGTTTACGGAAAACTACTGGAATTAAGGTGAATTAGTATTATGGCGAACAATCAAGAAAAAACGTCGGTTGCAAATGGCACTCCTTCCACGGAAGATCAGAATGAGAATCAATATCACATTGAGGAGGAAAGTGCACAGCGCCTCCAGGATGTGGATTATGCCACGGTTGAAGTGGGCCAGGAGGATATGCTCGAGTCTTTGGCGAAACAATCCAATATGGATATCGTCAACTTGCGCAAACGCCGCCTGTTGCCGGAGGCGGTAAATCTTCTACCGGAAAAGCTTGCCCGCCGATATTGTGCGATTGTGATTGAGAAGAATGATGAGGAATCCGCGATTACCATAGCGGTGAGTGATCCATTTAATTTGGATGCCCATGATGCATTAAGTTTTCGTTTTACCGGGATGGAAATTAATTGGGTACTCGCCCGGGAGGATGATATCCGGCTGGCCATAGATCGGTATTACAAGGGCGATCAGGAAATGGTCGAGGATATGCTTTCGGAGATCAGTGAGGATCAGGAATTCGGTAAAGAAAAAGATAAAAAATCCTATGCTGATATGCTGCGTGAGGATATTGGTGTGGATGAAGAAGGTCCCATCATGCGATTGGTGGACCTGGTCTTTGAGGAAGCGGTTCGGATGAGAACCTCGGATATTCATTTCGAACCTTTTGAGGATAAATTCATTATCCGCTTTCGAATTGACGGTGTGCTTCATGAGATTCAATCCCCGAGCAAAAAATTGCAAGGTCCGATTCTATCGCGTTTGAAATTGATGAGTGGGATGGACCTATCGGAGAAACGTGTTCCACAGGACGGCCGTATTCAGAAGACCATTCTGGGCCGTCAATTTGACTTTCGTGTCTCCGCCCTTCCCGCGCTACACGGTGAAAGTATTGTCACGCGTTTGCTGGAACAATCCGGGATATTGCTGGGATTGGAACAGATTGGCTTTTTGGAAGACAATATTGAACGATTCAAGCAGATGATTCGGCGTCCCCATGGGATTATTCTTATGACGGGACCCACGGGATCAGGGAAAACGACGACGCTTTATTCTGCATTGAATGTTATCAACAATGTCGATACCAAGATCATCACCGTTGAGAACCCGGTTGAATATCAGATTGAAGGTATCAATCAGGTGCAAATCAACGATGATATTGGATTGACGTTTTCGCTGGCCTTACGCTCCCTCCTTCGCCAGGCGCCCAATGTTATCCTGGTCGGTGAAATTCGTGACCTTGAAACGGCTGAAATCGCTATTAGTGCGGCGATGACAGGTCACCTGGTTTTTTCAACCCTTCACACGAATGATGCACCTGGCGCCAATACCCGTTTGGTGGAAATGGGGATTAAACCCTTCCTGGTTGCATCGGCCCTTCAGGCGGTTATCGCTCAGCGGTTGGTTCGTACCATCTGCAAGGAGTGTAAAGAAGCGTATGAACCCGATCCGCTGGTTATCCAGGACCTTGGTTTTGATCCGGATGAGTATAAAGACCACACCTTCTATCGAGGAAAAGGGTGTGAAACCTGTAACTATACAGGGTATAAGGGCCGTACGGCTATCCACGAAGTTTTGGAGAATAGCGATGAAATCCGGGAATTGGTTTTGAGCAATGCCTCTACTGATGCCATCCGAAATATGGGGCGTAAACAGGGGATGAGAACACTGCGTGAAGATGGTTGGAAGAAGGTGCTGCGGGGAATGACAACGATGGTTGAAGTCGCCCGTATTACGGCTGCCGATGAAATTTAAAACAACTTTGACGAATAAAGGAGTAAGAAGTTGGTCAGCGTTCAAAAGAAAAAAATAGAGATGGAAGATTTGTTGAAGATCGTGGTTGACCGCGATGCGTCTGATCTTCACATTCGAGTGGGCCGTCCTCCCGTGATTCGAATTGATGGGCGTTTGGAAGACCTGGGTAACGAGCCATTAACACCAGAGGACACAGAGTATTTGATGTCGAGCATTTCTCCAGACATGCACCGTGAAGCCATCGCTGAAATTGGCAGTGCGGATTATGGGTATGCGTTTCAGAATCTGGCGCGTTTTCGTGTATCCATCTTTAGGACGATGGGCCATTATGGGATGGTGATGCGGTTGATCCCGTCGCGTATTCTATCCTTTGAGGATTTGGGATTACCGTTGGGAGCGACCAAAGACCTTCTCCACCGGCCTCGTGGATTGGTGCTGGTGGTTGGTCCAACCGGATCAGGTAAGACAACGACTCTGGCGACCATGCTGGATTATATAAATCGAAATCGGGACACTCATATTATTACCATTGAAGATCCGATCGAGTACTTTCACCCTCACCGGCAATCCATCGTCACGCACCGTGCATTGCACGAAGACGTGGTGTCGTTTGCGGATGGGCTTCGATCCTCGCTGCGCCAGGACCCGGATGTGATTCTGGTCGGTGAGATGCGTGATACGGAAACCATGCAAGCGGCTATTACTGCGGCGGAAACAGGCCACCTTGTGTTTGCGACGCTGCACACGAATAGCGCAGCGGCCACGATTAACCGTATTGTGGATGCTTTCCCCACGACACAGCAGGAACAGATTCGCATGCAGCTGTCGGTTACGCTGATTGCCTCCATATCGCAAGCCCTATTGGGACGCGCGAGTGGTAAAGGGCGAGTGGCGGCGTATGAGCTGATGTTTATGACGCCCGCTATCGCCAACCTGATTCGTGAGCGGCAAACGAACCGTATTACCTCTGCCATTCAAACAGGTGGCAAACTGGGGATGGTCACGCTTGATATGTTTCTTTATAACCTTTATCAAAAAGGGGTCATTACCGCGGAGGATGCGATTGAACGTGCCCATGAGCCGGATCAACAGCGTCAAAAAATCTTATTCGGTGAATAAACAAAGTCCATCGAGAATAAAACCTAAATGAGGCTAGATTGAAATTATGTTAGGACTGGGACGAAAACAGAAAAAAGCAGAAGAAGAAAAGGAAACTCAAGTTCAACAATCGGAATCGACTGAGCAGTCTTCGCTGGATCCGGAAGAAACAAAACAACAGGTTTCCGAATTAGTTGAAGAGGAATCTGCTAAGGCTGTGGGTGACAGCAGCTCGCAATCGATGATGATGGAAGAAGAGGCCGGGCAGGCGGTTCGAGATGCGGTGCTTGATCAAGTTTCTGAGGTATCAGAGCAGCAGGCTCAGTATACATCCGAGGAGGATTTGCTCTCCATTCTCGCCGATCAGGTGGGGATGGATATGGTCAAGGTTAGTGACTATCAGGTCGATGAAAACGTGCTGCAGTACCTATCTCCAGACTTGGCGCGCCAATATAAAGCGTTCCCTTTGGAGATTGATCCGGAAACCAATATATTGACCATTGCCATTTCTGATCCGCTGAATGTCCGTACGTTGGATGACCTTCGGATATGGGTGGATCATGAGATAAAAGGGGTGATTGCCACTGAGGAGGAGATTCAAAGCGCTATCGAAGAGTATTATGGTACTGGAACGGAATCAGTGGATGATGCACTTCATAAGTTGGATGAAGAGGATTTGGAAATTGACTTAAAAGATGAGAGCTTTGGAAATCTGGAAAAGATTGTTCATGAAGCGCCGATCGTCAAACTGGTCAACTTGATTTTGCTTCAAGCGATTAAAGACCGTGCTTCTGACTTGCACGTTGAACCGTTCGAAAACACGCTTCGTATACGTTACCGTGTGGATGGTATTCTTCACGAAACGGTTCCGCCGCCGACGCACCTCGCCAATGCGATTATTTCCCGTTTCAAAGTTATGGCGGGGATGAACATTGCGGAAAAGCGCCTTCCACAGGATGGGCGTGTCAAATTAAGCATGGCTGACCGCAATGTGGAACTTCGTGCCTCTTCCCTTCCCACGGTGAATGGGGAGAGCGTGGTTATGCGTATTCTGGACAGCGAAACCATGAATTTGGGGCTTTCGAATATTGGGATGCTGCCGGATACATTGGAAGTTTTTGACAAGGTTATAAAACGGCCCAACGGGATTGTTTTGGTTACGGGACCGACGGGTAGTGGAAAGACGACAACCCTTTATTCATCGCTGAGCCGTATCTTCAGCCCCATGCTGAAAATGATTACCACGGAGAACCCGGTTGAATATCAGATGGATGGGGTGGTACAGGTTAATATTAACCCGACGGTGGGATTGACCTTTGCCCGCTGTTTGCGCTCTATTCTGCGTCAGGACCCGGATATTATCATGGTGGGTGAAATTCGTGACCTTGAAACCGCTCAGATGGCGATCGAATCATCGCTTACCGGTCACTTGGTGCTTTCAACGATGCACACCAATGATGCGCCTGGAACGCTTACCCGTCTGATCGATATGGACGTGGAACCCTTCTTGATTACCTCGGCGGTGGCTTGTGTGCTGGCTCAGCGCTTAATTCGAGTAATATGCCTTGATTGCAAAGAGGAATACAAACCCGATCCACAATTGATCGAAGAAATTGGTTATAATCCGGACGATGTGAAAAACATCACCTTCTTCCACGGGACGGGTTGTTCTGAATGCAACTATACCGGTTATAAAGGCCGGGTGGGAATTTATGAATTGCTGACGCTATCAGAAGAAGTCAAGGAATTGGTGCTTGAACGCGCCGCCAGTTCGGTTATCTTTCGCCAGGCCCGGAAAGATGGTATGCGGACCTTGCGTGAAGACGGCTGGGAAAAGGTGATTCAGGGAATTACGACGGTTGAGGAAGTGTTGACCTGTACGGTTCATTAAAAAACCAGTCATGCCATAAAAAGCGAAGGGCGCGGGATTAAACGCGCCCTTTTTTTGTGGGAACATAGGGGTCATTCCTCATGTTGATATGTTGAGTGTACGTTCTACATGTTTTTCAAGTGTCTCGGAGGCCCATTGATTGATGCTTTTTCCTTTTAATTCAAAAATTTATCTCGTTTTCCAATAATCGGGATCACGTTGCAGCGATTCATAATACGATGCGGCCTCAATCAATTCAGCTTCGGCATCCGGATGAAATCGAAATGGCTTCATGGCAATAATTTAGATGCTTTATTAAAGACAGCTTCCTCCTTTTTGGGGAGAGACTCGTTACATTATAATAAACTGCCTATTATGATTTATGCAAATCGGTTAATCTATGATCAAAAAAAGAGGAAAAGATGATGAAGAAACAGGTTTTGTTTATTGGAGTGTTCTTTTCATGTTTGTTGATCCGAGCGGGTTGGGCGGAGCCGTCAGAGTTTTCAGAGGCTAGAGCCACTGTTGAAAAGATACTTACCCAAAACATCCTACCGTTTTGGTATCCGGAAGTGTTAGATAGTGAGGGTGGATACCGGCTTAATCATGATATCGAGGGAAAGTGGAGGGGGTATTCTGAAAAGGCGCTGGTTACGCAAGCGCGGACGGTCTGGTTTTTCTCGCGACTGGTGCGGGCCGGTTATGGGAATGAGGACCATCTGCGAGCGGCTGCACATGGGTATCGTTATTTGCGGGATACGATGTGGGATGACGAGCACGGTGGCTTTTATTGGGCGGTGGATGCCAATGGGAATCCCACTCGCGAAAGCAAGCATCTTTACGGGCAATCGTTCGGGCTTTATGCGCTTTCAGAATTTGGCCGAACGGCTCAAAATCAGGAAGCGCTTCAATTGGCGCGTGATCTCTATACGCTGCTTGAACATAAAGCTTATGACATGCAAAACGGGGGCTATTTAGAATCATTTAGCCGGGATTGGACGATCCCGGCGCAAGGAACCAATTATATGGGGGTGGCTCATGACATTAAATTGATGAACACCCATCTGCATTTGATGGAGGCGTTGACCTCTTATTACCGCGCAACGGCTGATCCCACCGCCCGTGAACGTTTGTTGGAGTTGGTGCGCATCCAAAGCAATACGGTGGTGCGCAAAACAAAAGGGGCCTGCACCGATAAATACACGCGCAATTGGCTTCCCTTGCATGGCCCTGAGTATGACCGGATTTCTTATGGCCATGATATTGAAAATGTATGGCTGCTGATTGATGCCTGTGATGCGTTGGGCATATCAACGGGGCCATTTTTGGATTTGTTTCAGACATTGATGGAGACATCCTTAAAATACGGATTTGATCATGAAAAAGGTGGGTTTTATGACACCGGCGATTTTAATACCCCCGCGGACAGCAGGGCTAAAATCTTTTGGGTGGAAGCGGAAGGGCTGGTTTCCTGCCTGGAAATGTATCACCTTACAGAAGAGGCACGTTATCTCGAAGCGTTTATCAAAACACTGGATTGGGTAAATCATTATCAAGCTGATTGGGAGAATGGCGATTGGTTTTTCTCCATTGATGAGGAGGGAAATCCAACAGGGGGCAAAGCCAGTGCGTGGAAATCACCGTATCATAATGGACGCGCCATGATTCGATGCCTTGAAACAATTGACAAAAGGCTTAAATAACGTCTTTAATCAATGAAAACTATAAATTAAAGGATCAAGCAATGGCTGTTATCCATATTATTTATCACAGCGTCAGGGGGCATACGGAAAGATTGGCGGAATCGGTTGCCGAGGGCGTTAACACGGTTGGGGGTTGCACGTCCCGGATCATCACCTGTGAGCAGGCCCGACCTGAACATGTTACCGGCTGCCAGGGGATGATACTCGGTTCACCCACCCATATGGGGAATGTGAGCGCCCCCATGAAAACATTTATGGATGAGATTATCAGCCCGATTTGGATCAATGGGGGTATTCCCGGAACGGTTGGTTCGGCGTTTACCAGTAGCAGTACCCTGCATGGCGATAAGGAGTTTGCCATCCTGGCGATGCTGATCACCATGTTTCAGTTGGGGATGACATTGGTGAGCCTTCCCCCGAAAGGGATTCCCGAGAATAAGGGGCTGGGGTATTCGCACGGGGTTGGTTCAACGGTGCAAGGGCTTCATCCGAGTATGATGCCCAAGGAGGATCTTGCGGTGGCGAGGCATTTGGGCAAGCGGGTGGCGGAAGTGGCTTATCGGTTGCATGGGTGAGTGAAAGAAGTTGCGTTTTCTCTTGACATGTGAATTATTTTATGTTCTCGTACTTTTTAAAGTAGTTTTATATTTTAAATCAATCTGGGCTGAGTGATCTCATGTCATCCGTTGGTATACGTAACTGCAATTCATGTACATTTCCTTTTTCACGTTCGTTAACATGTTGTCCGCATTGTGGGCGTCCCAGCCTATATCCCAATGTCGATATCGCTGAACAACCTGAAGAAAAAAACGCATTGGATTCTCGATATCAGGATTCACTCCAAGATGCGGAGAAAAGACGATGCGCATGGCTTTTAGCATCCATGCAGTATGATGAAGCGGCCTTAGATTTATTACCTAAAGAAAATCTAATTACATTAGGGGATTGGATTGGTTTTCATATGCGAGGTATGATTGAATTGAAAATAGGTAACTACGATAAAGCCATCCAAGTGTTTGAAAATGGGATTAATGATTGTCCATATATACTAAGTCGAAAATACTTCCGATCTGCCTTGACAATAACAAGGCTAAATAAAGCGGAGTATGAGGAAGCAAAATTAATCCTTGAAGCAATAGAAGAAACTCAACGAACCGTTACGACCAATAT
The DNA here is from genome assembly GCA_964517495.1 of uncultured bacterium. Classification (GTDB taxonomy): domain Bacteria; phylum Hinthialibacterota; class Hinthialibacteria; order Hinthialibacterales; family Hinthialibacteraceae; genus CAZFER01. The sequence continues at coordinate 24,154 of CAZFER010000066.1, read as the reverse complement.
CCTATTAACTCATGTGTATGGTGAACTTAAAGAAATTGACAAAGCCACTCGTTCTTACAATGTGGTTCCTTCATCAAACCCAGTTTTAATTGAAGAACTACGGCAAGAATTTTACTACAGATACTTGAATATTCCCCCACCCGCTATCATGATGATGATTGGGTTATCGACCGAGAAATTGAAATGTGTTTGTATGAAGCCGAGTTAAGCCTTGCTGCCTAAAAATATCTAAAACTTCCTCACCAGGCGTATTCGTTGGATCATATTATAGGGGACATCGGGGATGGCGATGTTTTTGACGATTTTGGGGATTAGCTTTTGGTTGCTACCTGCCAGGTTCCATACGTAAAAGTCTTTGGATGCCAGTAATTTATCGTCTTCACCATAGAAAGTAAGGCGGAATTGGGTTCCCTTCCAGCTGGTGGTTTGGATGTTTTCCAGGATAAGGACAAGGTAGGAGCCGGGGCGGTTAAAGAAACCATACCTTGCCCCCATTAGGTGAATGGTGTTGACATCAAAGCCATCCTCCACGTCAAAGGCGATTTCGCGCTCGTCCTCGTTTCCACTTTTCAACACATTTCGATGCGTTATCGGGGCGGTCACACTGGGTATCGTGGGTGTGGTGGAGTAAACAAAGCCCGGTAACTGTAAAACTTCACCATGTTGGGGGGGACCGACATCGCGGATAATATCCCGCACTTGCCGTTCCCAATAGCGTTTGATTTCACCATCGGCATCGATCCATACCTCTTTTGAGGCGTTGTGGACCTGGACATTACCGAACTTGAAATCACCGTTGTGAAAGATCACCAGATCCGCATGAGCGGCCGTTGCGCTTGCGATCCAAATAACACAGGCAATCGTAAGAATGTGGAGCAGGCGCTGAACGTGTATCATGATCGGCGGTTCTCCTTTTGGCCATCTTCGTGCTATAGTTCAATACATAGTATACCATGATTTTTTCCAAAGGACGGCACATGGAGGATAGAACCCCACAAAAAGAAACGTTTGAGGATCTGGTTGCCATCATGGCCAAACTCCGTTCACCGGAGGGGTGCCCCTGGGACAACGAACAGACCCACGAAACGTTGAAGAAATATATGCTTGAAGAGGCGTATGAACTGATCGAAAGCATTGATGCGAAGGACGATCAGGCCATCATCGAGGAATGCGGTGATGTGTTGCTGCAGGTGGTTTTTCATGCCCGCATCGCGGAAGAGGAAGGCCGTTTTACCATCGATGATGTGGTCAAGAAAATCTGCGAGAAACTTATCAGCCGCCATCCCCATGTTTTTGGTGACCGGGATGCCCATTCGGCTGAAGAGGTGTTGCGCAATTGGGAGACCGATAAAAAGAAGGAAAAACCGGAGCGGAAATCCATACTCGACGGCATCCCCATCCACCTGCCAGCCTTGATGCAGGCTCATCGGATTCAGGAGCGTGTTTCGGGAGTGGGTTTTGATTGGCAGCAGATTGAAGAGGTGTTTGAGAAATTTGAGGAGGAATGGCAGGAATTTCGCGAGGCGCGCTCAGAGGAGCATCGTCAAAAAGTGGAGGAAGAACTGGGGGACCTGCTTTTTGCGCTGGTGAATGTGGCGCGCTATGTTGATGTTGATCCGGAACAAGCACTGGCCAAAACCAATCGTAAATTCAGTCGGCGATTCAATTATATCGAAAGGCAAACCAAACAGGCAGGGAAAACATTGGAGGACGCCTCGCTGGAAGAGATGGACGCCCTTTGGGAGGAAGCCAAGCAAATCGAGAAAAAAGGACAGGCGGTGGATCAATCATGAAACATATTTCAAGCAAAAAGAACGTACTCGTCACCGGTGGAAGCGGTTTTTTGGGGTGGCATTTGGCCTCGCAACTCAGCAAAGTGCATAAGGTGGCTTTCACTCACTCTACCCATCGGGTTGGAATTCCCCACTGTCAAAGCCTGAAGATGAATTTATTGCAGGAAAGCACGATTAAACAAGCCTTCAAATCATTCGAGCCCGAGGTGGTGGTCCACACTGCGGCTTTGGCCAATCCCAGGGAATGTGAGGAATCCAAAACCAAAGCGACTCAAATCAATGTTACCGGCACCATGCGCTTGCTTGATGCTCTGCCAAACAAAGAGGCGTTGATTATTTATATATCCACCGACCTTGTTTTTGACGGGCAAAATGCCCCCTACCATGAAGCTGATACGCCCAAGCCCATCAGCCAATATGGCCGAACCAAACGGATGGCCGAACAGACGGTGCAGCGTATGGCGCGTAATCATCATGTTATCCTGCGGCCAGCCTTGATCTTTGGCCCCCCTACGGCAAGCGGGAAAGGTTCATTCGTGCAATGGATGGATAATACCTTAAAGAATGGTGAGACGCTTAATCTGTTTAGTGATGAATTCCGCACGCCGGTTTATGTTATGGATATCGTCCATGCGGTTAGTTCGCTGATTGATAAAGTCGGCCAGCATCGAATCTACCACATTGGAGGGCCGGAGAAAATTTCACGTGAAGATTTCGGCAAGCGCCTGGTGAAATTACGCGGTTATGACGAGAAGAATATCAACTCCGTTAAACTCGCCGATTTCGACACCGGCTACCCCCGCGCCGCGGATGTTGCGCTAAATAGCGAACGTATTCAAACGGCGCATGCGCTGCAGTTGACGCCGATTGAGGAGGCTTTGCGGGAGGTGTTTGGGGGAGGTACCTAACATGCCCGAGATATTCTTCTCTTTCCTCACCGCGGGTCCAATATCCACCAAGGATGAATCATCGTGCTGGATAAATATACCAAGAAGTATATCTCTCATACAATTAAGGAGAAACACTTTTAGGAAGTCGATCACGAATCATGTGGTATGTAGACACAGCAATTTCTATATACCTTACAATATTAAAATATTTTACATCGATCCTTAATATTTTCAAAACGAATACCTCACTCCTGCGTATACATTGGTGTTGCGTTCAAACTGTCCGAAGAAGGTATGATTGTCATCGCCGAGGAAGATGTTGGAGCCGATTTCAGTTAACCAGCGGTCGGTGACTTTGTAGCTCGCCTTGGCGCGGAGATAGGTATCCTTATCCGAGGGGCTTAGGTAGGCAAACAAGGACAAGGTGAGATCCTGTTCAAGCAATAGTTTGGTCAAGCGAAGGGTGATGACATGGCGATCTTCATCGCGTGCGCGGATGCCAGCGGGCAAGGTTTGCCGATAGTTGTCATAGTCCATCATGTATTCAAGGTAATATTGCAGCGCGGCGGTGAAATCCTTGGCAATCTCCTGTTCATAGCCAAGTAAAAAGCGGAACTCGCTGTTTTTGATAAAGGGATCATCTCCGTGTGGATCATCTTTCGAGTGGTAATATCCAATCTCGATATTTCCGATCCCCTGAAGGACATTACCTCGCAGGCTGGCGCCATACGCTGATAATTCGGGGAAAATCGCAAATCCATTGGCAGGATTCATTCCCCCCGGGCTTTTCCAATAACCGTCGTAACCGTAAACAGCCAATTCGTGGGAGGAAATCATCCGGTGGAGGCGAAAGGCAAATTCGTCGTCATGAAACCACTCATCCGGATCATTGACAGCCACGGGATTCAATTCACCGGCACGGCTTCCCAGCGAATCGCTCCAATAGCTCAAGCGCTCTCCGGAAATATAGCGGTCGGAATCAAACTGGGGCACGTAGACAAAATCAATATTAACCAGATCGGTATAGACATTGGTCCTAAGTGCATCAGACGGTGCTTTTAAATATTCCACATCACGTCCGATAAAGAATGATTGCCAGTCTTTGGGGAAGAGATCATTGATAAAAATCATATCCCCAGTTCCCCAGGTTAAAATTTGGCGGCCAACACGCACATCCATAAAGTCCAATGGTGAATAAAATACATTGACAGTCCGCAGATCAGTTTCCCAATTATCAATCACGCCGTCATAATAAAAATCGCTTGATACTTGAAATACAAAATCGTGGAACGCCTTTTCTGTTTCCAGCTGTAAGCGCGATTCTCCAATGGATAAATCATCGGAGATAGCCGGATCATCCTGGGTTCGCATGCCAAAGCGAGTATCCCAAAATCCGTGTATGGGAAAGCCTAAAAGCTGTCCTTCACTAAAAAGACCACTGGTAGATATTTCTACTGATTCATCTGTCGAAGATTCAATTGGGTCCGCTCCAAGTCCTTCCGGCAATGCTGGCCCATCCGCATCAGACGACTCCCCCAATCCAGAGGGGAGAGGGGGAGAATCGGGTTCAGACGGTTTGGAGGTTGAGTCACCCAAGCCGGCAGGCAAGGGTGGTCCATCATCGCTTCTTGTTTGTTCCTGGGCAGGTGACTCAAGCCCTGCCGGCAAGGGAGGAGCTTCAGAGTCTTGTGAGTAAACCACAGAAGAGAAACTCATACAAACCAGCAAAATGACGATGCGAATCGAAGATGAGATAGTCATCGTAAATATTTCCTCGGGGCGTTTCTAAGATAGCGTTCGGTGAAAATATCTTCCGGTAATTCCACATTATACTTCACGTTTGAATATTCGTTTACTGTCGTGGTACCAGAACGCAGGTCTTTCATTTCAGCCTGCACGACTGTTGGAAGGTCTTGAATATTTTCCACTTTTTTTGCAGTGTAAACACGATATTCCTTGTCATTTTCATCGTAGTATTTGGTTTGCACTGGGATAAATGTGCTCTTGTGAATCCAGTTTTTATAATAAGCAAATTCAACATCCTCGGGATGTTTTGGTGTGCTTTTTAACACATAATAGGTATCCGTGGTTTCCGCCAGTTCATGGTTATCCAAGTCAGGATTGCGTCCCGACACATCTTCATAGAAGAAGGTTGAACCGACAAAACTGGTACGTTTATCACCGGCAGCGATTCGTTTGACTAAATCGAGGTCAGGCAGATACAGCCAGCGGTCATCATCTTTATCCATATGCTTCCAGACCAGGAACACCATTTTGCGCACATCGGCGGGACGGTGAAAATACACATAAAAGCGCTGTTCGCCATCCTTGTCATCCTGATTGCGGCGCAGGATGGTAAATTCCCGATTGCGGGTGCGGTCTTGTGAATCGGTGATGGTCATCTTTACATCCGCGCGCCCGGTTTTGCCTTGATAGTAGGCGACATGGTTGGCTTTATCGACAATTTCATCAACCGATGGGGCTTTGTCCTGCGCTGTCGCATTCGGAAAAGACCAAACTGCCATGATAACGAGAAGAGATAAGACGATTGTCATTCTAAAGGTTTTCATTTTTGTTACTCCTTTGTTGTAGTCTCTTGTTCAATTTTACATGCGGTTCGACGAGATAAGAACGAACAACTGACCACCATGACCGGGATCAGCACCACGCTGAGCCAGGTTAATGCGGACCAGCTCATCTCAAAAAACTGGTGAAGATTGATGGCGATAAACAAAACGGCCAATACTGAGGTGGTGATACACACCACACAATTACAGCTCAATCGTTCCACGGCGGTTTCTCTGAATAACCATTTTTCCAGTACGGTTACCAAAGCGGGCAGAATCAACAAGGTTCCAATCCCTGATACAGCCAGGATAGTGGCGATGAACACTCCCACCGTTTTGTAAGGTACTAACGGAGCGGCCAAAAGCGGCAAGAAGCCAACGGCAATCACGATCACGTTGCGGGTAATCGCTCGTGCTGGTTCAGCAAAGACCTTTTGCACCACATCACCCCATCGGCCTTTGGATTCAAGTACCATGGCGCGTCCACGAGCAAGGAAGTGAATGGCAAAATCAATCGCCAATCCAAGGGTAAGCGAGGAAAGTACCGCGACTGGCATATCATAATCCTTGCCGATATAACCGATCAGTCCATAAATAAAACCAATGGTCACGGTAAGTGGAATCATGGACAACAGCCCCCACAACGGTGATGAGAAGAGGACGGTCATCATTAAAAATACGATTATAAAACTACCCAGAAATGCCTCCAGCATCCCGCTGACCATTTTGTCCTGCCAGACAATATTAAGGTATGTCTTTCCGAACCATTGATGTTGTAATGGTGTGGGGGGTGGGTTATTTTTGAAGAATTTCTCGATAGCCTGCACCACCTTCTCCATGTCCTTGTTGTCACCACTCTTTAATTGCACCCAGATACTCGCCTTATCATAATTAGGAGTTACCATGTGCCATAAGTCATCGGGATTGTGGCTGTTTTGGAAGGAGATCAAGGTTTGAGCAACCGCTGGGGCGGTATCAGGAATGGTGTAATGAGCTTCATCGCCTTCAAACAATTCTTTATGCACTTTTTTAACAATATCCACCACCGAGTTGGATTTACCCACCACATCTGTTTTTAGTAGGGCATCCTGTATTTGAGCAATATACTTGAGCACATCCGGCCGTTTAAATGTTTGCAGTGAAAGTTCCGCCCGTTCTACCACAGCGATTAACTCATCCCACGCATCGATCACAAAACCTTCCGCACTCTCTTTTTGAACTTCCATTTTCGTGGTTAAGGAATCAATGAAATCGGATGGGATCTCTGCCATTTGGGCTGTTTCATCCACCAGGCTTATGGCCGTGGTGGCCGCGTTCACCAATTCTGGGAAGCCTTCTTTTTGCTCATCCACGGTTTGATGAATATCGTTTTTGATTTTCTCTGCGAGTGATTGAACCTGCCGTGTCCCCGGTGTTCCGGCTGGCTCCACCGCCAAATAAGCCATGTAGGTTCCCCCGAAGTGCTCGTTCAATACTCTATCCGCCACTCGGATGGGATGGCCTTCAGTGAACCATTTAACCGGATTGTCATTAATCTGGATTTTGCTGATACCATAAATCGCCAGGATCACAATGATCAAAGTGACTGTTAATATTAATTTAGCCTGAGCGTAGGTTACCCCACCAATCCAACGAAGAAATGAAGTCAAGCGGGATTTCGGGCTTTCCTCATTTTCATGGATTCCAAAGTTTTCCAAAGACGATTCTTTAATGAACATGGTAAAGGCGGGAATAAACGTAATCGTCAAAAACCAGGCGACCAGGACGCCAAACGCAACAAATATCCCGAACACTTGTACTGGCGGAATTGGTGTAAGAGCCAGCGAGGCAAAACCCGCTGCCGAGGTAAGGGAAGTATAAAGCATGGGCACAAAGAGATGCCGCATGACATCGAGACTGGTTTTTCGCCGGTCTTTGATTCTTGGATAGCGGTCAAAAAAGTCAGAAATGATATGGATTGAATCCAATACCGCGATGGGCATGACAAAGATGGGTATCATTGAGCTCATGATATGGACCGTATTCCCGGTGGCGATCAATAATCCCATCGCATAAATCACTGAGACCATCGCCACGATCATGGGGCTTATGATCAATATCAACTTACGGAAAAAGTAGAGCATTAATAGGAATATGACCAGCATGGCCAGGGGGGCTGATATGGCCATTTGAATAAACATCTCTACACCAAACGTATCTTCCGCCACTGGCAAGCCGGTGATGAAATAACGCTCATCGCCGGAAAATTCACTGATTTTTTCCTTCAATGCGGAATAGACTCTGTAGGATAAATCTTTTTGATCGAGGGGGAGATAAAGACAAAGTGCTTTGCCATCCTCCGAAACCAAGGTGTTACGTAAAAGGGGGTTATCCAGGGCATTGTCACGTATATTCAACGCCTCTTCCCGGGTTTTCGGAGGTTTTGACATGAGCCATTCGAACCGCACTGTTCCTAATCCAGCCTGTTCGATATTGTCAACCGTTGAAGGGGCTAACAAATCGGCATTGATCACCCCAATCTGTTTATCCGGGTTGTTGGGATCGGGCCATTGTAAGGTTTTTGCGAATTGGGTTAGTTCATAAATCCTGGACAAGGTTTCTGGATTAAAAACTCCATCCGGGTGCTCTTCGTTCACAATCCCCAATACCACCATATCGTAAAGGGAAAATTCCTTCTTCATTTGATTGTGAAACACCCGTACCGCTTCATCTTCAGCCAGCATGTTTTCCGGGTCGGTATCGACTTTGACCATCGGCATGAACGCCATAAAAAGGATTGCCAATATGATCATAATGGCGGTGACTTGTTTGGGATGATCTATCGAATAGCGGACAATGGATAACCCGAAGTCCATTGGGGCTGTTGACGATTCATTTTGATTTTGCATGGTTATGAACCCTCTTTATTTTTTTAGTGTGAATTGATTGTGTTAAAACGTTATTTGAATCAGCATTTCCCCCATGTTTAATTATTTCAAACTTGAGGGAATCCGTCCAGCCTTCATATATATAATGTTAATTGCATATAAGGGAAATTGCAAGTATTTAGCCAAAAAAATTTTACTGTTCACCATCCTTTTCACATTGCATGATCCATATCACCGGTCCGGCAGACTTCTCGTGCGATGGATTGCCGAGAACGTGGTTTAATGGGCTGGTCTTTTTTGAGTTCCCCGATTAGTTTTTTAACAAAGTTTGGGCATAGAAGGTAATAACATCGCAATGGACCATTGGCATGCGAACCGATTAATTTCGCTTTTTTAAGGGCCGCTAAATGTTGCGATAAATTTGGTTGGGATACATCAACAATGTGCTGCACTTCATGAACACATTTGGGTCCATTGCACAGTTCATCCAAAATGGTTAATCGTACAGGATGGGCCATCGCCCTTAAAACCGTTGCCATGTCCTGCCATTGATTGGATTCATTCAAATTAGGCATAATATATGATCTCCCTCTATATAATAATATCATTATATAATAGAAGAGGCAAGAGATTGTGTTCCTGATAAAAAAGGGAAGGCAGATTGGGTAGAAAATTTCAAAACGCCTTGATCACCATTAACGCACCAAATAAGCAAAATGGGGCGCCAATAATGATCAAGGGCCCCATAAAGCAGAAAAGGGTGCCTATTCCAAAAAGTACCAATCCGAAAAATATGACTAATCCTCGTCCTAAAAATTCCAGCAGCAAGCCGATCAGTTTAATTGGAAGCATTAGAATTAAGTTTATTATTGAGCCTTTTTGAAATGATTTGCCAGGAATTTTTCCATCTCTTTTAATGTGATTTCGAAATGGGGAGAGGAATTAAAATAGGCATGGTTTTCCCCTTCTGCTGGTACTAACTCCGCTTTCACACCTGCTTTTTCCAATGCGTGTTTAAACTCCACCGCCTGACTAAACGGTACAGTGGTATCCTCAGTGCCGTGCAACAATAAAAATGGTGGACAGGATGAATCGACATACGTGATTGGTGAGGCTTTTCGGTAGGTTCCCTCTTTTTCATCATAGGTTCCACCCAGAAATTGTACCAGCATAGAAGCGTCTGGCTTTTTTTCTGCCAGTTGGGCCAAATTTAATGCGCCGTTAAATATAACAGCCAAATTCGAGCGGCTGGAAAACTCATCATATCCACCCTTTCCTTCGAAGCCGTCTTTTTTACCGGTTACTGCCAACATGGCGGCTAAATGGCCGCCCGCCGAACCACCCGCTGATGCGATTCGGTCAGGATCAACATGCAATCTTTCCGCATGGGCACGCATCCAACGAACTGCGCATTTGGCATCTTCGAGAGCAGCGGGGAAGAGCGCTTCGCCTGAGAGGCGATATTCGATGCATATGCAAACATATCCTTTCGAAGCAAGATAAACCGCTTGCCGCTGAAAATGGGTTTTATCCCCAGATCGCCAACCACCTCCATGCACAAAAACAACACCCGGATGCAGTTGATCATTTTGCCTGGGGCGGAAAAGATCCAGTTTCAACTCACGGTCACCTAATTTGCAATACACCAAGTCATATTTCGCGATAACATTTTCTGGAATCGACTCAGCCTTTCGGCCTTGGCTCAATGAAGAGGAAATCCATACGGTCAAAATAACGAATACACATATTCCCTTGGTCGAAGTCAGTTTGATATTCATTTCATACCCTCCCTAGTATGAGATAATTCACGTTTATGAGATCGAATAAATCGTTCACGAAGTACGGTTGTCAACAAAAAAACCACGCCAGCGATAATGATAATCGTCGCACCAGTGGGTAAATTGGGATGGTAGGATATAAACATCCCTGAGGTGGTGAATAGAATCCCCAACACAATAGCGAATAACATCATCTCTCCCAGGCTACGGGCAAACTGACCCGCCACCGCCGCTGGTAAGGTCAGTAGTGCGATCACAAGGATGATTCCGACAACCTGGATCAACAAAACCACCGTCAGAGCAATTAAGCAAAGTAGCAGCAAATAGATGGCTTCGGTACGCATTCCTTGCAATTTGGCGTATTCCTCATCAAAACAGACCGCTAAAAATTGCTTGTAATATAACCAAACAATTAGGACAATAAGTATATCCAAAACAAGCGTAGCCCATATATCAGATTGAGTGACCATAAGAATATTGCCGAATAAATAACTCATCAAATCGGTATTATAACCAGGTGTAAGTGATATAAACACGATGCCGGTAGCCATCCCCACCGCCCAAAGGGCGCCGATAATGGTATCCTCCCGTTGGTGAGTTCGCAATGAAATCAAACCAATAATTAACGCCGCTAAAACAGCACAGGGTATAGCACCCCACATGGGATGGTATCCAAAGTAATAAGCGATTCCCATCCCTCCCAAAATCGTATGAGCAATCCCCCCACTGATGAACACAATTCGCTTGACGACTACATAGGAACCGATAATGCCACACGCCACACTGACCAAAACACCCATTAGCAGGGCATATTGCATAAAGGTTTGATTTCTAACGGCTTCGAAAAAATCGAACATGAAACGGGCATCCCCCCTCTGCTAAATAATGTTGCCATGATCAACCAGTTGGATGGGTGTATGGTACATATTTTCAAACATCGAACTGGAAAATTCGCTGGTGGGGTGCATCACCAAATGACGATTAAGGCATGCAACTTTTGTCACCTGTTTGGATACCACCCCCAAGTCATGAGAAACCAGGATAATGGTGCAATCACCTTTCATTGAATTGAGCAATTCATATATTTGATGTTGGGAACGGCTATCCAAATTGGAGGTGGGTTCATCCATAATCAACATTTGAGGATTACCGACCAGTGCCCTTGCGATGAGTACACGCTGCCGCTGACCACCAGATAACTGCCCAAATTGTTGATAGCGGTAATCCACCAAATCCACTTTCGCCAAAGCTTCTTTGGCCAGTTCTTTTTCACGCTGAGAAAATCCTCCAAAGGTGGGAGTGGAACTTAGGCACCCCATCAATATCACATTCTCCACATTGATGGGGAAATCCTTATCAAGATGGCACTGTTGGGGTACATAACCAATCGATTGGCGAGCCTCTTTAGGGGAGCCACCAAAAATACACAACGAACCTTTATCCGGTTCCAGCAATCCTAATATGATTTTCAACAGGGTGGTTTTTCCTCCACCGTTTGGCCCAACCAAACCGATGAAGTCCCCACGCTGGGCGCAAAAAGAAACATCATCCAAAACATTTTCATTTTCATAGGAAAAGCTTACTTGGGAAACACATATCACTTCTTCTGATGATTTATCCATGTTCAATACACATTCCCTCAAGAGGTTCGATAACCGAATGGTTTGGCAAAGAAAAACAAGGTTTTCTTCCATTCCTCAGGAATAGGTTTCAAGAAAATCCCTTTGAGTAACAAAACAATTAAAAATAGAGCTGAAGCAATACCTAAAATCCCTCCATGCTCCATTTCCACCTCACTTATAGCCATTTTGGGGGACACATTTCCGAGACCATAATAAATATTGATTAGAAAACCCGCCAATAAACTAAATATAATTATGGTTAGCAAATAAAACACAACAGACCGGCGTCCTAGCAATTTTGTGAGAATAGGGATAGAACCAATATTGGTTGCTGGTCCCGCCAGTAAAAAAACCAAAGCCGCTCCCGGTGAAAGCCCTTTGGCGATAAGCGCCGCCGCAATTGGAGTGGATGCTGAAGCACAAATATACATTGGCACACTCACAAAAAGCATGATGAAAAGTGAACCTATACCCTGACCGGCCCATCCATCAAAAAAACCCTCGGGAATCATGGCGCCGATAATCCCTGAGAGAATAAAGCCTAAAAGAAGCCAATGGGCCAGATCGTTCGATAAATCCCCAAATGCAAATTGAAGGGTTCGATGCCACCATCGTTGTTTCTTTTTTATGGTGGTTTCGTTACAACACGAATCCTTGGCAGGGGGTGGAGCAGGTTGGGATGAACAGCAACACTCCTGGGCAGCCTCTTGTTGAGAAGATTCCTCCTCATCTTTTTCACCCCACCAATTTACACCGATGCCAGCAGCCAATGCGGTTATAAAAGCGATTATGGGACGTAATATCGTCATGGTTATATCCATCATCGCATACGTAAGTGCAATTGAATCAACACCTGTTTGTGGTGTTGACACCAGGAACGAGGTTGCCGCCCCCCGTCCAGCGCCTTTCTGGCGTAAGGTGGCGCCGGTTGGAATGACGGAGCATGAGCATAGAGGGAGAGGAATTCCAAAAAAAGAAGCCCAAAAAACCGATTTCCAATTCCGCTTTCCCAATAATGATGCAATCCATGCTGTTGAAATAAATGTATGAATCAACCCAGCCGCCAGGAATCCAAATAGCACATAAGGACCAGCGATGGTTAAATGTCTCCAAATTTCAAGCAAGACGCTCATTGTTTTAACCTTATTTCAATCCAGATTTTAATTGAGTTTGGTTTAAAATTATCGAATGAAGAGATAAAACGAGCACTCTATTGACAAGAGAACCGTTTTCCACTTCAATTAATTCATCCTTTTATTAAAACAAAGGATAAAGTTCAACCGTTATTTATACTATACTCCAAGCCTACTAGAATAAAATGGTTTCTTGGGGTGAAAATAGTGAGAGAGCAGCTAGGTATTGTTGACGGTAGTTGCCACACCACAGTATAAGGCGAACATATAGGTTTGCCCCTAATGTCATTAACTTAAAGGGGATGGCGAGGCTCCCGCCGAGCCATTATACGTGGAAACGGCTCGGCGGGAGCCTCGCCCTCCCTATTCAACGATCCAATTTGATCTTAAATTAATGACATTGGGTTCGCTCCTACAACATGTAGGGTTTGACCTATGTGTCAACCTGATTTCCAGACTATCTCGAGAGCATCGCTCTCTTCATGTAATTACTATGTAAGGTTGGAATGAATCAATTTATCAAAAGAGTCTAACATCTATTATTTACTTAATCTAAAAGCGTTTGTATAATCACTACTGAAATTGTGAATTTGCGCAACGAATAATCATAAAATAGTTCCTATTATTGTTCTTAAAAACATGCATATAAAATTATATAAATCTCTGTACTTATCTCTGATCATCATTCTGCCGTTATGTATGACATTTCAATCCATTTCAACATTATGGATTCATTATGAACGCAGCCTGATTGAATCCTCCGCAGTTCCTGTTATGTATGCCGCAATGTTGGAAACAGAGTTGGGTGACAACCGTTATCAAACTTTGAACGAACAAGTCATTGCATTGGATGGGATTTCCTCTTCCCAAATAGACCAGCCCATTCCAGCCTGGCGAGGAAGCCCGGATAAGAAAGAGCAATGGGTTTCAATATGGAAAGCCCATTTGTCACCGATATTATATGCCACTTCATCAATGAAAATCGATCTCCAAAACGATCCTCAACAAATCGCTGATTCCATTCAAGCCGTAAGTGGTGTAAAACAGGTAAGATGGGATACGAATGGAATTCAAATTGCGTTGGAGCGATCAACCACTTCAATCGCAAAAGAACAATATATGAATTATTTCTTTTTCCTCTTTCTTCTTTTGGTGTTAATAGGCTTGTTAGCCGAATTTCCAGTGCGATTAAGAAGACGTTATCTTATCCAATATGGGGGAAGCGCAGCCGTGGCTTTTCCACACCTGGAATGGATTTGGGGAAAACAGATTATCATGAACCTCTTGGCATCCATGTTTAGTTATGCCTTGCTCTTTGCTTTATCGTACAGTTTTCTTCCATTTCATTCACCAATACCGGATGGGCCAAACTTTGGGCAAATTCTTATACAAAATGCTTTTGTGGTGGGTGCACTAAGCGGTGCGATTTGTCTAATCGGTTGGTGGTTAAAAGCAGAAGAATTGGAAAAAGTTTCTGCAACGCATATACCAATGACGGAATGGGATAGGCAATGAAAAAAATATTCAAATTTCCAATTTTGATTCTTTTGGGTTTAGTCTGTTTTAATCTGGCTTATGCTGAAATCGCTGATCTTCAGGATAATGCGGAAAAACTCCGCGAACAGTTGGAACAGGAACGTGAAAAAGCCAAGAGTCTCGAGAATCAAAAAAAACGCTTAATGCGTATGATCAATTCAGAGAAGGGCCGCTTAAAACGCTACGATAAAATAATTCGAAATTATGAATACAACCTTGCCGAGGCCCAGCGGTTTATAGACGCAGCCAATGCTGAAGTAAAAAAGATATCCCAACGAAACAAAGAACGCCGGTTCTTTTTTGACGAATGTTTACACGTACTTGAAAAATCCTTGAATCGTTACAGCACACAAGACATCTCCTCCCAAATGCAACTCGAATCGTTCCAAATCGCTGCTGAACAAATAACCATCAACATATTTAACGAAATTCAAAGTGAAAAACCGCGCATGGAGGAATTGCTGGACGTTATTAAAGAAAAACAGGATTATCAGGAACTCATCCTCACGAAATACATGCCAGTGGATCTTGAAGTTAAAAAAAATAAAGAGGAGCTCATTACTGAAAAGCAAGCTGAAATTGAAAAAACCGAAAACGCTTATCAAAAACAACTTGCTGAAGTGGAAAAACTACGTGATCAATTGGAAGCATGGGAAAAACGTATCGCTGAGATCAACCGCCAACGGCAGTTGGCTGAAGAAAAACGGCGTCGTGAAGAACAACGAAGAATAGCGGAACAGCGCAAAAAAGAACAACAGAAAATTGCTGCTCAACAACAAAAAAATTCCTCTCAACCGGTCTCTGAAGCCAAGACCGATAATTTTGAAGCCGCAAACTTAAAACCGTTCTCTAAATTAAAAGGAAATTTGGGTTGGCCAGCCCGAGGTACAATCACCCGGCCGTTTGGTGAGTTTACCCACCCTCAGTTTAAAGTTAAAATGAAAAGTCCCGGAATTGATGTGCAAGTTGCTGCGGGCACACCCATCAAAGTGGTGGCACCGGGTGAAGTTTTACTCACAGGTGATATACCGGGTTTTGGCCGAACCATAATAGTGACTCATGATGAAGGATATCTTTCGGTATACGGTAATGTGACAGAGTCCGTCAGTAAAAATGACACCGTCAACGCTGGTCAAACCATTGGCCATGTGATTGGAAATAATGGAAATGCTATTTATCATTTTGAATTACGACAAGGAAAACAAGCCATTAATCCTCAACTTTGGCTTAATGGATCATGATTAAAGAGTTTCTATGATATACATTTATATTATATATACACCTGTTTTATTGACTGAGGCAGGTTAAGAAGGAGTTTTTTATGCCGGTCCCAGGGAAAAAACACATAACCATACTCATATCGGTATTATTCATTATTTTTATCGCATTGGGCATCGGTGTTCAACGCAGCGTACTCGCTTTGGATGAATTCGACGAAGAATTCGAACAAATGAAAATCATGATTCGTATCATGACGTTGATCCAAGACGACTATGTCGATCCTGATAAAACAAAGACCGAGGATCTCATAGAAGGTGCGATTCAGGGGATGGTCTCAAAACTGGACCAGTACAGTGTATATTTGGCTGAACAAGAAGCCAAGGAATTCAATGATCAAACCAAAGGATCATTCGGTGGGCTTGGAATCCAAATCGATATCGTGGACGGATGGCTCACCGTCATCGATCCCCTTCCCAACACACCCGCTGAAGAAGTTGGACTCATGAGTGGTGACCGCATTGTCAAAATCGAAGGGGAAAGCACCAAAAATATCAACATTTATGAAGCAACCAAAAAACTAAAGGGTGAACCGGGCACCACGGTCACCATCAGTATCGCCCGTGAAGGGGAAAAAGAATTAATCCCAAAAGTCATCACGCGTGCGATCATCAATACCAACGCCGTCCAGGACGATGAGAAGAAAATGTTGGATGACACGATTGCCTATATCCGGCTTCGGGATTTCACTAGCGATGCTGCCGAAGAACTGGAAGATGCCATCCGCGAGCTTCAAATGGAAGGCATGAAGGGATTGGTGTTTGATCTTCGGTATAACTCAGGAGGATTACACGATGTGGCCGTGGATGTCAGCGAATTGTTTATCGAACGGGGTAAATTGATTGTCTTCCATCGAAGTAGAAACAATCGTGAGAAAAAATATATCGCGGAGAGTAAACCTTTAGGTGATTTCCTCTTGGCCATTCTGGTCAATGAGTTTTCAGCCAGTGCGTCTGAAATCGTCGCTGGATGTATTCAGGATCATAGCCGCGGTATTATTGTCGGTCCCGCAGGTCATCGAACATTTGGCAAGGGATCAGTGCAAACCATGTTTGAATTGAAACAAGGCTCCTCACTCAAACTCACCACAGCGAAATATTACACCCCTTCAGGACGCTCCATCGAGGATGAAGAGGGGCTTTTACCCGATATTCAAGTTCAAATCACGGATAATCAACGGGCGGCTATCCGCAAAGAGGAAAAAATGGGATATATCCCACCACGCTTGTTGGGAAAAAAAGAGATTCACTCATCCACCCACCCCATCACTGTGGATGAAGTATTTGAATCACCCAATGAGGGCAGCAATTCAAAAGACGAAATATATGATCTCGAACTTTATACTGCCTATCAATGCTTAAAAGGAGCCGAAGTTCTCTATTCTCTTAAACAAGGACAAATTAAAGTTGCAGATCCTGGGAATTGAAACTTCATGCGATGATACCGGTATCGCCATAATTCGGGATGGGATCGACGTCGTTACCAACCTGGTATCTTCTCAGATAGAAATCCACAAACCTTACGGGGGAGTGGTGCCTGAAATTGCGGCCCGTGCTCATGTTAAATGCCTACTCCCTTTGTTGGATCAGGCATTAAAAAACGCTTCATTGACCTTGCACGATCTCAGTGCAATTGCAGTAACCTATGGCCCTGGATTGGCGGGCTGCTTGCTTTCGGGAATATCTTTCGCAAAATCAATCGCCTTTGCACTGCAGAAACCACTTATTGGAATCCATCATCTGCAAGCCCATGTTTATACCACCGTTCTCAATCGTGAATCCAGCCAACACCCTCCTTTTCCACACCTCTCCCTTCTGGTATCCGGAGGCCATACGGCCCTGTATCGCGTTGAAGATTGGAACCAACTGACGCTCATAGGTAAAACCAAAGATGATGCTGCCGGAGAAGCCTTCGATAAGGTGGCCAAAGTGCTAGGTTTGGGTTTCCCTGGTGGACCTGCGATTCAAAAACGAGCGGATAATTACTCGGGAGAATTAATCCCTTTTCCACGCCCTATGCTGAATGATGGGCTGGATTTCTCATTCAGTGGTTTGAAAACGGCTGTCATCAACCACATCCGCGCTCATTCTCCCGAACAGGATGAAATCACCCAAATCAGCGCCTCGTTTCAAGAAGCCGTGATCGACGTATTAGTATCCAAAACCATTCGCGCGGCAGAAGAAGGGGGGTTCAAACATATCTCCCTGGTGGGCGGGGTATCTGCCAATCAACCCCTTCGAAATGAACTAAGTAAACGGGCAGAGAACAAAGGGATCAACCTGTACTTACCGGATAAACAATTTTCCATGGATAACGGCGCCATGGTGGCTGGACTGGCCTATCATGCTTTTAAGCGGGGACATATTGATGATTTATCCCTCAATGCGCATCCCTAAACTTTCTTCGCGACAAAGATCATCTCCCCTGGATACTTGGCTCCAAAGGGTGACATATCGTATTCGGAGTATAGTTCATAAACGTTGAAACCACATCGCCCCAACATATGTTCCACTTCATATCGGAAAAAGTAGCGCATGGAAAACCGGTGCTGTTTTTCATCCTCAGACTGATCGGGATGGGTAATCGTGTAAACAAACACCATATCCAATATTTGTTCAAACAGGTCACAATTCAACAACCGGCTGCTGCGTACAATATGCCGGCCATCCGGCATACTGAACGGTGGTTCTTTTTCCTGTATGGAACGAAACCGCTTGTCATAGAGATAGGGTAGATAGGGATTAAACAAATCCAGAATAAGCCCGCCCTCCGGTTCAAGGTGGCGATGAATGCATTCCAAACACGCCAATTGATCTTCTGTTGAAAACAAATGATGGAATGTTCGAAAGGGGATAGTGACAAGATTAAACTGCTGGTTAATTTGAAATTCCCTCAAATCACCCTTGACGAAATTTACATTCTTCCGAACATCTTCCGGTTCCTGCATGAGTTTTTCTTCACAAATGGACAACATGGCATTGGAATGATCCAGCCCTGTTATGGGAAATGATTCACGGGCGGTAGGAAGCAATATCCGTCCGGTTCCGCACCCCAATTCAAGGATCGGCCCTTGAAAGCGGCGCGCTATATCTAAATAAAACTGGAGATCATTACGGTTACGATAGGGAACCACATAATCATAGGTTTCTGCAATAAATGAATCTGTATAGTCAACATGTTCGGTCATGAAATAACCTGGTATTCGTTTTTCTTATCATTACACCCTTCCTCTGGTTGTTAACCATTCCTATTGCCACTCAATTTTTATATCTTTTTGAGACTGGGCACAATCTCTTAGATAGAGGTTAATCAAGCTCTGATATGGTATGTCCTTTTCATCCGCAAGTTTTTTAAAGTACTCAATCGTGTCTTCATCAAGTCTAATGGTTACTTGTTTCTTCAGTTTTTTGGTGTACGGATTTTTAACCGACTTTGTAAAATCGTAGTGATCACGCATTTCTGTACCCTTCATATATCTTTCGCTCTCGCCTATTGGCTTTACGTGCTGAAATGAGCCGAATTACTTCGCCTTCTCTGAGGCAATGACAAACAACTAATAGACAGAATGAATACTTGTACCAAGTAGTATGAATCGATCTTCATCCTCAGAGTGATCCGGGTCGGCAATCAAACGTGCGTATTCATCCGTAAAGACGGTTTTTGCCTCTTCAAAAGATACCCCGTGTTTGTACTGATTTGAAGCATCCTTTTTAGTATCCCACTCGAAGATTAGATGGTTCATAATTACATTATAAATACATTGTAATTATTATCAACAATGATTTTATTTCCCTGTTTGTTTGATTGAGCCGGTAATAGAATTGAGGAGAGAAAATGTAGATAAGAAGATCATGGTAAAACGACTATCATTTGAACAGCTGGATGAATCCGTTCAATCGTTCTTTAGACAAATTGAAAACGAATCCGAAACAGTGGTCATAGAAACCAACGCCAAGTTGCGGTTTCAAATCACATCGGCAGAGGGGGATGATGTATTCTCCATCTATGATGAAATTTGGGGGGAAACCGGGAAGAAAAACATTTCAGAAGAAGAAGCTGAACAGGCAATTGCCGAAGCCCTGCGTGAAACAACCGGCAGGCAATTATGATTCGCATCGTGCTGGACACGAATGTGCATGTGAGTGCTCTGCTTCGGCAAAAAAGCGTTCCTACCCAAATCCTGAAATTACGACGGTAACAAAGTGCTCGTCTGGGCTGTTGAAGGCCAAGCACATTTTATCATTAGCGGTGATCATCATTTGCTAGACCTAAAAGAATACCAGGGAATTCGAATATTGCCCCCCCGTAATTTTCTCGATGAAATGCAAAAACAAGGACTTTAAACTATAGGATATTTCATCCAATCTTCGCCTTGGAACCAACTAAAAAGGCATCCCCCTTTCATTTCATATAGTTTTTCATGATATACTAAGTGACATTAAATTTATTCGGAGGATAAACTTATGCAACGATTCAGTTTAATTATTCTTTCACTCATGATCGCAACCGGTTTGGTCTATGCCTCGGAGAATGCCAAGGTTCCCAAAACCAAAGAGGGATTACCCCTGCTCTTTTTGGATCGTTTCAATCATGATCTCGAAAAATGGGACCCCACAGACAAAGACGCGTGGAAAATTGAAACCGAGGGTGAAAATAAAATCTATTCACTTTTTAAACAAAGTGATTACGATCCCCCTGTTCGCTCCCCCCATAATATGTCTCTGGTCAAAGATCTCTGGGTATCCGATTTTATTTTTGAAGCCAAAATGAAATCCACCAGCCGCCAATATGGCCACCGGGATATGTGCATTTTCTTTGGTTGGCAGGATCCTTCTCACTTTTATTACACCCACATCGCTCCCGCCCCCAATACGGATCCTAACGCCAATTCCATTTTCATCGTCAAAGACGAACCACGAAAATCAATCGCCCATAAACGCAACAATGGCACGGAGTGGAAAGACGACACCTGGCATCACATCAAGGTTGTACGAGATACCGAATCTGGAACCATTAAAGTTTATTTCGATAATATGGAAAAGCCGATTCTGGAAGCCAAAGATAAAACCTTCCGTGTGGGACGCATCGGCATTGGCTCATTCGACGACACCGGATTAGTCGACGATATTCACATCTGGGCCAAGCCCGAAAAAGCCCCGGAAAAGAAAGAATAGGATTCTTATTTATTTAAAAAGCTCTGCTGCGAATAGGTGATATCACCCGGTGAAACCAACCCATTGGATGCATGATAGGGTGGTGCCAACCATTCACGGCCGGATACGTTGGTCAGTGCCTTGTCGGGACCGGCACTGGCCAACCGCCACAATGATTTCCCAAACAAGTAACTCCAAATTTGGCTAGGATTATTCACCCCTCCGTTAAAATAAATAGTTGTATAGTCATAGGATAATTGGCCCCCTTTTTTAAAATCAGCAAAATGGGAGGCCGATAAATTCGGCTTCACATCCTCCGCTTGAAATACATCCGGCAACACGCTCGACATATGCGCCACCGGCGTTGTCAATCGGGATAAACTCGACGCCCAGCCATGATCCCCTGCCGGAGAGGGTTTATCCCACGGTGCAGCCCCCCAATCGAGAATATACACTTCGATCGCCGTCCCATACGATTTAAAATCCCCTTGCACCCGCGCAATCTTTGCCCTGGTCTGAGCATTTATGAAGTTTGGCACGGCAATAGCCGCCAATATCCCTATAATCGCCACCACGATCAACAGTTCAATCAAAGTAAATCCACGCCCCATTGTTTAACTCCTCAATCGGAAACATTCGAATGTATATTAAACAATTTCATTCGATATTGCAAGCAAATATCACTCAATAAAGCAAATCATGAATAACAATCAATAAAATCGGCCCCCGAAACCGGATGACAAATTTCAACCAACGGATTTTTATCCGACCATTGCTCAATCAACTTTTTCATCTCATTAACCACAGTTTCTCCATGAGGCTTTTTGACTAGAATCAATATCGATCCACCTAAACCCGCTCCTGTCAATCCAGCACCAACCACCCCTTTCATTGAGCGGCAAACATCCACCATCCGATCCAATTCAGCAACGCTGCATCGATACCCACCCGGTTGAAACGCTCCTGATAATTCATCATTGTTGGAATTCATTTCAAGTTGTCTTATTAATTCATCAAAATAAGCATCATCGAATGGACTTTGATAAGGTTCTGCTTTATCTCCATGCCATGTATTTATCCTATCGCCATCATGAGAGATAAACATCAATGCACCTGCCCGTTCCACATCACCTTGTTCTAAGAAACGGGCAAAGCGTTTGGAACGATCACATTCCGCCACTCCAAAAAGCAATACTTCGCGAAGTGGCAAGTCTTCACCCTTGACACCAAAATGCGATCGAATTCGCGCGAGGGGTTCCTCTAAATCTGGGTATTGAATCGATAAATCCTTCAAACTAATTTGAACAGGTATTTTTGTTATGGCTTTATAGATTTCATCCCATCCTGCCGGTATGGTATCTGGTGATATATCTCGAATGAAATGAAGATGTTGCTCCCATTGTGGATTTAAATGTTTAAACAAACAAAAGCCCGCTTCATAAGCGGCAATGCGTGAATTGAATATTTCCCGTGCTCCAGACGCTTTGGCCGCTTCAATTCCGCTTTGGGCAATAACAACATCATAGTTTTCTGGGAAAGGGCAGTAGTCATAGGTTAATGGTTTGAAGCCGGTATGAGTAATCATCCCTCGTTGGCCCAAAAGCATCGCGGAATGGTCGCCAGCTCCCCCTCGAGTCCCAACATACCATTCCCCCTCTCCGCATAGTTCAACCAATCCAGTGCGCTCCAACTCAAGGCCATTCACTGCACATAAAGCCATCACAGTACCCACAACCAAACTGGAGGAGGAAGATAATCCCGACCGAGTTGGAATATCTCCACCCACCACCATTTTTAAGCCTTTGAATTTCCTATCCAAAAAGAAATCCTGAAGTTTGAAAGCCCCGGCTTTAAGATAATTCCCCCACTCGCCCCGAGTCACCTCGACCTGTTCGATGTAATGAATCCAATTGCCTCGGTCACTTTCAGGAAAATCGTTTTCAATTGAGAAGGTGATATTTTCAAATTCCGAATCAATATTATGGGCAGTAATAACATCATCCTCATTTTCCGAAAAACAAAACACCATCTCACGCGCGACGGGAATGTAATTACACCACCCTCCACGATGATCGATATGAACTCCCATAAGATTAATTCGAGCAGGGACTCTTAACAAATAAAGATCAGAAACAGTGGGATAAAGTGATTTGAATTCTTTTACCACCTTTTCGATTAAACCTAATCGCTCTTTTATTTTTTCATAATCATAGCCATAATGAGAACTGTAGAGATGAAATGAGGTGGGATCTTTTAAAGTATCCAGAATTTGTTCGATAAATTGCTTTTTATGTTCCATTACTTAAAAACCCTTAATTTAAGAATATCAAGATGTTATAATAAAATATGAATAGAAAGTTGTTGAGAGGAATATAACTTCCTCCAGGAAATACTTGACGTTTAAAATTCAATTTTAATATAATTGAATATTAGGACGTTAATTAAACAATTCCATTCACGGAGAAGAATAAAATGAAAAAAGGATCAATCCTTCTCATCCTAGCCGTTATTTTCTGCTGTCCATTAGCCATCGCCCAGGTGGATAATAACGCTGAAAACACTTTACCACCTCCCACCAATGAAACCAACCAGCCAAACACAGGCGAGGCGAATACAGCGAGTTCATTCGATTCTACTTTGGCTCAAGCCAATCAGGCTTTTCAGGCTTTAAGGAACAGGCAATTTCAAGTAGCGCTGCAACAATATAAACAAGCAGCCTCCACCAATCAGGAATACCAGAAAATGGTCAATTTTTGCCAAAATATCCTCGATCGGCTCAACGAACTTGAAGAGGAATGGCGTGAAATTTTCGGCCAAACTCAATCTCCTACATTTCGTTCGGAGTACCTTAGCAAAGAAGAAATTGAAAAAATGATGGAATTCCAACTTCGCCAGCAAATGGCGGGTCAAGCCCTTGGCGATATCGGTGTTATCGCGGAGATTCCTGTTCAAGAACTTGGCCTTGATGTTCAAGGAGGAGAAACCGTCACATTAGCCGAATATGTGGGATGGATTAAACCTCGTTCCATCAATGAAAAAATCTGGAAACGAATATATAAGCGAACCTTAAATAGACAGATGAAATATGCCAAGCTGGAAATATATCAGCAACAACGCCAGGAACGCATCCAGCGCATCGAAGATTACCGTCGACGTCGTCTTGAACGCCAAGGTGGTGCTGGATTTGGTGGCATCACCGGTGGTGGCTTTGGTGGCGGCTTCGGTGGTGGAGGCGGCTTCGGTGGTGGAGGCGGCTTCGGCGGAGGCGGCGGATTCGGCGGAGGCGGCTTCGGTGGTGGAGGCGGCTTCGGTGGCGGCGGATTCGGCGGCTACTAATCACCGTCTCAATCTCCACATCACTAACTGAAATTAAAGAGAGATTGTCTCAACACACATCATTGGTGTTTACTGAAACCGCAATATAGGGCGAACACATAAGTTCGCCCTTACAATATGTAGGGGTTGACCCAATGTCATTAAGTTAAGGGGAGGGCGAGGCTCCCACCGAGCCGTTTCCACGTATAACGGCTCGGTGGG
>CAZFER010000065.1:0-35651 GCA_964517495.1 uncultured bacterium | reverse complement strand
CGTTTTCACGTATAACGGCTCGGCGGGAGCCTCGCCCTCCCTATTCAACGATCCAATTTGATCTTAACTTAATGACATTGGGGGATTAACCTATGTGTCAATCCAGTTTTGGGACAAAAAAAAGGATGAGTTTTGGTTCGGGATTTTGCAACTCATCCAAATAATAAAGATAGGAGAAAAGGAGAAGGAATGATGAAACAGGGTGGAATTGCCATTCGCTCCGCCTTTTTTGTTTATCTATAATTAAATATATCTTGAAATTTGAAAATGTGCACATTTTTTTCAATCTCTTTGCAATAAAACCGTCGCCATCGCCAATAATCCCCTTTCGGGCTGAAAGAGAACATGCTCAGTGCGCGTGGCTTTTACGCTGACATCCGATTCGGTTACCTTTAAGGCTGAAGCCAAACTCAAGCGTATTCGATGTATATGGGGAACCATTTTGGGTTGATCCGCCACAATGGTGGAATCCACGTTACCCACCGCATACCCCGCTTCATGAACCAACGTTAACGTGGTTTGAAGCAATTGAATACTATTGGCACCCTCAAATCGTGGATCCGAATCAGGGAAATGCTGGCCAATATCTCCCATTGCCAACGCCCCCAATAATGCATCAATAATCGCATGGGTTAACGCATCAGCATCGGAATGGCCCAACAGGCCATGCGTATGGGGGATTTCAACTCCACCGAGAATTAATTTTCTATCCTCAGACCATTGATGAAGGTCAAATCCATATCCAACTCGAAAGGGTTTATTGGTCATTATATAATACCTCACATCCAGCCATATCAGATTCAATTCTTTAGGTTAGCACGAAATTCAATTCATATGAAAGAAGTATGTGAGTTCCAATTTATACAAGAATCCAATGGCTCATAACACATCTATGTGATAGACAATTTTTTGCACACTAACCGGATCACGTTGCGCGCAAATTGATCCTGGCAGCGGTTATGTGCATCGACATGGTGCTTAAAGAGTAAAATTAATTTGATATTGAAGGAATCATGATTTGTTAGAAATGCATTGAATTATAAATTTATATACAAACCTTATTGACAACCAATTGAAACCATGAGATTCTTAAATCTCATGGTTTTTTGTTTTCATCAGCATGATAAATGGCGTTCTGCTGGATAGCATGAATTGTTTATCAGCTAAGGAGAGGGAAGCATGAACACCAAAATGCCTTCAACACATGCGAATCACATTCATTTTTGCTGGATCATTCCACCCGTCATTTCATTCCTTCTATATTTGGATAAACACTCCACCCCTAACGTGCAACCTCAATTTTTAGCGGGATAACTTTTTTTATTGATTTGGACAACATCACAATGTGCCATCGAAAAGGAGACCAATCATGAATAAAAATCTACGTAAGGGACTTGTCGCTGCTGGAATCATTATCTTGCTTATTCTAATAACCGTTTTATACGGCCCTGTGACCGAATGGATGGCATGGAATAACGTTCAAAAATCAGAGGATTGGGAAGCGGCATATACCTATTTAGATGATTATGGATACGAGGCCCGTTATAAAGATTCTGCAGAGGCGCTTTTAATTCAACGATCCATGAATCAACTGGAAGGTATAGAATCCAATGATCTTAAAAAAATTGCAGAGTTAACCGGGCTTTCCAAGGTTGATTTTCCATGGTGGCTCAGGAAAGAACGCAACCAATATATTGACGAAGGATTACTTGCTCTGGCTGGCAAAATTGCCGATGCCTATGATAATCAATCAATTTTGCGATCCATGCAATATCTGATTCTTGAACCGTTCGCAATGAAACCTGAATTGTTAACAAAAGATCAAATCTCCTATATTAAACCGTTTCTTACTCCCTTGTGGATGTGGAATAACTGGGATGAATTTAATAAATATTTAAGGCGCTATGTTGTCGGAACTGTCGATAACCAGGCCCTTATAACCCTCGCGCAGCATATGCCTGGCAAAGATGAAACTGCCACTCTCCGTGAGGATTTCGAATATCACATTGTACATTTCGCTATGGAGAAATATGGACTATTACCTTCACAATTCAAAACTCTATTAAAAGATTTCTTTACTCCGGAATGGATTGTGACACATGGCCAAAATGAAAATCGGGGAGACCTTTTATTCGTTGCTGCGAACATGCGAACGGCATATCAACCTGAAACCAAAGATGATAAATATGACAAAGCCTTCAGCCAATACCTTGAAAATGCCGGACAGCAATCCGATCCCACCGCGGGGCGTGTTTTCTATAAACTCTTGGATCGTCAACGGCGATCACGAAGTGCCTCCCTGCCAATTGCGTTTCGCCAAAAAGAAACCAAATATCAAACCCTGACGACAAGTGATATTCCTTTCACCGTTCGGCTGAAGATGAACTCGGAGAACCGGGAATTGATTCAACCCGATGAGACGGTCTTTTCTGAACAAAAAACCAAAGAACGAGAAGAGATGATGCTGGATCATGTGGTCCAGGGATTAAACCAAATTTTTGGTGATGATGTGCTCCCGTTGGAGAAGAGCACTGAAGAAGTGGTTGAAGAGACTGGTGCAGGTATTTTGATTGATTATACCCTCATCCCCGAAGGATACCGCTGGGGTGATCCCTTGAGTGAGGAATTGGGCAAACTGGTGACGGTCGATTTCTACATTGAATGGGAAGTATCCTTCTTACCTGGCAAAGGAGAGATACCCAAGGTGTGGGAATTTACCTCCCGTCCTCCGGAAACCGTCACCATTGATATGACGTTTTTGCGCGGACAATATGCCCGAATTTTCGATTATATCATTATTGATGCCATCAAAAACTTTGAAGAGAAGTTCTTTGAACGGCTGGGGATTCAATTTAATTTTGATGATCCCCATTTAATTGCCCGGCTTCGCAAACATATTATGGATGAATATTTGCTAGGCAATATCAAAGATTTGAAGGGGATAGCCTCTATTCTCTATTATGCCGGTGATAATGTCCATAGCCGGCTGGCACAGAAAGTCTGGTGTAAAGTACCGGAATTATTAGGGGCATTGGATGTAATTATGGAAGGGCGTGATCCCGGCAAGGAAATAAAAAGCAAGCCAGTCGGATATATCCCGATTTATAACTATTCCACGTTGGTCATCGGCGATAAATTGGATGATACACTACTCACTATGGATAGTGATAAATGGTTTTTTTATGATGCCGTAATTAATCCCACTCAACTGACTCTTACAATCGATCATATAGAAAAAAGCCTTGATATTTTTGTCCATAAAGCCCTTCCCGACCGTTCTGGTGCTTATTCCAAACCAGTCGCGTTTCGATATGGTACGCAATCAAAACGCGATTTGAATATTGATCTCTCACTTGGTCGCTATTTTATTCGTGTAAGCAATCCATCCTCCTCAACCATCGATTTCGGTCTACAAAGCAGCCGTACGGAAAAAACTAATTCCTGGAACAAATGGATACCCGTTATTCAACCTGATGTAGCGGATCTAGAGCATTTTATTACACAAATGGAGGAAGAAAATAAACAACCGGAGGAGGAATTGTTATGGATTCTGGCTCATCAGATGAAGGATGAAACCGGTTTTGATTCATGTCTGCAGAAGGCGGCAGAATTGGCCGAACGTTCGGAAATCTATTTATCAATTTACCCCAACAAAATAAATTCTACGATTCAAAACGCTCAATCATTTAATGAACTGACCCAGTTGGCCACGTTTGTTCCTTCTCGACGTACTGAATTAGCCCCCGTCGCTCTTCGCCTTGTTTCATGTGATAAGGAAATGCATGATTACATTGAGCATTTTGGACTGAATATGGACGCTCAAAATAAATGGCGCCAACAGTTGCTTGCAGAACGGATAGATGAGGAAAACACACTCACCCCAAAGTCATTTTTGAATTACCTGGCCACCATACCCAAATATGATCGTATGGATTCCCCCTTAAGAGATGCCTTTATTCGAACGTTGGATGAATATTCCGACAAAAATGAAACTGATGCCAAATTGAAAACTCAATTTAAATCAACCATCTCTGAAGCGATTGTTGACTATCATTATTTAACCGGCGATGATCTTCTGCCCTTCAAAACAGTGTGGAGTAAGGATATAGAGGTGCAAATTCAAGGAATCAAGTCAAAGTCTTCATCTTCTTCTCTTGCGGCATCCAGGATGAATACAGCGCTTTCATCACCGATTGTTCGGCTTCAAACAAAATCCTATTCCACCTCTGATTCACTTGAAGGGATGAATAAAAATTATTTTTCAAATCATGTGGCTGCCTATCTTCATATATTCCCTGAAGAGAAAAAGAATCATGCAAAATCCATGTTTGACTTGATCACCTCGACCAATCAACCATATGGGCTGCAAACCTATCTGGAATTGTTCCCCACGACTGATTATAAACTGGAGAAAGAACAAATCGATACATTAATTTCAAACGTTAGTAAGGCAAAGGATTATGTCACATTGCTGGACGAATTTCCTGAAATGAAGGAAGAGATAAAGATTAAGTTTCAGAGTATGGTTTTAAGCACTCCACGTGCTTTTTCAACCGAACCGGATCCCATTTCTCGTAAATACACAATCTCCATTGCCAATAAAGATGAAATATATGAAAACCTTGAACTCTATCTTAATAAGTTTCCTGAAGAACAAGATGCTATGTTCCTTGCTCTCAAATTAGCCATCGATAGCGCTATCCAGATGGAAGACTCAAGACGGCAGAACAGCTCTTCCACTTTGGACCGATGGAATACAAATCCGTCCCGTACGAATCCATATAACACCAATCCCTACAAGACGAATCCCTGGAGGTAAAATACTAAATAAATTCATCATTCAGGCATATACTTTAACAGTTTATTTACCAGCGCGGTGTGGTCCGATTCCAGATTTTTGATGGGATCAGGAGATTCATTTATGTTATAAAGTTCGACATTCTGATATTCATTGCCTTTCTTTCTGGCAATCAACCGGTGGGTTTGAGTGCGCACCGACACCGCGTTGTTCCAATAACTCAAGGCAGCCTCTTTCACATCTTGATCAGGATCATCCAAAAGAGGGGCAAGATTATTGCCATCCAACGGGAACCTTGTTTTGTTAAACTTGGGATTGCACAAATTGACGAGTGTAGGATAAATATCAATCGCCTCAACCAATGCATCGCATGGTTGTCCCCCGTTTTTCATCCCGGGAACGTGGATCATCATGGGTGAATGAACCGCCCGTTCAAAGGGGGTATGTTTGCCCCAAAGTTGCGAATCACCCAGATGCCAGCCATGATCTCCCCACAGCACCACGATAGTGGAATCGCTAAGCCCTTCCGCTTCAAGCGCGCCAAGCACCTTGCCGATTTGCCGGTCGATATAGCGAACACACGCCAAATAGGCTTTGCGTGCTTGATCCTGAGCGTTTTCAGCCAGGGGATGCGTTTTTTTATAGGGCATGTCATATTTATAAAATTCACCACTTCGATGCCAATAGTCCGTTTCCGGCTTATCCTGATGGGATGCGAGGGAAATATCCATATCCTTCACCGCTTCCCAATCTTTTCGGGTTGCCACAAAGGGTAGATGAGGCTTATAAAAGCCTAGTCCCATAAAAAAGGGCTTGTCCTGTTTTTTGAATTCTTTTAACTTCTCAATCGCCACTTTGGCGTTCAAACCATCGGGTAGATCCTCATCCTTCTCCGCAATGAATTCATGCAAATCCATGTGTCCCTGGCCATCTTCACGATGTTTTCCATTCGCATAAGCAAAAAAGACACCCCAGCCCCGCTTCCATTCACCATAGGGGGTCGCCAGTTCATCCCAGGCATGAGGCACTTCATCGCGTCCATCGCCTTCACCATTATAAGCATAAACTTTTCCATCCGCGGTGTGAGAGATTTTACCAATATTGACCGTGTGGTATCCACTGCGCCGGAATAATTCAGGCATGGATTGTGCAGAATCAAGCAAGGTGTGTGATAGCGCGGAGTCCCCACGATAAAAAGCATGATTACTGCGCGTAACCCCGGATTGAGACGGTGAGCGCCCTGTCAGCAATGAAAACCGTGATGCTCCACATGTCGGCACTTGCACAAAATGGTTGGTAAACCGTACCGACCGTTTCGACAACTCATCAATATTGGGCGATGGGGAATATGGAACACCAAAACACCCCAGTTCAGGACGAAGGTCATCCACAGCGATAAACAAAACGTTATACCGGTTGGTTTTTTCATTATCAGCGAAAACAAATGAGGGATGAGCCGCAGCAAACGCACCGCAACCCAGGCCTTTTAAAAATGAACGGCGATTATGTTGTATCATCTTAACACCTTCTAGTGAGGTAATATTAAAAGTTCAAATTACATGGAAATGATTGCACAAATTGCAAATCCATTCAAATGGTCAGCAAGCTCCTCCCCAACAACCGACATCCCACGACCCTACTTGCTTAAACTCCCCCTGAACGAAAAAATGCGTATAAATGGAAAGAAACCAATATCCGCAAAATCAGAACCTTGCGAATGGGTTTCCCTGGGGAACATTATACTTACTACGGTTCATCTTTTCCTTTAAGTAAACGAATCCCATCCTGCTTTATGGCGTAAAATACTCATTAATTAAATCATCCACCGCTTTGGTTAAGACAAGTTGCTCGGATAGTTTTTCAAACTGAGCGATTTTTTGGAGTTGTTCCTGCTGGGCTTGGGTTAATCGAATGGTTTTTGAGCAGGTACGCTTATTCTTGTAAGAGGTAATACCACTTCGTTTTTGTAAGTGAGCCAGATACAGCGCATCGTGTCCCGCCTGGAAAAGTTCGATGCGGTTTTTTACATCATCCGGATAATAAACAATTCCAATATTCAATTCTGGCGGTGGGCTTTCCTTTTTAAATACCTTCTTCGAAAACGTTATAAAATGTTGATGAATTTCTATAGCCAGGTTTTGTACGCTTTCATGCTCGGCTTCCGGTATGATGATTAAAAACTCATTCCGCTCCGTGCAATCGGTATAAACCCCTTCAGGAGTAAGTTCCAACAAAATCTCCAGCAATCCAGTGACCAAATCACGGATTTTTTGATGGCGGTAATTTGAACGCAGTTCGCTAAGCCGTTCAATCTGAATAAACATAAACGCAATTGACATTTTCTCCGTCTTGGCGGATGCCAATAACCGATCGATTGTACGCACGGTGCGTTCATCTCGTGGAGTAGTTAAGGACGCTTTTATCAGTTCATTCTTGTCCTTGTTAAAGATAAGTAATTCTCCCATAGTTGGCTCTTTAGTTAAACCCCAAAATCCCTTTGACTACTCTGGCGTATTTTGAAAAATTGAAGACTGACAATAAAACGCCCCTCCAGCCACATATCATATGCCCGGATGATCCGTTAAAAAAGATTACGCATTTAATATCGGGAGAATTGTAAAAAAATAAAGTAAAGATGCGTAAATTCTTTTACGCCCGCCCGCAACATTTTTTATATTTCTTTCCACTACCACACGGACAGGGATCATTGCGAGCCACTTTATCCATTTTTTCTGTCAATCCGCTTTCAAATAAGGCTTGATAACGCTCCTCCGCCGCTTCCTGCTCTCTTCGCTGCTGGGCTTTCCAATCATCCGCCAAACGCTGCAATTCATCATCCGCATGCGCAAAAAACATTTTATA
The DNA here is from genome assembly GCA_964517495.1 of uncultured bacterium. Lineage (GTDB taxonomy): Bacteria > Hinthialibacterota > Hinthialibacteria > Hinthialibacterales > Hinthialibacteraceae > CAZFER01. The sequence goes on along the minus strand of CAZFER010000065.1, from coordinate 27,991 downwards.
CGACTCACAAAAATGATTGGATCCCTTATCAGCCGGGTCACGCAAACGGTCTTTCGTACATCCACCCCAACAATGAGAAAGCCATTCACATTCCGGACATTCAGGCGGGAGATCGGATTTCCAGCATCCAAATTCCTTCTGCCGGGGACTGTTTAAGAAATCGACAATATTGCCTTCCATCAAATTCCCTAATTTCCAGTCTTCCTCAACAAAAAAATCACATGAATAGATATCCCCATTATGTTCTACCACCACATAACACCCACATTCCTCCAATAGAGTGCACTCAGGTGGTGGAAAATCAACATACGTATGAAAAACTGAATCAATATAGCGAACCGAGGTGGTAGGCATGCCATCTTTAAAATCACGCTTCCAGCAATCAAAAATTCGGCATAAAAACTCCCCATATTGCCGGGCCGTAACCGAAAAGGACGCAGATTTGGTGGGATCTTCGGGATCAGTTTCGACACAGGGGATAAATTGCATATACTCAAATCCCATGCTCTTGTGATAGTCATAGATCTCTTCTGGAAATTGGGCCGAATAATCGTTAACCACCACCAACGCATTAACCGCCACGCCTTTACCCAGCATTTGTTCGGCCGTTTCGGACACTTTAGCCCATGAAGGACGGCCTCCTTTGGTGAATCGGTATTTATCATGAATATGCTCAGGTCCATCCAAAGAAAGCCCAATCAAGAAGGAGAATTCATTGAAAAAGTCACACCATTCATCTGTTATCAATATCCCGTTGGTTTGCAACCCATTCCCCACGGTTTGGCCTGGACGACCATACGTCTGCTGGTATTCGACCGCCTTTTTGAAAAAGTCCAAACCCATCATGGTGGGTTCACCCCCCTGCCAGCCAAACGATACAGATTGCTCCCCCTGCTGCATAACTTGTTTCACCATCTGGTGCATCACCTCCTCAGGCATGCGATGCACATGCGATTCCGGATATAGGGCCGCTTTCTCCAAATAAAAACAGTAGGTACAATCCAAGTTGCAATCCGCACCGGTTGGTTTTATCAACACAGATTGCAAAGGCTTTTTTGAAATAGGCTGAATGACAGGAAGTTCCATTTTAATGCTCCAAAATCAAATTCAAGATTGTTAAACTATTGTAACGTAATCGTCTTATTAAACTGAGGAATACATGATGCCATTAATGCCTGGTTGTTAAAAGCCAATAACCTGATAATTAAACTATAATTAGACAGGAAGAGAATGATTGAAATGCAATCAGCTTATTCCTGATTGAATGGGTGCTTTGATTATGCGATTTTTGTTTACTATTCTTGCTGTGATATGGGTGCTTTTTTCATGGGTTTGTTTTAACGCCCTGCGCTGGCAACCTCCTCTTCCCAGGCCCCAGCGTCTGGAACAGGTTCTGCACTATATTGATTTAAATGAATTGGATACCTCCATAGAGAAATTATCCATAAAACTCGAAAGCAAAAAAATAACTCCCCGCCTGAGAGCGTTATATCTATTCGACCGTGCCAAACGCTATTGGCTTAAAACCTATATTCAAAACTCGCGCGTAGCCCAACAAACCTATTTTAAATTGGCACTGAAGGATGCCCATTCCGCCGCTGCCGCAGAGACGGATAATCCGGCCTATTTTGCCTTTCTCACGGATTTATATTTTCAGATGCAAAAAAATGATAAGGCCAATGAGTTTTTCAACAAAACCAAAAAGCGATTGCCGGATGAATTGTTCCAATCGGTCTATGCGTATGAATGGCAATCCCCTCTCCCTAAACCCTGGCATGTAAAAAAACCATTAGAGCATTCCACCTATGATGATTTGAATCGAAGTGTCGAGGAAACCACTATCCAGTTGGAATTGCAAACCATGGACGATTACCAACGCGCCCAGTTATACTACATCCGAGCACGTTGTTATTGGCTAAAGAGTTATCTTCAAAATTCTCATCTTTTGCAAATGGCTTTTTTAACCCTTTCCCAAAACGATTGCCACTCGGCATTGCGGCTTATACCCGATAATCCAACCTATATATATTCAATCGGTGATCTTTATCACCAAATGCAAATCTACGATAAAGCCAGGCAATATTATCAAAAGGCACTGAAATTCCAACCGGATGATAGCCACATCCAGCGAAGATACCACGATTTAAAGGAAGATATAAAGGAAAACCAAAACGACAAATCAACCTCCATGCAAATCCAATAGTGTATTTATGAGAGAGTCTACGCTATAGATATGCCATACAGGCTCGTGATAAAATTTAAGAAGAGAGAGTAGATATATTTGAACTTGATTTTGGTTATTCAAATATGTATTGTGTATAATGAACTTTGAAATTCCAGGCAAAATTGAAAATATCGAAACAATCGCAATTGGTGGAAATATCCACGAACTTATGCGATTTAAAAAAGCAGTTTGGATATGGCCGGTGGCGCAAACTCAAAGGTGCAGCTCATATTCAAATTCAGAATGGTAACATCAGAAAAGCGGAATTACATTGGTACGAAGCACATGGTATTGGTAGAAAAAAAATTAGCATAAAACGTTTTTTTAAATAAACTCATGAATATATCACAAACAACATTTCAATTCGCCATATGTCTGGAAAACAAAGACTGTGAAGATCTGGAAAAACGCAAAGTATATCAAGTCATTCCGGATAAAGACGCTGAACAAGAAGGCTATTTGCGTATTGTGGATGAATCAGGCGAAGACTATCTATATCCCGCTTCAAATTTTGTTTTTGTTAATCTCCCCAAACAGGCGCAAACAGTTTTCGAATCCTATTCCTAGAAATAAACCTCATCCAACACTAACAAGAACTTCCTATATCGCCAAATAAAAATAACGAAACGCAAAAATAAGCGAAATAATAATCAAAAGAGGATTCAGATCCCGCCATTTCCCAGTAAACAGTTTCAACAATACATAACTCATAAATCCAAATGCGATCCCTTCGGTGATCGAAAAACTAAAGGCGATAATGATTATCGTTAGATAAGCGGGGATACTATCCGTTGCATCATCCCAGGGGATGAATTTCACCCCTCGCATCATCATATACCCTACCATAATCAAAGCCGGTGCAATTACAGGGTATACAAAAGCTCCTCCCTCGGTTTTAATTCCACTGCCCAACATTTCCACTATTGGATATAAAAACAAAGCCACCAAAAACAACAAGGCAGTCACCACACTAGCCAGGCCGGTGCGCGCCCCATCGCTGATGCCCGAGTAAGATTCCACATAACTGGTGATAGTGGACGTTCCCATCATTGCACCGGAAACCGTCCCAATCGCATCCGCCATAAACGCCCGGCGTGCCCGGGGGAGTTCGCCGTTTTCCATAAACCCACCCATCTCAGCCACGCCGACCAGCGTACCAATGGTGTCAAACAGGTCAAGAATGAAGAACACAAAAATAACTTGGAAAATCCCCGCCGCGATTGCATCCTGCGGTTTAAACGCCATTAAGGTTGGTTTTAATGAGGGTGGCATGGAAAAAGAACCTTGGTATGAGATAAGCCCATACCCCAACCCCACCACGGCTGAAGTGACGATCCCAAGTAAAATCGCCCCTCGAATGTTCATACAAGTCAAAATCATGGCCACCAGCAAACCGGCAGCACTAACAAGAACATAGGGTTGGTTAAGATCACCAATAGAAACCAAGGTCGCCTGATCGTCAACCACAATCCCCGCCCATTGAAAGCCCAACAGGGCGATCATTAAACCAATTCCCACCGCGATCCCAAATTTCAATGCGTTGGGAATGGTTTCCATTATCATTTTGCGAATGCCAAATAAACCAAGGATGAGGAAAAGGATGCCCGATATAAATACCGCCCCCAAAGCCGTTTGCCAGCTGATACCCATGACGCCGCATACAACAAAAGCGAAGAACGTGTTATGCCCCATCGCAGGAGCGAGAGCAACTGGATAATTAGCCCACAATCCCATCACCAGGGTAGCCAACGCGGATGAGAGACAGGTGGCCACCGTGACCGCCCCAAAATCCATCCCAGCGTTCTGCAAAATCACCGGCTGAACAAAAATGATGTAAGACATGGTCAAAAACGTGGTGATTCCCCCAACCACCTCACGTCTCACAGTCGTTTGGCGTTCACTCAATCCAAACCATTGATCAAGCATTTGGCACCCCCCTAACGAAAATTACATTCTATTTTGATTTATTGCCGTTTTTATTGATCAAGCTAATCAACTTAGAGCTTTGGAAACGATATTTCCACATTGGAAAAGACCAATCCATCAATCTCCAAGGGCTTCATCCCTGGGCTGTGGCCAATAATAACTCTTGTTGTTGATGGATCATACAACAATGGCCTGAATGAATGTTCAGCAACCACGTTTCCATTCACCCACAACTCAGATTTCCCCAAACTCCACTTAACTTGAATATGAGTGGTCTCCTCGGGATAAACAGGAACATTCTCTGTTGATACGGTCTCTTGAAATCCTTCCGCATTTTCCGGGATGCCTTCGACATAGTGATCGAGTGGAGCGGTCGAACCAGGAAATTGCTTAATGGTCCACAGAAAATCAAAAGTTGATTGGGGAGATTCTTCATAGGATTTCAAGGTCAAAGTAACCCTATAAGGATTAAAAAGGACATAGGGATCAGCATACTCACCCCACTGGCTCGTTTCAACCATGGTGAGGATCACACCCGTTTTCCCTGCACGGTTTAAGCCTTTGACATCAAAAGAGATATATCCTTGAGTTATTCCCGGAAGGTTATAGGTGATTGAACCATACTGCTCAGGCATCCAGCCCTCTTCGGTGAATTTCCCCTGGTTGACTTTTCCTATACTGGTTGAGCCGATTAACGGGTCGGATACCAAAGGCCCCTCGACGTCCGCCCTTATAAACGAATCTTCAAAACATCCAACACATAATGCGATCGTGCAACAGAGTGCGAATAATCCTAAGAATTTTTTCAAACATTTTTCCGGCATCATTGGTTGATTACGCTCCTTCACGTTCAATACAAATCATCGATGATCTTTCATTCTCTTCGCATTTTACTAAAAGAATGGAATAATGACCAGAGATTTGAATACCATGACATCCATTCTTTTCAATTGAACAATTCCTTTAATAGAATAGCATTAAACCGTGAGAATATCAGATTAGTCTCCTTAATTCAGTTCGTTTTTATAAAGGACAGTGAATTTTTATGTCACCCATTCGATGTGAACAGGATAAGTCGATCGAAATCATTCATATAAGTGGAATACTTGATGATGCCGCACTGGATCAGCTAAGCCAGACCATTTCGATGTTAAGACAACAAGGGAGTACAATGCTTTTATGGCTGGGCACCAACTTGGAAAGGATATCCGCTCGTGAAATCAACCACCTTCTTAGCCCCATTCGGGTTTTTTGTGGAATGGGAGGTAAAATTGCCCTGGCCGAATTTAATGAAAGGAACGTGGGGGTTATTAAAAAAGCAACCTGGCACAAGTATTTGAATGTATTTAAAACAAAAAAAGAAGCACTGCTGTTCCTTGACCCCCAATCCAACCGTGATTGAATGCTTATTTCACATCTATGGTCTCTCTTTCTTGGAACTCAAAAAAGGAGACATGATTATATGATCAGCGTCAACTATCGAAGACAAGGAGATATTTGTATCCTCGATATTACTGGAGTTCTGGATCGCGATGGCGCAAAAATGTTCAAGGAAGCCATGGAACGGGCACGGAAAACCGTGGGAACGAAGATTTTGTTGAATTTTAATGCCGTGAGTAATGTACAAAGCGCGGTATTGCAATCGCTCCTCACGTCTATCCGTGTACCTATCACCATTGGTGGCGCCGTGGGAATATTTGGCATGAGCAACGGAGTGAAAAGAACGATTGAAAAATCATCTTTTTATCCACTTATTCAGGTTTTTGAAGACGAAAAACAGGCTCTGAACGGATTAACCACCGAACTGAAAAAGGCGTAATTTTTATCAGCACATAGAAAGTCCAACAAAATGGAAATAATGGAATCCGCATTACTGGGGGCTTTACAAGGATTAACCGAATTTTTACCGGTTTCCAGTTCCGGCCACTTGGTATTGGCTGAGAATCTACTCAGTTTAAAAGCCTCTGATTATCTCTTCTTTGATATTTTATTGCATGTGGCCACTGTTTTGGCTGTTTGTGTTTATTTCAAGCAGCGTTTAGTTATCTTGTTGCATAATGGCTGGCAATGGGGAATCAAACGATCGTCCGATCCAGCTGTAACTCGTGATGGCCAGTTGATAATCGCGATCCTGCTTAGCACAATTGTAACTGGTGTGATTGGATTCCCGCTGGAAGAATTCATCGAATCCATACGGGATGAATTGCTTTGGGTGGGCCTGGCCTTCTTGTTTACGGGTATCCTCTTGCTTTCCACACGGTTTGTTTCAAAGGATCAGGCATCTGCTTCGAATTTCCCCAATCGCCTGTGGGTTTTTGCCATATTGATGGGGATAGCACAGGCCGTGGCCATTGTGCCGGGCGTATCCCGTTCCGGGGCCACCATTTGCACCGCTTTACTGCTTGGCATGCATGCCTCATTTGCGGTTGAATATTCTTTTCTGATGTCGATCCCCATTATCTTGGGAGTTTCTTTAATACAAGCCTTTAAAATGGAAATGATCGTCGGTCTGGCTCCTTCATTGGCCGGATTTGGCACCTCGCTGATCTCCGGTTTAATGTTTTTATGGCTTTTGGTTTGGATCACCCAAAAGGGAAAACTCTACCAATTTGCATTTTATACCATTCCACTTGGCCTGTTGGTTTTGTGGTTTTCTTTCTGATAGGTACTCATGGAATTTAAAAAGAAACTCTATTACACCATTGCCATCGCCGCCCTGCTTTACCTTGCCGGATGTATATGGACAGGCTGGCATCAAATCCAGGATGCGTTCAGCCTATTTCGATGGTGGCTTATCCCCCTCTGCCTGGTTCTCGCGTTTGCCAATTATATGATTCGCTTTCTCAAGTGGCATTATTATCTTCATTTGCTTAATATTTCCCTGACTGCTGGAACCTCATTTAAGGTCTTTCTCGCTGGTTTGGTCATGTCGGCCACCCCTGGCAAATTCGGCGAAGTGTTTAAATCCTATTTGGTTAAACAAATAAATGGCACACCGATTAGCCGTTCCGCACCCATTGTGCTGGCTGAACGCTTTACTGATTTCATTGCCTTTGTGCTCATGTCGTTGTTGGGAATCACGTTGCTGCCCAATGGCTTTATGGTCTTCGGGGTAAGCGTGGCCATCATCCTGGCCATCTTGATCGTGGTCAGCTGGAAATCCCTGGCGGAACAGTTGATTACCTTCTGCCATATCATCCCTGTGGTCGGCAAACATACTGAAAAAATCCGCATGGCCTATGAGAGTGTTTATATCCTTGTTTCACCCCGTCCACTGATTTTAACCACCTTAATCAGTATCGTTTCATGGTTTTTTGAATGCCTGGCGTTTTACCTGGTCTTATGGGGATTTCAGGCGGAGGTCGGCCTATTACCCGCAACCTTTATCTATGCCTTTGCCACCATTATGGGGGCATTACTCATGACCCCAGGGGGCATCGGTCCCACCGAAGGTACCATGGGCGGAGTGCTGGTCCTGTTAATGAATGTCCCCAAAGGAATTGCCGCCTCGGCAACTTTGATCATCCGTGTTTGCACCCTATGGTTCGCTGTTGGAGTGGGATTGATTGTGCTGTGGCTTTGTGCGGATACATTCTCAAAATTGCCACAAGAAGATATTGCATTGGAAATGACTGAAACGCCAAATCCGTCTTGACAATTGGCTAATAATGCCGCATTGTTTTAGCGGTGGTATGCATTAAATGGTTTTGATCCCCATGTCCGTCATCAAATGATATTTATACAATAAGGTAGAATTATGAAACGAAGAGACTTTATGCACAAAACAGGCGCTTCTCTATTGGCCGCTGGGGCCATGCTGGGAACCGCCGGAGAGAGTGAGGCCGCAGTGAAAGGAAAATTCAAAATCTCAGTCGCCGCCTGGTCATGGCATAGGTTGTTTTTTGATGGCAAGATCACCCAATTGGATCAACCCCGATTGGCCAAAGAAGCAGGAGCCACGGGGCTTGAACTGGTCAACACCTTTTTCCCCTCGCCACAATACCGTTATCTGCAAGATCTAATGAAAGCCGCGGATAACGAAGGGATCGAAATTCTTCTCATCATGTGTGATGGCGAAGGGGATATGTCTTCACCCAACTTCAAGGAACGCCGCCAAGCCGTGATCAACCATCGAAAATGGCTCGATATCGCTGCCGTGCTGGGCTGCCACAGCATCCGGGTAAATTCAGGTCAAAAGAATGTATCACCCGAAGAGGATATGAAAGCCGCCGGGGACAGCATGTGGGAACTGTGCGAATATGCCAGACAATACGGCATCAACGTACTGATCGAAAACCATTGGCAACGCACCGAAGATCCACAGTGGCTCGCTGATCTGATGGAACTGGTGGGCGCGGATAACTTTGGCACCCTGCCAGACTTTGGCAATTTCCCCAAAGAAGTCAACAAATACAAGGCCATTGAGACCTTGATGCCTTACGCCAAAGCCGTCAGCGCAAAGTGCTACGACTTCGGTCCGGACGGCAACGAAACCACCATCGATTATGAACGCATGATGAAGATCGTCTTCGACGCCGGTTACCACGGCTATGTGGGCGTCGAATACGAAGGCAGCCGCTTGAGCGAAAAAGAAGGCACCGAAGCCAGCGCGAAGTTACTCAAACGCTTCCAAGCGTAAATCAGATGTTGGACTAAGATCATTATGGGGGCATTGTATGAAGAGCAGTGCTCCCATTTTATTATCAAATTTAACAACACTTTTCAACAACATGGCTTTATGGTGCCTGGCCTTAACCAACCTGTGGGCGTATATATCTTTACACAAAATCATCCCCCTTTTAGAGAGTGAGTGATAAGGGCAAGACGACACAGGAATCAACCCTTGAGTCATGCTATCCTGAGGGCAATTAACCCCGAATATTCAATCGAGGGCGTTGGGCGGGCTCCTCTTTGGAAGGCATGGGGTAGTTGGTTCTAGCAGGCTTTTTGGCAGACGCTGCAGGGGCGGCTGGTTTTTGTCCCTTATCCTGAGAAGAGGCGGGAAGGGCATTTTTGTTATAATCGGTTTGTTCAACACCACCGCTTTTCGCATCGGCATTGAATTTTTCCACCGCTTCGCTCCAACCGTTGCGAAGATTTTCCACAATGGGCATAACCTCATCAATCATCCCGGTATCCTGCCGGATGTTGGCTTTAACCAGTTGATGATAGATAAAATCATAAATACGCAACAGGTTGACCGCCAAATCACCGCCTTTTTCAAGATCCAAAGCGAGCATGAGTTCAATAAAAATACGTTGAACTTTGGTGAGTTCCTGGTGGGATTTTTCGATGGATTTATCTCGAATCGCCTTTTTGGCAATATTGAGCTTTTTTACCGCGGCATCAAATAGCATAAGGAGCAGCTGCGGTTGGCTGGCCGTTTCGATCTGAGTTTTCAGATACTGTTTATGTGAATGAACCAAATTGGTCGCCACCTATATGCTCCTCGCTTTAATCCTGAGATCCTTTCGAAAATTTATTATACCACAAATTAATTCATGATGAACGTTTTTTATTGTCTACCCTGGGTACCCAGTTTTTGAGTAAGCAACTGGCTGAGCTGTTGAGACTGCGACAAGGTGACTTCCAATGAGGTGAAGCGCTGCCTTAATACGCGTTCCATCCTGGTTGCCCGTTCCTCATAGCGTTCAATCTGACCGGTATACAACTCAATCCTGTCCTGAATGGACTGGGATCGTGAATCCAACAATCCAGTTCCAAAGGCACTAAACTGTTTAACCGTCTTTTGAAAATTGGTGGCAAAACCAACTTCCGTCGCGGTCAACAGGTTTTTGACTTTATCGGGATCATCTTCCAGAGCTTTTCTTAATTCACTGCTATCAAACGATAAATTTCCGCTTTTCCCCAATCCAATGCCGATACTGGAAAGGCTGCTTGCACTGCCTTCATAAACACGAGAACCATGAATGTTATCGCTGAAAATTGAGAGATTGATACCCAAGTCCTGCGCGGTGGTGCCATCATTGACTTCTTCGACCTTGAACTGGCCTGATCCTCCAGAATTATCCTGCAGGTTGATGCCTGTTCCACTTGAATTAACGGAGGCTTTAATATCCAAATCGGTATCAAGATTCAATTTGTCGATAATTTCCTGAACCGTTTCCACTCCGGTTAAATCCACCTCTTCGCTTACCCCATTTCGATCGGTGATTTTAATTTTGCCTAAATCAATTCCGAGCCCGTCATTCAATTCAGACACTTGAATACCGGGTAGATCAGGAATCACTCGGCTAATGGCACCGGCAAGGGAAGACTCCAACTGACGGATAGTTGAATCGCCAAACAACACACCGTGGTTTCCTTCAGTAGGATCAAATAAGGTTAATTCACCAAGCTGTTCCGCCAACTTATTGTAAGACGTAACAAAGTTATCAACGATATCAGAAATGTTGGAATTATCTTCTGTCACATTAATATTAACAAAGGTGCTGCTTTCATCGTTGAGGGCGAGGGTAACACCATCGATCAGGTCGGTAACCACATTCGAATCCCGGTTAACTGAAATCCCGTTGAATGTGAACTTGGCATTTTCGCCCTGTTGGTCAAAATGTTTAAATTTATCGTCAATAATTCCCAAAGTTTTGAGAATGTTGTCGCTGTCTGTAAAAATTGAATCGCCGCTCGCGTTGGCTAATCCTGAGGCACTGGATATTTCCAAGCGGGAAACACCACCCACGGTTAATACCTGAGCAGAAATATCGGACCCCACTTCGGCATCTGCCGCATTATTTATCTTCTCGGCAATGGAGGTCAACGAATCAGAATCGAGATCAATATCAACTGATATTGTATTGGAGCCGTCACCATCTTGAATTTGGATGGTGGATGTAAAGGTAGTATCAATATTCAATAAATCAGCAATCGTACTTGAACTTGAGGAAAAGCCGGCACTCTGAACTCCAGAAACCACACCAAGTTGAAAGAGAACATTATCCGGATCTTCAAATTTTGTGGGGATGCCGGTTGTTCCATTAATTACCAGCCGTTCTTTGCCCGGTTCTTCTTCGATCACTTCTGCCGAGAGAATGCCTTCGGAGGCCGAGGATACCGAATTGATTTTATCGGCGATTTCCTGCAAGGTTAACGAACCATTACCATCCCCATCGGTATTGGCGTTAAGGTTGACACTAATCAGATCCTGACCACCAGCATCCTGAATGGTAAAGTTTTTATCTACAAAGGAAAAAGTATCGGTTGAATCAAAAAGGGAACTTACCGCACCATTATTGGTGGCGTTAACGGTATAGTCATACTTATCATCACTTTCGAGCAAACCAATCGACGAAAGGATTTGGCTGTTCCCCACTTCACGCATTTCTATTTTGTCAGTGCCCGTGTTTTGGGCATTGACAACCAACGCATATTGATTGGGAGCGATTTGGAAGGTATTGGCTTTTACACCTGCGTTGCTTGCATTGATCTTTGCGGATAAAGTGGAAAGCGTGTCTGTTTGGGCGACGGATACTTTTTTGCCATTAATGACAAAGTCACCGTCCAACCCGAGCTCCTCCGTGGGGCTGGTGAAAAGATCTGATGAGATTTGATCGGCTTTGGCCAGATTATCAACTCGAACTGAAAAGGAACCCACAGGTGCAGAACTGCTGGCAGAGGCGGAAACGATGGATTCATTGGAACTTGTTGCTTCACGCCCGCTGAACGCATTGGGATTGGCTAAACTGCCCGTGGCAATTTCCAGACTTAAAACATTGGCGCTTACAGTCTGAATCGCCTGAAGTTGCTCAGACTGATCTTCAATTCGCCGTTCAATTTGCTTGACAGGTCCTCGCACTTGCCGATCAAGCATGGCGTTGATCAACTCAGTTGTATCAAATCCGGAAACAAGGCCCTCTATAGCAAAATTACTCATCGTTCTTCATCCTTCACGACAAGAACCACATCATACACCCAAAGACGGCGTATCTACATGCACTTATCCCTAACAATATTTGTCTATAGTTATCGACCACTTTAAGCAAAGATTAAGTTATCTTTTCATCGAATTCTAGCCGGTGTACAAATCAGGGGAGCATCGGCTTCCAGCCGGTGCGTGTCAGCCCATTTGGTTTTCTTCGTACAAAAATGGATACCCTTCCATCATTTCAACCAACCCACTCTTTCCTGGATTTTTTTTGTATATAATGCCATAGTTTCTGAATATCCGATTTGGCTAACCGGCTTGAAGGATTCTTTGCCTCGGTCTGTGGCGGATCGACTATCCATGTTTCATTCACCCATGTCATAGGACGGATTCCACCATTCATGACGCACCGGCTGGAAGCCGATGCTCCCCGCCTACTCCCTCATTTCATTGGGGAAGGAATAGGGGGGGATATTTTAAGTTTTTACTCCATTTTTATTTCACATGGCTCCCAAGAAACACTAGTTGATCAATGTATAATCAAACTTTTATATCATATTCCCCAGTAAGGAGCACCTTTACGGGAATTTAATAAGGCAAAAATTACCTGCCATCTCATCGGCTTTTGTATTCCTAAACAATCCATAGAATGTTGAATTAATTAGGCTTATGCATAAACAACGATGGGATGTTTAGCTTTATTCATCGCAAGAACAATTCCAAAATGGAATCAAAGGGTAAACAATGAAGAAACAAATGAAAAGGAGAGATTAAAAGAAGAGTTTATAAGCCGTGAAAAAGCATGACACGGACTAAAATATCTATATCATGCTTTTTCATCGAACATCATTCCGAAAAATTGCTTCAATTTTTCAGTGACTTTCAGTAAATTCTCTGGAGGAATTTCTTGTAACACTTCGTTTGATTCAGCATCCACCACAACAACCGTGGTGCGCCCAGAACTTTCGTTGACTTTAAAGTGAATACGTTTTGATGAAAAATCCTGATAAGAGTCTCTAAATTCGTGCGTTTTACTCTCTTCCGCCATCCTGTATTCTTCGGTTTCGGATAAGGGAGAAACCAAATTTTTGAGAGGTGATTCCTCACCATCGTTATTGGAGAGAGTAAAGGAGGATTTAAAGCGATTATCAAGATTTGTGTCATTCAACACTGAGTATAATCGAGTGTTTGATGTAATTCCTTGCACGTCCATCATATACATCCTCCTTTCCTTAATTTATGTATACGGAGAGGGAAGCGGGGTGAAGGAGCCCCCGCTTCCCGAACGCCTTAGGGTAATAAACCAGAGTTGTTTTATCCAAGTAATGACAAGAAGTTCTGGCTTTGGAAGTTTGCCTGGGCCAAAACCGAAATCCCTGCCTGAATGAGCACCTGGTTCTGAGTAAACTTGGTTGTTTCTCTTGCGATATCGGCATCGCGTATACGGGATTCAGAAGCCGACAAATTCTCAAACGAAACACTCAGGTTATTAATCGCGGCTTCAAGACGGTTCGTCGCCGCACCGAGAATGGACCGGGTTTTGTTTACCTGATCAAGTGCCTCATCGATAACCACAATGGCATCGTTTGCACTTTCCACGCTGGTTACATCGATATCAGAAACCGACCGTCCACTGCCTCTTCCAAATCCGAGGTTTTCGGATGTCATATCACCGATGGCAGCATTAAAGGCCTGTTCCTGGAATGCACCGATATGGAAATTCAAGGTATTATTGTTAGTCGAAATAACAAGGGTTCGACCCGGATCCGGAAGACCATCGGTTCGTTTGGTCACATCCACAATTGAATCGAAGTCTACGGTAACGAATAATGCCGGTCCTTTGTTTCCACCCGAGTTTCCATCGATAAAGACAACGTCCTGGTCACCTGCGTTAAAGGAAACCTGTGGACCACCGTTTAGTGTTCCAACAAATTCAGCGGGTGTTGTTTCCAATTTGTCGACACCAGCCGTAAAGTTATTACCAACACGGAAGGTGACTTGAGGTTGAGGCACACCTTCAATCGTCGCTTCAGGCCCTTGAATTGTGACCACATCACCCGCTTCAGCACGAACAGCAGGACCACCATTGATAGAGAAGGTCGCTTGTTCGGCAAAACCTTCATTTTTCAAGACCGCATCATCCTGGATAGTATAATATTCCGTTGGAGTTGCCGCATCCTGGTTTTGGAAGGTCATGGTAAACGTCATTTTGGAATCCGAACGTCCCACATCGTCAACCAACATGAGGGATCCCACCGCTGAATAAGTAAACATAGCGTCTTCGAAACGGGTTTGTTCACCAGCTGTGGATGAAGTTCCGGCCGCATAATCACGTGTACGGAAATTTAATTCTTGAATCAAACCAGAAATGGTTGAGAATTTAAAATCATTAAACGTTGTATCCGAACTGACCAGTTCATCGTTATCAGCGGGATCAACATAGGTAAACCTGCCTTCAAAGGTGGATCCATCTGCGTTGGTACCGGTTAAAACCATGATGTCATCATCCCGGAGAGTTTGACCACCGGTATAGACACTACCAACAAACGATCCATTTAGAACCATGGTATTCGATTTGTTTGTACCCAGCAGAGTGGTCGCTCGGGAAAGCTTGGCACCATTGCCGTCAAAGAATTTAACTGTGCTTTCGACTTTCTTTTGTTGTGCCGCTTGAACATCTTTGACTTCAATACTAAATTCACCCGCTTGGAAGGTAGAACCAGTGATAGCGGTCACTGCGTTCCCAACTTGTCCGCCACCGGTTAGTTTCGAATCCACACCGATTGCGCCTGAACGTGTAACACCTTCTGAACGCGTCACAATATCACCACCCCGGAACATCGAAATGGTCACACTGGATTCGTTGATGAAACTGCCTTCACTAAACATTTCCAACCGGCCTCGATTATCACCGGTTGAGTCTGCCAGGGTAACGGTGGTTCTGAAGGCGGTTGGTACACTTGCTGTTGAATTTACCCCCAGCAGGGCAGTTTCAGCATCATCGATAGCGCGGTTGAGGGCCGCAACAATATTGGCTGGATTTTCAGCAGTGGCGCCCGCCGATGTTCCCATGGTTGTTGTCCCTGCGAGGGTTAATGAACCACTGAAGGTTGTTACCCCATCAGAGAGAACCCCTTCAAATACAACAACATCACCGGTTGCGACTGAGACACCATTAAAGAACATGCCGGTGGCCACATCACTACCCGTGGTCACACCGCCCCCTTCAAATTGACGGTCCAAGTTAAAACTGGCCAGTGAAACAGCAACATCTGTTTGGTTGGCAATACCGGTATTTAATACCTGCGTGCCACCCACTGCATCGCCAGCAACAATTTGAGAATTAGCGTCTTGGGTTCGAACAATGTTTAAGAATGACTTGCCGCTTTCCAGTGTACTGGCAACGGGCGAAGCATCGATATTCAAACCAATATCTTCCTGGCCATCAATAGTGCTTGTCCCAACGGAAAAGTCACCATTTAATAAAAAGTTCCCACCAAATCGGGTGGTTTGAGCAATTCGTGTAATCTCGTCGATATTTTGGAAAACTTCGTCCTGAATCGACAGCCGGGCTTTGCGGTCGTTAACCGCGGTGTTGGCTGACTGAATAGCAAGTTGACGAATTCGGTTCAGACGCGTGGTGGTTTCTTCCAACGCTCCTTCTGCCACGTTGATGAGGTTAATACCATCCGAGGCGTTGGTAACCGCTTGATCTAAACCTTGTACTTGAGTTCTTAACCGGTTGGCGACACTGAGCCCTGCGGCATCGTCACCTGCTCGGTTAATACGAAGGCCGGACGACAA
Organism: uncultured bacterium; assembly: GCA_964517495.1. Taxonomy (GTDB): domain Bacteria; phylum Hinthialibacterota; class Hinthialibacteria; order Hinthialibacterales; family Hinthialibacteraceae; genus CAZFER01. Next base: position 12,155 of record CAZFER010000065.1, on the reverse strand, counting down.
ACGCTCGATTGACTTTTGCAGCATTCGACCGGTTTGGTCCAGGTTTCGGGTTGAATTGATTGCAGAGATATTGCTGTTAACTCTGGAAATACTCATTCTTCTTCCTCCTTGAAACTCTCATTCGGTCATCCATGCCGAATAATTTGACTAAAGGGTGCGCTTATAGCCAATATGAGTATGAAAGATTTTTTTTTATAAACCTCTAATTCACATTTCAAGGAGGGGTTGGGTGGGTGCGAGTCACCATACTGGTTAGCGGGTGCGAGTCGCTTTCCAGTTATTAACCCTCAACCTTTCTTGTGAACCAGCTAGGTTTGTTAACTGTTGTCTGTCTTGAGGCCTGTTTCACCAGGTCGTAACCCTGGGGCGTATCATAACGCAAACAGGTTATGTCAAATAAAATCTACCTGAGGACCCCCTTTCACAAAAAAGTCTCTATTTTTTAATGTAAAAGCATTACGATTTATGGGTAATCGCTATTGTACTTTGATCCTATGCACAATCGCTTGACTAAAATATCGTCGAAAATGGGAAAATCTTGAGTTAACATTTACATTATTAGGCTCTTTTTTCCTTTTTGAGGTAAAAAGAGGGAAAAGTATGCCTGCTTTGAGACAAAAATGCCTTTGTTTTACCTGCTAAGGTTATTAAAAATTCTCAAAAGGAGTGAAAAGGACACTGACGGATTCTCCGTTGTGAATACGGCGAATGGCTTTGGCGAACAATTCAGCGACAGAGAGGACTTTTATTTTGCTTATCCTCTTATCTTCTTCAACCGGTATGGTGTTGGTGACAACGACCTCGTTGATGCATGAATTTTCGATTCGTTCCACTGCATTGCCACATAATATCGGATGCACCACACCAGCACGGATATCAGTAACTCCTTCATCAGCAAGCACTTCCGCTGTGTTGATTAACGAGCCGCCAGTACTGATTTCATCGTCAAAAATAACCACCCGCTTATCTTTTACATCGCCAATGATGTGTTTGACAATGGCTCTATCAATATTTCCATCCCGGCGCTTGTCGATGATAGCAAGAGGTAAGTCTAACAATCTAGCATATTTATCCGCCCGCTTGGCGCTTCCAGCATCGGGAGCAACCACGACGGTATTTTCCAGATCCGTGGAGCGGAAATAGTCGATCAAAACCGGGGTAGCCAGTAAATGGTCGGTTGGGATTCTAAAGAAACCTTGAATTTGAAATGAGTGTAAATTCATGGTTAACACCCGGTCCGCACCGGCCGCTTCGAGCAGGTCCACTATTAAGCGAGCAGCGATTGAAATTCGAGGTTGGTCCTTTTTATCAGACCGGACATATGGAAAATAAGGGATGACTGCCGTTACCCGGGCGGCAGAGGCATGTTTTAGCGCATCGATCATTAACAGCAATTCTATAATCCGGGTGTTGACCGGTGAGGTGGATGTTTGAATGACAAATACATCGCACTCCCGGACATTTTCACTGATTTTCACAAATAAGTTTTCATTTTGAAATTCGATGATGTCGACGGCTCCCAGGGGAATATCCAGGGTCTGGCATATTTCTTCTGCCAGGGGCCGATTTGATAAACCTGCAAATACTTTCAGTGATCTTCCATGTACTTTCATTCTTCCACCTTTCCACGTGTTGTTACTTCTTATTCAGCTTTTCAAAGGCGGCCCGGCCAACGATTAATTCCTCATTCGTTGGTACAACCCAGATAGAAACATCAGAATCCGAGCTGGATAATTCCGCTTCATCGCCATTACAAGCCTGATTCTTTTGTGAATCCAGCCGAATCCCCAGCGACTTTAAATTGCGGCATACGGCATCACGAATGCGAATGCTTCGTTCACCAATTCCCCCAGCAAAAGCAAGCACGTCCAAACCATCGAGGGCAGCGTAATAGGCGCCGATGTATTTTTTAATCGCATAGGCAAATGCATCAAAGGCCAGTTTCGCATCCTGGTTTCCCTGATCCATAGCGGATTCAATATCACGCATATCTTCAGAAACACCAGAGAGACCGAGTAAACCACTTTCTTTCGTCAATTTTGTGTTGATCTCATTGATTGAGCATCCTTCCTCATTCATCACAAAAAGAACGGCATAAGGATCCAGTTCACCAATCCGTGTCCCATGAAACACCCCACTTTGGGGGGTAAAACCCAAACTTGTGTCGATCGATTTTCCTGCGGATATCGCACATAAAGATGAACTTCCCCCTAGGTGACAGGAGATAATTTTTAAATCCTCTTTGGTTTTTTTTACTAATTGAGGCACCCGTTCTGAGACATAGCGGTGTGATGCACCATGAAACCCATAGCGCTGAATTTCATACTTTTCCCGCCACTGCTTTGGAATTGGATAAACCCGCGCATAGTCTGGCATGGTAAGATGAAATGCGGGCTCAAACAATCCGATTAAGGGAGTATCGGGCAGGAGATCTTTAAACATGCGAATCGCTTTGATATATGGAGGGTTATGGGCTGGTGCCAGAAAAACATAATCTTCCATGGCTTGAATAACGTCCTCATCCAACAATTCACAGCCAACGCGCCCTTTGGCAATCACGGTTTTAAACGCGACACAATCCAAATCAGAGGGAGAGAAAGATAGAGTCTCTTTCATTACTGATAAAACATATTCAACGGCATCACGGTGGTTTTCGAACGGTTGTTCTGCCGAACCTTTTTGATTTCCATGCGTCCAGGAGATGTTTCCTTTGGCGGAACCGATTCTCTCAACCCGGCCATTTGCCAATAGGTTTTCTTGGGGAAATTCATAAAGCCGGTATTTAAGCGATGTACTCCCGACATTGGTTACTAATATGCGCATAAGTCACCCCTCACTCCCTTCCAAATAGTATAAGCGAAAAAGGATTCCTATTTATGAATGCTCGTTTCTAAAAAGGCTCTGTTTGAAGATTAACGCAAGTGTAACAATGGTCAAGATTTCTCTTTTTCGTAATCGAAGAAAATTGCCATTCTCACCCGATAAAATCGAAATCTATTCAATTTATATTTTAACATCCAGATAACGCCCGGGATTGAACGAGGTATTTTTGGGATACTCAACCATAGTCGAATCTTTCTCCATATCAAACAACAAGGGTTGAACGGCATTTCTGTTTCTTATTTTCTTGCGAAACAGCCGATTGAATCCGGGAGAATATTCGTTCCGGGTTGCGGAATAAAGATTGGTATCTATCGTTGCGAGGGGTTGGACCGCATGATGGGATAGTTCGCGGTTCAAGAACAGCAACCGGTCGAAGTTCTGCTCGGTCGAGCGTCGCTCATCCGATTGATTTTTGGTCGCTTGGGTGACCATCGCTTCGGCAGCGGCGGCGTCACCCAGTGGATTGACGGGTAACATGATAACACCTTGTACCGATTGTGATGGCTGTTCATACGTTCTACCTTTTCTTGAATTTAATCTCTATAATCATTATATCGTTAATTTGGTGATTTATCCGGGAAAAATCCGAAATTCCAAAAGAGGTGAGGGAATGCATCTCATTATGAGTGGGAAAATATAAGGATGTTTGTTGATATCAACCTCAATATTGACGTGTAATTCAGCCATAACTATCCTGAATAAATAGATGTCCTTGAACAATGACTCATCTTATCGTGTAATTGTTCATTGATAAGGAGTGAGGATATGGTAACAACCACAAAGACAATGACAGCGGATGACCTTTTTCGGATGCCAGAAGATGGTTCTTGCTATGAACTGGTTAGGGGGGAACTCAAAAAAATGTCACCACCGGGCTCGCAACATGGAAGAATTACAAACAATGTTTCCTTTTTTCTCACTCAGTATGTTCGAAATAAAAATTTGGGAACGGTTTACACTGCAGAAACCGGATTTAAAATCGCATCGAATCCTGACACCGTACGTGCCCCTGATGTTGCCTATGTTAACCAGGAATGGTTTCAACGGGTTGGTGATATTGTGGGATATTGGCCCGGTGCGCCCGATCTTGCCGTTGAAGTCATTTCCCCTAATGACATTTTTACTGAAGTCGAAGAGAAAATATTTGAATGGCTCGAAGCTGGGACCAAATTGGTTATCGTAGTCAATCCCCCCAAAAAAATCGTAACCGTTTACCGCTCAAGAACGGATATAGCAATGCTCACCGAAAACGATATATTGGATGCTGGGGATGTTGTCCCTGGCTGGTCCGTGGCGATTAAAGATATTTTTGCGTAATCAACAAAATGGAAATTAACGGGGGTATGGAAAGGGGAAAAATCCGATCTGATCTTTCATTGTATGACAGCGTCATATATAATATAATATCTGTTACATCGGATATGTATTCATGCGCGTCTTTAAGAACAAGTCATTTCGTGAATTTGCCAAAAAAGAAGGAATTACCGATGAGGCTCTTTTAGATGCCATTGAAAGAGTGGAGAAAGGTCAAATTGACGCGGACCTCGGTGGTGGAGTAATTAAGCAGAGAATCGCTCGAAAGGGTCAGGAAAAATCAGGTGGATACCGATCGATTATTCTATTACGATTAGGCTATAGTGCTGTATTCGCTTACGGATTCTCAAAAGGCGATATGGATAATATCCATAAAAAAGCTCTGATACGGTTCAAAGAACTGGCCGCGGTATTGAAAAGATTTAGTGACGACGATTTCGATGAGTCAGTAAAAAATGGAGTGTTTTCAGAGGTTAAGAAATGAAACCTAGTGTATACCAAGACAAAATGGCAGCGGCTGTTCATGAGACGGCCGAAGGTCTTTACAAAGCCGGACTTATGGATAAGAAAACCATGCGGAAAATGGACGATTTATGCCTGACTCCAGTCGAACCCATTCCACCGCAAGAGATACGGGAAATCCGCCAACGGGAATGCATTAGCCAAGCCGTATTTGCCCGCTTCCTGAATGTGACAACCGATGTAGTCAGCAAGTGGGAGCAAGGTGTCAGGCGGCCTGGCGGTGCAGCATTAAAATTGCTTACCCTCGTGAAAGAGAAAGGGATAGAAGCCATTATATAATAAAACTTCTATGGGGAATAATAAGAAATTACACGGTTTAATTCTTCGGAAGGGTGGGAATCTTTTTGAGGGTCATCCTGCAAAACGAGGGATATTTGTTTTTTGATCCAATTTTGATGGGCATCATATTCGTATGTAAACAAATAGGTATGAGTAATTTCATCTTTTGGGTTATAGGCTGTTTCGCGTATGGGATTTCCTAATTCATCATATTCATAGACTTCCTTTTCAATCCTCACGCTATTGGCGTTGAAAACCGCTTTTTCGATAAGTTGGCCGTTTAAATTGTAAGTATAAACCGTCTTTTTAAGCACAAGACCCTTGGGGGAAGTAACAATTGATTCTACAGTGGTAGCATGATCATTTTTTTGAAGTTGGAAAAAATTGCTTTGAATTAATGTCTCGGATTCATCGTAAGATAATTCCTCTTTTTTGGTGCCATCCGGGTTAAACCGCAAAATATCCTTGCCAATCAAAGAATCATTCTCATCATATACCCGCTCAATCCGATAATTTTCATGCTCGTTTATCTCATAATTCCACCGCCATTCGGGGGTATCGGATATTCGGCTTTGGGTTTTTTCGATTAATTGCCCTTTGGCATTGTAATAAAACATTTCCTTGGAGGAGATGGAATCATCCGGATTATAAGCAATTTCCAACTGTTTTTTACCATCACGATCATATTCTGTGATGAAGCGGAATATCTGAGAAAATGGCTTCTCATGGCTGATTTCATCGATAAAGCGGAGCTGTTGAGTTTCAACTCTTTGAACCGCTCCCTTTAATCCGTCCATTGTTTTATGCAGTTGTTTTTCAAGCATGTTTTCAGAAAACAAATAGGTATTCTATCAAACAACGGCAGCCGGTGCGTGAGAATGAACAAAATCCAGGATTTGTTTGGCTACCTGATTGGGCAACAAACCATGTTCCTCAAAGACTTGGGTTCGAGAACCTTGTTCAATAATCTCATCCGGAACAGCACAGCGCAACAAGGGGATATTTTCCAAGCCAAGGTCATGCATGGCTTCAGAAACAGCGCTTGAAAAGCCTCCACAGAGGGTGTGATCTTCATAAGTAATGAAGTGGTGATGGTTTTTGGATAGGGATTTTAATAAATCAAGATCCATTGGCTTGGCGTATCGCATGTTGACAACCGTGGCATTTATGCCGTCCTTTTCGAGGAGCTCAGCGACGTTCAAGGCGCGGTAAACCATATAACCATACCCCAAAATGGCAATATCTTTGCCTTCACGCTTCATTTCCCCTTTTCCAATGGGCAACGGTTCAGCTTCTTCGGACCAATCCACCCCTTCGCCATTGGCACGGGGATAGCGAACCGCAAAAGGCCCATCATGTTTAATACCAGTCCAAAGCAGGCGGGAGAGTTCATTTTCATCCGCTGCGGCGGAAACGACCATATTTGGGAATGTCCGAAGGTAAGCAATATCATAGAGTCCCTGATGGGTGGCTCCATCATCACCAACCACACCACCACGATCGAGGGCGAAGAGTACAGGTAAGTTTTGTACACAGACATCGTGGTAAATTTGGTCATAAGCACGCTGTAAAAAGGTTGCGTAGATGGCAACTACAGGTTTGATTTTTTCACATGCCAATCCCGCACCAAGTAACACAGCGTGTTGTTCAGCAATCCCCACATCGAAAAATTGATTGGGGAAATTTTTTGCCAGAGCGGAAAGACCCGTTCCGGAAGCCATCGCGGCTGTTATCCCAACCACATTTGGATCCTTCTCAGCCATTTTGCATATGACTTTACTGAATATTTGAGTATACGCCGGTGGTGAAGTAACCGTGACTGGCTTGGGCTTAGGTTTTCCGGTCACTTTATCGAATGGTTTCGCCCCATGCCATTTGGCAGGATCGTTTTCAGCCGGTTCATAGCCATGTCCTTTTTCAGTGATAACATGAAGAAGGATGGGACCTTTCAGATCTTTTAAGCTGCGAAGTGTTTCTTCCACTAAATGCAGGTCGTGCCCATTGATAGGACCAAAGTAGCGAAAGCCTAATTCCTCGAAGAAAACCCCCGGGACAATAAGGGATTTGATGCTTTCCCCAACTTTTTGCAGGCGGCGTACCAAAACCTGGCCGATACTTTTTTCAAGAAATTTATCCACCCCTTGCATGGTTTTATTGTAATAATAGCTACTGATAATGCGGTTTAAATAATGTGAGATCCCTCCGACATTGGGTGAGATGGACATATCGTTATCATTCAAAATAACAAGGAGGTCTTTTTTCAAATGGCCGGCATGATCCAGCCCTTCATAAGCCACACCACCAGTCAAGCCACCATCACCGATAATCGCGATAACTTTATTGTCCTCACCTTTGATATCGCGTGCCAAGGCCATCCCGAGCGCCGCTGAAACCGACGTACTGGCATGACCAGTGCCATAATGATCATGGGGATTTTCCCAGCGGCGTGGAAAACCACTGATACCCTGGTATTGCCGCAATGTGTGGAAGGCATCCTGCCTTCCGGTTAAGAGTTTGTGCGGGTAGGTTTGGTGGCCGACATCCCAGATAAATTTATCTTTAGGGCTGTTATAAACGCGATGAAGGGCAATGGTTAATTCAACTGCTCCTAAACCAGGGGCAAGGTGACCACCCTTTTCGCTGACCACATCGATAATCTTTTGCCGAATCTCTTTAGCGAGGGTTTCCAATTCGGCATAAGTCATTTCTTTCAAATCTTCAGGACCGGAAATTCTCTCTAAAACCATATCATCATCCAATCATTTTTAGGGGAATTAATAATAACGCTACTTTATCTTTAAGCGTTTCGTTTTGTCAGTTCTTCCGTCATTTGAATAAGCAGCTCCGCACGTTCGCCTTGAGGTTGCAATAAAGCAAGAATTTCATTTTTAAACCGGCGAACCCGGTTTTGTGAATTTTCCAATCCAATCAATGACGGATAAGTTAACTTTTTATGTTCTTGATCGCTCCCGGCTTTTTTACCCATTAGTTGGGAATCGCCGATCACATCTAAAATATCATCAACCACTTGAAAAATCAAACCGAGTTTCGTTCCGGTCTCATAAAGTAGCTGATAATCGTTTTTATCTTCAGATACCAGGCAGGCCCCCATTAATAAGGCGGCCCGAATAAGAGCGGCGGTTTTATGTAAATGAATATATTCCAACACCTGTTCGGTACCTTGTTTATCTTCGTATTCCAAGTCGACAACCTGGCCTGCCACCATTCCGGGGTAACCACAGGCAAGGGCTAATTCATGAATAACGCGAAGATTTTGAAGGGCATAACGCTCGGAGGTATTTGCAATGATTTGAAACCCAAGGGTATGCAAAGCATCCGCAGATAATACGGCCATGGCCTCACCATACACAACATGTGAGGTAGGTCTTCCACGCCGAAGGTCATCATCATCCATACAAGGCAGATCATCATGGATGAGGGAATAGGTATGAATAAGTTCGAGTGCGCAGGCCGCTGTCAGAGCAGACTCTTTCAGTTCTGAATCCATTCCTTCCCAACTTTTTCCAGCATACGCATCTTTACCGCTGATATGACGGCAAAAATCCACACCCATTAGAAGCAAAATCGGGCGAATTCGTTTCCCCCCCGATTCAAGAGGATAGCGCATAGCTTCATTTAGACGGGCAGCCATGCCATCCGGTTTCGGCAACAATGATTCCAAAAAATGGTCGATTTCTTCTTTGCGTCGGTGAAGATAATCTTTAAATAAGGTGGATGAACCCAAAGATGCGATATGTTCCGAGGCTTTCATTATGCTACTACCATTTCAAATAAATTAGCCCGATGGGCTTTATCTATTATGTTGCTATTTCATTAAATCCTATAGGTTTCCAGGGTATTCACGATTGGTCTTCATCAAATGGAATTTCATCGCCTTCACCGTTTTCCTGGCCAATAAGCTTGGTGATGCGCATTTCAACTTGTTCCAGCCGTTCAGAGCACTTTTTTATCAGTTCCATTCCTTCGATGAAATTCTTTTCCATTTTATCAAGAGGCATTTCTCCTTCATCAAAATGGTTAAGGATTTCATCAAGACGGGCCATCCCTTTTTCAAAATCAAACGATTCTTTTTTCTTGGCATTCATTTTTGGGGAATCACCTCCATCACTTTGGATTGAAATGATCCATCAAAAAGAGAAACATCAATCATGTCATCCTGCTCTATTGATTCGATTCGGCTGAGCGCTTTTCCATCGGGACGCCGGCAAATGGCAAAACCTCGTTCAAGGGTGCGTTGTGGATCATAACTCTGCAAGAGATGTTTGCAGCGTTCGATATCCTTTTTCTTTGCCTGGATTAAATGATAAGAAAGTGTGTCAAGCGATTTTTTCCGGTCAGTACACACTCGCTTATGCTCATTGATTGTAGTCTTCATTTTATTGATTAAAGCCACTTGATAATCATCCAGCCGTTGCTTAAGCATGTTAATGGATGAAGAAGGATGATAGCGCCGAAGTGCCTGCCGGGTAACCTCTATTTTGTTTCTAATGCGCTGTAAATTTGGTTTTAGGGTACGGAGCAGGCGATCCTTACGGATTTTGAGATCATGGCGATGGCTTTCAAAGAAATTGGTTAAAACCTGAGCTGCCCCGGTGGGGGTGGAGGCACGATGATCCGCGACAAAATCAGCGATGGAAAAATCAATTTCATGCCCAATGCCCGTCACAACAGGGAGGTGAGAATGATAAATCGCCCGTGCCACGACTTCTTCATTAAAGGCCCACAAATCCTCCAAACTTCCGCCTCCCCTGCACAAAATAATCATATCATGCTGTTGGCGTTCATTCACCCTGCGAATCATATCAGCGATCGCATGAGGGGCTTCCATTCCTTGAACCAATACAGGGCAAACGGTGATATAAACGGGGCAACGCGCTTTTTTAATGGTGTTCAAAAAATCCCGAACCGCTGCACCGGTGGGAGAGGTTATAAGTGCGATTTTTTGAGGCAATGTGGGTAAAGGTTTTTTATGCTCCGCATCGAATAAACCTTCAGCGGCCAATTTTCGTTTGAGGGCTTCAAAGCGAAGTTGAAGGGCACCCTCGCCAGCCAGGCGCAGGGAGGATACGATTAGTTGGTATTGACCCCGCGGAGGGTAGAGGCTCATTTTGCCGCCGGCGATAACATCCATTCCGTCCTGGATATCCAATCCCGCCCAGCGCACAACAGTACTGCGCCAGGCAACACAATTTAGAATGGCGTTTTCATCTTTCAAGGAAAAATAGGCATGGCCAGATGGAGCCTTTTTGAAATTTGAAATTTCTCCCTGGACTTGAATCCAATCGTAGTTTATTTCCAAATACTCCCGGATTTTATTGGTTATTTCCGATACAGAGTATGGCTGATTAGCGGTTTGTGGTTTTGTCATTCTTGATTCTCATGGGAGGATGAATTGCATTCACCATCCCTTTATTTAAGAAAATGCCTAAACGATAAATGGTAATAGCCGATGGGTTTTTCTCAAGAGGTTGGGTTTTAAACTTTTTTTGACGATTGTGTTTTTTGACGATTGTGTTTGCTATCCGATGACAGTTCACTTATTATATGGTATAGTTATAAAGATATCTATCATTCGAGAATCCGGGTATTGATGGTTCGGCAGAAGTTTATAAAAACAGCAATGGATCAAACATCATGATACGAATCTTTCTTTCATTACTTTTACCGTGTCTGTTACCCCTACTGGCGTTTACAACTGTTTCAGATAATAATCATTCAGCAGATGCGGCGTTGAGGATGTGGAAGGCGGCGACAACCAAGTTAGCCCCTGTTTATGAGCCGCTGGCGGAATGGATCACTGAGCGTTTTTCGTTGGAAGAAAAACAGGGGATCGGCCTTGATATCGGCAGCGGACCAGGAACGTTGATAATTGCTTTGTGTCATCGAACCCCCATGCATTGGGTGAATGTGGATATCAACCCATATTGTTTCCCTATTTTCTTTGAAGAAGCCAAAAAAGCCGACTGTGAAGGGCGTGTTAGTGCGATGGCTGCCGATGTGGCGGATCTGCCCTTTAAAAGCAACTTTGCTGATATCATTGTATCCCGCGGTTCCTACCCCTTTTGGGATAATAAAGAGAAAGGGTTTGCTGAAATTTACCGTGTATTAAAACCCGGCTGTTCAGCGTTTATTGGACGTGGTTTTTCTGAGAACCTTCCGGTTAAGGTGGCCCGTCAAGTCAGGGAAAAACAAAACGCGAATCGTAAAAATAGTATACTGAACTATAAAGTGGAAAAATCGGCGGAAGAACTCAAAGCCATCATGAAATCACTTGAGATCAAGGACTATGAGATTATCATCCCCAAACCGGAAGGTTCGGATGATGTTAACTATGGGATGTGGATTATCATCCATAAACCTGAATCAAAGAATCCTTAAACGTAAACGATTACACCAAATAAAATTGGTGTTGATTGTGTAGCATCATTTGATAAATCAATAAAAGGGGGTAAAGGGGAACACATCCATGAAAACACCCAAAAAAGGATTTACACTAATTGAATTACTTATCGTTGTCGCCATTATCGGGATATTGGCCGCTATTGCGGTACCGAACTTTTTGAATGCCCAGCTTCGTGCGAAAGTGGCACGTGTCCAATCGGATTTCAAAGCGTTGGGAACTGCCATAGAAACGTATCGGATCGATTACAATGACTATCCCTATTTTGATGAGTGGGAATACGCACCTAGTTACAGCCCGATTTATTATCGATTACTCCCACTAACCACGCCAACGCCTTATATTGGTTCAGTGGATATGGAAGATCCCTTTTTATCTGCCATGCCCGCGCAAGGTTATGAGGATGAGGAAGTTCGCCACAGTTATAACTATCGCCATTATAAGGCCTTTAATCCAAATTTTCCTTTTAACGCCTGGGTTCTCAATAGCATGGGGCCTGACATGACCAAGAACAAAGGGCTTATGACCGAACCGTGGGCACGGGGTATTTGGGATGATCCTACCCACGTGATTTATGATTCCACCAATGGATTAGTCAGTGCTGGCGATATTCCTTATACGGGTGGTGATACAAAGTATACGGCTAATTTCTAAGCACGAAAACGTTCCGCGAAACCGGTTACACTTACAATAGAGGGAGGGCGAGGCTCCCGCCGAGCCGTTGTACGTGGAAACG
>CAZFER010000064.1:0-36951 GCA_964517495.1 uncultured bacterium | reverse complement strand
GCGGTACGCGAGCTGGGTTCAGAACGTCGTGAGACAGTTCGGTCTCTATCTGTTGCGGGCGTAGGAGATTTGAGGGGATCTGACCTTAGTACGAGAGGACCGGGTCGGACGAGGCAACGGTGTTTCTGTTGTCGCGCCAGCGGCACTGCAGAGTAGCTGTCCTCGGACGGGATAAACGCTGAATGCATCTAAGCGTGAAGCCCACCCCAAGATAAGATCTCCCGGATTTAATCCCTAAAGACTCCTGGAAGACTACCAGGTTGATAGGTCGCAGGTGGAAGCACAGCAATGTGTGAAGCTGAGCGATACTAATCGGTCGTGAGGCTTAACATTAAATCACTCGCGCCTTCAACGTTGCCCTTCAACCCTGACAACTTTGCTCTTATACGCTACCGATTTGTCAATACAATTTTGAAATCAGCTTTCTCGGTGATCATAGCGTGGGGGAAACACCCGTTCCCATCCCGAACACGGCAGTTAAGACCCACTGCGCCGATGGTACTGCTGCGGACACGCAGTGGGAGAGTAGGTCATTGCCGGGAATATTTATTGAAAAAGCCCCGAGGCTTACGCCCCGGGGCTTTTTCACATTCTGGCTACCCCCATTATGACTGTGCTGCTAAATAAAGAATCTTTTCAGGTATTCGCTTAACCGGGAGAACATAATCCACCACATTCAATTTGATCGCCTCCCTCGGCATTCCAAACACAACACACGATGATTCATCCTCAGCAATGGTAATGGCACCTTTTTGTTTCAGAAACTGCATCCCTTTTGAACCATCTCTCCCCATACCAGTTAAAAGAATACCAATGGTTTTTTCTCCTACATGGTTGGCCACCGACTGAAAAAGCACATCAACGGATGGACGATGACGGCACACCAATGGACCATCCTTTACCTGAACCACGTAATCGGGCTTGGCTTGTTTCAGGATGAGATGCCTGTTTCCAGGAGCAATGAGCACTTTTCCAACCGAAAGCCGATCACCATCCTCGGCTTCTTTCACCTCCATTTCACATAGTTTATTCAAGCGGCCAGCAAACGACTTTGTAAAATGTTCAGGCATGTGTTGAACAATCAATATGCCCGGCGCATTGGAAGGGAGCGGTGTCAATAATTCCTGGAGTGCCTGAACACCTCCAGTCGAAGCACCTACCGCCACAATTTTATCAGTTTCTGTCCGGAATGAGAGTTTTTTTGATGATGGCGGGATGGTGGGAGAATTGGATTTTCTATGGGCGACATCCACCAAGGCGGCGGCTTTAATCTTATCAATCAATTGAACCGACATATCGCCGATCCAACCCCCTGCTTTTGGTTTACACATCACTTCCACCGCACCGGCATCCAGGGCTTCCAGAGCCAATTCACCCCCTTCAGGCACTAAAGAAGAGATGATAATCACCGGTAAGGGGTAATGATGCATCAGTTTTCGTAGAAAGGTAATGCCATCCATTCTTGGCATTTCGATATCAAGGGTAATGACATCAGGTTGACGATAAACAATCATATCACGGGCAATAAAAGGATCAGCGGCAGCACCGATCACTTCAATTTGTGCATCACCCGAGAGCTCTTCGGTAAACACTTTGCGAACAATGGGTGAATCGTCAACGATCAGAACCTTGATTTTCTTCATAGTTTTTCCATGATCGAAGGTTTTACCATTTTAAAATTCTCAACCAAATCGATAACACTTTCTGAATAACCGGTTAACAGATATCCCCCTGGTTTTAGTAACTTTGCGATATTTGATACTAAACGCTGTTGTGTTTCTTTATTAAAATAGATTAAAACGTTACAGCATAATATGGCGTCAAATGGTCCATTCATAGGGAAAGGTGGCGCTGCCAGGTTTAAGCGGCGAAAGGAGATGATATTTTTTAGTACCGGTTTAACCGCATAGTACTGTTTGGATTCAATATTCTGTTGTTGAAAATATCGCATACGCAATTGTCGCGGTACGTTTTTAAGATCGTCTTCATCAAATAGGCCAAGCTGGCTTTCACGTAAAACCCGCTGAGAAATATCCGTCGCCAGGATTTTTAAATCGATGGCATGACCATTGTACGATTCCAGTAACTTCATACCTAATGAATAGGGTTCCTGGCCCGTGGAACAGGCACACGACCAATAACGAAAACGGCTCTGCCCTTTGGCACGCCAGCACAGAAAAGCTTGGGTTAAGAATTCAAGATGATCAGGCTGCCGGAAAAAATTGGTCACATTCGTGGAAATAACATCCAAAAAATGGCGAATTTCCTCGCCCGTCTGATCATGAATTAAGTGCTTCAAATAGGCCTGCTCGGAATGAAGATTCAATTGGCGAATTCGTTTGGCGATGCGCGATGAAATTAAAGACTCCTTTCCCGGTCCAATTGCGATTCCGCTTTTGTCGTGAATGATCTTGCAAAAACGTTCAAATGAGTTCTGGTCCATTCGTGTTGTTATGCGGCAGAGCCTTGAATAGTTGTATATATTTAAATACCTGCTAGTGTTTTGCTACGTATAGTATCACGTTATTTTGGCCATGGTCTCCTGAATTCGGATGATAATGGAATCGGGTTTAAATGGCTTGATGATATAATTGTTGGCGCCGGATTTTAACGCCTCTAAAATCCGGTTTTTTTCTGTTTCAGTGGTAACCATAATTATCGGGATGGTTTTTCCGGTCGCACGAATTTTCTTAAGGGCGTCCAGGCCATTCATTTCAGGCATATTCCAATCCATAAGGATCAGATCATAGGGGTTTTTATTGGCTTCGCTGATTGCTTCCACACCGTTGCCAGCATGACCAAATTCCTTGAAACCTGCTTGAAGAAGAGTTGTCATTAAAATGCGGCGCATGGCTTCGGAATCATCAACAATTAACGCTCTCATGGTTGCTCCTCACTTTGTTGATTCATAATAACTGACGCATATAATAAGAAAGGTCCTGCATGGCTGATGAAAGGTATTTTCAACCAATTGCCATTTTCCAGAGAGGGGAATTGATTATCCTTAATGACTTCCGGCAAACTTAATTCGAATGGTTGCCCTTTGTTGTAATGCAATCGGGCTTTGGCCCCCCCTGCGACAATATTGGCGATTTCTGAAACGCTATCGATAACAAGATCGTTTACCGTGTTGGTTTCGATACCAATAAATTCTTTGGTTAATCCAATCGCAGTTTGAGGGGGAAGGACAAAAATCAATATTCCTTGAATGTACCCGGTAAACATAATTTTAACGGGGATATGATCCACAATCTCTGGTTGTTCGTTGATAAAGGTGATTTGGTCATGTGATAGATCACACATAAGCATGGAATGAAAAAAATCATTCATGCTATCCACAATGGGATTAATTTGATCTAAATTAAGCATGATCCATCTCCGCCAATTCGAACGACGAGGGGAAAACATATTATGCTCTCCTAAAAATCGCTAAAATCGTCGTTCATCGGTATAACATCTTCCGGATTTAAATGTTGGGTATTGGTTTTCTTTGATTTATCCTGTCCGCTGTCTTTTTTGGCAAACGGCAGTAACTGATTTTTTATTCGGTTCTTCTCTTGATTATAATGAGATTGTTCATCCAAAGTGTTGCTCTTCTTTTTGGTATAGGATTCTTCATCGACTTGGTAATACCATTCATCCTTATTGGCATGTTTATCCTTTTGACTCCCGATCAGCGTGACCAGCACTTTGGTGGTGTCATTTAACACGCGGGCTTGTGTGGAGAGTTGATCGCTGGCAGCGGCGGATTCTTCGGCGTTGGCGGTGTTGGATTGTGTAAGTTTATCCATTTGAGAGACAGCCTCGTTGATTTGTGCAATCCCCTGGGCTTGCTCGTCGCTGGCACAGGAAACTTCCGCTATGTGTTGAGTAACTTTTTGTATACCGGACGCGATGCTTTCCAACACATCCGCCACTTCCGCGGAAACAGAAACCCCGTGTCCCGCATTCTTTTGTGATTCTTCAATAAGCACGGCGGTATTTTGTGCGGCTTGAGCGCTTCGTTGGGCCAGGTTTCGCACCTCTTCCGCCACCACCGCAAAACCTTTTCCCGCTTCGCCTGCCCGGGCGGCTTCCACCGCGGCATTCAAGGCGAGTAGATTGGTTTGAAAAGCGATTTCATCGATGGTTTTCACAATATTGGCGGTCTCATCGGATGAATTTTTGATCTGCGAGATCGCTTCTTTCATACGCATCATTGAATCCCGGCATGTTTCAGCGGCCTGTTGCAAGTCTTTTGACATAATATCAGCCTGCCGGGCATTTTCAGCGTTTTGTTTGGTCATGGACGACATCTCTTCCAGCGAAGCAGAGGTCTCTTCCAGCGATGATGCCTGCTCATTCGCACTTTGTGCCAATTGCTGACTGGATTGGGCGATATGGTCGGCTGCCGAGGTGACATGATCCGCGGTTTCAGATAACCGGCTTACAGAGTCGCCAATTCGCCGGGTCATTCCCACCGTGACCATCAACCAAATTAAAACCGCCGCCACCACGCTGATTCCCGCAATGATGCCGAGGGTAATGTTGCCTTGTTGAGCAATGTTGTCGATGTGTTGTTTCGCTTTGAATATTTCATCCTCATAGGCTGATGAGGCAATAATCCAATCCCAGGGTTCAAAATACATGGTTCGCGCTATTTTGTCCCGTGGTTCGGTTTCCCCCGGATTTTGCCAGGGATAATGTTTTTCACTGATTTCACCGGGATCCAACTGGACAGCGGTTTGACAAATATCCTGGATAAAGTAATTCCCCTCGCTGTCTTTGGATTCCCAAATGTTTTCCCCATCGCGTGAACCATTCTTTGAAATGACATAATTCCCCTTCGAGTCAATGACAAAAACGTAACCGGATTCACCGATTTCGATTTGTTTGATCTCTTCAGAAACCATTTCCGGTACTCCAACATAAAGTGAACCGGCAACTCGCCCATGTTCATCGTATATGGGTTCATACGCGGTGATATACCAGGCGTTTACCACATAGGCGAGCCCTTGATAGGTTTTTCCATCCAACAGTGTGGAAACAACTGGATTGGGGGTTCCGTCAGGATTGGTTCGGGGAATATAGGTGCCAACCGCACGTGAGCCATCCAGCTTTTTGACATTGGTGCAAACACGCAGCATATCACCGTTTTCATTAATACGCTGAAATATGGTACATGTGCCACCGATCTGATTTTTTACCTCATCCACGATAGGTGATAAGATATTCATATCCCGATTCTGTTTAAGCCAGCTGGAACCCACAAACATTTTTGGCAAGGTAACGGGTGTGCTTTCTTTTGTGTATTGATTCACCGCGGTCCAAGTGATCGTTTCGGATGGAGAAAAATGGACATGTCCATGTTCTTTCATCATGTTTCGTGCAACGGTAAGCGATGAGTTGACGGCTTGTTGTAATACATCCGCATGGCTATTGCACATGGCGTATACGCTTTGCACGATGTGATCCAGATCTTTGCGTGCCAATTCTATACATTCGCTGGAAGCGATTTCGCTCATTTGTTTATTGGTTTGATAAACAAACACTACAATAATCATAATGGGTATAATGGAAAGTAAAACGCCGATACTGATGAGTTTTGACCGAAGACTGAGATGACTGAACATACTGTTTTATCCCCCGTTTTGTGTTATGTCTAAACGTTTGTTGAAACTTGGTCGACAAGATTAATTTCGCCAGTGGTCAGGATTTTTCCGATATTGAGCAACATAATGACATTTTGACCCACCTGACCGACCCCCATAATGAATTCGGTATCCACCCCTGATCCAAAAGATGGAGTTGGTTCGATTTGATCCGCTCCGATATAGATCACCTCCGATACCTCATCCACAATAATGCCCATCGTTACTTGATTGGTTCCATTATCAATCTGCACCACAATAATACACGTTCTTTCTGTATCCTGTTTGAAGGGGAGGTCAAATTTTAAGCGCAAGTCTATAACCGGGATAATTTTACCACGTAAATTGATGACTCCCCGGATAAAATCAGGTGTGCGGGGGACGGGTGTGATTTCCATCAATCCGATAATTTCCACCACGGTCATGATCTCCAGTCCATACTCTTCTTGCCCTAATTTGAACGTGAGAAACTTTCCCGCCAGTTTTGATATATCCGCATTGGAATCTGAAGGGGGAATGTTTGGATTATCCATTGGTTTACTCTCCTTCTTCGTTAATACCCACTCCTCGATATGAAAGGTTATATGGTGGTTTCCATTGTCTGGTTTTGGTCAAGTTTGGTGTTTTTTTTATTGGCTAATCGTACCAGCCCACCCACATCCAAAATCAAACCGACTCGTCCATCCGGCAGAATAGCCCCTCCCGATATCCCCGCAATATTCCGAAAGAACTCCCCGATGGGTTTGATCACGATTTGTTGCTGGCCAATGAGCTCATCAACCAATAATCCAGCCAGTTTTTCGTTATCTTCCACCACCACCACTAATGCTTTGGTGGGATCTTCTTCTGCATCGTCATGTTTAAACATACGTCCCAAGCGAAAAATTGGCACCAACCGTCCTTGGAGCGTCAACATCTCTCCCCGTTCAAGCACAGTTGTAAGATCTTTGGGTTGAGGTTGAAGTGATTGAACAATTAACAAAGTGGGAAGGATATACCGTTCTGTCCCTACTCGCACTACCATCCCATCGATAATCGCCAGGGTCAGGGGGAGGCGGATGGTAAACACACTGCCTTTCCCTATTTCAGAACGAATGTCGATTTGGCCACGCAGGGATTCAATATTGCGCTTGACCACATCCATTCCGACACCTCGGCCTGACACTTCGGATACTTTTTTTGCGGTGGAAAATCCCGGTTCAAAAATCATATTGAAAATCTCGCGATCGGTGAGATTTTCACCATCCCGAATCAGGCCTCGTTCGCGGGATTTGGCCAGAATGGCTTCCCGATCCAACCCTCGTCCATCGTCTTCGATTTCGATATAGATATTTCCGCCTTTGTGAAAAGCACGTAATTCAACTTGGCCTGATTTCGGTTTGTTCTGTTTTTGCCTTTCCTGTGGTGTCTCTTCAATGCCATGATCTACAGCATTTCGCATCATATGAACCAGCGGGTCACCGATTCGGTCCACAACGGCTTTATCCAATTCCGTCTCTTCACCAGACATGGTGAATTCGATGGGTTTGTTTGATTTTTTTGAGAGATCCCGCACCAGGCGAGCCATTTTCTGAAAGGTGGCTCGTAAAGGAATCATCCGAAGGGAAGTTCCCATCCCTTGCAGTTCACGCGTGATTTTATCCAGCTGACGTAAATGGCGTTCCAATTGAATGCCTTTCATCTCATGGACATTGGCATACTGGCGCACCATGGATACAGCGATGACTAACTCGCCGATTGTTTCAATCAGATGATCCAGCCGGTTGGCGTCAACTTTTACTATCTCTTTGATCTTGACATTTTGTAATGAAGCCCCAGCCCCGGTTTGGTTTTGAACGTCTGTTTTTTGGCTCTCCGTGGCCGTGGAAACCTCCAACGGTTCTGCCGGGGATGACCAGGGGATTTTGTTGGAGGCTAATTCCACATCCAAAGGAATTTGTCGCTCAGCATCTTTTTGAGGACTGGTTTGGGTGGAAGCTGATTTATCTTTTTTCCCTATTGGGAGTAATTCGCCACCCAGCAATGTTTCGATGCGTTGCATTAAAGTTGGTACTGTATCAGATGGATCAGGTACGATTCCATTTGAGATCGAATCTCGAAGATGGTTAACCAAATGTTTCATGGTATCGACCGAAGAAAACGTCAGATCGATCGCTTCGCCTTCAAGAATAAGTTCACCTTTTCTTGCACGGTCCAGTAAACTTTCCGCTTCATGGGCTAACGAGCGAATCTCTCCTAATTCTAGACAGCCAGCAACCCCTTTTATGGTATGAAATGCCCGAAAAATGGCGTTTAACGATTCCTGGTGGGTTGGTTCGTTTTCCAGAGTTAGAAGATGCATATCAGAGTTATCAAGATGTTCCAGTGCTTCACAAACGAAATCATTAAAAATGCTGTAATCAATATCCTGCGGGGGAGGACATACTTTTAATTCGGGAACGGAGCTTGCCGTGCCGGCCTTTGTTTGAACGGCAGCCAGTTTGCTTAAAATTGCTTCTGCAGTGGGGGGATCACATTTACCAGCATAAGCGGCAAAAATTTGTGTTAACCAATCTTTGACCTCGAGCAGGCAATCCGCCATTTGGGTCGGCTCACCCTTTTTTAAGGCATCTTCTGTGGTGTGGCAAACTTGTTCGACTTCAGCAAAGCCTAACATGCCGGCTTCGCCTTTTAATGTATGAATTAGCCGCTGAAGCAGGGCAATTTTGTCCTGATCATACGATTTTTCCAGATCCAGTAATAACGCTTCCAACTCTTCCAGTACCCCAGCCTGACGAGATAAAAAATCTTCCAATGTTGCTTTATCAACTCCAGAGGGGATGGGTAAAGATCTTTTTTGGCTCTCTTCTGAATGGGATTGAACCTGATCGGTTGATTCAGAGGTGAGGGATAGGGCGAGTTCCTCAGGGAAATCGACTTTTTCAATCCTTCGTTCTTCACATATCACCGATTGGAAAATAGAGATGGTTCGATTAAGTGTTTTAATGGCATTGCTGGGACTGGGATGTTCATCCAACACCAGTTTTTCAATTAAATCGGCGGCTGATTGGGCTGCCTGTTGGATTAGAGTGTGTTGAGAGGCAGCAGCCCATTTTATGATCGTTTCAAATTGAGTGTGAATTTCAGCCAATATTTGCGGATCGGAAAGATCGGATATAACCAGTGATTCTGCCAGATTATTTACACATTCAGCAATATCGGATGAAAGTTCCTTATCCACTTGAAAATCAGGAAGTTTGAGTTCAGTGGGAAAAGATATCGAAGTAAGTTCAAGCTGGCCGTCAACCCACTCCTTTAATGAATAAGTGGTTTGTTTTACCAGCTGAAAAGCATCAATTGAATCTGGAACCTCATCCAATACAATGGTTTCAATAAAATCTGCAACTGCTCTGGCGACCTGAGTCGCTTGCGGTTCCGATGATTCGTTGGCCTGCTGTTCGAGAGATTCGAAACGGGTATGAATAATGGCCAGCGTTTGCAGATCCTTCGGATCTGCAGAATCAATCAATTCAAGGAGGCCGTACAGTTCATCTTTGATTGACACAGTTGCCGTCCACAATTTATTCCCACTCAATACTCGTGCGTTCCAGGCCGCGGAGAAGGGAAAGTGGGATCGTATATCCAAATATATCCGAAAATTAAAATTCGGCTATTATAATATCTTATTATAAAAGTTTTTGATTTCAATCAGAATGTCATAAAATAATCCAGAATCTCACAGTTAAGGTCAGATTTTGTTGTCCTGGTTTGAGGGGAAGATGACTCAACAACAATATTGTAACAAAATAGAACAGTTTTCATCTCATGCATGAATTGGTATTCGCTGAAGAAATTTTGAATTGTGTGCTTAAAGAAGTCGAAAAGCACGGATCGCCTCGGGTTTTGAATATATCTCTGGGGATCGGTTGCTATTCAGGGATTGAGCCGGATAGCCTTGCGTTTTGTCTAGAAGCGATTACGAAAGATACTCTATTGGAAGGGGCAAAATTGGAGTTTGAAGAGACCGGACCACAATTAATTTGCCAGCGGTGTGGGCGTTTTCCTTGCGGAGGGGTAGAATCCACTATATGCCCTCAATGCGGTGGCGAAGCGATCTATTCGCCTGGAACAGATCTGTATATAAGGAATATAGAAATCGATGACAACCAAAATTGAACTTGAACAAAAAGTAAAGCGCGCCGGACAGGAAATCTCTGACGAACTGCGCCGTCATTTCAAGGAACGTGGGATTTATGTGGTCAACCTCATCGGTTCCCCGGGGGCCGGCAAGACAAGCCTGTTGGAAGCCTTGGCTCCGCGATTGATCGGCAAAGCTGCCGTCATTGAAGGGGATTTACAAACCGATGAGGATAAACAACGGATCGAGCGGGCTGGTTTGCCTGCCTATGAAATCAATACCGTGGGCGCCTGCCACCTTGATGCAAAAATGGTGGAGGATGCCCTCAAATCGTTTCCTTTGCAAAATAACTCTATTTTATTCATAGAAAATGTGGGCAATCTTGTATGCCCGGCCAGTTTTGAGATTGGAGAGGATATCAAGATCGCAGTTGTCTCAGTCACCGAAGGCAGCGATAAACCGGCCAAATATCCTACTGCCATACGTGTTTCATCAGCACTGGTCATTACCAAGACCGATTTGTTACCCTATGTTGATTGTGATGTCGAACGCATGGAGCGGGATGCCCGCGCTATACGCTCTGATATGCAGCTATTTCAAACGGCGGCCAAAACCGGTGAGGGGATTGACACGTTTTGTGATTGGCTGGAAGCACAGACCATAAAATAATCAAACAGGGTGATCCATATCATAAAAAAAGGACGGCTCAAGGCCGTCCTTTTTCCTTATTCGTTTGTTAAAACTAAACGCTAAGTCTGCTGAGTTTCATCTTTCCGTTCCTCTTCAGCTGGCTGAGGTTCTTCAACCGGTGGTTGACTTTCATCGGCTTGCGCTTCAACCGGTACTTCCTCTGATGTACTCTCTTCCACAACCGGCTCAGGGGTTGCGGGTTGTTCATCCACCGCCTGCACCTCTTCGGTTTCAGCTTCTGCTGGTGCGGATATTTCTTCTGAAATCGATGGTTCTTCCACAACCTCTTCAGAGGGTGTCTCCACCTCAGCCGCCAACGGTGTTTCCTCAGTTGCAGGTGTCTCTATTTGTTCGGATTCGGCTGAGGGTTCCACAGTTTCTTCTAGAGATGGCTCGGTCTCCTGCGTAGCTGGTTCAGAAGAAATCGGCTCTTCTTCACCAACGGGTGTTTCTTCAGCTGCGGGAGGCTCTTCGGATGCAACTGGCTCAACCGCCGTGGGGTCTTCCTGAGCGGTTTCCTGAGCAGCAGGTTCAGCAGCTTGTTCTTCCGGCTGGCTTTCTTCAACCGCTTCAGGGGTATCAGTCACAGCAGGCTGTTCAGATTCAGCCACCGGCTCAACAAATTCAGTTGTTTCTGCGGTTGCTTCTGGTTCAGGCGCAGCTGACTCTTCCACAACGGATTCAGTTTCTGGTGCTGATGTTTCTTCCACAGCGGTTTCCGGTTCCGGCGTGGCTGGTTCTTCAACAGGTGCTTCTTGTTCAGCAGCAGGCTCCTCTTCGGTTGCTGGAGCCTCCTCGGGCTCATCCGATTTAGCTTCCTGCTTCAGGCGGTGTAGCTGAGCACCAATCAATTCACCCAGAGTGGCGTTTCCGCCAATATCTTCCGCCATATATTTTTCAACTTCCTGGCGCTCTTGCTCTTTGATAAAGTCTTTCAGTGAAAGACTGATTTTACGATTATTTTTATCAAATTTGATGATTTTCATCACCACAATATCACCGACTTTGACAACATCCTCGGGCTTTTGCCCTTTTTCCGTCGTTAAGGTCGATGAATGAGCCAAGCCTTCAATTCCTTGTTCCAACTCTACAAAGGCACCAAATTCAGTCATGCGGGTAACCTTGACTTCAACCGCTTTTCCGACTTTATATTTTTTGGCGGCCAAGTCCCACGGATCTGGCTCTAACTGCTTCAATCCCAGAGAGATACGTTGCTGAGAGGGATCAATCTCAAGCACTTTGGCTTTGATCTGCTCACCCTTTTTCAAAACATGTTTGGGATGATTCACTTTTTCACCCCAGGATAGGTCAGAAACGTGAATCATACCGTCCACACCTTCCGGCAGCCGGACAAAAGCGCCAAAATCAGTCATTCCGGTCACTTCACCTTCAATCACAGTACCGGAGGGATAATTATTCTTCGCCAATGTCCACGGATCCACGGTGGTTTGCCGCAGGCTTAAAGAAATGCGCTTGCGTTCATCATCGATACTCAACACTTTAACACGCACTTCTTCTCCATCCTTCAACACTTCGGATGGATGGTTCACCCGCTTGGTCCATGACATTTCAGATATGTGAATCAGGCCCTCGACGCCTTCTTCCAACTCAACAAACGCGCCATATTTGGTCAAACTCGTTACTTTGCCACCGACAATGGAACCGGCGGGGAATTTATCTTTAACGCTTAGCCAGGGATCAGGTGTTTTTTGTTTAATCCCCAACGAAATGCGCTCACCTTCAATGTTAAGCACCATAACCTCGATTTCATCACCAACTTTCAACATCTCTCGAGGATGGTTGACATGCCCCCACGACATATCGTTTACATGAAGCAGACCATCAACCCCTCCCAAATCCACAAAAGCACCAAAATCCGTCAGATTTTTGATAATCCCACGAATCCAATTGCCTTCCTGGAGAGAATCCATGGTCTCCTGGCGCAACATTTCACGCTTTTCTTCAATTAGTTGACGCTGGGATAATATCAAATCCCGCTTGCGCCGCATCTCCAATACTTTCGCTTCGATCGTTTGTCCGATCAACGCTTTTTGGTCCTCCTGGGTTCGAGCCCCGGGACCCATTTGAGAGAACGGAATAAATCCGCGCAATCCGTCAACATCGACCTGAAACCCCCCCCGTAGGATGGATCGTACCGAACAACGAACTGGTGTTCCCTCTTTATAGGCGGTTCGTACTTTTTCTTTCGCCAAGCGCTCTTTGGCTTTCTGCCGTGATAAAATCGGAAGCCCATCCGATCCCTCCCGGCTAATCACCATAACTTCGACATTCATTCCAACATAGACATTCGGATCCTTCCCGTCTTCCAAAAACTCTTTCAACGGGATCACACCCTCTGACTTGGAACCAATATCCACAACGACATCATCCGATGTCACCTTCAGTACCGAACCGGTGATCACCTGGCCCGTTTCGATCTCGCTCGACATGGATTCCTCAATCAAGGCTTCCATATCGATATCTTCGGTTAATTCGGGAGTTTCGACGGCAGCATACGCGTCATGCCCTTCCGATGAGGCATTTTGATCTGCGGATTGTTCTTCCGCTTGCACTCGTTCATGATCCAACATCTAACTTAACTCCTACGATTTGGTGTTGAGGATACTATAGTCAACAACAAGGATTTTGTCGGGATTTTATGCCAACTTCAATAAAACCCAAGGGATTTTACAAGATTTTTATGCCGTGTTAAGCCTTCTCATGCAGGAATCGATGGGTTTTTTATTTCCCCCTCCGTTTTTATGCGAACATAGTCCCTCAGTTCTGTTATTTTATCATAAATTTGTTTTGTTAACGATTGAATCGATTCTTCCACTGTCTCCTCTTTGGGAAAACCAGCTGGCTCTATACATTCTCCGATTTCAAAGTGAACATGGCAAGGTTTTGGGAAGCACTTTCCTCGAGGCATTGCCCGATAGGTTCCGGATAAATAAATCGGAACGATGGGAGCGCGTGATTTTAACGCCAGCCATGCCAATCCTTCTTCAAACGGTTGTATCTCACCATCGTCGGTGCGGGTTCCTTCAGGATAAATGACTAATGCCCTCTCTTCTTTCAGCAATCTCATCGCCCGAAGTATAGCACCTGCATCTCCTTTTTTGCGGCCAACTGGGTGGACACCAACCGAACTCATCCACCACCGAAACAGTGGAACTCGAAATAATTCCTCCTTCGCCAGAAAATTAACCTGCCGGTTAATCCCAATGGCCGTAAGAGGGGGATCCAAAAAACTGCTGTGATTGATCGCTAAAAGAACAGGTCCTTCCATCGGCACATGTTCTGAACCATTTATCGTTAAACGGAAATAGATTCGTGCAATAAACCGTAAAACAAGCCACTGAATGCGATAATATAAGTTCATTTTTCGTTAAATATTATAGCGTAAAAATACCACTACTCGTGTCAAATTAAAAGGTGTTTAATGGGTTTAATCCCGCTTTTCTAAAACAGCCACACTTCTATTCAATAAATACGTTGCTCCCAACACGCAAAATATACACTGTAATGAGGCAAAAATGTAAGGTGCAAAGGGAATATAAGTAGCTGGTTCCAACACCACACCTTTCGTGACAGATTCTTGAATATTCGCACCGCTTAAATAATGAAGGAAATTTCGCACCATGATCGAAATTCCAGGCATATTAATACTACCCTCTGGAAATACTAACGCTACCCCGGATAACGGGCTTAAAAAGGCCAATCCCAGCAATAACCAGGTGGATGATTGCCGAATCGCATCCACACCCACATCCGGCAGCATAAAAGGGGCCACCAATGTCAGCAGGATCACCACACCAGCGATCAACATCGACCGGTTGGTTCGCCTGAACAAGGTCGAGCAATATAGCCCAAGTGCTGTGTATATTGATAGAGCACACACAATCAGCAAAGGGCACCAAATAATGGCAATCGTATCTGCCAAACTGCTGGCGAGATCCACCTCATAACCAAACACCCAGCCACATAAGATTTGCAATAACATCCCCGGCGCATACAATGCAAAGGCAATCACCAGGCTGTATTGCAGATTCGAAATAAATTTCGCATGAATGATTTGCCTGCTGCTTAACAATGACGTTCGAATGAGGTCAAGAGTCTGGCGTTCATAATCACTGCTGATACTGGTGGCCGCCAGTGGAAGGGTAAAAAAGGCCGCCGCCATAAAGGGGATTGATAAAAATAACCACGATCCCTCGTACGACGACAAGGGTAAAGCGATCACCGACACCATTAATGAGATATAAAACAAACGAATCAGAACCGTTACCTTGGCAAACCATTGAACCCGCCTTTCCAAGACCAATCCCGGATTCCCCTCATCTGACGTATTTTCAAAAGTGATGTCATAATCGCGTTCATGAAATTCCGGCAGTTCCTCCTCTTCCTCATCCTCAATTGACACCACATAAGCTTCACCCAGAGCGATCTTCCTTACTCGTAAGACGGATAAGCGTATTAAAACCACACAAATTAGCGCGGATAAAAGATAATGGAGCACCGGTCCAAACGGAATTCGGGTCATTAACGAAACAGAAGGATCCCATAAAACACGGATATTAGGAAAGGGGATGGTTCTTTGAACATATTGAGGATCAGTCACTGCAAGATTCTCATCAATCAACGCATAATAATGGCTCAGATAATGAAAACCGTGATTGTTATAAGCCACCCCTTCCCACCGCATGGTGGTTAAAAAATGCCAGATGGTGCCATGATAAGGGAGAATAAAACCATAAATCAGCACCATTAACACCGTGATCAAATACACCTCATACACACGCGGACGCAGGGTAGAGCAATATAATCCCAAACTGCCATAACAAAGCGTGGCTGACAACAAAATCAAATAGGTTCGCGTCAAATCAGCCGCCGACAACCCTCCACCCAAAAAACACAACGCCAAAACCGGCACGGCCGCGGTAAACAACAGAATCACAAATACTAACGGAATCAATCCTTTGGCCAGGATAAAATGAGTAACCGAAATCGGGGATGACAACATCAACGTAATGGTTGATTTCTCTTGCTCGCCAGCGATCAACGGCGCCATCAAAAAAGGGGTAACCAACATCAAGAAGATCAAATGGCCATAAGACAAGGCAAAAAATAGATTTCGCGCACCATGAGCAAGATCTTGGCCCGGCTCCCAATGGGCAGCAAATGCCGCCCAGTTTTGGCTTACCACCCCCAGCAGCGCCAGCAGGAAAAAAAGCATGGCAAAAAAGGACTTTTTACTGCGCAAAAAAACACGCAATTCACGCCCCAAGAGTGGAGATGCCACAATCTCATAAACGGGTTTTGTTATAACCTTCTGTACAAAATTCAGCATATATACAACACAATCGTTATGAGTTTCAGTAAAAATGCATATTGCAAGTGGTCATCCATTTTAAAACTCCCACAAAAATGTATCTCACTCTGTTTTTCGGAAAATTCGTATGGTGAGATATAAGAAAAAATAGGTTAATAAAATATACAGACAAATCTGAATAATCAATAACGTTAACGTATCGATCCCCAATCCAGGAATCAAGAAAATTAACTCTCTGCTGCCAAACATCTCAAAACGAGTGATAGAATCCCACATCATTAATGGGGTGAATGGAGATAAAACAAATACTCCTCGAACCAGCAAACCCAACGTCACCCACAATACCGGGAAAATGCCTTTGCGCAAGCTTATAAATAAATATTGTCCATCGTGACTCAAAAGAGATGCAGAAGCAAATAATGAAATCCACACTGGAGCAAATAGTATAACAAGATATAACAGAATGGTCCAAATAAGCGCTAGATGGGAACGGCGGGTTGCGGCGGAAAAATAGATTGAAATCACGGTAAACAACCGCAATGTCAAGTAAGAAATCCCAAAAAAGACAAGAGGAAGCATCATGTTTTCAAATGAATCATGCACCAAAATGCGGGTGATTAAACCTGGTAACACAAATAAGAAAACCAACACCACACTATACAAATGATAGATATGCAATTTTGACCGTACCAAATGGTAGGGTGATAACAGAGTCGTTTTAAGCAAATCCAGGGTGTTTTTCTCATATTCGCTGCTGATCCCGCTGGCAGCCAGGGGAAAGGTGAAGAAAACGGGCAATAGCAAGGGGAGAAGAATAAAAACATAAGGTGTAATTGAGATTGGCAATGCTAAAAAACCGGCGATCAGCGCCCAACTTCCCATTCTCAGCAGGGAATTATACTTTGCAAACCACTGAAGACGCTGGAGATATGAATCGGACTTCTCATGATAGCGATCCAGGGCGCGTGTCAAATCGGTGCCCAGGTCACGGACAAGATATGCCCACACTTTATTGGTTGATTTTCGCTCTTTTTTACCCGATTTCCTTACTCTTTCCTCTTTGCGGGCTAAAAATGCGGCTCGGTAATAAGTGATTAAAAAGCAGAAGATGAATACAATGAAGGAGAATACAATATAAAACTCAAATGCGTGGGTTATTAAATATTTGTTAGAAATTTGAAATAGGCCAAAATCATTGTTTTGTTCGAGACCACTATAGGCGATTCTGGCAAACGCGAGATAAGATGGATTGCTTTCATTCACTAATAGAAAAACCGGATTGAAAAGATAAAAAAAGATATCCATTCCCATTTTTGGGAAAGCCGCGGAATGGTGAAAAAATACGTGACTTAGATAGGTAAGAATCGTTTTGTGAAAAGGGATTATTACCAACAGGATGATCATCAGAAGGGATGTATTAATATACACCCGGATCATGCTGGGTGAAAGCGTTGAACAAAGGAGACCAACACCACTTCCCAGTAAAACCACTGACACAAACAGGGCATACACTCGTATTATTTCTATGACAGATATTCCACCTCCCAGGAGGGATAACGATAAAAGCGGCAGGGTGCCAACTAAAACAAACGCATAATAAAAGAAAGGCGCCATCCATTTTGCGCTCACAAAATGGATAATGGAAAGCGGTGAGGTGAGCAGTAAATCCAACGTCCCCCGCCGGCGTTCCTCTACAATGAGCGGTGCGAAAATAAACGGTGTAAGGATAAGCAGAAAAACCAGATGAATTTGAGAAAGCGTATAAAACAAGGCACGATTGGCGGCTGGGAAATTATGATGGCTTATACTGTTTGTGATATAATCCCAACGAACCAGCAACAGGCCATAAACGATTAATAATAATATGAAAAAAACAAAAAAAGATTTTTTGCTTCTTAAAAGACGCTGCACTTCCCGCCGGAGGAGTGGCGAATATAGAATCTTCCAGAGTAAAAATAGTCGCATCACAACCTGACGCTCGTGTAAAAATTGTCTATGCTTGTAAGATAGTACAATTTTTGGTAAAATGTCAGGTTGTTGAATGGGGAGGGAAATAACGTTGAACCCCAGTTTGAACAAAATGTTAGGATGGCTTTTGCAATTGAACGTGACTCGATGGATTCATTTGGCTGGCAGGCAACCCCGTGATCTTCTTGGCGTGATGCTTCTTTGTCTGCTGATCCTTGCCTCCTGTGGGATAAGGCCCGCCAGTGATGAAGAAGATCCGATCACCGCTGTGGTTTATGCCGGTTTTGACCCGGATCTGCCCTTCAGACGGTCGGAAGCCTGGATCCCCATTCGGTTGGAACTTACCAATAACCTCGATCCCATTAAGGGTGAACTTCTCGTTCAAATTAAAGATGGCACCATCAATTATCGCATGCCCGTCGATCTACCCACCAAGTCACCCAAGGTTTACGAACTCCCCATTTATATGGAAACCGGTTTGACTGAGTTGGAATTTTATGTGCGAACCGGAGGACAATTGATCCCCATTGAATTGGTGACGGTCAGCGCCAATTATGATGAAACCGACCGAGTGATTGCGGTTATGAGCCCTCAGCGGGGAACCCATAGCCATTTAGCCCACCGGCCGCAAATGGATGTGGAATATTTCCGGCGGGTTATCCATACCAATCCAACATTTTTACCCGATTATTGGGTTAGTTACCGAAATATAGACACCCTGTTGTGGGATGCCGGGCCAACCGCCACTTTAACCGAGGGACAGCAAAAATCGCTTGATGAGTGGATTCAAATGGGGGGAACCCTGGTCTTGGCTGCCGGGGAATTTTGGCAGGAACTGTCAAATTCGGCCTTTAAACTTTATGTCCCCATGACCCTCACCGGCTCAGAAGTGTTGGAGGAAAACACACCATTAAATGTCAAAGACAGTAAGTTGAAACCAACGATTAATTCAAAATTAATTGTGGCCACCGGCGAGTTGATTGATGACCCCAATATAGAAGTCTTGATCGAAGCCAATGGGGCTCCCTTTTTGATTGAACGAGAATGGGGTGCGGGGCGAATTATCTTTGTCGCTTCGAGTTTGGAACAACCCCTTTTCCCATCTCCTTCTGAATTAAATGAGATTTTTGCGCAATTTATTACTGAACCCATCCCCATTTTATCTCCCCAAGTGGTCACCGAGATGGATGGGCTGGTAACGTCCTTTTTACGCATGGCCTTCCAGGCTGAGTTGCCCAGCACATGGTTTATCGGGATTTACCTGGGATGTTACATTCTGCTGATTGTTCCAATTAATTACTTTGTATTCAAAAAAATCGGACGGTTGGAATGGGCCTGGTTGACGGTACCGGTATGGGCGATCATTTTTGCTGTCGGTGTATATTACATTGGGGCTTTGCGCCAGCAGAGCAGTGTGGCGGTTAATGAAATCAGTATTATCGAATCTCATCCCAGCGCCGCCTATGCCCAAACCACCAGCTATTGCTCCATCTATTCACCAGTGCGCCAGTGGTATGACCTGTATTTTCATAACCCACTTGCCTTTCCCCAGATCCCCATGGTGCAATCCATGCGTGGTGAGGATCGTCTGGATGAAACATTGAATATCCGTTATGAAGAAGAAGGGCCGATGGTTGAAGATTTTCTGATTTACCATTGGTCACAGCGCTTGATCAAAACCCAGCACACCACCCCGATTGGAGCGGGAATCGTGGGTAAAATTCAAAACAATTCAGGCAACTTCACCGGGCAATTAACCAACAAAACAGGATTCGCACTCAAAAATCCTGTAATTTTTACTCGCAACCAGGCAGCGATCAGCTTGAAGGACATGGCCCCGGATGAAACCATCAACATTGAACAAGTGGGCGTGCGTATGTCATATAATTTTCAAAATGAATTGAATCA
This sequence comes from uncultured bacterium, assembly GCA_964517495.1. GTDB lineage: Bacteria > Hinthialibacterota > Hinthialibacteria > Hinthialibacterales > Hinthialibacteraceae > CAZFER01. The sequence goes on along the minus strand of CAZFER010000064.1, from coordinate 17,306 downwards.
AATGCGAAACATGGGATGGGGAAGCAGAACCTATGGTGGACTGAGTCGCGACATAAAGTTTCCTTCATTTGTTAATGATCATCTAAAAAAACAATATGCCACATCGTTACTGGATTATCATATCAACGACAGTATCGCCGTTTTGACAGCCGAAGTGGCTTCCTCGGTGTTTGATTTTCAACTCAATGACCGGGATATTGAACCAAATGGACACTCACTTTTCTCCGTTATTTATGGATTATCTTCTAATCTGGTAGGGGAATACAACATTGACACAAATTCATGGAATTTTCTTGATAAAGCCTGGCAGCAGACCTGGCGACAGCAAAGCCGAACCAATATACGATCCGCCGTACCCGTTCGGACCGGTGATTATCTTGAACAGATCTCCATCGACCGTAATAACACCAAAGAATGGAGTATGGTAACAGATACTCCCTTAAAAGATGGACTGGTGAAATCCTTAAGGATCAACGTCAATTATCGAACCATGTTCTTCGGAAATATGCGCCAACAAAATTATGGTATGGGCCGAATGAGAATGTCACCCACTGGTTCAAGCCAATGGCGCTCTGTTTTTATGGATGGCACCAACCATCCCAAGTCCGAGCATCAAATCCAAATTGAAAATATCTTGACCAATGAATTCGATTTGCTTTCCAGCATATCCGACAGCGAAGGCTGGATTAAAAATCCCGCCTTTTATGTCGACCGTACAAGTGGGCGTATTAATTTGAGAATGAAAACTGGCACATCATGGGGTGTCTCCATCAAAAAACAGGATATTCGCATTCACTTGAAAATGGATTACGGCTCGGAAGAATCCGACCGGTTTTTAGGCCGCATGATAAGCGGAGCAGATGAATCAGGATATGAGAACGAGATCGTATGGTAGATCTCCATTCCCCTCCCAAGACTGGGAGGGGCTAGGGGAGGGTTGAATGATTAACGCACACTCTCCATTGTTTTATAAAATGTTGAGTAAAGACAAACCCAGGGAGGGCGACGCTCCCGCGGAGCCGATTACACCGAAGATTTCAAGGAAAAATTGACAAGTATGGCATCCATCCCCTGATGCTTAAAATAAGGAGCAAAGCATGAGCATGATTCGGATTGAAGGGTTTTCCAAAAAATACGGTGAAATGGAAGCCGTAAGTGATTTTAACCTTCAAGTAGAAAAAGGAGATATCTTCGGTTTTATCGGCCCTAACGGGGCAGGCAAGACCACCACCATCCGCTTTTTGGCGACCCTGCTAAAACCCACCACCGGCGAAGCCTGGATCAATGACTTTAGTGTGACCAAACACCCCATGGATGTACGCCGTTCGATGGGCTATATGCCGGATTCATTCGGGGTGTATGAAGGCATGCGGGTGTGGGAGTATCTTGACTTTTTCGCCGCCGCCTACAACATAAAAAAGGATAAACGTAAAAACATCATCCGCGATGTCATCGATCTGTTGGATTTAAACAACAAGCGCGATGATTTTGTGGAGGGGCTTTCCCGCGGGATGAAACAACGGCTTTGCCTGGCGAAAACCCTGGTCCACGATCCTGAAGTTCTGATTCTTGACGAACCCGCATCCGGCTTGGACCCGCGCGCCCGCCATTATATCAAAGAATTGCTCAAAGAACTGCAACGCATGGGGAAGACCATCTTCATTTCATCGCACATTCTCGCCGAACTGGCGGATTGCTGCAACAAGATCGGAATCATCGAACGAGGCCGGCTGTTGGCAGCGGGCGATATCCGCAACATTATGAGCCAGGTCCGCGAGAATATGATTCTGGAAATCGAACTTCTCGAACCCGATCCGCGCCTGGAAAAAGTCCTTTGGGATTTCCCCGGCGTTCAAAATGTGGAAGCCATGGGCCAGATCACCCGGGTGGAATACATCGGCGACATACGGGAAGTGGTCAACCTGCACAAACGCCTGATCGACAAGGAGATCAACGTCCTTTTCTTCCGTGAACTCCCGGCTGACCTCGAGGAAGTCTTCATGAAGGTAACCAAGGGTGAAGTGGCGTAAAAGACATCTTCAAGACGCTTTTTGATATTCACCGACTTCCTTGCTCAATCGGTCTCCAAGGCGGTCTTTTTCAATGTCCAGTTCATAATCCATTTGCAGCCCAAGCCAAAATTCGGGGGACATATTGAAATATTTCGCCAAACGCAAGGCTGTATCGGCTGTAAGACGGCATTTCCCATGAACAATCTCATTGATTCGGCGAGAGGGCACCCCCATCTCCTTGGCAAGATGATTTTGACTAAGCCCCATGGGCTTAAGAAACTCCTCCAAGAGAATCTTCCCCGGATGGATTGGATCAAGTTTGTTATTTTCCATGATAATGGTATTTTAGCATATAACCTCTTTTGTGTTTAATCTATAAATAACACATTTCAACGCCATGAAAGGGAACTGATCATGCCCATTCCGGAAAAGAACAACAAAGGCAAGGGCCTGAAACTCTAACGGAATAAAACTTTACCCGACATATTTAAAAGCGTGGTCCTATTCACTCTGCCTCAGCCGGCGCTTGGTTTTCCGCCGATGAACTCTCAGCGTGGTTATTCCCCCCGTCCGACTGATCGGATGATTCCAATCCCTGTTCTTTGGCCTGCTTGTTTGCGGCTTCCTTTTTCGATGCGGGATTTCCCAACCAGATGGCAACCTGCCGGCCTTCCTCAATCGGGCCGGCTAAAACAATGGTTCCTTCAGGATAACCTTCCCACTCTTCTTTGGTTTTGTACAAGGCGAGATCTTTATATCGTTTAATGGCCCCCTGTTCGATCGCCAACCGAATCGGGATATCCGTAACCGGTGATAAATCAAACGGTTCAAGCGAAGGTAGGTTTGGCCCAAAAGTAAGAGTGCCCCACCGTTTTCGTCTTGGCTTCTTGGCCACTTCTTCGTCAGGTTTTTCTTCTGTTGTCTCTTCTGTATGGTTCAACTCTTTTTCATCAATCTCATTCATCACAAAAACCTCAATATGTTCAGTAGCCATATATAAAAGCAGCAAAGATGAAGGGGAAAAGGGTTTTGTATTGAATTAGTTTCATCTATGATCAATACATTCAGATATTTCAATAACCTGGAGATTCATATTATGAATAAACAAAGCATTCAATCAAACTATCCAAGACGGAGATTTATGAAATCAGCGGCTGCCGGAACAGGGCTTATGTTTATCAAACCCGGTTCAGTCTTCGGAGCACCAGCGAATTCGGCCATGAATATAGGCCTGATAGGCTGCGGTGGACGCGGCAACCACGACACCGGAGTGTTTATCCGTGTAACAGAATCACGAGTGGTGGCATTGGCCGACTTTTTTCAGGATCGCCTTCAATCCACTAAAAATAACCTGGACAAACGCCTGGCCAGCCAGGATCGCCCTCAAATCGATCCATCCCGCTTGTTCCAGGGGATGAACGCTTACCAGGATTTATTGGCTTTGGACGATATCGATGCCGTAATCATCACCAGCCCCGTCTATTTTCACCCCCTTCATTTTGAAGCCGCCGTGAATGCCGGGAAACATGTGTATATGGAAAAACCCGTCGGCGCCGATGTCGTGGGCGCCAAAAAGGTTATCGAAATGGGGGAAAAAGCCAAAGGCAAACAGAGCGTGATGATCGGCCTGCAAATCCGGTTTAGCCCCGATTTTCAAGAAGCCGTCAAACGCGTGCACCGCGGCGATATCGGCCAACCCGTCAGCGGGATGGTCCACTACCATGCCGGGCGCTTATCTCCACGTGGAGGAGAAAAATTCTCAGAACAGGAAAACCGCTTAAGAAACTGGGTTTTTGATAAAGCCCTTTCCGGCGATATCATCGTCGAACAAAATATCCACGTGCTGGATGTATGCAACTGGTATCTGCAAAATCACCCCACCAAAGCCGCTGGAACCGGTGGACGAAAAGCACGCACCGACGTGGGCGATTGCTGGGACCATTTCAACCTGGTCTATTGGTATCCCGAGGACGTGAAAATCAATTTCTGCTCCACCCAATTCCTCAAAGGCTGGAGCGATTGCCGCGAACGCATTTTTGGCACCAACGGCACCGCAGATACGCCATACAGCGGACATGCTCAAATTACCGGCCCCAATGCCTGGAAATCAGAACGCACAAGCCTGTTAAGCGGCACCGAAGAACGTAAAATCACCGCCTTTGAAGAAAGCATTCGAAGCGGCAATTTCGTCAACGAAGCCCGCCAGGGAGCGGAAAGCACCTTAACCGGAATCCTGGGACGAATCGCAGCCTACAACGAAAAAGAAGTAACCTGGACTGAAATGATGGCCTCCAATCTAGCCATCGATCCACGATTGAGCTTCTAATTTTATAACGATCTATATTTCAACGCGATACAAAAACAAGAGGGTGGCTTTTTGGGCCACCCTCTTCAATTGAGAGGGAAGGAGTAATGGAGTGTGGTGGTATTAACTGGATTAATTAATGAAATTTATTTCAATCGCTTGTAATGGCGACGCTTCTTTTTTCGGTAATGTTATGTTTAATACGCCATTCTCATAGACCGTATCAACCCTATTCTGATTAATCTTGACCGGTAAGGTGATGAGCCGCTCAAAATGACCATAACCGCGTTCCAGTCGATTGGATGCTTCAAAAGATTTGGAAGAGGAATTCATTTTTTCGCCTTGGACCATTAAGAAATTCTCACCTGTTTCGAAAACCAAGGTCTCAGAATTAATTCCCGGAAGTTCCAGCTCAACCACAAAGCATTCCGCATTTTCTCGGATATCCAAAGGCGGTTTCCAACTCGCATTGCCCCGGTCAGAGAGAATACCAATTGATTCACTTGAGTATCGTTCCTTCAATGCGATTGGAGTCTCACCGAAATGTTTTTCATCTATAATAAAAGAACATTTTTGGCCTTGGGTAAACATGATTGATCTCCTTTACTCTTTTGAAGAATATAATCATGAAATGAAAGATAATTCATAAGTGGTCAGCCATTTGAAGCACCATTCCCCTTCCAAGACTGGGAGGGGTTAGGGGAGGGTTGATATGAAAACGCTGATTAGTTGTTTTCGCTCCCTTTTCACTTCATATAGGTGACATATTACATTAACTCATACCTTCTTTCATTGTCTTCTTTCCATTTTATTAAAGCAATTTGTGGGCCATATTTTTATATGGCGAAATCACCTCTATTTAAACCGAATAAATCGATTATTTGTATCGTTTCTTCTATTTAAGGTATATAGATCCCGTGATTCTGTCAAAAAATTGTATCTGTTTAAGATACAGTGTAGCGCGAAACGAAGAATTTGATGACAATATTCATAATCTTTTCCAGAAATAAGGTGCATCTATGCCATTTTGGCATTGTTTAAATCCTGAGGATTTCTAAATATTGAAATCCTCGTTGAGTTTTCAGAATCTTTTTGATAATAATCTATCCACATTTGTGTAAAAATATGCCGCGCTTGACGAATCGAATGGTAAAAGCAAAAATGACTTCAAATAAAGTGATTCCACTTATCTAACGATTCAACGCTTATATTGATAACACCACGGAGATTAAGACATGAAAAAACTCGTTTTACTTCGCCACGGAGAAAGCGTCTGGAACAAAGAAAACCGTTTTACCGGCTGGACGGATGTTGATCTATCAGAAAAAGGCGAGGAAGAAGCCAAAGAAGCCGGACGCCTCTTGAAAGAAGGCGGTTATGAATTCGATATCGCCTACACATCGGTGTTAAAACGCGCCATTCGAACGCTATGGATTACATTAGAGGTTACCGATCAAATGTGGATCGATGTCTACCGCAGCTGGCGTTTGAACGAACGACATTATGGCGCGCTTCAAGGCTTGAATAAGGCAGAGACCGCGAAAGAATATGGCGACGAGCAGGTCAAAATCTGGCGCCGAAGCTATGACACCCCTCCACCCGAACTGGAAAAAACCGATGAACGCTACCCGGGTAACGATCGCCGCTATGCCACCTTGTCTGAAGACGAACTCCCCAAAACGGAAAGTTTGAAACTCACCATTGATCGATTCCTTCCCTATTGGTTTGATACCATTGTTCCCGCCGTCAAGGCGGATAAAAAAGTGATCATTGCAGCACATGGCAATAGCCTGCGTGGTTTAGTCAAGCATTTGGACAATATCTCCGATGAAGAGATCGTCAGCCTAAATATCCCCACCGGTATCCCGTTGGTTTACGAACTGAATGATGACGATCTATCACCGATTCGATCTTATTATTTAGGCAATCAAGAGGAATTGCAGCAAAAAATGCAGGCTGTTGCCAATCAAGGGAAAGCGAAATAAGACTATATGGTAAAAGCCGAACAATCCATTCAAATCCCCGAAAAAAATGTGATTGGAGAAACGTTGTCGAATGGGACAACGTTTCTCTATTCCCCTAATCCTTCTAATCAAATTGTCGCTGTAAATATTCTATCCAAATTGGCTTCATGCCATGAACATCATGAAAAAGCGGGCATGGCCAACCTATGCATGCGCCTCCTTTCCGCCGGAACGGCGAAACATACTGAAGAGGAAATCGCCATCAATCTTGAACGCAACGGCGCCCATTTTAAAGCGGAAGCGGGAAAAGATACCAGTTCCGTTGATTTAATGACCACCACCCATTTTCTTCATGAAGATATCCAGACCGTCTTGGAATTAATCGATTCACCTATCTTCCCTGAAGATAAATTGATACGGGAACGTGAAATCGTTCGCATGAGCATCATGGAGCAGGAGGATTCCCTGCTTACTTATACGGTTCGGACGTTTCGAAAGCATTTTTTCAATGGCCACCCCTATGGTTGGCCCAATATTGGATTAACGGATACCCTGGATTCCATTGATCGGGATGACCTGATTGCTTTTGCCCATGCGGCATTTGATCCATCAAATCTTATTGTCTCTGTGGTAGGTGGCTCAGAGAACAGTCATGTTCATTCCCAACTTCGCGATGTATTCGCGGCACGAAGCACAAGAAAAATGGCCACCTTTCCTGATCCTGATAAAGCCTGTCCCGCCTTTGAACCCAATTCACACGTTATCGAAAACCGGGAATCTGAAGCGGAATACATTGTGATGGGTTACCCTGGCTGTGGAATGAAAGATGAGGCATCGATTGCCTTTCGATTCATGAGTGCGCTGCTGGGTGGATCAATGGATTCACGCTTATTTCGCGAAGTTCGCGATAAGCGAGGATTATGCTACCAGGTCGGTAGCAATTACTCTCCCTTTCACGATATCTCCCCCTTGCTTTTATATACCGTCACCACACCTGCCAATCGAGACCAGGTGGTCCAATGTTTTGAACAAGAAATCAACCGGCTAAAAGAGGAATCCATCTCCGACGAAGAATTCCATCGAGTCAAGATGTTTTTATGCGGCACCTATATCATGTCAATGGAAACCAACATGGGCCAGGCCGCCCGTTATGCCTTCTATGAAGCAGGCGGCTTGGGTTGGGAATTCGTCAACCTGTTTCCAGAAAAAGTCAACCAACTCACCGCCGATACAATCAAAGCCACCGCTCATCAATACCTAACCCATCACCTCCTGGCCATCACCACCCCCACAAAAACCTAAAGGGTGGGTTAAAAGCCGTATCGTTTACGGCGTAACCCACCATTTTTGCTATTCCCCAATTTGACGCCTTTCACCGTTGCGGTATACTTAAGCGAGCACCCTAAGAGGTAAGTGTAAATCGCTCATTGAAATCTCGGAAATGAGAACGATGGCTTCTTATTTTGCTAAACAAATGGCAACCGAAGCGAGGACTTTATATGGATCTCCTTATAGAAGTCACTGAAGGCGGGGTTCTTAAGGTTAAGTCACCATCGCTATCACCAGGTACCGCGTTTGTGTTACCGGTTGAGGCAGAAGAGCAAGAGATGCTCGTTCAATCCCAATGGGAAGCGCTTGAGTCGGCGCTGGACGAAGCTGCAAAACTGGATATTCCACGCCGTACCCATGAGGATATTCTCAACCAGCTTCGCTCATACAGGGATTAACCATGAAACTCGCGTATATAGATGCATCAGTGTGGATTGCGCAGGTTGAAGGAATACCAGCGTATCAGCAGGTTACTCTAAGTGCGTTGCGCGAACTCAGACGGGATGGATGGCTGCCGTGCATCAGTGAGGTAGTTATACTTGAGACATTGTGTAAACCGTACCAGGAAAACAATCAGGCACTGATGGCAACATACAACACCATTTTTGGGGAAATGACAGAGTTTAAAGTGTTTGACACACTCATCAAAGACGCCTTGCTTTTTACCCAAACGGAAAATTTAAAACCAATGGATGCCATTCATCTAGCATTTGCGGTGAAATACGGATGTGCCCGCCTGGTCACTACCGACCCGCACTTCAAGAACCCCTCAAAACAATTACTCCCCACCTAATTGACTTGAGTCAAGCAGCCCCACAATAAACCGTTTTCGCCGGGTGCGGGTGCCAAGGGTAAAACGCCGTTCTTTACCCTTGAAAACCACCTGAAATGTAACTCATGCGCCAAGGCCAATAATGTAAGGTGGGTTAAAAGCCGTATCGTTTACGGCGGAACCCACCATTTTTACTTTATCCCGCTCACCCCAACCATCCTCACCCCCATCCACCATTGTTTTATTCTTTACCCAACGAGTATAATTAAATGAGATGAAATCTTTCTATATTAACGGAGGTGAATAATGGAAAACCAAAACCCGCAACAAAATGGCGATGCGGCCGCCACTCGAAATATAACATCCTTTAATCCGGAGTTGGAAAAAGAAGTGATTGACACCATACGAACCTGTTACGATCCAGAAATTCCCGTCAACATCTACGATCTAGGGTTGATCTATCACATTGATATTGATGAGAATGCCAACTGTGATATTAAAATGACTTTAACATCACCCGCATGCCCGGTGGCGGGGACATTACCGCCTGATGTGGAATCAAGGGTTGATGCGATCCAATCCATCAATTCATGCAAAGTTGAAGTGGTGTGGGATCCACCCTGGAATCCAGACATGATGACCGAAGCCGCTAAACTCGAACTTGGCTTCTAAAATTGATGACTTATCCAATCCTAACATGTCAGCCATATGCAATGGAAAAAGTATGAAAGCTATTATTTGGTGCCACCATCCCTCCCCCAATAAACTGGGGGAGGTTAGGAGGGGGTTAAAAGATTTTGCTTTTGATCCCAACGGGGTTACATAAGATAACACTTTTTTCCAGGGGCGAATGCCCCTGGCGATCATATTTCACCCCTTTGGGGTTATTTCTCTCTACCGATTTATGGGTAAAGCTCAGCAATCTTGGGAGGGGAATGGTACTTCATGGAGCTTATCTTCTACTTCTCATCTACTGATTTATGCGAATAAGCAATCTTTCATGAGGATTTCCCTTATAATATGTTGACGATTGCCTCGGGATTCATATAATATCCTTAGTGGATATAAATAGCGTTAAATCTATGTGATTTCAAATCACCATTGGAGTATTTGATATGCCTACATTTTCCTACAAGGCAATGGACAAAGGTGGGAAAGAAATTCGGGGAAACATTGAGGCAACCGGTGAGGAAGCGGTTGTTGAGCGCTTGAGGAGCATGGGGTATTATGTGACTCAAGTCAATCGCTCCAAACAAGGTGTGGGTCAAGTAGACTTGATGGACCTGCCTATTATCCGAGCGATTGGAAAAGTGGTTTCCCGTGGGAAAGTCAGTCTAAAAAACCAATCTGCCTTCTCCCGCCAGCTAGCCACCCTTATTGGCGCCGGTTTGCCACTATTGCGCAGCTTACAGATCCTTCAAGAACAGGTTGAAGATAAAAACTTAAAGGAAGCGTTGGATAGCATCACCGCTTCAGTCGAAGGGGGAAGCACCCTTTCTGAAGCAATGGCCAAGTTCCCTCGCATTTTTAACCGTTTGTACGTCAACATGGTAAAAGCGGGAGAGATTGGTGGTGCTTTGGAACAGGTGCTTGACCGATTGGCTATGTTCCAGGAAAAGAGTCAGGCCGTCCGCTCCAAGGTGAAAGGGGCTATGTGGTACCCTGCAGTGGTTATTACCATCGCGTTGGGTGTTGTGGCTATCATTATGATTTTCGTGGTTCCCAAATTTGCGGACATGTTTACCGGCTTGGGGGCAGAACTTCCTTATCCCACTCAGGTTATGATCAACTTGAGCGAAGGATTGGTGAATTATTGGTACATGCCGCTGATAGCAATAGCCGGGATTATCATCCTATTAAAATTGATAGCCAGATACGAGTATGGACGGTATGTATTGGATCGAGCAAAGTTAAAGCTTCCGATTTTTGGCGCCATCGTGCAAAAATCGGCTATCGCCCGGTTTGCCCGTACCTTCGGAACCCTATTGGACACAGGCGTTCCTATTCTTCAAACCCTTCTAATCGTTAAAGATACATCAGGTAACGAAGTGATTTCCCGCGCCATGGTGGATATTCACTCTTCCATTCGCGACGGGGATACTGTTTCTGAACCGATGAAAGCCTTTCCCATCTTCCCACCCTTGGTTGTTCACATGATTGCGGTTGGAGAAGAAACAGGCGCACTTGATCAAATGTTGATCAAAGTGGCTGAAGCCTATGAGCGTGAGGTGGATGACGCCGTGGAAAGTTTGGCCAAACTGATCGAACCTTTGCTGATCGTTATGCTTGGGGGAATCATCGGTGGTGTCGTTGTCGCGCTTTATCTGCCCATTTTTAACGTGTCTAACGTTATTGGACAAAACTAATCCAATACCTTTAATGATCTATCCCCACCCCGCTGGGTATATCACTCGGCGGGGTGTTTCATCTCTACCCATGATTAATGATGGAAATTTCTCTCTTCGTGTAATCACATTTAGAAGGTATAATCTTTCTTTTAATATTTTTGACGAGTGATTGACTTCAATGTCTTCTGATAAACCCATTATTATACAAAGCGATAAAACTGTATTTCTTGATGTGGATTCGCCTGCATTCGAACAAGCACGCGACGCCCTAGGCGGATTTGCAGAGTTGATCAAATGCCCGGAACACATCCATACCTATGTCATTTCCCCCCTGTCCCTTTGGAATGCGGCCAGTGCCGGGGTAACCGCTGATGATGTCATTCAAAACCTGGAAGCCTATTCCAGATACCCCATCCCCGAAAATGTCAAGACCGATATTGTTGAATATATTGGCCGATATGGCCGGTTGAAACTAATCCGTGAAGACGGTGATCTGGTGCTGCATACTGAAGATCCTTTGTTATTGGAAGAGATTAGCCGGCACAAAAAAGTCCAGCCCTATTTGGCGGAACGCTTATCCCCTAACTCAATACAGGTCGGGAAAAACTACCGGGGACATCTCAAGCAAAATCTTATAAAAATCGGTTTTCCCGTTCAGGACCTGGCTGGCTATGTTGAAGGCACTGAATTTGATATACAAATCAAAAATACCACGTGTTCAGGTCAACCCTTTGCTCTACGGGACTATCAACACTCAGCGGTCAAAGCCTTTTACCGGGATGGTAGTGTATCAGGCGGGAGTGGAACGGTGGTATTGCCATGTGGGGCAGGTAAAACCGTTATCGGATTAGGGGTAATGGCTGAGGTCAAAAAGCAAACCCTGATTCTGGTCACCAACGTAGTGGCTTTGCGGCAATGGTGCCGGGAAATATTGGATAAAACCACCTTGGATGAAAAGCATATCTGTGAATACAGCGGTGAAAGTAAAAACATCGGTCCGATTACCCTGGCAACCTATCAGATTTTAACCTATCGCCGAAAAAAATCCGATGAATTTCCACATCTTAAGTTATTCGAAGCACAAGATTGGGGGCTTATCATCTATGATGAGGTGCATCTCCTTCCCGCACCAGTCTTTCGAGTCACGGCGGATATTCAAGCTCGCCGGCGTCTTGGTTTGACGGCGACCCTGGTACGCGAAGACGGCCTAGAAACCGATGTATTCAGCCTTATTGGGCCAAAATGTTATGACGTCCCCTGGAAAGTGCTTGAAGGCCAGGGATGGATTGCAACAGCGGAGTGCCGCGAAGTTCGCGTCCCCATGGCACCTGAAAAACGCCATGAATATGTGGTTGCCTCCCCTAGAACCCAATATCGAATCGCTTCGGAAAATCCATTGAAATTGGATGTACTGGATAAGTTGCTCGATCAGCACAAAGAGGATCATGTTCTTGTTATTGGCCAATATTTGCGTCAACTGCGCCAGGTTGCTCAAACCTTTAAACTCCCTTTAATCACCGGGCAGACTTCAAATATTGAGCGGGAAAAGCTCTACAAGCAGTTCCGGGATGGAGAATGTAATGGCCTGGTGGTCTCAAAAGTGGCCAATTTCGCTGTTGATTTGCCAGAAGCCAATGTCGCGATTCAAATTTCAGGTTCGTTTGGTTCGCGCCAGGAAGAGGCTCAACGGCTGGGACGAATTCTCCGGCCCAAATCAGAGAATCGAATGGCCCATTTCTATTCCATTATTACGCGGGATAGCAGTGAAGGTGATTTTGCTCAAAAACGTCAGCGTTTTTTAACAGAACAAGGTTATCAGTATAAAATACAATATATGGAAAATGATAGCGAGTTGGCAAAGACGATCATGCCACAAGCTCTCCAACATAAAACATGAACCTTTCTCACCTGTTGTCTAATCTGCCGCATGAGCAACTCCAGCTTTTAGCGGATGAATATGGTGTCTCTGTTCTCACACCATCTCGTCGCAGTTTAATTCAATCCATCAATCTTCGATATCGGGACCGCCACTTTATGGCTGGTATTCTGGCGGGATTACCCCATACCTGCAGTGGATTGTTGCGGGCTTTGGTCTTTTTTACCCAAGCGAAAGAATCATCCATTCTCATCCCGCCGGCATTGGAACAAGCATGGTGTTATAAAATCCCCTTGGAAGAACAATTAAACATTTTGTTTGAAAAGGGATTACTGTTCAAAGGCGATTCAGATCAACGAATCAGTGTTTTATTGCCGGATGAAATACGTCGGTTACTACGTTCATTGTTTCTATCGCAGTTTCAGGCATTGCAACCAATCGAATTCCGTGAAGTGAGTCATGTCCACTATCGTGAACCGATTATAGAAGCCGTTTATCACTTGCTATGCCTTCTTCAACGCACCCGAGCCAAACTGACTCAAAAAGGTGAGATGCATAAAAAGACACTTGAACGTTGGGAACAACGTATGGGCGATCCAAGCCATTCAAAGGATATATTCGATTTTTCACTCGAGTATTGCCGTGAGAATGAATTGATCAGTGAAAATCAGAATAAATTGACAACATCAAAAAAAGCCCACCAATGGTTTAAGCGTCCCCTTTATGAAATCCATCAGGATTTATGGTCTTACCTGGTTGAGCATCGAATTCTGATGGATACTTCATTTCAGAAGGTATTAATCATTTTGTTTACCGCTGAAAAGGCTCTAACTGGCAGTACACAAATGCCTATCTTTCATGGTCAGGATATTGAAACGGAGTTCAACCGCCATACCCGGTCCAATGAATTATTGTCCAGCCCGTCCATAAACTCACCCAAAGAGGTGATGGAGATTTTGCAATCGCTTGGAATTATGCATATGGAAATGAAGGACGATGGATGGGTTTTTAATTTCACTCCTACAGGTTTGCGTACTTTCTTTAACGTTAAGTCTCAACCAGATGAACAAGAGGCTCAGAAATCCAAATGCATTCTTCAGCCCAGTTTTCAACTATTGGTTCCTCCCACTGTGGATTATGAAACACTGTGGATGTTGGACCAAATTGCTGAATTTCGCCAACGCGATGTGATGACAGAGTTTCAAATCACCCAAAAGAGTATTGTTCATGCCATGCGCATGGGATGGACGCAAGAGGAAATCGATTTGTTGCTGGATCATATTACCGATAAAGATATTCCGGATAATGTACGTTACAGTATGGCTGAATGGTGCGGAAAGTATGGCCAAATCAAATTATTCCGTGCAGTTCTGTTGGAATGTGTGAATCGGGAACTTGCAGATGAGATTCAACACATTCCTGAAGTGCATGAATTATTATTGGAACGAATTGCTGATCGTTTTTTCCTGGTTTTGGAAGCCAAAGCCAGGGAATTGATGAATGCCTTACAGGATCGTGGATACGAACCTTCTGTTTCAATTAAACTTACGGCTGAATGAGGCAATTAATTAAAACGGCATGTAATTGGAATAGTAGAGGGAGGAAAGACTTATCGGAGGGGGTGGGATTCGAACCCACGAAACCCTTTTGGGGTTTACGCGATTTCCAGTCGCGCTCCTTCGGCCAGACTCGGACACCCCTCCCGGCTTATTCAAATTTTAGCCAATTCGTTTCCTGATTGTAGGGGCAGAATTGCTAATCTTTTCCACTTTATCCCAAATTCCAGTTATGGGCTTACAACGGCTTTCATGGCGTTGTCGTTACGGGCTTGAACTTCTTTAATGCCTGTTACCAATTCATCCAGTTTGAAATTATGGGAACGTACGATATCGACGTTAACCAAACCGGTTGAAATGGCTTGCAGGGCGGTCGGCCAGGTATGGGGGGCCAACCAGGAGAAGCGGATGGTTTTGTCCCATAAAATCGACCACAGGGCTGGGACTTTCACCAAGGCGTCATCGGCTGGCAGTCCGAAATAGACCACCCGGCTGCGCCGTCCTGAGATTTCCAAGGCTTCTTCCATGGCTTCAACCGAGCCGGTGGCGACGACGACCGCATCAGCGAATTTACCATTGCTGGCTTCTTGAATTGATTTTTTCAGGTCTTCGACATAATAAGGTGAATTTTTATCGCGGGTGTTGTAAAGAAAATCGGCGCCCACGTTTTTCCCGATTTCGAGCCGGTAGTCTCTTGAGCCAACGAACGCGACTTTTCCCGCACCGCTGGCTTTGATCAGTTGTAACATCAGTGTACCGATGACGCCAGCGCCTAAAACAACACAAAAATCACCCAGGGCGACTTGCATGTTTTCCACTGCGTAGGTGGCGCATGCCAAGGGTTCGGTTAAGGCGGCTTGTTCGTTGCTGACGTTGGCAGGAAGTTTATGAACACCTGTGTATTTTGAAATACAATATTCGGCGAACCCGCCGTTGGTGGAAACGCCCAGGACATCCTTGTTTTCACAGAGGTTGGGCATGCCGCGTTTGCATACTTCGCATGCGTTACAATATTGAACGGGGTCGAGTACGACGCGGTCGCCTTTTTCGAATAGTCCCAATTTTTCGGGTATGGAGCCAACGTCCACCACTTCGCCGGAAAATTCATGTCCGAGAATGAGCGGGCCTTTTCCGCTTTCTGTTTCCAATGAACTTTGACCATAATAATATGCCAGGTCTGAACCGCATATCCCGCAGGCTTTGACACGGACAAGCACTTCATCCGGGCCGGGTGTGGGGACTTCCATACTTTTTAGTTCAATTTTTTCAGGTTCATAAAAAACCTGTGCAGCCATTGTGGTTGCCATAATTTATCCTCCCAATTTGTTTGTGTAATTTATGTTTAATTCATTAAAGTTCCAATCTGATTATCAATCCAATTTTGGTGGATAGCAGCAGACGATTTCCAGTTTTTCTGAGCCGGTATTGACGATTTTGAATCCGGGCAGTGTTGTGGGAATAAACACTGATTTGCTTTTGCGGATTTCAACATCGCCAAATGGTCCTTTAATGACGCCTTGTCCATGAGTGGGGACCATGCAATAGAATCCCTGGCCTTCGGGCATATCGATTTCTGTTCCAATAACCAGGCGTGTAGCATAGAAAAACCGTTTGGCTTCATCCGGAACCAGTGCTTCTTCCACGCTGCTATCCTGTTCACGCAGGATATTTGGTGTGCGGAGCACATAATCGTTCAGGTAATCTTCCGGCATTTTCTCCCAACGGGCTGCTTCCAAGGCGGTGTCCCAATCGAGTCCACATGAGGCATCTTCTTTGCCGTAGGGGTAACCTTCCCATTCGGAGAGGATGTTCCAGTCGCTGGGTTCTTGCGGCTCAAGGATGCATAGGCCTGAGCCAAGTGAGTGGATCCAACCGTCGGTCAAATAAACCACATCACGTGGGTTGGGTTCGATGACGTGCATGTGTTTACGCATGGTTTCAACGTCTTGTTTTTCCATCCACTCTTTAAACACCTTAGGATCCACATCTTCTTTGAAGCCAACCCAGGCTTTGGCACCGGGGCGGGTATCCAACACAATCCAGGCTTCGTTTTTGCCGAATTGTGAATCCAGGTGTTTGGATGAAAATTCAGGTGAAGGGTGCCAATGGACAGGAATGTGGGCATCATCACCGACGTCGAATATTTTAAGCAATACACCCAGGTTGGGGCCGAATTTATCAAAGTGTTTTGGCCCCAACGTCTCGTTAGGGAATGCTTCCAATAGTTCTTTTAAGAGGGTCATTTCTCCGCTGGGTAATTCGATGCGGCTAAAGCCTTTATCCGGTGGGTTATCCCGGCCAGGGGTTATGGCGCGGTTGGTGGAGAATATCCATTCTTCCGAGCGGAAATCATCATTGGGATCCGGTTCGCCCATGAATTTGGCGCGTAATTTTCCTCCGTTATAAAAATGGAGATAGGTGTTGGGAGCCAGATAAACCGGTCGCTCCAATAATTGTTTGAGTTCTTCTTTTGAGGCCATGACATTCCTCCATGTCAAAATCTGGGATGAACGATGGTTCAATCCTTAACGTATTTTAGGGTAATTTAAGCTCTATGGTAACGCCATTCCATCAAACCTGTATAGTGTTGCTATCTGCTTTCATTATGATTAGATGGTATGTGTGTTTGTTCATTAATTGTGCGCTAATTTATCAACCTCTCCCTCGCCTCTTTCAGGCGTGGGCTGATTCTTACCCACAAAATTGTGAGGCAGACTTTCAAGGGAGGGCGAGGCTCCTACCAAGCAACCAACGCATCGAACTTGGTTTATTGCATTTGTTTCGGGGCGCCCCGGTTTTTTGAGTCGGGGGTGCCGTCGATTTATCCTATTCTTGGTTATCACAACGCTTTCGCGTTGTCGAAGATAAATTTAATAGGCCTTTGTCCTTCGCTAAATGGTCCTCGGACCTTTCGGAACGAGGAGGGTATAATCCTTTTTAAACGTATGCACCCGGTAATCTGAATAACGTTATTCGTTTCGGAAAACACATGATCTTTCAATCGTGGAAAAACGATGTGCGTTCCTACTAATAGAGCTGAACCCGACTTTTTTTGGTGATTAAAGGGGTATTTATTTTGAATTTTGAATGTTTTTTGGATAGATAGGCGTTCGTAAGTGTAGATATTTGAGGGGGTAAAATTTT
>CAZFER010000063.1:0-37290 GCA_964517495.1 uncultured bacterium | reverse complement strand
GCGTTGAGGACCATTTAGCGAAGAACAAAGGCCTATTAAATTTATCTTCGTCAGCGCGAAAGCGTTGAGATAACCAAGAATAGGATAAATCGACGGCACCCCCCGAATTAAAAACCGGGGCGCCCCGAATTAAAAAACGAATGAAAATTAAAACAAAGAAACGAAAATGACACAAACAATCACTCAACAAGAGATCAGTACGATGCATGATTCTTTTTCTAATTAACCTTGTATTTTCGGAATTAAATTCCTAAAATACAAACATGATACCACGTCATAAACATAGTATTCTTAAAGATCTTTTGGATACATTTCCAGCTGTGGCCCTGCTGGGCCCGCGCCAGGTGGGCAAAACAACCTTGGCTCTGGAAATCGCGAAAGATTACAACTCGTTATATCTCGATCTGGAAGCGGAATCATCAAATTGACCTGATTCTGGAAATACCAAATCAGGGACCATGGGCCGTTGAAATAAAAAAAAACCTGTCTCCCAAATTTACAAAAGGATACCGGATTGCCACTACGGATATTCATACTTCCAGAAACTTTATTATTTATCCAGGCACAGAGCAGTATCCACTTGATAAGAACACAGAAGCTATCAGCCTTTTGGATTTTATAAAAGAACTCCAGGTGTTGGAACAATAAATCCCACTCATCCTTGACTTTCCCCTCCCCCTCATGAAAAAATCGAGCTACACAGCCAGGAAAATTCTTCTCCGTCTAAAGGGGGAAAATCTCAGGCATCTTATCTTCTCCTATGGGGGATCAAAATGGAGGAACTTCAATGAACACATCATCCTTTACCCGCCGTACCTTTATGGCCGGTTGTACTACATGCGCCGTAGGAAGCGTGGCACTGGCCAAAACCATCGCACCACTCAGCACCCTATCGAATCAGGACCTATTCCCTAAAGTCAAAGCCAAAGTGCGACTGGTCTATTCGCACTCCGATCCAACAAAAGAAATCTGGCCCAACATCGGCTATGATTTCGAAGGCCGCAAACAAGTTATCACGAATGCGCTCAAAAAACACTGCCCGGATATCGAGTTCCTGCCCATAACCTTAAAAAGCAGCCAAGACGTAAAAAAACTCTTGGCCGAGGATCAGGATATCGACGGCTATGTATGCGTCATCCTGGGTTTGGGACCGGGATTGGTCGCACCACGTGAGATCATCGATTCAGGCCGTCCGGTGGTTTTATGTGATGATTTATACGGCGGTTCAGGCCGCTTTTTGGGTGAGTATGGCCGCGCCTACCGCGAAGGATTGAAAGTGGTGGGCGTTTCCTCATCCGACCTGAAAGATATCGCCAAAGCCGCCAATCAATTCGCAGCCATCAAAAAACTGGAACATTCAAAAATCCTTGACGTCACCGAACGGAAAAGAGAACAACTTTGGGGTGGAGCCAAGTTGGAGGATTTTGAAAACCTGTTCGGCACCAAAACTGAACTACTAAACGCCGAGGATTTAGACAAGGCATACAAAAGTGCCGATATGGACAAAGCCAAAGCCTGGGCCAAAACATGGATCAACCAAGCCCGCAAAGTCATCGAACCCTCCGAAGCCGAACTGATGAAGTCCGGCACCATGTACGTGGGGATGCAAAATTTACTGCGCGAACATCAGGCGCAAGCCATCGCCATCGATTGCCTGGGGCTCTTCTACAGCAACAAAATGAGCGCCTACCCCTGCATGGGATTCTTCCAGCTGATCAACGACGGACTGGTAGGCGCCTGCGAAAGCGACCTTTATTCCACCATCACCATGCTGGCAATGGGCTATTTAACCGGAAAACCCGGCTTCATCTCCGATCCTGTATTTGATACATCCAAAAATCAGATCATTTACGCCCACTGTGTGGCGATGAATAAAGTACACGGCCCCAATGGCAATAACAATCCGTTCGACATCCGCGATCACTCCGAAGACCGCAAAGGCGCAGCCGTGCGTTCACTCATGCCCCTCGGCGAAACCGTCACCACCTTAAAGTTCCGTCCTGATCTGAATCTGTGCGTCATGCACATGGGCAAAACCGTTGAAAATGTCGACTTGGATAAAGCCTGCCGCACCAAACTGGCAGCCGAAGTCACCGGCGATATCGACAAAATGCTTAAAGGCTGGGACTACGGCTGGCATCGAGTCACCTTCTATGGCGACCACAAAAAGACGGTGGAAGATTTCTGCACCCTGAAAGGAATCGAAGTCATCCACGAAGCATAAAACAAAATCAACCCAAAACAAGAAAAGGCTGCTCGTACAATGAGCAGCCTTTCCTCTCTATTTATCAATAAAGCGTCCGGACGCTTAGAAATCACCCATACCGCCCATGCCCATGCCGGGATCACCACCCGGATGTGGAGCAGCCGGTTTATCCTTATCCGGCAATTCTGCAATCAACGCTTCGGTGGTCAACAGCAGTCCAGCAATACTGGATGCATTTTGCAATGCACTGCGAGCCACTTTAGTAGGATCAATAACACCAACGCTGACCAGATCTTCGTATTCACCGGTTGAAACATTCAGACCTTTGTTGCCTTTTTCCGCTTTTACTTTTTCGACAACAATGGAACCTTCCAAACCGGCATTACGTGCCAACTGGCGTAAGGGTTCTTCCAAAGCACGACGGACTATGTTAACACCGGTTCTCTGGTCTTCGTTTTCAACATTGACATCATCCAACGCTTTTTGAGCACGAATAAGCGAAACTCCACCACCAGGAACAATTCCTTCTTCCACCGCGGCGCGGGTGGCGTGCAGAGCATCTTCAACGCGGGCTTTCTTTTCTTTCATTTCGGTCTCAGTGGCAGCACCCACTTTGATCACGGCCACACCGCCAGCCAACTTGGCAAGGCGTTCCTGCAATTTTTCGCGATCATAGTCAGAGGTGGTTTCTTCAATCTGAGCACGAATTTGGCTGATACGGCCTTGGATATCGGTCTTCTTGCCAGCCCCTTCAACGATGGTGGTGTTATCCTTATCGACAGTCACGCGCTTGGCATGTCCAAGGTCTTCCATGGTAATGTTTTCGAGTTTAATCCCAAGATCTTCAGTAATCACACGGCCACCAGTCAGGATAGCGATGTCTTTGAGCATCTCTTTCCGGCGGTCACCAAATCCAGGAGCCTTTACCGCGCAAACTTTGAGAGTTCCACGGATTTTGTTGACAACCAATGTCGCCAAGGCTTCGCCTTCAACATCTTCAGCAATGATCATCAAGGGACGCCCGGACTGAGCGACTTTTTCCAAAATGGGAAGCAGGTCGCGCATACTGGAGATTTTCTTTTCATTGATCAACAAATAGGCATCTTCCAACACACAGTCCAAACTTTGTGAATCGGTCGCAAAATAGGGAGAAAGATAACCTTTGTCAAACTGCATTCCTTCGACGACATCCAAGGTGGTTTCCAGGGATTTGGCTTCTTCCACGGTGATCACGCCATCTTTCCCAACTTTGTCCATGGCATCGGCGATGATTTCACCAATGCTACTATCACCATTAGCGGAAATAGTGGCAACCTGAGCGATTTCGTTACGGTCTTTTACCTTGCGGCTCAGGTTTTGAAGACTTTTGACAACAGCCTCTGTCGCGATAAGAATTCCGCGCTGGACAGCAATCGGGCTGGCACCAGCTGTGACATACTTCAAGCCTTCACGATAGATCGATTCGGCAAGCACTGTCGCGGTCGTGGTTCCATCACCAGCCACATCACTGGTTTTAGAAGCCACTTCACGAACCATTTGGGCACCCATGTTTTCATATTTGTCTTCCAGTTCAATTTCCTTGGCAACTGTCACACCGTCTTTCGTGACCGTTGGAGATCCCCATTTTTTATCAAGAACCACATTTCGCCCTTTGGGTCCCAAGGTCACCTTGACCGCCCTGGCGAGTTTTTCCACTCCTCGGAGTACCTTCCCACGAGCTTCTTCATTAAATACCAACTGTTTTGCAGCCATTTGTGCAATGTCCTCCTAGCTATTTCTAATTTTTTGATTTGGATTTTAATTATTGAACAATCGCTAAAATATCATCCTCACGCAGGATGACATGTTCAGAATCATCAATCTTCACATCAGTTCCACCATACTTGCTGATTAAAACTTTATCACCTTTCTTCACTTCCATTGGAATGCGATCACCATTTTCCCCGCGCTTACCCGGTCCAACCGCAATTACTTCCGCTTCCTGCGGTTTTTCTTTCGCTGTATCCGGTATGATGATTCCGCCCTTCTTTTCCTCTTTTTCTTCGAGCCTCTTTACAAGAACTCTGTCCGAGAGTGGTTGTACTGCCATTGCAAAAACTCCTTTCTTCTCTTAACTCTCCAATTTTTTTTGGTAGGGATAATTTCAATATCCCATTAAAAGCAAACAAAATGCCAAAGCAGGAAAGTATCGCATCTAATTAAAATGAAATTAAATAAAGAATTGATTTGTATATGTTTACAAGTAAGAAAATTTCATTTAGGATATCTTTGTCATAATTAAAATGCTATGTGTTTCGCCTAACTTGGCATAGGGTTGCGCCAAAATGGCCCGTTCTCATTGAGCCTGCCGTATTAGAAGTGTGTCAGGTTGACCATCTATTTTAAAGGAGCCGTTGGAAGCTACTTCTTAAAGCAACAGGTAAAATAGTATATGTTACACCAAGCGTTATTTTATTTATTGTTACTCTTTTGTTCATTGATATTTAGTGCGTTTCCATCATTTGCTATATTCATGCTCTTTCTCTTTTCAGGGATGGATTATGTACATATAGACTTGTTTGGATCAAGTTGGGGAATCAATCATGTGGTTTTAGGCTTGTTTCTGATGGGAATGACCATTCGTTTCATGCTGGAAAACAAGAAGGGAGTAAATAACTCGTGGATTCCATTGAGTTTAATCGCTCTCAGTGGATTCATCTCCGTCCCATTCAGCATCAATCCGTTGGAAGCCTTAAAATGCGCTTTAATTTCATTTGGATATCTTGCTGCGGCATTTTGTATCACTGAAACTGTAAATACAAATAAACGAGCCACTTTAGTGCTGTCTAGCGTATATGGCGTACTGATTATCATGGCATTTATGTCGATCATTCAATTCATTAATGCCAGCAATACAACTCTTTCCGGCGGTTTTTCCAACCCAAATTTCTATGCCATTGCCGTAGCGATGTCTCTTCCACTGTTGTTATTGAAATCAAAGCAAAATATGCGCATTACCGAACAAAACATCCTTGTTATCCTTTTCTATGTTTTATGGTTTATTGCCTTGGCAAGCCGTTCAAAAAGCGGAGGATTTATTCTGATCGTTCTATTAATATCCGCTTTTTCAAACGGATTGATCTCAAAAAACCACATTGTATGGTGTTTACCTGCTTTTATTGTTGGGGTATTCCAATTTATCGCAACATCTGGAAACATTACCCTTATTGAGCACATTAGCCGGTGGTTGGAAAATACATTCTTTAAAGAACGCATTGCCAATAGTTTTTACTCACTCATGGCATTTATTCAACATCCATTTGCTGGTGTGGGTTGTGGGCAATATGAAGCCTATACCCAATGGGCATATCCCCAACATAACAGCGAAGTTGTTCCCCATTTTTCTTCCTTTTTCATTTTAATGGCAGAGCGGGGATTGGCAGGAATTGTAACAGTAATCTGGTTCATTGTTGAATTATTCAAAAAAACCGTTCAATTGAAAGATGTTTCCGATTTTGAATGGATATACAAAGCAACACTTACTTCTTTGATAATTATCGCTTGTGGTTTAGTGCTTCATTCGATTCACACCCAACTCTTTACATGGTGTTGGCTTGCACTATTCCATCAAATCATTGTATTGAGACAGAAAGAGAATAGGACGCTATCTTAACGGTTTCTTCCAGGTCGGTATCCTGCCCCAGAGCGGGTTTTTCTTGGAATATTGGATTGTATTGACTGATCATCGTCAGTCGACTCAGGAACATTTCCATTTTCGTCGATTAAGGTTGCCCCAGTGGCAGATCGAATCATATTGGATGATTGCTGGCTTACTCCATTTTTAGAGGAATATGGTTCCAAAAGTTCACGGAAGATAGAGCCTTCCGCACTGATTCCCTCACCGGGTTTTCTAATAGTGGGTGTTATTTGAAAAACAGTTTCAGTTCTGATCATTTTTTTGTTAAAACCACGGAGAAAGAATCCAATGACGGGCAAATCCCCCACCACTGGAATTTTCCGGGTTAATTCACTTGCACTATTGGTATACAACCCCCCTATATAAAGCCTTTTTTGGGTAGGCACCACAACCGTGGTTCGTACATTACGAGTACTGACCACAGGGAGTTCAAAGCGTTGGCCATCACCACGGTCAAAAACATCCAGCCGGATAATTTCGCTTGATTCCACCTCTAAATCCATTAACACATTATTCCCAGGCAAAATTCTGGGGAGAACATTCAATTTGATCCCTGTTTTGCGATATTCAAGTTGAAGTTTCATTTTATCTCCTGCTATACTGGCGAGCCGTGTCAGGGGAACTTCTTCTCCACTAACCAACGTTGCTCTTTCTCCATCGGCCACCAATTGCCTTGGATTGTTGATGACCATGGCTCGTCCCTCTTCGATAGCGGTTTTTATATTAAAGTCGATGGAGCCATAGCTCAATTTGGCAAAACTACCGGTCAGATCCAAACCTTGTAGAGGTTGCTCTCTCACATTTTCAGTTCCAGGTAGAAAAACATCGCTATCCTGAAACGATCCGGAACTACGGTTGTATTGATAAAAAATTCCAAGTTGCTTTTCGCTTTCGAGGCGAAACTCGTAGATGGTGGCTGCAATCTCAATCTGCTTTTTTGAAGTGGGTTCCTTTGGTTTTGGTGCTTCACCGGCGAATGAAGCAACGATTTGGCCCATCCCCAATAACAACACACCAAAAATAGCAAGGATTAAAATCACGAAATAATCCCATTTCATTTTCCGGTTTAAAAAATGTAGTCGATTACCCATATGTCTATTCGCTGTTTTTTCCATTATTTCTTCACAGAGGAACTATCCAAAAAGATTTCACGAAATTCTTCAAAGGGGCTTTTACCCGTTTCTTTTTCCCGGGTTTTCTTTTCAATAATTTCACCGATTTTCTCGAAATTTTGTTTTGGGGTAATCATATCACCGTGAACACCAGGTCCCCAAACATCAAAAATCGATGGACGTATCATAATAAAGAACTGCGACAACGTACTCTCTGTGGATGTGCTGCGAAACAGGCGGCCTAATAAGGGAATATCGCGAAGAATCGGTATCTCCCTTCCCCGGTCTCCCTTTGAATCCTTGAAAAGCCCGGCGAGCAAAACAGCTTGATTATCCAGCAAATAAAAGGTGGAGCTATAGTTCCTGGAATCCACAATTGGCTGAGCAAATCCCTGCTCTTCGCGGTAACGAGTCACACTCGACAAATCGGCAGTGAGCGTCACTCTAATAAATGGCTTTTTCTCTTCAATATCAGTTTCAGAATATTCAATCAGGGAATTTAATTCTATGTTGACGCCGGTTTTTCGATAGGTGGAAGCAAACGTGTCGTTATCCTGAAGGCTGGTTCGTTCAAGATAAGGTATATCATCACCTGATTCCAAATTAACAGGAACACCTGCGACCGCGAGGATGATTGGATTTGCGTGTATTTTAGCCACTTGATCTTCAGCCAGGGCTTGGATAATGGCAAGCAATTCGCCATCTTTGTCTTCGAAAATACGTGAAACAATGTTAGCACCTGACGGAAGAAGTTCATTGCGATTGCCAGGGCTAAGCACCCCTAAATTACTCTCCACACTTGGATCACCCGCCAGATTGGTTCCCTCTATCCGGCCAAAATCACCAAGGACATCATAAACAAAACCAATATCAGTCGTATCTTTTAGGATCACTTCAAATATATTGATTTCAAAAATGATCTGTGTGGGTAGATTGGGATCATTTTTCAATGCTTCATAAAATTTGTCAAAATTCTGCAATTGCCCGCTTTTTCCATCTCGTGTGTATTGCGCGTTTGATTTTTCAGCAAAACAAAAGAACATGCATAGGCTGATAAGTAAAAAAGCTCGAACGATTTGGTTAAGTGAATTGAACCGTTTCATTTTTTCCTGTATTATTCGATTAAAGTTATCAATCATAAAAAACTTTAGCTGTGACTTTGCGTATATCAATCGCCATTCCGCTAAATTGGTTGAACATAACCGAAAATTTTCTATCACCACCTGCGTTAAGTCTACCAATTTGAACGACTTGAGTTCCCTGCACGGAATCATAAAAATCATAAATGGTTACTTCGAGATAAACGTAACTAACATCTTGTAATCCTTCGTTTTCCACCGTCCCGCTAACTCGAATGGCTTCAAAATCACCCAGAAAACTATTTCTGCGACGGACGATTTCTTTATCCAAGCGAGTTACTCGTACGGGTTCCTGTTTATCATAATCCAAGATGGGATCCCGTAATACAAATTCTCCTCTTTCAGTAATCCGGACACGTTGACGAAGTGTACCTTCTTCCAAAAAGGTTGGATCGAGTGTCGCTGCTTTGGCATATTCATCAATTGCCTTTTGATAATAGCCAGCATCCCAAAATAAGTTGCCGAGTTGAAAATGATAATTTGGATTGTCGGGTGATTCTTTGACAAATTTTTCAAATTGTTGAATTTTTCTGATTAATGAATTTTGTTCCTGAGCAAATTGCTGGTTGCGTTCCTTGATTTTATTCTCACATTTCTGCATTAATTCCCGAGCCTCAGATGCATATTGATACTGAGGATAATTATCCAGGAGTGTTTTGAAGGTTAGATAGGCATCATCATATTGCCCCAATAAATAGTGGCAAAAGCCGACTTTATAGCGTACATAAGGTAGTTCTTCCTTGTTGGTAAAAGGCGAGTAGAGATAGCCTGAATATTGTGTCAATGCTGCCCGGTATTCCTCCAATTCAAAAAATCTATCCGCTTCTTTTATCGAACGTTTGGAAGTGAACTGAGAATTCTTTGCCTCATTTGTTGTCATGCACCCGGTAAACAAAAGAGTTATAACAACATTCAAAATAAGTGCGAGAGTATACCGTCGAATATCCGCATGAAGAAAAATGTTCATTTTACCATCCAAATACATAAAAAACGTTTACAATTTGATCGATAAACTGCTATAAAATCAATGAAACTTAGCACATTTTTAAACATAATTATACCTTTATATTACACTAAATCCTACCGGAGAGTTACAAACTTCAATAATTTCTGATAGAAAACCTTAACACTTACTCTTGGTAATCGAAAATTTTATACGATTAGCTAAAAGATTTTCAAAAGAGCCAAATCTATATAATTCATCCACTTGTTACACAAGATTCAAACAAAGAAAATGGTTTGGTGTATTTTGCATTGATTTAAATAATGGCTATCCTTTATGGAAATGTAAACCTCCGATTAAAATAATAGAAAAGCGAATTTATCATTAAGAGAAGAGGAAGCAATCATGTCTGAAAATATTTTTGACTGTATAATCATCGGAGCCGGACCAGCCGGTTTGGGGGCAGCCTTGTATGCTGCTCGAGGACAACTTAATACATTGGTATTTGAAAAAGGACCAACGGGTGGGCAAATCGCTTTAACCGAAGCCGTTGAAAACTATCCCGGTTTCCCGGATGGAATTTCTGGTCCAGAATTAGCTAATCTGTTTCGAAAGCAAGCGGAAAAATTTGGTGCACAAGTAAAAAGCGCCACAGTCCAAGAGCTCCGGAAAACCGAGAATGACCGATACGTGGTGGTTGCTGACAAAAAAGAATACATTACTCCTACTGTTATATGTGCAATGGGAGCAGATCCTCGGAAATTAAATGTTCCAGGCGAAGATAAAAATGTTGGAACAGGAGTTTCCTATTGTGCAACCTGCGATGGTGCATTCTTTAAAGAGAAGGATGTAATCGTAGTCGGTGGTGGTGATGCTGCGGTAGAAGAAGGGTTATTCTTAACCCGTTACGCCTCAAGTGTTACTATCGTTCATCGTAGAGATGAATTGCGGGCTAGCAAGATTATTCAAGAACGCGCTTTCAAGAATGAGAAAATCAAGTTTATCTGGGATACGGTGGTCACAGAGATTAAAAGCAATGGCAAAGTTGAAAGCGTTACCCTGAAAAATGTCCATTCAGATGAAACAAGAGAACATCCCACTGATGGCGTGTTTATCTTTGTCGGCCATATTCCAAACACAAGTTTGGTTAAAGATTTGGTGGAAATGGATGATCATAACCTTATAAAAGTCGATTTGTGGATGAATACCTCTCAAAAAGGCATCTATGCCTGTGGAGATTGCCGTATTAATGCGTCAAAACAATTGGCGAGTTCAAGTGGTGATGGAGTCACAGCAGCGATTGCGGCCATCAAATACATCGATGAGTTAAAAGAGAGCGAATCCAAAGCAGCGCCGGCGTCATGAATGCGTTAGAGACAAAAAAATCATATGGTTACTAAAAGTACGTCTCAGGGGATTGAATTAACCCGTCCAGAATCGTGGCTGTCTAAATTAGGGACTGCCACGATTCAAGCATTCGAGAGGGTGGGACAGCTAAGTGGTCTATTTTTACAAACCCTTGCGTTATGCTTCCAACGCCCTTTTCGTATACGGCTTACGCTCGATCAGATGGTCAGCATAGGTATTATGTCTATTCCAATCGCCCTCTTGACGGCCACGTTTACCGGGATGGTTTTGGTTTTACAAACAGGAGTGCAACTAAAGCCGCTTGGTATGAAGGTTTATTCAAGTGGAATCTCTGCCATTAGTTTTGCCCGTGAAATCGGGCCGGTTTTAACCTCTGTGGTGCTTGCGGGCAGGGTGGCCGCCGGAATCACCGCCGAAATAGGAACAATGAAAGTGACTGAGCAGATCGATGCGTTGAAAACATTGGGAACCAATCCTATCAGTTATCTGGTCGTTCCCCGCTTTATTGCCTCGACTTTTATGTTCCCTGCCTTGACTGTTTTGGCTATTGGCGTTGGTATAGGAGGTGGCTTTATTGTCGGGGTGTTAATATTGGATATCACACCTGGTTTGTATGAAGAGAATATATGGAAATGGTTGAAACCCAAGGATTATTACAGTGGGCTTTTTAAAACCATTTTTTTCGGGATGATCGTCGCTATTGTAGGATGTTACAAAGGATTTCAAACAGGGTTTGGCGCACAGGGTGTGGGCCGGGCTACCACTGAATCCGTTGTGATGGCATCGATCTTAATTCTAATTGCTAACTTTATATTAACGTCATGGATCATTCAAATTTTGTAGGCCAAGAGCCTTCCGCCGTTTTAGAATCTCCTCTTTCCCAGGATACATCTCATGAAGCAATGGTCCGGTTAGAGAATATTCATAAACGGTTAGGAGGTAAGCAAATTCTTGCCGGTGCAAATTTGGATATTCAAGCGGGTGAAACCCGGGTTGTTATGGGACGCAGTGGAGAAGGAAAAAGTGTCCTGCTGAAGCATATTTGCGGTTTAATGCAACCTGATCAAGGATTGATATATCTCGAAGGAGAAGAAATCTCCCGTTACAATGAAAAGCAATTGTTCGATGTCCGAAGAAAAATTGGAGTATTATTCCAAAATGCGGCTTTATTTGATTCTTTGAACGTCTTACAGAACGTCGGTTTCCCCCTTTATGAAGAAGGGGAATACAAAGAAAACGAAATACGTGACCGAGTCGTCGAAGTGTTGAGGTTAGTGAGGCTTGGTGATATTTTGAATAAAATGCCGTCTGAACTTTCAGGCGGTATGAGAAAACGAGTGGGACTGGCACGGGCCATTATTCAAAAGCCTAAAATCATACTTTATGATGAGCCGACAACGGGTTTGGACCCGGTGACCTCTGATGCCATCAATGAGTTGATCAATAGTTTGGCGCATCAATTAAATGTCACGTCGATCGTCATTACACATGATATGGCCAGTGCTTTTAAGGTTGCCACTAAAATGGCAATGTTATTCGAAGGGAAAATAATCTTTGATGGAACACCTGAAGAGATTCGAGCCAGCGATGATGAGTTGTTGCAACAATTCATTCAAGGAAAATCAGATGGGCCATTAGCGAATATGTAAGACGAGGAAGCCATGAGCAAAGAAGCGATCCTGGGTTTATTTGTGATGATTGTATTTGGGGTGTTTTTCTATTTCACTATCAACATGGGCTCGTTTTTTCTAAACCGCTCGTTTGACACTTACACAATTTACTTTCGCGGTGTAGGTACGTTGGATGAAGGAGCACCAGTAAAACAAGCGGGTTATGATGTTGGAGAAGTGGCTGAAATATCTCCAATCACCATTTATAGCCCAACACAGGAACATTATGTGGTGGTCAAGGTTAAAGTATCTGAAGACGCCATTATTTCAAAAGACTCCATTGCGTCCATTCAAACTCAAGGAATGATGGGTGAAAAATATATAGAAATCGGATACGGAAGTGGCGAGAAAGCCATCCCCGTAACGCAAGAAAACGATCCCCCGCCTACCAAAATTCATGGCCAGGGACCGCAGGAACTGGACCGGGTTATCCAAAGCGCAACTGAATTATCAGACCAGGTAAAAGAAACTCTGGAATCATTCAACACCATATTCGGAGATAAAGAATTACAAAGAAACATAATACATCTGATTGCCAATCTCGAAATTTTTTCAGAGAATTTAAACCGTATGATTGGTGGTCAACAAGAACGATTGGATCGCATCATGTCCAATGTGGAGATCGCCTCGGCTCATTTGAATTCATTGATGGCAACAGCAGAGTTGTTTGTTGAGGAAGGGCGAGGCTTACTGGCAGATAATCGGCAACAAATCAAGGAAACCATCGTCTTTGCCAGGAAAACCTTCGACAATGCTTCTGCCTTGAGTGAAGAAATGCGCCAAAATGTGGGAGGCGATATAAAAGACATGTCGGCTCAATTGAAATCATTTTCCGTGAATTTGAATGATTCCATTAAACGGGCAAACAACCTGATCGCAAAATTAGATAATACGGTAAATAAAAACACCCCCCATATTGATCAAACATTTTCAAATATTCGCGAGGTTTCAGAAAAAGCCAAAAGCGCGTCAACTCGTATTGACGAAATCCTGAAGCAATTTCAAGAAGGCGAAGGATTGGCTCATCAGTTAATTTATGATACAGAATTCGCCCACGATACAAAGAGTACCGTTAAAGAAACGTCAAAAATGGTGTCCGGATTATCGGGACTTCCAGAACGCTTTTCGATTGTCACCGAACTGCGTTATTTTGATGATCAACCCCGATTTGATTCGGACGATAACCAAATTCGCGCCGACTTGGGGATCGAATATAAAATGTCTGATGATTTATATGTCTTTGCCGGGGGTAACAATCTTGGATCATCAAATGATTTGGAAGCCCAAGTTGGTTATCGTTTAGGCGCTTTTTCTCTGCATGGAGGGATCATTGAGTCTGAAGTGGGGGCGGGCGTTGATTGGCAATTGTTTGACCGCTTTTTAATTGGTATTCAGGGCTTGGGATTCACTCACAAGGATAAAGAGCGGTTGGATGCTTTTTCTGAGATCCGGATTTGGGATGGTCTGTCGCTGGTTGGGGGGGTGCAGGATATTACTGACGAACAGTATCCCAATATCGGAATAAAAATGCGCTTTTAGATTATAACGTGTCAGCCATATAAAGAAGAAATTGAGTGAAAACTAAAATCAGCCCCACCATTCCTCCCCCAATGAAATGGGGAAGGTATAGGAGGGGGTTAAAGGGTTCTACTCCAGGGTTATTTATCAACCCTCCCCTAGCCCCTCCCAGTCTTGGGAGGGGAATGGAACTACAAATGGTTGACTACTTATTTTAAATTTAATTGTGTTTGGTCTTGTTCTAAATCGTGAAATCAAAATCAGTGTTTGTATGTATGTCCTGCGGAAGCAGCCAAAGTAAATGGTTTGGACGTTGCCCTCACTGTGGAGAGTGGAACACGGCCATTGAGGAAACACAGCGGCCACAATCCCAACGTGAAAAAACCCTAAAGAAAGCCGATACAGGACAACGCCCTCAACCTCTAAAAGACGTTTCATCGACTGAAACAACCCGTTTAAATACAGGCATAAATGAAGTTGATCGCGTTCTTGGTGGTGGGATTTTACCGGGGGCCGCCATCCTGTTAGGTGGAGAGCCAGGGATTGGGAAATCCACACTTTTGCTTCAAATTGCCGACCGCATCGCTGCTGATCATGGAAGTGTATTATATATCAGTGGCGAGGAATCCGCTGTTCAAATTAAACTGCGAGCGGAACGCATAACCTCTCTTTCGGCAGAATTATTGGTGAAATCGGATAATCGAGTTGAGGATATGATATCCGATATACGTTCATTGAAGCCCTTTTTGGCCGTGGTGGATTCCATCCAAACCACATGCTGGGCTGAATTGAGTTCGGCTCCCGGAAGTATAGGGCAAGTGAGAGACTGTACTGCATTGTTGGTTCAATTGGCGAAAGAGACAAATGTTCCGATAGTATTGGTAGGGCATGTCACCAAGGAAGGAAATATTGCCGGCCCCCGCATCATGGAGCATTTGGTGGATGTTGTCCTCTATTTCGAAGGCGACCGTCATTATCAATATCGTTTGTTGCGGGGAGCCAAAAATCGTTTTGGCTCGACCCATGAGATCGGATTGTTTGAAATGTCAGTCAATGGACTGGTGGAAGTGACCAACCCCGCTGGAGCCTTTGCCGGTTCGGGGGGTGAACGTACACCCGGTTCCGCCGTAATCGTTTCGCTTGAAGGTAACCGCCCTTTGTTGATAGAAGTACAAGCGCTGGTTGCTCCATTTCATGGTTATGGATTTCCACGCCGGGCGGTGAGTGGAATTGATTCCAATCGATTGGCAATGATTTTAGCCGTGTTGGAAAAAAGGCTAGGAATCCCCCTGGGACAACGGGATATTTTTGTTAATGTTACCGGGGGTATCAATGTAACCGAACCGGCTGGAGATTTGGGGATTGCCATTGCTATCCTTTCCAGCTATTTTGACATTTCCATACCATCGCATTACATTCTATATGGAGAGATTGGGCTTTCCGGGGAATTACGTCCCGTCCGAGGAGCTTGGCAACGCATTCTGGAAGCACGTCAATTGGGTTATCATCGCGGATTAATCCCCGATGGCAATTCCAAAGAATTAGCCAGGCAATCATTAGCTTTGGATGGCATTCAACACGCTCGAACCGTGGAAGAAGCCAGATCGATCTTTTTTCCGAATTCATAGCATGGCTCAGTTGTTAAGAATATGAAACCAAAACAATATGAACGCCCGGAACACGATACACCATTTCTTCGGGTTGTACGGCTGCTTTTCATCATTATCAGCACATTTATGGTCCATCAATGGGCTATCCATCACCCTTATATCCAAAAATTCGATCGCTACATTTATGTATGCTGCGGAGCAACAGTCGCAATTGTCATTGTGATAATAGAAAGTCAAATTCGACATGCCTATCCACAGGAATTGTTAATCGGTCTTTTTGGTTTGGTGTGCGGTTTATCCACATCGGTATTGATTCAATATGCCCTTCCTGAAAATCAGCCATCTTATACAACTGATATTGCGCGATTTTCGCTCCATCTCTTTCTAGGTTATTTTGGTATTACGATTGGTTTGCGATATGCTCATCGATTGGATTTTCGCAAGTTTTTGACACAAACTGAGGATCGGCTGTATGGCGCCAAGATATTGGATACAAGTGTCTTGATCGACGGCCGCATCATCGAAATTGCAGAGGCTGGATTTTTAGAGGGACTCATCATTATTCCCTCATTTGTGCTTAATGAGTTACAGATTCTTTCCGATTCAGAGGATTATTTAAAGAGGACGAAAGGACGCCGTGGTTTGGATATTTCAAAACATTTGCAACATGCTTCAAACTGTGAAGTTGAGGTGCTGGAAGAAGATTTTCCTAATCTGAACGATGTTGACAAAAAGCTGCTGGCCTTATCTAAAAAATACGAAGGGGTTTTGATCACACTGGATTTCAACCTTAACAAAGTGGCTGAAGTAGAAAATATCAACATTATGAATATCAATATGTTAGCGCAAGCTGTTAAAACGGTTTTACTTCCGGGAGAAGAAATTAAGGTGCACCTTATTCGTGAAGGAAAAGAAGCGAATCAAGGAGTAGGTTACCTGGATGATGGGACGATGATCGTGGTTGAAAATGCCCGTCAACTGCTAGGAAAGACGGTGGAAGTTAATGTCGCATCATTACTGCAAACCTCAGCCGGTAAGATGATATTTGCGAAGTTGAAAGACGAGGAACCCGCCACAAAAACGGCGTAAAAAATATTAATTTATAGGTAAAAAAAATGATCGATTCAATTTAAATATATTTATTCATCTTTCTTTTATATTCGACTATCACCTTTCCTTTATTTTTTGCAAGCTGTATGTTCTTTTATCCAAAAAGAATAACGATATACTCTCTCCATATTTATCGCATCTGAAAAATCCATTATTCTTTAGCGTAAAAATTGCTGTGTTGGTTTCTGGAAACTTATGAATAAAAACTCTTCGCCATCCTTATCGTATCCCTATGTATCCATTGTCATATTGAATTATAACGGTAAAGCCTTTATAAAGCGGTGTCTGGAAACCGTTTTGGCTGATCCGTATGAGCCAAAAGAGATCCTGTTGGTTGATAATGCCTCTCAAGATTTATCTCTGGAGATCGCTCGGCCCTGGCAGGATCGAATTACAATTGTTGAAAATCCTAAAAATTATGGCTTTCCCAAAGGATGCAATAAGGGCATTCAATTGGCCCGGGGGGATATTATCGTTCTGCTGAATATTGATACTTCTGTGAGGGAAAATTGGCTCACTGAACTTATTCAACCTTTTATGGAAGATGCTTCTGTGGGAATTACCGGTTCAAAATTGCTCTTTTTGGATGGGAAAACCATTCAATTTGCGGGCGGCAGCATGCGTCCCAATGGGCTGACCTCACACGAAGGGTATGGGATGAGAGATTCCAATAAATACGATATTCCCAAGGATGTGGAATATATTACCGGTGCTTCAATGGCAATTCGTCGGGATTTACTTGAAAAGGCCGGAGGATTGGATGAGGGGTTCCCTCTTTATTACGAAGACATTGATCTATGTTTTCGTGTTCGGCGGTTGGGTTACCGGATTCGGTATCAGCCGGGTTCGGTGGTTTTTCATTACGAAACCTTTGGTACAAAAAAGCAGAGTCATAAATATTTTTTTAAATACCATCGAGGGCGTATACGGTTCATACTCAAACATTTTGGACTCCGTTATTTTCTATTTTCCTTTATCCCTGATGAATTGAGCTGGTATGGGGAGTGCAAGCTGACTCAACAGATATTACCACTATTTCGTGCCTATTTAGCGCAATTCTTTAAAGCTCCCTATTTTTGGTGCCGAGGATTTGTCATTCGCCGCCGGATAAAAAAGCAGAACATTTCCGTTTAATTCCCAATCCCATCGATTATGATTTATCATAATCATTGGTGTGGAGTTATTTAAATCTATGGAAAAGCCAACATTCTATCGGTGGATGGATCATACTCGTGCAGCGCAAAATCAACTGGCTGAAATAGCGAAACTGACCGGATTAGGCCAGGGCAGAATGTTGGATATTGGCTGTGGAGACGGGAGTTATTTGGCATTTTTTCAATCTCATGGTTGGGAATGTTTAGGTATTGCAAAAGATCAAGAAACCTCAGATTATGCTTACCAACAGTATGAGGTTCTCACTTTAATTGGCCATCCAAGCGAATTGGGTATCCCTCGTGAATCATATGATCTGGTTAGGATACGTGGTGAACTTTCTACAGATGAGAATCCTGAACAGCTTCTGAAAATTGCTTATGAAGTTACGGTACCTACTGGTTATTTGATTGTGGAAGTATGGCATGGACGCGGCTGGCCTCTTTGCCCACTGAGCGAAACCATAAAATTTCACTATTCAAAATCGTCATTAAAATCCATTTTAAAAAATGCGGGTTTTGAAGTAGGGGGGATAATTGCACCGGAGATGGGTGAGCCAGTATGGTCCCCGATAGATACTAACCATAATAATCGGCCCTCTTTATGGAAAATAAATATTGATAAGATACAGGGTTTTATTGATCGAGGTTCATTGCTGGTCGCCTTCGGTCAAAAGCCGCCACGCTGAATTAAAACTATATAACTATATCAAGTTTGAAAGGAGTTTGTTCATTGGTATTCGAACATCCTAGCCATATGTGGGACGATGTGAATACGATAATTCACAATGCCTCCCGCTTTGTTGTTTCAAGCCATATCCGCCCGGATGCTGATGCGGTGGGTTCAGCCCTGGCTATGAGCCGATTGCTAAAGCGATTGGGAAAAGATGGTTGTTGGGTGATGAAGGATGATCCGGGGAGCCAATTCAAGCCTTTTTATTCGCCAAAAGAATTAACCATGTATGATAAGGAAAAGATCGATTTAACTCAGCATGATGCCATTGTTATGGTTGATGCAGGGGAGTGGAAACGATTGGGATGGGTGGAGGAGATTCAAGCCCATTTACCTTCCAGGCGAATATGCATCGATCATCATCCGGCGGTGAATTCGTTTGATGGTGTTCGGGTTGTAGATGCTCAGGCATCCTCAACGACGGTGATGATCCATCGGCTTATAAAATTTTTAGATATTGATTTAACTTATGATTTGGCGGAACCGATCTATCTGGGGATTATGGGAGATACCCAGAATTTCCATTTGAGCAACACCACTGAAGAAGCCCACCAAATTGCCATTGAATGCCTTCGTACTGGTGTTGAACCAGAAAAAGTGCATGAACCGGTGTTTGGCACCACTCCAATATCGCGCTTAAAATTGATTTCCAATGCCTATCAAACCGTTGAAGTGAAACTCGAGGGGAAAGTGAGTGTGATGTATACCACTCATCAAATGTTTGAAGAAGCCGGGGCGGATTGGTGGGAGGATGAAGGTTTCAGTGATCTGCTTCGGACTATAGATGGGGTATCCGTCGGCATATATTTACGAGAAGATGAAGAGAACAAGGTTAAGGTCAGTTGGCGGTCAAAAGGGGAAAACGATATTTCCATTTCTGCACGCAAGTTTGGCGGTGGAGGACACGCAAAAGCCTCCGGGGCACGGATCAAAGGCTCGATTGAGGAAGTATGTCAAATCGTTTTGGAAGAGATGGAACAGCGGATTCAAGCAGGTGAAATCACTTGAGGTGCAGGTAAGGTGGCCGAGGTTTCATTTTCACACCTGATAGTGTGACAAGACGGATACGTTCAACTTTGTTCCAAGGTACAAACCTTACATCAACCCCAAACGGTTTGGCGGTCATGGGATACACATCAAATAATTCAGCATCAGATTGCATGATACGTTCATCGCTGGCATCATAAAACACTAATTCAAGATGAAGTTGCTTGTATCCATACATGGTGCGATTGGCAATATAGCCTCGAATATAGCGATACCGTTCAATACCGTATAACTGAATTTCCGGATACATTTCCCAATGGGCGGCTTCTGCAGGGGGATTTGAATTCAGGATAATATCCTTTTCCATCAGTTGGATGGTCTTGGTCGATGCGAATATAATTCCATCTGCTGTTGATTCAAGGATATTAACTCCCGCCTCCATCTTTTTCACATTCCATCTTGGGATGACGTATTTGTAACCAAAACGTTCAAATATATAGCGGCCATCTTGTTCAGTAAAACCTTGGCTTATAAATATATCACCTTTAAACATTGTGATTCGGTCCGCAAAACAACCACAATGGATAAATAGAACAAGAAAAAGAACGATCAGGCTTTTCACCGTTTGTTTTTTCATCAATCACCGCCTATGATATTCTACCTATATGAAGATTGTTAAAGTGTAAATCACATTAAGCGAAATCCATGATGAATAAACCACTCCTCTGTTCAGGTAAAAAAATAAATTGTCGTCGCAACATCCAACTTCGCAGTTTGGTTGTTATTTTATTTATATTAATCATCGGTCATAATGCGGGAGTTTGTAGTGTCTTTTTGATTCAGAATAAGGATGGGGGGATTATTGGCCTTTCTTACTCACAGTCGACGAAAGAGCTAAACACTGATTTGGTTCGTCCACCATCGAGTGAATTCAACAATCCGGCCATTGCTGATTTGGAATTAGTCAAAGGGGGTGGATTTCAATTGGCAGTCAGTGGTGCATTAACGCCATTAGGTTCACTTCAGTATCCCACTGAGTTTTGGAGGCCTCTTGGTGCCTGTGATCATTTTGCGCTTACGCCATCAGGTACAGGTGGTTGGTTCGTGGTGAATGATCATATTATTACTCGGAACACGCCTCCATTAGTATTTCCTTCATTCAATAGCGGGGAAAAGATTGTCGATGTTGAATACGATAAAATATCAAATCGTTTGGTCTTATTATTTGAAAATGGGGAAATTGTAACTTGTTTATCGAATTCTTATCAATCGATCAATCATTTAAAATTAAAAAATGAATCTGCCATTGATTTTGAATTAAATAGCGAAGGATTTATGATTTTGACCAATAAACCGTCTGTATATCATGTTACATCCGCAACAGCAGAGTGTATACAAGAAATCCCTGATTTAAGTGGCGAGTTGGTTTGTGATCTGGAATTATCTCCATTTGGAGAAGGATACTATTTATTAAGTGTTTTTGGTGATTTACATGCGTTTGGAAATGCCCCGGAAATAAAAACAACCCCATTGGGGATTCCGGTAGCCATCGATTTTGAATGGATGGAGGGCAACACCATACCACGCTGGTATCCACCGGGTTGGAATACAACCGTATCTCTATTACCACCAGAGGTTTCCCTTGATCCCCAAGGGGCATCAAAGAGTTTGTCCATAAATATTGAGAATGCTGAAAATCTCTCCTCTTTTATAGCGGAGATACGCTACGATCCGAAATACATCACCGTTGATTTGGAGGGAGTGCAAAGCGGAAGCTGGTGGGAACATACGGCCCGGGAAGCCCGTGTTGCTGCGTCCCTTGATAATAAAAATGGAAGATTATTTTTAAGGAGTACATCAACCTTTCTCCCATTTGAAGGTTCAAGTGGTGAAGGAGAACTGTTGCGATTTCCTATAGCCGCTAATCAATCTGTTACTCACGTGACCACGACGGTGGAAATGATCGAATTCGATTTTGGAGTGGCAACGCCAGGGAATATGTTTTTCAAACCCGCGCCGGTTAAAATTTCGTCCAGCACGGTTTGGATTGCCCCTATTCAACCGGCTTTTGGACTTGATTGGGAGATGGAGCGAAAAACCCGGCCTGGTGAATCATCTGTTTTGCAAATTGGAGATATAATTCGAATAGATATGATGATTGAGAATGGTAGCCGAATCGCGGGGATCACCTTCGATTTCAGTTTCTCAAGGGAGACCATGAACTTTTTGGGGATGACTTTGGGTGATGTCTGGGAAAAAGCAAAAACCATTGTCCCCCAGTTTGATTTCCCATCTATAGCAAATGAGAAAGGAGGTTTGACCAATCAGAGAATATTCACCATGCAAGCCGGTGCTTGCCGTGATGCCCCTGGTACGATGATTCATCTATTTTTTGCCATAACGGACTCGGGAAAACATTGGTTTGATGTTCCTCTTTTTCAAGCGCAGGGCCATTGGAAAGAAAATTTGGAGACTTTGATTCAAAACAAAAAGTTGTCATTTTAGGATTTATTTCATAGATTATGGGTAACCGCCGAAGATATTATCAGTCATAATAAGGTGAAGTTGTAACAAACTGTAAAAAGGGCGGTTTGAAGTATTGAATATTTTCAAATTTTGTTAGAAGATAGATAATTAGTTTTAATTGCTAGAGTGGGAATACCTATGTACCAAAAATCAGAAGAACAACCCAGATATGTAATAGACGATGAGTATAAAGAAAGAGAGAGTGAAACCAAAATACTCTCTGATGAACAGTCAAAAGTCCTGCAAAAATTATTAAAACAAAGCGGACACACCCTCTCAGGGGAAGAACGCGACCTCATTGTTCGTTTAATCGACAAACTTGATCGAGAAACTCAACGTGTCCAAACCCTTAGAAAAGTTACTGTTTCAGATAAACCACTGGATGAATATTTATCTGACTGGCAAAAGAAGAAAGGAAACCATAAGGTTTCACAACCTTCATCCACGGGAGAGGATGAAGAATATGATGAAGAAGCCAAAGAAAGAAAACATTCTGCAAAGATCAAGCATGTGGTCGGCTTTAAGCCGGAAGAAGTGGTTAGACGATATATCGAGTGTTGGAATCAACAAAAGTTTGGGGCCGAATTTGATTGCTTCAGCCCTGATTTCATGAAAACCGATCGTGATCATTATATTCAAGCCAGGCAGAATTTTTACCAAAAACAATTAAACCAAGGCGGTATGCGGATCGACTTTGGAGAAATATTAACCGTGGATACAGCCGGTGGTGAGTCAGAAATAATTGCCTCAAAAGTAAT
Organism: uncultured bacterium; assembly: GCA_964517495.1. Lineage (GTDB taxonomy): Bacteria > Hinthialibacterota > Hinthialibacteria > Hinthialibacterales > Hinthialibacteraceae > CAZFER01. The sequence continues at coordinate 14,783 of CAZFER010000063.1, read as the reverse complement.
TCAACAAGGCAATAAGAAACCTCGCGAAGAGAAAGACCTCTATCGTTTGAAATTAGTTCGTGGCCGATGGCTTATTTATCACGTTGAGCAAATTTAATTTGATTGGTCCCGCTATTCCTCCCACATTGAAATGGTGGAGGTTAGGAGGTAGTTAAAAGATTTCACTAAAGGTTTTCTTATCAATCCTCCTCTAGCCCCTCCCAATCTTTGGCTGATTTTTACCCAAACGTTTTGAGACCATATTTTTACCCAGGATGGCATGGGAAAAACTAAACCAGCCCTGTAGCCACCTTTACAACTTTTATCACCTGGGGAGCATCGGCTGCTAGCCGGTGCGTCTCAACCGGGCTGAAACGCACCGGCTAGAAGCCGCCGATGCTCCCCGAATTTATACCCTGATTTGTATACAAAGAAATAGCCTTAAAAAGGAGGGAAATCCACTTGCCGCCAAATTATGGGTACAGCTCAGCAATCTTTGGAGGGGAGAATGGTGCTTCAAATAGCTCAACACTTTCGAAATTTAGAAAGGTTTTTCTGGCACTACAAAGCAATAGGCTTTGTATTTTATTTCACTCCACGCTAGTTCAGGAATAGGATGACCGAGAAACAACGGACGTTCAACCGGGGTGAATTTAATCCGGACACGTATATTTCCCCGCCCTTCTGTTAACTTTCTTGGGATTAAAAATTCATCATCCCGAAATCGCCGGTTGGAGGTTTGCACCTTATGTTGGGTGACACCGGTTTCTTCCCGGGGATTGGAATACACACACGTGTTTGATCCGGCAAGATACCAGATGCCGGCAGATTTCCATTCCGGATTATCCGGCAAGGAGTTGGTTACATAAACCTCGGCCCTCTGATTGGGAAAAGAATAATCCAACGTTCGGCGAAGCATAACGCCACAATTCTGAGGATCCAATTTTAAAGTAAATTCAGAGTAAGAATTTGTTTTACGCCCGACTTTTGTGAGTGGTGGAAAAATCTCGATTTGTCCATTTTCAATTCGAAATGCTTTATTATTGAATGCTTTCTTATCTGTGACGATTTGAATGGTTCCCTCAATGGTTTTGGCATTCCCGGCGGAAAGAATAATTTCATTTGGGGAATTCTTCTCATATTTTTTGGATTGATTAACTTTGGGTAATGTTTTTTGTGTCTGGCTTAACCAAATTTGATCCAATATATGAGGACCGTGTCGTGGCTGTATTCGCAAACGGTGAATACCTGATTTATGAAATGTCACGGTTTGAGGTTTATCCTGAGGCAAGGCACTGGACCAGGCGAACCGATTTGGTTCATTTGTGTCCAACCAATTCCCGAATCCTTTATTATGATTGTACGATTTTCCCAGCCGATGGGTGCCAATTTCGTCATCGAATTGAATCCATACCGCATCTGTAAGGTTATTTTTACGTAATCCCTTTCCCCGCACCCAGATGGTATAGGAGCCTGCTTTCGCTTCAAATTCCATATCGATATAGTTTGCAGGTTCTGCTTTCACATGTTCGCTGCTATGAATGGTATCCGGCCCCCATTCATAGCGGGATGTGATTTCATAAGGATCGGATGCATCGGGAGATGTATAATTATGTATTGATTCAGATTCTCGATCACCAATATTCAGGGTATCAGTTAAAGTTAAATATGAACCTGGTAATCCATACCAATACGTTACTGTTTCATAGTGTTCCTGAGATTGGTTGATGCCTCCATGTTCAAGCCGAATGACGGCGTTTTTTCCAAACGGCATTAAATCGGCTAATAAGAACCGGTATGCGGATTGGATTAAATCCTCTTCCGATTTCGCTTCCTTTTTATTTCGTGCACCAACGGGATGACCGGCGAATGGAAGCGTCATGTTTCTTCCTCCCCAATAATCACCCCCGCCGCCCCATTCTTCTGTTCCTGTACCATATGCTTGTGGGGTCTGGCTGTCATCAAAGAAAAAGCGGGGATCACCTTCCAACGTATTTAAAACGGCATCATGGGAGAAAATCCATGAAGTACCAACAAAGTGACCGCACCAATCCATCTGTCCTTCCACACCTTTTGTATCCAACAGAACCAGATCCTTACCCCGTTCCGGATTAGGATGATCCCGATAGGTGGCATGAAAATAACCCACATGATTGGAAGGGTCTTGTAAAGGTTCATACCGAATCCGCCAGCGGATATCGGAAAAGCTGGTATAATCCAAACCATTCAATTCAATGCGGGCTGAATGAAAGAAGGGCATGGGATAATAGCAGGCAAGATGAACGTCATCTTTTTCATATCGGATAAAACATGGAAATCCCTTGACCAGATATTCACGCTGATCACGGTTGTATAGAACACCAGCGCCGAAAAAAAGTGATACCGGTGCATCCACGGAAGGTTCTTCCCGGCGATCCCATGTCATTGTTAAACGTACGTTGGAGAAGTCAACCGCGCGTTTGTTTGGGATAAACAGTTCAAATGCTCGAATAACAGAAGGTCCATCTTCGATATCTGACAATGTGACCACTCCATTTTGAGGGATGGAGATTACTCCTTCCTTTTCTTTGATATTTATTTTCTTCCCTGCTGATGTATCAGCACGCGGTATTAGGTCAGTACCAGCCTGATTCAATAGTTTTAAGACATCTTCATCCGGGGGAGTTTTTCCATCCCATGCTTTAATGGGCTGGGAAAGATTGGCGCCGTCCATATAGTGATGGTAAATATAATAACCGGTACCATAATGGGTACGTGAATACCCCATTCGAAATCGCTCTTCAAAAGGGACTGGGACCCACATCAAATCCGCCCCTTTTGTGACAGACCATGTCCATGTGAGGGGATTGGGGAAAAGTTTTTGGGGTAAAAAAACCGATCCTTCAACCGGATGATCGGGATCAGAAGAACTGCTTTCCTGCACAATGAAATCCTTACCATCAACCTCATAATGCCAGGGGCTGCCGTGCCAGTGATTATAACGGGCAAAATACAGCACCCCGCGACCTTCGACGTCAAGTGTGACGTTGAAATCGTCAGCCAATTGGTAAAGAAAATGGCTCGCATCGGCGGATTCATTCCCACCACGGCGATCGTATGTACTGCGCATATAAGCCCTTGCGCCGATGCGAAGGCGTGGCCAATCCTCCCACATGCGATAGGCATCCAAGCCGACTGGAATTACTGGCAACGCCTCTTCAGCGATTGAAATACCTATTAGCAACACACAAAAAACACATACCATTCCAATTCCAATAAACGATCTCATTCGTTTCCCTTCTTTCAGTCAGGTAGTTTTCCAAACAGTCTCCTCAATCCTCTGTGTAATCGATGAAACCATCCCACCGGTTCAGCAAACATTAAAATACACTCACCATGGATTAAATTTACACCATGTTCCTGACACATTTGGATAACCGAATGTGATTCTGCCCTTTGATGTATCCAAATGTTTTTTATTTCCATTTCGACTGCATCGCGGATGATCTTTTCGGTCTGTCCTGAATCCACCACAATCACCACACCATCCACTGAAAGGGGCAAGGATTGTAAATCAGAAAAACAAGGTTCACCATCAATGTGATCAGCTGATGGATTGATTGGAAAAACCTCAAATCCTTTCGCTTTGAGTTCATTATAAACTATACGGCCAAATTTGCTTTTATTTCGTGAGACTCCTGCTATGGCAAGTTTATTTAGCGATAGAAAATGATCAATATCGGTTTTTAGAACCATGATTCACCCTAAGAAGTTGATAATTCAACGATATCGCCATCCTGTAAAATATAGTCACGTTGGACGACTTGTCCATCAAATTTCGAACTGCCCCAAATACGAGCGGACTTAAAGTTTTTAGCAAAATCTTTATGTACTAAACCAGCGAAATCATACACTGTGGTTCCAATCGGTGCTGTAAAAGGGGCTTCCAGATCAGCCGGTTTACCAGGTTGCTTTGAAAAAACCCTAATAATATGTAAGAGATCAAATACTTTTTCAGCAATCACGTGGAGGCCAATGCATTGCGTGGCAGAGATTTCATAAAGTGGCAATGTAGTGTAAATCATATCTTTTATGATATCAACCAACTCTCCATTGGGATCAAGATCTTTTTTGTTAAGTATCAGCAAGGATCGGATATATATCTCTCCCGTCATTTCTTCTGAAGGTTCTTGATCGGGAGGGATCAAAATAATTCTCTTTTCTTCTAGAATCTTCGTTATTTCATTCCAATCATCGACAGGATCGGTTGAATCGATGCCGAGAATAAACAGTGCTCCATCACTTCCCCTTATATTATCAAACACAAAACTTTCACAGTGTACACGAGAAACTGGGGGTAAATCCAACAGTTGGATTTGTACATGGGTATAAGGCATCATTCCCGGTAGTGGTTCACGTGTGCTGTAGGGATAAGAGGCCACTTCCGGTTCGGCATTGGTTAAAGCTTTCAATAGCGCAGATTTGCCACTATTAGGCGCCCCTATTAATGAGATCTGGCCAGCGCCTTCGGGTTTAATCCGAAAGGAAACCCCCTTTTTCTTTCCACGAGTCTCTACGCGTTCCTTTAATTGAGAAATACGGCGCTTGATATCCGCCTGCATCTTCTCGGTTCCTTTATGTTTGGGAATAGCCGAGAGCATTTTTTGCAGATAAAAAAGTTTCTCATCCGGCGTTTTCGCCGATTTATATTCTTTTTCCGCATTATAATATTCGGGAGAAAGATTGGCAGGCACCGCTCATCCTCCTATCAAGCCTTTTGAGACTAATATAGCATATGTAACCTTTATTGGTTTAGGGGGAAGAAAGACACCGGAGAAAAGACATAAACGATATCAATCTTCAGGTGGTAAAAGTTTGACTTTAGAAGGATCTTTAACAAACGTCCATCGTTCACGGGGGAACAATGCTTTGTCCAAGGCGCCAGCCCCTCCCCCTCCAAGTAATAAACAAAGACAGGCAAACAGGAGAAGAAAAGCATATTCAAATCCACCATTACTCAGGAAAAATCCATTTTCCCAATGATCCAAATATATAGCTCCTCCCATAATAATTACCAATAAACATGCCATTTCACGAGTGAATGCTCCCAAAAAAAGCATTATCCCCCCAAAGAATTCAACAATAGCAACAAACCAAGCCACAAATCGTGGGAAATAGACACCTAACTCAGTAAACTTTTCAACGGTTCCTTCCAATCCAATCCCTCCGAAACCACCAAAAAGCTTCTGGTACCCATGTGCAAAGAATATGATTGATAGAGCAAGTCTTAACAAGAATAATCCCGATTGGGTTTGATTTCGAATAATCGATTCCAGCATTTGTTATCCTTTCTTATGATTAATGCAAGCAAAAAGAAAATAGGAATGAAAGTGTATTGAGCGAAATCACTGTATTATGTTTCATCGATTTAAAGAAACATACTGTACTTATCCTCTATAAATTAATTCAAAAAGTGTGATAAGATGGAGATCATTCAAGATACTATGATAAAGTCAATGAGTTATTTGGAAAAGAACAAAGCAAATTTTGATCATAACCTTAATCTATTGAAGAGAAAAGACCCGGAGCTATTTCAGCGTTTATTGCATTTTGTTCCATCTAAACAATACCACATTATCGAGTCAAAGTCAGGTAATGTTACTCTTGATTTAATTGGTGACAAGCGCCATATCGCTCTTCATAGCCATACCGATCCACAAAAAGAAGCGCAACGTGAGATCGAATCGCTTGCCTCAAACGATTCCCTGGCCTATGTTTTTCTTGGATTAGGGTTGGGATATGCCTTGGAAGCCTTACTGACTCATTATTCACTGAACATATCGGCATTATTGCTGATTGAACGTGATATAGAGATTTTTTATTTGTTCCTCCACCGCCGGCAATGGGATGTTATTCTTAATAATCCCTCGGTCCAAATCATGGTATCTGATAAACCGGAGCTTATTCTTCCAGCCGCAAAATCAATTTTACCTCAAATTATGAGTTGCGGTCTTCGATTTATTGATCATTGTCCCTCAAACCAACTTTATAAGGAATTTTATGCCAAAACTGTTGATTATTTAAGAAGTTTTTTGCAACGAGCTGTTGCGGAATCTGAATTTTTAGTTGAAAATGGAGCATTAATTCAACGAAATGCTTTGTTAAACATCCCGGTTATATGCGACAGCCATGGATTAGGTCCCTTAAGGGATTTTTACAAAAATGTTCCAGCCGTATTGATGGCCGCGGGTCCTTCATTGAAGAGAAATATCAGGCAATTAGCTCAGTACCGTTCAAATATCATCTTTTTTTGTGTTGACACTGCGTTTCCCACTGCCCAACAACAAAATCTGCATCCAGATTTTGTAGCCGCCACTGATCCAAGCACCTTAAATGGAAAACATTTTGAAGGCCTTTCTTTACCGGATGATTGTGTATTGATATTTGAATCGGATGTCTATCCGGAGATACCCCGCGCATGGCAAGGGCCAAAAATATTCCTTAATTCAGAAAAAGCTGCCATCAATAGCTGGATTGAAAATGTAGCCGGACCATTTGGACGTTTTGACCAGGGTTTGTCGGTCGCTCATACCCTTTTTACAGCAGCCAGTTGGATGGGATGTGATCCTATCATTCTAATGGGATTTGATCTTGCTTATGACCCGGACATGGGGACAACCCATGCCGAAGGAACAAAACTTAACCGAAAAATGAAAAAGATAAAAACGGGTGATACACACGTTCAAATCGAAAAATCATCGTTTAATACCACCCCGACTTCTGAAGAACTGACATGGGTATTGGGCGTGCGAGGCAAACCGGTGCCAACATCCAAACCGATGGCCATATTTCTACAAAAACTCTCAGAAGATATACGCCATTCCAGAACACGCGTCTTTGACGCCACTGAAGGGGGCGCTCTTATCGAAGGCAGTATTCCCACTCAGCTTGGCAATATTTTAAGTTCGATAGAAAAGCCATCTGTTATTCCAGATATCATAACCTTTTTAAAAGATAATCAGGATCCACAAGAGCAAAGCTGGATATCTGCCATAAATTCCCTGATTGAAGGCTTAAAAACAGCCTCGATTGAAGCGCAGGAAGGATTTAAAACGGCTCAATCCATACGGCCTTGTGTCAATGATTCTGAAATACGTTCCAGTGAGGAATGGGCCAAGATGGATCAACACTTTTGGAACCTTTACCGGAATGAGGAATTACAAGTTGTTTTGGAACAGGCATTATTTCCTGTAATATTTATATTTATAAGACGTAACAAGGATGAGACAACAGAAATAAGGTTAAACAAATACACACACGTATTCCAGGCGGTTCTGCTGCAAACTGAGGAATTCATGCCATGCTTAACCGAGATTCGGGATCAGCTTTCGTAATATTCGACCCAAAATTAACGTTTTGCTTTATTCACCAGGGTTTCAACTTCTTTTACAATCAAATCCTCCACGGGTTCAGCCCACGGTCCATGAAACCCGTAATAAATCATGGAATCGGCGCCTTCATAGCCACCTTCTCTCAATACCCGCAATGAGGGAATATAGGCACATACATCGTTGGCATAGCCGATTACCCATGTGTTATCCTCTCCGAATTTGTGCTTAAACAGCAGGGAATAATCAACCACCACTTCACCCCCCATGGCGATCATTACAAAATCATCAAACCGCCATACTTGCAGTGGATAAGGATAGGTTTCCGGGATGGTTCCCTGCTCTTCCAATGTTTGCAGCAAACGGCGGGCTCTTCGTTGGATATAAATGTTGGGACTGTTCAATTCCACCTCAATTTGTTCACGTGATGGTGCTGGCGTTAAGGGAAGTTCGATGGTTGAAAACGCAGCGTTAAAAGGTCCTTCCACTTCCTGCATGGAGCCGGCTAGTACAGTATCAACCGCTTTCCCCAATTCTGTACCATGAGATTTGGCGAGCGAGATTTCACGGCGGGGATTTGGATTGATATCCCCTCCACAACCGGTAAAAAACATGGCGATGGTTTGAGGATGTTGTTCCTCTAAATAGAGTTGAGCAAAACCGGCATAATCTCCACTGAACTTATAGATGCTCAACGTGGTGTTGTGGCAGGCATAGCCGAACAGGACCGCTATGATATTACCATTGTGATCGACGACTTTTAATACAGGCACATCATGATCGACCGGCCCGATGGGATTCACTCCAATATGAACGCCTGATTGTGAATATGCTCTCCGGTTTACCGCAAAGTCTGCTTCGCCTATCCCGCGATAGAGTTGAACGGCTTCAAGGTCTTCCAGGGATTGAGTGATCACGTCTTTCAACTTTACTTCCAATGCATTCATATAACGCACAACCAATTTCCATTGTTTGTTATTCAAGCCATACATTTCCTTTAAGTTATCCCGCAAGGCAGGACCACTGTGGGTGTGGGAGGAGGTTATTATTAAATCTGGCCTGGAAATGTCAAATTGATCTTTTGCCCATTCGGCAATACGTTGACTTAATTGGGCTGGAATGCTGATGAGATCGGTGGTTACGAAAACCGCCTTTTTGCCATTTTCGTCTTCCAATGCCAGCGCTTTGGCGTACAAATCATGCAATTTGCCCTCTGAGGGTTTGTTGCGGGCGGCATAGCCCGCCATCCACATGTCATATTCCGGTGTGATAACGACTTTGGCAACATTGGCTTTAAAAGCCGCTAACCCTATGTCCGGCAATAGGATACTGAAAACGATTAATAAGGCTGGTATTCCTTTTTTTAACATAATATTCCTCCCAATTTGCAGTTTGCTCCCTTATTTATCATCCTCATCATCCGTTGAGTCAAGCGGCTGGTGTTGAAATACTTCTTCTAATGGCCGATTAAATACAGCGGCAATGCGAAAAGCCAATTCCAATGAGGGTGAATATTTCGCCGCTTCGATCGCATTGATGGTTTGCCGGCTTACTCCAACCTGTTCCGCCAGTGCTTGCTGGGTCATTTCATTATGATCGAAGCGTAATCTACGGATTTTATTGGTTACAACAGGTTTATTCATATCATACACCTTGGCGGTATAAGTATAATTGGGCGAGATTTTTAACGATATGCGTTACAAAAGTGAGCACAAACAAGGTGTGAAACACCAATAATGGTGTGGTGATATTAACTCCCGCTCCGATCACACGGCTGATGCCGCTACTCATTAAAACCAGCACGACCAATATGTTGACAATGCTGAACATAGAGTAATAAGCAATTCGATAGGCCTTTAGCTCAATGGTTAAATCCCTTTCATCCTTAATGATTTTCCCGGACGTTGTGCATCGAAGCAGAAGAGATGCGATTATAATTTCTGTGATCGTAAATAGAATGATCACAGAGAGATAGATTGCAATCATCTTTTCTGCCTGGTTTTCTGTCCCACCTTTTAAACCGGAAATCAGCCATCCATAAATTACCAAAAATACGATAGTTGAGATCACCGATGCCCATGTATACTTTTCTATGGGTGTTAAATTCATTTACTTTCCCTTTCTTGATCTTTTGTATAAGCTTTTCATTTATCATAACCATGATATGCTTATGGTAATAGAAAATTGACTTTATGTCAATTATACTTTACACATAAATCACAATTTAAGCAATAAATGCCAAAACGTTAAGGTTGATGAGATGAAAGATCGGGTTAGACAGCTCTATACAAGCGTGAAAAATAGGTTGAAACGGGAATTGATGCGATGGGGATTGTTGAAAGATCCGTTTTTTCATCGCGGTGAAGTGGAGGCGCAGATTCGATTTCATACCCGTGAGCATTGGCAGGGGAAGGCCGATCGGATTATTTTTGATCATTTAAAGCCTGATTATATTGAATTTATCAAGCAACGTGCGTTTTTCTTTATATCAACCGCCGATAAATGGGGGCGATGTGATTGTGCTTTTCGTGGTTTGGATGAGAAAGCCAAGGCTGAAGGATTTCCGGCATTGTTGATTGAGGATGAACGAACGCTTCTCTTCCCCGATTATGCGGGGAACGGGCTTTATCAATCATTTGGTAATCTGTTGACCAATCCGCATATAGGTATGCTGTTTATCGATTTTGATAGGGGTTTAAGGGCGCGGGTGAATGGAAAGACTACGATTATTGATGATGGTGATCAGGCACGATGCCGGTTTGGGCCTTCTGCGCATCGGATGATTAAAGTGGAAATTGAAGAAGTGCTGGCAAATTGCCCCAAGCATGTACCTAAACTTGAGGATTCATCCTCCTAAATCTCTCTGTCAACGAGGGATTACCCCTTGCCCAGGAAATATTTGATCATCCAATCCAGGCGGCCACGTTTAACGAAGTACATACCGGAGAAACGCATGATTTCTTTCATTTGCTGCCGGTAGCGGGGTTTGTAGCAATGGGTGGGGCATTCCTTGCATTTGGGTTTGGGATCATAGGGGCAGCGTTCACGGCGGTTATAGGCGTAATCCAACAAATCCTGGCATAACTCACAGAGCGTTCCCTTGGGCATGCCATGATGATGGCGGCAATAGACCTCGGTGAATTTGCGCAGGATTTTCAGGTCCTTTTCGATGACATCCGGATCAACGGGTTGATGGGGATTTCGTTGGGGTGGTTTGGGTGCCTGTGATGGTTGTGGTTTATGAGAGAAGAGCGCCATGATTAACCTCAAGATGTATTAACTGTTATATTCGAAATGAAAACCAATAAGCGTTTCATACATATATATATTGTACCACTTAAGAGGGTTTTGGGGGAGAGATAGTTTATATAATTGATGCGTTTAGTAGGTTTTATTGATTAGAATATACTTCCCCAAGCCACTGGTGGTGTTTGGGAACCGATCCTTCTTCCAACGCTTTTAATTCAAACTGTAAAACAAACCATGAAGGGTACGTAAAAATGTCATGGGTATGTTCTGGTTTGGTGTATATCCTGTCCTATCCAGGAAAGTTATCCCACCCTTAATTTTCTTTCCTTGACCTACTATTAAGAATCCTTATCCCATCTTTTTCCATATCCCAAATTCACCGATAGTGAAAGTTTCTGTTTTATTTGTAGTGCTGCCCGGCGCGTAACAGATTCCCAAATTTTCAATACTATGCCCCGGCCCGGATTTTTCATTGTCCGAGGCCCATTTTCGGCTCACCAGCGGTTCGACCTCCCCTTGTATATCAGTTAAACTCTGGATACGTGTATGCGCCAAGAATGGCTTGCCTTTGGGAACTGTGATTTGGAGATTATCTTTTTTTAGAGGATAATCAAATACTGTATTTTCACGCTGCATTTCACCAAATAACGTGATTTTGCCAAAGCCATATCGGCGCTCGCCACCAATTTGGAGTGATTGGAAAACCTGCTTGGATAAGGAAACATTTTGAAACTTTACGTCTTTATCATTTAATTCTATATCTTCTCGAGTTTTTGCAAACAAGTGTCCAACCAAATAAACTGATTCGCCCACATCAATCGATGGGGTAATAAATTCGACTTCGTGTAATGAGCCTTCCTCTGCAGCGAATGAATCAGTGGAAATCACTGTGGAGGCAGACGATTTGATAAATCTTCTTTGAAATTGTGTTTCTGGTAAACTGCCGTAGCAGACTTCATTGTTTTGTCGTGTAGGAATATACGGTTTTTCCGGGTCTTTCGCCAAATAGAAATAGCCGAACCGTAAATGCACTTTCACCAATTTACCTGTGTCTTGATAAGCTTTATCAATTTCCTTGCCATCAATCGGCAAACAGCGGGTAAGGTTCGCCGTAACCGCTCCCCAAAAAATTCGCCCTGGAACATACGCGCGCGTCTGCATCAAGTTACCGGTTTTACGCCAACCGATATGCAGGGGGCTTTCCAGGCGAAACACCAATTGATAGGCAACCCAATTCATTCCGATTCTCCGGTCTTTGCATTTAAGGCTTTTGCGTGATATCGGGCGTAGATTAACATTTGATCGAGTAATTGACGGGCGAAGAGAAGCTTGTCTAAGTAGTTTGTTAGTTCACGAATTTCTTCAAAGCAATCATCTTTTTTTGTTGTTAACTTTACTTTCTCACACCGAAGAAGATTTAATGAATGATCTTTTATTTCACTTGAACCGGTTTCCTTTGACCGATACGCCAAATATAAATAGAAAGCATAAACCCCGTTTTCCTGCAATACTCCAAGGCTTTTCGTGATGAGATTTTCCAATGCTTTAGCATCGGTTATACCTTTGACAATTTCGTAACCATGCTTAGCACAAATGCTGTCTAAATTGGTGAGTTTATCATTCATGATTGTTCAACTCCACCTGTGTTATTTGACGTACCATTAAGCCAGACACGCAGCCGCCCCATGCCGCGTGTGTTCATGCCGCCAATGCCCAAATATTCAAATTGTTTTAATCCCATTTCTACGGCTGCTTTTACTTCCGGTTGTGGATTGGGTTTATTTCCATTAATTCTGAAAAATTCCTTTTTTAGATAATGGATGTTAAACCAAAAAACTGTGCTACGCGGAATGGCCTCGTATGTAAACAAAGCTCCTTCTTCAGCTGCTCCGGTTTCCGGATTGATACTAACCGAAGTGCGGACTTCCAAATTGTCGTTTACGATTTGAGAGAAGAGTTTGTCGGAGACCAAGACGCTGCGAGGCAGAATTACATCTTTGATTTCAGAATATTTTGTTAAAATGCCATTTTGCAAATTAAAATCTCTTCCCTCTATTTCCAGCATAAGCCAGCCGAGATTTAAGTTTTTGAGCAGTTGGTCGTTTGAATTTTCCGGTTTATCTAAATCACTCGCAATTTTAATCTTTTTATCATCTACAATTTTGAAACCACCATCTATCTCTGCATCGTTTAACACCGCTGGACAGGTGATCCATACAGGCCCTGCCAGCGAGTGCACGGGAAAGAACAAAATCCGCACATCTGAAAATTGAGCCAATCCCTGAAAACCTGTTGTGTCTCTGGCAAAGCCAAATGAAACGCAAACTGGACAGGTGTCTTTTCCACAGTGTCCCTCTTTGTTTCTCTGTTCATCCTTCTGCCCTTGTCCCGCACAATCATAATTATTTGTCACCATCGCCGTGTAGGCACGGCAGGCTCCGCTCAGGCTGGTTCCAGGCAGCTTGGGCAGGTTAGTCCCCGGCTCGCGCACGATGGTGTTATCCACACGCCCCAACCGGTAGCCGCCCGTACCCACATGGATTGGATCAAGCGCCATCGCGTAATATGTTTTGGAGATGGCTGGATTAATATTTTCACCGTTTATTTTTGCTTGATCGGTCTCTGCTGGAGCGTTCATGATTCTTCTCCCTCTGAATTCTTGTCATTGACTTTCTTTTTGAGAATGTGGTGATAGAGTTCAAACATATTTTCCAACCTGCCGGATGTAACATCATCCATCGAAACGCCGTCTAACCCTTCCGTGCGCAATGTGGTTTCTGCCAGTTGTTTAAATTGCTCTGGTGAATCTTTCCAATCTTTGCGTTTCGCGGCCAATAGGGATACAACAGCTTGCAATTGGCTTTGCGTCAAACGTTTCTTCTTTGCTAATGTTTCCAACCGCTCCCACAAACCGATGATACGCTCCAATTCTTCCAATGGATACATACGGTTATCATCCAATGCTTCAAAGCGTCGTGCGGAGGTATCGAGGTGCAGCCAAGTAAAGCGGGAGGTGGTGTATTGCACTGTGTCGCCTACTTGAACTTCCGACACGTGAACCCAATGCTGGCCGGGATTATTTGGGTGTTCAAATTGTTTTCTTCCAGCCGGTATTTGATTATGTTGATCTTTAAGAACATGGATATAAGGATACCAATCATCATCGGTCGAGCCGTCTCCCATGACCGTGCTGGCGCGCCAATGCAGTTGCTTGCCGTTTGAGTTATTAAGCCTCAATTCATGCCATTTTTTGAAATGATTGTGATTGAGATGGCGGGAAGGCTCATCTCCGTGTTCTTTAGAACAAGCACAGCTGCATGTGACACAGCATTCCTCAGAATTAAATTTAGATTTCAGCATCCGTCTGCCCGCATCCAATGCGCTGAAAAACGGCTGGCGCTTGTCGAAGAAAATGGTGCCCAATTGCAAGGGTAGCCGGTTACGTACTTTACTCATTTCCAACTCGTAACGCTGAGTAATTTTCTGCGCGACGTTAAGCGCATCGCTAGCGGGAACAAGTATCATGAATGATGAGGGTTGGGATAAGAGGGGTACAATAGGGGTGTAGGAGGGAAACTCTATTTCTTCTTTTACAAAAGTGGCTGTAGTTAGTTGTTCACGTTGTTGCCCATACCCACCGGCTTCGAATAGCTTAATTTCAGGATTTTCCTTCAAACCTCCACAAAATTCATTTACTCCACCATTAGCCCATGTAGACAAGTTCACAGCAGTGATCAATGTATCATGTCCATCATCCCAAACTAGCGATATGCGTTTCCCGTCAATTTCGGCATCATAGGCGTGAAACTTACCCTTCAATCTATTACCATCTGGAAACGACACTTTAATACCAACCCGTTTGTGATCACATCTAACTACATCCTTTACATCCTCTTCTTCAACTTGTTTCCAAAACTCTTGTGTCGTGCGCCATACCCGCTGAATGCGGGCAAAGGAAGGATTTTTTTGAGTACAGTTATTGGGATTATCTTCATCACAAACCACCAGCAAGGTTTGAATCATATCGCCATTAAGCCATTCTTTAAGATCGAACTTTCCTACGATTAATGCCAAACGTCCGTTCTTGTCGGCGACTTCGTCGATCCAAATGGTTTTTTGCCAAGGGTTTTGATCTTGCGATTCTGGATGGCGCGCTTGCGCCCATTCTTGTGAGCGGTCTTCTCTTCG
>CAZFER010000062.1:0-37457 GCA_964517495.1 uncultured bacterium | reverse complement strand
GCTTTTTCTTCCCGAACTTTCGCCTTAATGCGACCACCAACAAAAAGAGGAACCTCGACAGAAAGTCCAATCATACCCGCATCTTCCAGTAGGTCCGCGCCGGGTTGACTGTATTCAGGATCGATCCCCCAAAGGCCCCCATAGGAGCCAAACAGAGAAAGAGTAGGCCACTGTTCCGCTGCACTGGCTTTGACTCGGTCGGCTTGCGCCTGGTATTCCACCCGATCGGCCTCGAGATCGGACCGGTTCTCATAAGCAAGATTAAGGGCAGAATTTTTGATTGTTGTAAATGGTTTTTCTTTTAACTCACCCTCTATTTCCAAAGGCTCGGTGGCATTTTCGACTCCCATTAAATTTGCTAAAATCCGAAGTTTGATATCCAGTTTATTTTCTTCACTGATTCGATTTTGTTTCACATTAACCAATTGCACTTGCGTCCGTAATAAATCCACCTTGGCGGCTCGTTCGGCTTGAATCAGTTGATTGATTCTTTGCACGTGCTCATCCAGTACCTGCTGAGAGAATTGCAGCGAATCGATCACTTCTCGTTGAGCCAAAATGTCATAAAACACGCTGCTAACGTTGAAGACTAATTCTTGTCGGGTACGCGCCAACCTTTTTTCAGAAGATAAATACAAAAATTCCGCTGCTTGGATGGAGTGGATAATCCGTCCGCCGGTATACAGCGGCAATGAAAAAAGAATGTCCCCTTTCCAAATATCCTCAGTGAATGCAGAAGATTCGTTGGGGCGCCGGATCATTGTTAACCGCTGAGGATCCAAGGAATGGCTATATGTACTTCTTAACGATAGAGAAGGCCAGCGTTCGCCGCGCGCAAAGTCCTTACGGGCATCCGCTGCGGCAATGTCTTGTTCGGCCATCGCGATGTCAGGATTCTGAGCAAGCGCTGTTTGAATGCACTCCTGAAGTGTATACCCCTGTTTTTCCGCTTTGGAATCAGGAATAGAGGCATTCCAATAGAAAAGACATGCGATTGGGATCAAAAAAAATCGGATATTCATGAATTAACTCCAAATTGCTCCAAAAAACATTCCACTGATGGTCGCCATGATGACGACGAGACATACAAACACAGTTGTTTTTTTTGTGCCCAGCACGCTTCGTATAACAAGCATGTTCGGCAGGCTTAAGGCTGGACCAGCCAACAAAAGCGCTAGTGCCGGTCCCTTACCCATACCACTGCCAATCAATCCTTGAAGAATTGGAATTTCTGTTAAAGTGGCGAAATACATGAACGCTCCGAAAATCGAAGCAAAGAAATTGGCTTGCAATGAATTTCCGCCCACTGCCGAACTGACCCATTCGGAAGGGATTAATCCTTCTTCACCGGGACGGCCTAGTAGGAGACCTGCGATCAAGACGCCAAAAAGCAAGAGTGGTAAAATCTGTTTGGCGAATCCCCAGGATTGCTCGAACCATTCTCCCAGTTCATCCTTTCGCGTACTGATCAAGACGGATAGTCCCAGAAATCCAGCGACAAAGGAGGCTATAGGATTGGCTGGATAAAGGAAAGCCAGTATCAAGGCGGGTGTACTCGCTATCAGCGTTTTCCACCATTCAAGTTTGAACCAGACCACCAACATGATGGCGAATGCGATAGAAAACAGACCAGTTATCGTCCACTTGTTTGAATAAAGCAGATACCAAAGTCCGGTTTCATTTTCAGGCTTTGCCCAATTAGCAAAAACTAAAATGGCCACCATTACCGCCATATAAAACGCATTCTGCCAAAGCGGTCTGGATACTTCCGGTTCGGGCATCTGGGCCGCCGCGTTGGCTTTTTCCATCTCTTCCTTACGAAAAATCACATGCATGGCGAGACCGATTACAATACTGAACAAAACTGCTCCGACTGCTCGCGCCGCTCCCATTTCGAATCCAAGCACCGCTGCCGTAAGCACAATCGCTAGAACATTGATCGCCGGGCCGGAATAGAGGAATGCCGTTGCTGGCCCTAAACCTGCGCCCATCCGGTAGATACCAGCAAAAAGAGGCAACACTGTGCAGGAACACACGGCAAGGACAGTTCCCGATACCGAAGCCACTCCATAGGCCAGCGTCTTGGGAGCCTTTGGTCCAAGATATTTCATTACGGCGTTCTGGCTGATAAAGACTGCTATCGCTCCAGCAATGAAGAAAGCAGGCACAAGACACAGTAAAACATGCTCTTGCGCATACCATTTCACGAGATATAGGGATTCAAGCAGTGCTTTTTGAAACCGGGGAAAATCAATGGGAAGATAAAAACAACCCAGGAATACCGCTATGATTCCCACAAGTTTTTTCCATTCGGTTTTCCAATTCATTCTAAACTTCCTTATATCCAATTTGGCCAAACTGCCAAGATAATTTGTTAAAAACTTAAATTATACACACTGTCTCTTGCGGGGAATCTTCAAGAGTTTGCTCAACGCATTTCAAAAAAATTCAATGCGCAGGATCTTTTTGTTTTTACGGTATGTTCATGACAAAAATTATTTATGGATCATGGTAGCCAATTCCGCCACACGTATTCCAAGATTTTGAGCCGTATCTTTCCCAAAGGTATCACTATCGATTGAATTGTTTTGGCTCCAAAAGGTTGCGCCGATTCGAGAAGTGGGTTGCCCATCACCAACAATTATCATGTCCTGGCACATAAGCGCTGTCTGGATGGAGCGAATTGTCAATTCCTGCCCTCCATTGCGAGCGCCACCAACCGCCAGGACACCAGCAACTTTGTTTCTTAATTTAAAACCGTCTTTTCGAAAGGCGATGCACCGATCCAAAAAGGCCTTACACAGGGCGCTCATGTTTCCAAAGTAGACGGGAGAACCTACAATAATTCCCACGACAGATGGATCTCCGAGTTTTTCAACGATTTTAGCAAAGTCATCGGTTTCACCTTCTCGAAGAGGCTGACCGGCAGCTAATTGAGCGGGGATACTGTAATCTGCTAATTCAATCAGTTCTGTTTCCAATTTCGAATCAAATATCTTTGCTGCTTGCAGGCAAACACCAAGAGCTGATGAGGTCGTCATTCCCTTACGAGGACTGCAACACACACCAATGATTTTTTGGGCGGATGATTTTTCTTGCCCTAAAGCATCACCTGCAACGACGCTTGAAACCGCTGCAACACTAGCAGCACTTATTAATTCTCTTCGCCCAATATTTTTTGTCATGATTTTTCTCCCATTTTAGATGTAGTGAAAAATAAGCAAATACCTACTTGGCATTTTAGCCAAATAGCCAATTGTGTCAACCCTGTATTAATTAATATTTACCTTGAAGGCACCAGTTATTTTGAAAAAGTGATATAAAACCAAATCAGATGCCAGAAGGTAACACATCATGCTATTGTAGAGTTCGTCTCTGATCTCTACTGTGATCCGCAGGGTAGGTGTAGAAGGTGAGTTAAACAGGTTAGTGTGTTGCCAATGAGTGGATGGAAGTAGCTGGGTTGGCGTGTATGACGGGCATGCAGGATCCCCGCACCCTGTATGGGTTGAAATCGAGATAGTGGGTTAAAAATGCACACGTCGAATTTTTTAACCACCCTACACGCCTTTTTGCTGCACTGTCATAATACAAGAATTTAAATATCAAAACATGGTATTTAAATTTTTTTTGGAGAAATGGGATGAACATACCACTGTTTGATCTTGTTGTTATTGTCATCTATTTGGTTGGAATCACGATTGTGGGGTTGCTATCGGTAAGAAAGCAAAAATTAACGGGAGAAATGTATTTTTTGGCAGGACGATCATTGAAGTGGCCTGTGGTTGGAGCGGCTCTATTTGCTTCCAACATATCAACCATCCACTTAGTTGGATTGGCGGAAGGTGGATATCAACATGGGCTTGTGATTGGCAACTTTGAGTGGATGGCAACCTTCACGCTAATCCTATTGGCTTTGGTTTTTACGCCCTTTTATTTCAAATTCAATATTTCCACCTTACCTGAATATTTGGAGAAGCGCTATTGCCCCGAAGCACGAACCATTATGGCTATTATGGCACTGATGGCCGTGCTTCTTATTCATATTGGAATCAGCCTTTATGCGGGAGCCGCTCTTTTAAAAGGTTTTTTTAATGTGGATGTTGTCACATCCATCCTCATTATTTCAATTATCACCGCGATATATACCGTGATTGGGGGGTTAAAAGCGGTGGTTGTCACGGAGACCATACAAACAGTGATTCTATTATTTGGAGCGGTTGCAGTGACGTTATACGCCATCGTTGCGTTGCCTGAGCATAACATCCATTCATTTGCCGATTTCAAAGGATCCATCAAATCAGAACAATTGAGTATGCTCCAATCGAATAATCAGCATGGATACAATTGGTACGCCTTTTGGCTGGGCTATCCCATATTAGGGGTTTGGTATTGGTGTTCAGATCAGACGATTGTCCAACGTGTTTTAGGAGCTCGGGATCAGGAACAAGGTCAAAAGGGAGCTCTGTTTGCAGGTTTACTGAAAATTCTCCCAGTCTTTATTATGGTATTGCCCGGTGTGCTGGGGTATGTTTTATACCAGGATTTAATTGGAGGAGATGCCAAACAAGCCCTCCCTGTTTTAATTAATGAGCTCATCCCAACGGGCATGAAAGGGCTTATCGCAGCAGCATTACTGGCGGCTTTGATGAGTACAATAGCGGCAGCATTAAACAGTTCAGGGACCTTGGTGGCGATGGATATTGTTGGCCGTATCAAAGCGGATATTTCCGATAAAAACAAAGTCCGCACAGGCCGGGTGAGTGCTGTGATCGTAATGATCCTAGCCATGTTGTGGTCAACCCAAGGAGATAAATTTGGAAGTATCTTTGAAGCGATTAATAAAATGCCCGCTCAGTTTCTCGCTCCACCCATTACAACCGTCTTCATTTGGGGTGCCTTTTGGAAACGGGGCACAAAGCATGCCGCGATGACCACCTTAATTGCTGGATTAAGTTTTGGGCTCATAGCTTTTATGATCGATCTGCCTGTGATAGGTGAGACCCAATGGATTACAGAAAGGTTAGGGATTCCCTTCATGATGCAGGCATGGTGGGGATTTTGCATTTGCAGCGTGATATTTATTGTAACCAGTTTATTGACTCCTCGACCGGCTCCTGAACAAGTTGAAGAGCGAGTATGGGGTAATCCTCTTCATGTCATATTCAAAGAAAAGTTAACACGACCGAGTGATCCACGAATCGGAGCGGCTCTGCTATTGATACTAATGGCTGTGCTTTATAGTATTTTCCATTAAGTGATATTATATGATGATTCACAAACCGAAATCATGAAGGAATGACATTCAATGGAAGCACTTGTGTTAGAAAATCCAGGAGAATTCAAATCGAAAGACATTGAATCATCGCATTTAATCAAACCAGACCATGCATTGGTCAGGGTTCATCGCATTGGCATCTGTGGCACGGATCTTCATGCGTTTGAAGGAACTCAACCTTTCTTTTCTTATCCCAGGATTCTTGGCCACGAGCTGGGTGTTGAAATAATTGATATTTCAGAGAATACACTGGGACTAAAGGCAGGCGACCGTTGCGCAGTGGAACCTTATCTCAATTGCGGTGAATGTATTGCGTGCAAGCAAGGTAAAACCAATTGTTGTGAAAGTCTAAAGGTGTTGGGTGTTCATTTGGATGGGGGGATGTGCGATCAATTTGAAGTGCCCATTACAAAGTTACACAAATCCGACACTTTAACTTTAGAACAACTTGCACTTGTTGAGACACTTGGAATCGGTGCGCATGCCGTTCAACGAGCAAACCTTAAAAAAGATGAAGTGGTGCTAATCCGTGGAGCCGGCCCGATTGGGCTCTCCACGATTGAATTTGCGCAAGTTGCAGAGACCAGAATTATCGTGGTGGAGGGAAATCCCAAACGACTGGAATTCTGCATGAATGGTTTGGGATTAAAGCATTGCCTTGATCCTTCCACCGATTTAAATCAATTCTGCAAACAACATTATGGTCACCTACCAAACGTCATTTTTGACTGTACAGGGAATCCAAAATCAATGACAACGACGTTTCAATCCATCGCAAATGGTGGCCGAATAGTTTTTGTTGGTTTCTATCAAGGTGATATCACATTTAACGATCAGGAATTCCACCGCCGAGAAGTCACCTTGATGAGCAGCCGCAATGCCAAAGGAGATGATTTCAAACGCATCATTCAACTGTTGGAAGATGGAAAAATCGACACCACCCCATGGATTACTCAACGAGTGAAACGTGATGAGCTGATTTCAGAATTTCCAAATTGGTTAGCACCGGAAACAAATGTGGTAAAAGCTATGCTGGAATGGGAATGATGAATATAACGTGGTTCGTTAAATGCACCATTTACAAGACAGAGTTAAAGGGGTAAAATTTTCACTATTGCTTAAATGTTTATTAGGCTATTCATGTTCATGCGCTTTGAAATAATTGAAAAATTGTTTGATAAAACAATCCAATCGGAAAAGATTGGACCTATACTCATAGGATAATTCAATCAAAGTAAGTGAATTTTTTATTCATTGATTCCATGAGACATGTCTATCATGTGAAGTGGAAAGCAAGAGAAAACCTATAATTGGCCCCACTATACCTCCCTCAATTTTGGGAGGGGAATGGAACTTCAAATGGCTGACCATTTACGATTTAATTTGAAGTTATGATATAATATATGTATATGCTTAGCACACACATAAATTCAATAAAACAACTTCCACGTCTCACATCAGTCTGCGTGTATTCTTTACATATTTTCTAACTTGAATCAAACAATCAAGCGTTTCATTTTTTTGCATTTTGACAATTATTGGTACGAATAAGGCGCGAACCTGCTTTCATTTCACGAACAGGCCGCTTTTTAATCAGGGAGTTCTAATCAGGTTGGAACATATGGAACAATCTTATATTGAATGGTCCTTTTTGATTTACAGTTTGGCTGTCGTTGGTCTGGTTTGTGGTATGGTCGTGATTTCTTCCCTTTTAGGAGAGCGACACAATGGCCGGGAAACCCACAAACCATACGAATCTGGAATCAAAACAACGGGGATGGCTCGCCAGCGATATTCATCTCAGTTTTATGTCATTGCGATCCTGTTTGTTATATTTGATTTAGAAGCGGTTTTTTTATTTGCATGGGCCATTGCTACTCCCGATGCCGGATGGGGTGGATTCGCTGCAGCAGGTGTATTTATTCTCATTCTTGCCGTTGCGTTAATATATGAATGGGGCAGCGGAGCATTGGATATCGCTAAAAAATAAGAGTTTAAAGGAGTTATTTCATGCGCTGGTGGTTCAGTCAACCATCGGAATTTCAACCCGACACGACACCATTCACCGCCGAGAATGCGGGTGATGGTTCTTTCCAGGAAACAATGGCTAATACCATGGTTCTTTCGCGCCTGCAAGATTTAATTGCATGGGGCAGGAAGAATTCAATGTGGCCGTTTAACTTTGGCTTGTCATGTTGTTATGTGGAAATGGCAACGAGTTTAACCAGCAAATACGATATAGCCCGCTTTGGGGCGGAAGTGATCCGCGGCACCCCACGCGAAGCGGATGTGATTGTTATTGCAGGAACCGTGTTCATTAAAATGGCTCCTGTGATTCGCCGCTTATACGATCAAATGATGGAACCACGCTGGGTGATTTCGATGGGCTCGTGTGCCAATTCCGGTGGAATGTATGACATTTACAGCGTAGTCCAGGGTGTGGATAAATTTCTACCCGTGGATATCTATGTGCCAGGTTGTCCCCCTCGTCCGGATGCCTTTATGGAAGGGCTCACTTTATTACGCGAATCTGTTGGAAAAGAGCGTAGACCGCTGAGTTGGTGGGTTGGACCACAAGGAATCGTAAAAGGAGAAAAAACCAGCCAGCGTGATCTGCACCGTGAAGAACGCAAGAAAGTAAAACAACTACGAACCCCTGATCATATTTGATATAGACATTTTATATGGTTGATAAAACAAATAATATAATAAAAAGAGAAATGCAAGACCACTTCAATGGTGCAATTCTTGGAGAACAACAAACCTGTGATGGGATACCTACGCTCTGGGTTGAATCGAGTCAAATAAAACAGGTTTTGCGCTATTTAAAACAGGGGGTAAGTGCTCCCTACCCTATGCTTTATGATTTGACCGCCATTGATGAGCGAACCCGCAAAAACAAATCCGAATTCGCTACAGGTGAATTCACGGTTGTATATCATTTGCTTTCTTTCGATCGAAATGCAGATATTCGTCTAAAAGTATCCTTGGATGAAAACAAACCCTCTTTGCCAAGCATAACGGATCAATGGTTAAACGCCGATTGGTATGAACGTGAAGTGTGGGATATGTTTGGAATTAACTTTGACAATCACCCTCATCTAAAGCGAATATTGATGCCATCAACCTGGAGAGGTCATCCTTTACGAAAGGACCATCCTGCCCGGGCTACAGAGATGGGACCGTTTCAATTGCCTGAAGATAAGCAGGATCGAGAACAAAAAGCACTACAATTCAAACCGGAAGAATGGGGCCTTGAAAGGCAAAGCGAACAATCAGAATTCATGTTTCTTAATTTAGGCCCACAACATCCAGGCACACACGGTGTATTGCGCATCATCATGCAATTGGACGGTGAAGAAATTATCGATGCCATACCCGATATAGGATTTCATCATCGAGGGGCGGAAAAAATGGGGGAAAGGCAAAGCTGGCATACCTATATCCCTTATACAGACCGGGTGGATTATCTTGGTGGAGTGATGAATAACTTCGCTTATGTGCTGGCGGTGGAAACATTGGCGGGTATAGAAGTCCCTGATCGTGTTAAAGTCATTCGTATTATGATGTCTGAGTTATTCCGGATTGCCAGCCATTTGGTTTGGTATGGAACCTTTGCACAAGATATCGGCCAAATTTCACCTGTCTTTTATATGTTTTCTGATCGGGAACGCATCTTTGATATCGTCGAAGCCATTTGTGGTGGACGGATGCATCCCAATTGGTTTCGCATTGGTGGTGTCGCTCAGGATCTGCCCACCGGTTGGGATCGCATCATTCGCGAGTTTATTGATATGTTTCCCAAGAAATTGGATGAATACGACAAATTAGTCATGAATAATGCTATTTTTCAACAAAGGACCAAAGGTATCGGTGCCTATAATACAGAAGAAGCTATCGAATGGGGCGTAACTGGTCCGGGTTTGCGCGCCACGGGTTTTGATTGGGATTTCCGTAAAAAACGTCCCTATTCAGGTTTTGAACAATTCGAATTTGATATCCCCACAGCCGATGCAGGCGATTGTTATGCCAGAGCCGAGGTAAGAATCGAAGAGATGCGCCAAAGCCTGCGCATTATCGAACAATGCCTTAACACTATGCCTGTTGGTCCATATAAAGCCGATCATCCTCTGACCACACCCCCTTTGAAACAAAATACGATGAAAGATATTGAAACGCTCATCAATCATTTTATCCACGTGAGCTGGGGGCCGGTCATTCCGGAAGGTGAAGCCTTTTTTGGTATTGAAGCCACGAAAGGAAACAATGGTTATTACCTGGTAAGCGATGGAGGCACCCATTCCTATCGTACACGAATACGGGCGCCTTCATTTCCACATATTCAAATGGTCCCTGCCATCAGCCGAGGGCATATGGTTCCTGATTTATTGGCGATTCTGGGAAGTGTTGATTTTGTATTGGCGGATGTTGATCGTTAAAAAGGGTAAGAATGTTAACTGAACAAGAACGAAAAGAAATAGATGACGCTCTTCATGCTTTTCCGTACAAGCACAATGCCTGTATCGATGCATTAAAAATTGTGAATAAACATCGGCGTTGGGTGAGTGATGAAGGCGTGCAGGATGTGGCGGACTATTTAGAAATGTCACCCACTCAAGTCGATCAAGTGGCGACATTTTACAACTTGATCTTTCGCCAACCGGTCGGTAAAAATGTCATCTTACTTTGTGATAGCGTAAGTTGTTGGATATTGGGATATGAAACAATATATGAACATCTGCAAAAACGACTAGGGATTAAATTTGGTGGGACCACAGAAGATGGTCTGTTTACCCTATTACCCATTCCCTGTCTGGGGACATGCGACCATGCCCCAGCCATGATGGTTGAAGAGACGTTGTACCGTGATTTAACACTGGAAAAAGTGGACGAAATTTTGGAGTATTATAAGAAAAGTTAAATATGGAACGCCCATTAACCCAAAATATACATGAAGGTCAACCACCACTGACTCTCGAGCAATATGAGAATGCAGGAGGCTATCAAGCACTCCGCAAGGCGCTTCATGAGATGACCCCACAGCAGGTTCAGGAAGAAGTAAAAAAGGCCAACCTGCGTGGACGAGGTGGGGCGGGTGTATCCACCGCCTTCAAGTGGGGATTTGTTCCATTGGGTGATGATGCTCCTTATCCAAAATATTTTGTAGTTAATGCCGATGAAATGGAACCGGGCACCTTCAAGGACCGCCTGCTGATGGAAGGCGATCCCCATCAAATGATTGAAAGCACCATCATTAGTTCATATGCCATCGGAGCGAATGTTGCTTATATCTTTTTGCGCTGGGCCTATCGTAATTGTGCTCAGTTGCTGCAAGAAGCGATTAACAAGGCTTATCAAGCAGGATATTTAGGGACAAACATTCTTGATTCAGGCTACTCACTGGAAATGCATCTCCACATAAGCGCAGGGCGCTATATGTGTGGTGAAGAGACCGGCCTCCTCAACGCGCTCGAAGGCAAACCGGCGATGCCACGCGCCAAACCGCCGTTTCCACAAGCCAGTGGTTTGTTTGGCAAGCCAACTGTGGTTAATAATGTGGAGACCGTCTTCAATGTGCCACATATCGTGATGAAGGGGGCGGATTGGTACACGTCATTAAGCAAAACCGAAGATGGTGGAACTAAACTTTACGGCGTAAGCGGCAAAGTGAATAATCCGGGTGTGTGGGAACTCCCCATGGGAACCACCTTGCGTGAACTAATCGAAGTTCACGCCGGTGGTATGCGTGAAGGTCTAAAATTCCGTGGTGCGCTTCCAGGTGGAGCATCCACCCATTTTCTGGTGGAAGAGCATTTTGATCTGCCCATGGATTACGACCATGTCATGAAAGCGGGAAGCCGCCTTGGAACCGGCACCGTAATTGTGCTGGATGATCAAACCAGCGTGGTTGGCATGGTAAAAAACTTAATGCATTTCTTTAAACAGGAATCATGCGGATGGTGTACACCCTGCCGGGAAGGGCTGCCTTGGACTGAAAAAATATTGCATGCCATCGAAACCGGCAACGGTCAAAACAAGGATTTAGGGCGCTTGGAATTGCAAAGCAAATTATTAGGCCCGGGTAATACCTTTTGTGCGCTGGCCCCTGGTGCGGTTGAACCACTGCAAAGCGCGATGAAATATTTTCGTGAGGATTTCAAAGCGCTTATCGAAGAGAATAGTAACAATCAATAATGGAGTGTGTTGTGGCTACTGTTTATATAGACAATAAACCTTACGAACTGGAGGAAAACCAAAACGTACTGAAGGCTGCGACCTCAGCGGGTTTGGATATCCCCTATTTTTGCTGGCATCCAGCGATGGGTTCAGTGGGAGCATGCCGGCTATGCGCTGTAAAACAATACAAAGACGAAAACGACACGCAGGGCAAAATTGTGATGGCCTGCATGACACCAGTGAAAGAAGGCGCACGTTTTTCCATTCACGATCCTGATGCCGTGGAGTTTCGTAGGGCGATTGTGGAATTTTTGATGGTCAATCACCCCCATGACTGCCCCATTTGTGATGAAGGGGGAGAATGTCACCTCCAGGATATGACGGTGATGACGGGCCACAACTATCGCGAATACCGCTTTAAAAAACGCACATACCAAAACCAAAATCTGGGGCCGCTGATCAACCATGAAATGAACCGCTGCATTCAATGTTATCGCTGTGAACGCTTTTATGCTGATTATGCTGGAGGGGATGACTTGCATCATTTCGGTGCTCATGATCATGTCTATTTTGGACGCTATAAAGACGGCCCATTCGAAAGCGAATTTAGCGGCAACCTGGTTGAGGTATGCCCAACCGGTGTCTTTACAGATAAAACCCTGAAACAGCATTACACCCGGAAATGGGATTTACAGACTGCACCTTCCATATGCACCCATTGCTCAGTGGGATGCAATACCATTCCCGGTGAACGATATGGTAAACTGCGCCGAATCCGAAACCGCTATAACGGGCAAGTCAATAACTACTTTCTCTGCGATCGAGGCCGCTATGGCTATGGTTTTGTTAACCATGAGAAGCGTGTTCATTCTCCACTGATTCAACCTAACGAAAATGATTTTGAAACATCTTCAATTGACGATATCAAATATCATTTATCTCAATTGCAACCGAATAGTCAGGCGATCATTGGTATCGGATCACCGCGTGCGTCATTGGAATCAAACTTTGCATTGCGTGAACTGGCTGGCGAAGACAATTTCTTTGCTGGTGTGAATGACCATGAATTTCTAATCAACAAAACAATTATAGACATATTACAAAATGTTTTTGTAAAAACACCAACACTGCAAGAAATGCACAAAGCCGATGCGGTATTGATTTTGGGAGAAGACATCACCAATACCGCCCCTATGATGGCACTGGCTGTGCGGCAGGCGGTTCGACAAAAGGGTTTTGAGATCTCGAGAGAAATGGGTATACCCGATTGGCATGATGCCGCCGTGCGGGATGCCGTCCAGAATCAATATGGGCCATTGTATATCTCTACGCCCGCAGAAACCAAATTAGACGATATAGCCAAAGCAACCCACCGAGCCGCACCAGGTGATATCGCACGATTGGGATACGCAATTGCTCATGAGCTGGATTCCAACGCGCCAAGTGTTGAAAATCTCTCCCATGATGAGAAAAATCTGGCCAAACAAATTGCTGAGGATTTACACCAGGCTAAAAATCCATTGGTGATCAGTGGCAGCAGTTTAAATCAAGCAATAGTGTTTAGTGCAGCCAATGCCGCATGGGCTTTAAAACAGAATGGTATCAATTCCCTGCTCTCTTACACGATGAAGGAATGCAACAGTTTTGGATTGGCAATGATGACGAATAAGTGCTTATCTGAAGCCATTCAAAAACTGGATAACAATTCAAACAGTACAATCGTCGTGCTTGAAAATGATCTTTATCGACGTGATGCAAAGGAGATTATAGATTCATTATTTAGCAAAGCAAACTATGTGATTGCAATAGATCATTTAATGAATACTACAACTCAAAATGCACATCTCGTATTGCCCGCTGCAACTTTTGCAGAAGGCGATGGAACTATCATCAATCAGGAGGGACGCGCTCAGCGGTTTTACCAGGTATTCGTTCCGGAAGGCAATGTACAAGAGAGTTGGCGCTGGCTGCAGGAAATAGAACGAATCACAAAACGTTTCGACCATTGCCGCTGGAAAGCATTGGATGATTTGGTTAATGATATTTCCAACGCCATAAGCGAATTCCAGCCAATAAATGACATGGCACCACCTGCAGAATTTCGCATGGCAGGACAAAAAATTCCAAGGCAGCCCCATCGCTATAGTGGCCGTACGGCGATAACCGCCCACCAGAACATCCATGAACCCAAACCCGCTGACGATCCAGACTCTCCTCTTTCTTTTTCAATGGAAGGCTATGAAGGAGAACCGCCCACTGCGTTGATCAACGAATTCTGGTCACCGGGATGGAATTCAGTCCAATCAGTGAATAAATTTCAGAGCGAAATTGGAGGTCCACTGCATGGGGGTGATCCAGGGAAACGATTGATCGAACCAGAACAAATTATTCACGTGGATTATTTCAATACGATCCCATCACCCTTCTCTGCATCAGATGATGGTGTGCTTTTCGTTCCTCTCTATCACATCTTTGGTTCAGAAGAATTAAGTGTTTTATCATCAGGTATCAAGGAATTGTCTGTGAAACCTTATATATCCATTCATCCTGACTATGCCAAAAATCGATTTGATGAAGGGGATTTAGTTTGTATTGAAGAATGTAATTCAAACATAGAGTTTCCCATAAAATTTGACAAATCCTTACCGTATGGGATTGCCGGATATCCTTCAGGATTACCAGAACTAAAGGGTATTTCATTTCCCCTCTTTGGAAAAATGAAAGGACGTTCGAAAAATAGGAGGGCAGTACCAGCATCATGAGTGAATTACTCCATACCTTCATACTCCCTCTTATGATTCTAAGTGCGGTGATGACCGCTCCACCTGCGTGGATTTGGCTGGAACGCCGGTTGTTGGCGCTTTGGCAGGATCGGTATGGCCCCAATCGAGTTGGCCCATTTGGGATTTTTCAAGTTGTGGCTGATATGATCAAAATATTCACCAAAGAGGATTGGATACCTACTTTTTCGGATAAATTCATATTTATTCTGGCTCCCATGGTCATTATGATTACTGTCCTGCTGTCATTCGCGGTAATCCCCTTTGCCCCTGGGATTTTAGTTTCTGACATGAATATTGGGCTGCTTTTTTTTCTCGCCATGTCTTCAATGGGTGCTTACAGTGTCGTTCTTGGCGGTTGGGCATCCAATAACAAATACTCTTTGTTGGGGGCCATGCGCAGTGCTGCCCAGATGATTAGTTATGAAGTTTTTATGGGCTTGTCGCTGATGGGAGTCGTGATGCTGGCTGGTTCTTTTAATTTGAGCAAGATTGTAGAGGCCCAAAAAGAGATGTGGTTCATCATTCCCCAGTTTTTAGGCTGTGTGATTTTCTTGATCGCCGGTTTTGCAGAAACACATCGCCTCCCCTTCGATCTGCCTGAATCGGAAAGTGAAATTGTATCAGGCTACCATTCTGAATATTCGGGTATGAAATTCGGGATGTTTTTTGTGGGTGAATATCTAGGCATTACTTTAATCTCAGCTTTTTCCGTGGTTCTCTTTTTTGGCGGATGGACAGGACCGCTTTTGCCGCCCTTGGTTTGGTTTTTAATCAAAACGCTAGTATTTGTGATGGCATTCATCCTCATGCGGGCAACTCTGCCCCGTTTACGATTTGATCAACTTATTTCATTCGGGTGGAAGGTGTTATTGCCGCTGACATTAATAAATTTGCTAATTACCGGATTAATTGTATTAATTCGCAATGGATAAAGGTAAACAATGATTCGAAAGATTTATAGCATATTGTTAAGTACATGGATCGTGCTAAAACATACATTTCGCAAACGCGACACCATATTATACCCCGAAGAAAAACCCTATCTCGCACCACGCTGGCGGGGACGCATCATCCTATCCCGTGATCCGGATGGTGAAGAGCGCTGTGTGGCGTGCTACCTGTGCGCTGTGGCATGTCCTGTGGATTGCATAGCCCTCCAGGCGACAGAAAATGAGGAAGGACGTCGCTATCCTGATTTTTTCCGCATTAACTTTTCACGCTGCATTTTCTGTGGACTCTGCGAAGAGGCATGCCCTACGTATGCCATTCAATTAACACCGGATTTTGAAATGTCAGAATACAATCGGCAGAATCTGGTCTATGAAAAAGAGGATTTAACCATTTCAGGAGAGGGTAAATATCCCGGTTATAATTTTTATCGGGTGGCTGGATTGGCCTTCGGGGATAAAGATAAAGGTGATGCGGAAAACGAAGAAAAACCTGTTGATATACACAGTTTGATTCCATAAGGAACCCAAGTACAAAAATGATTGCCATATTTTACATATCATCTCTTCTCGCTGTGGGCGCCACTGTCATGGTCATTACCCGACTTAATGCCATCCATGCACTTTTGTATTTGATTGTATCGCTGCTTTCCCTGGCAATGGTATTTTTCACATTGGGAGCCCCTTTCGTAGCGGCGCTTGAAGTGATTATTTATGCCGGTGCCATCATGGTGTTGTTCATCTTCGTTATCATGATGCTTAATTTGGGCCAGGAGACAACCCGACAAGAAAGCCAATGGCTCAAGGGCAGCATGTGGATTGGTCCATCATTCATCGCAATCGTACTATTGTGTGAATGGATATATATGCTGGCTGCCACGCCCCATCAAAAGGTGGGGCAAACAATAGTCGGGCCAAAAGAAGTTGGTGTATCCCTTTATGGACCGTATATGCTAGGCGTTGAACTAGCCTCTTTACTGTTATTGGCTGGTTTGGTTGCCGCCTATCACCTTTGCCGAAGGAAAATACCGCAAACCAATCAATCAATGGAGAATACTCAATGACACAGATTCCAATGGAACATGGCCTGTTGTTGGCAGGAATCCTGTTCACCCTTGGCCTGACGGGTGTGTTGGTCCGCCGCAATATTATATTCATCTTGATGTCAATTGAGATCATGCTCAATGCAGCCGGTCTGGCGTTCGTCGTGGCTGGCGCGCGTTGGGGCGAAACAGATGGCCAGGTTATGTTTATCTTTATTTTGGCAGTCGCTGCTGCTGAAGTATCTGTCGGTCTCGCGCTGGTATTCCTCATGTTTTATAAAATAAAAACCTTGGACACGAATCATTTAAATCAATTGAAGGGATAACATGCTTTATACACTGTGGCTGGTGCCCACATTTCCACTTATCGGTTTCTTCGTACTCGCTATTGGTGGCTCAAATTTAAGCCGAAAAGCGGTCGCATGCATAACATTACTTGCGATGGGGTTATCAGCCTTATTCAGTTTTTTGGTTTCCGGTGCTTTTTTGGCATCCAAGCCAATCACGTTTACACAAACGCTATGGACTTGGATGAACGTTGGTGGATTTGATCCTGCCATCGGACTGCACCTGGATGCCCTATCCATGGTTATGATGCTGATCGTGACGTTTGTAGGATTTCTCATTCATCTCTATTCCATTGAATATATGCATGAAGATTCCGGTTATGCCCGCTTTTTTGCTTATATGAATTTATTTATCGCATCCATGCTGTTATTGCTGTTAGCGGATAACCTTGTGTTCCTTTACCTCGGCTGGGAAGGCGTGGGATTGTGCAGTTATCTACTCATCGGATTTTGGTATCACACGCCGGCTAATGGCTATGCCGCGCAAAAGGCATTCATCGTCACCCGTATAGGCGATGCCGCCATGGCGATTGGATTATTCCTACTCTTTGCAAACTTTGGGACGCTTCATATTCAAGCGCTTCTCCAACTGGCTCCCCAACAATGGGAAAGCGACTCAGTATTAGCCTGCACAGCGGCAGCATTATTGATGATCGGTGCGTTTGGAAAATCAGCCCAATTGCCATTGCAAACCTGGCTTCCTGATGCGATGGCAGGACCCACGCCAGTTAGCGCCCTTATTCATGCTGCCACCATGGTGACCGCCGGTGTTTATCTTATTGCACGAACCCATACACTGTTTGAACTCGCGCCTTCCATTCAATTGGTAATCGCAATCATCGGAGCAGCCACATTGTTAATAGCAGGTTGCAGCGCGTTGGTGCAACGGGATATCAAACGCGTGTTGGCTTACTCAACCATCAGTCAAATTGGATACATGTTTCTTGCATTGGGTGTGGGCGCGTGGTCAGAGGCTATTTTCCATTTCATGACCCATGCATTTTTTAAAGCGCTTCTCTTCCTCGGCGCAGGTGCCGTGATTATGGCCATGCATCATGAACACGACATGTTCAAGATGGGCGGGCTTTATAAAAAACTCCCCGTGACCTTTTGGACATTCCTGATTGGTGCCGCATCATTGGCCGCCCTCCCTTTGGTTACCGCAGGTTTTTACAGCAAGGATTTAATCTTATGGAAAGCATGGAATTACCACCAAGGGGGCGGATGGTTATGGTTAGCCGGTTTGCTTGGCGCCTTCATCACCATGATATATACAGCTCGTATGGTTATTGTTACCTTTTTTGGAAAAACAAAAAAAGATATACACCATTCCCCAGGTTATACTATCAAAATTCCCTTGGTAATTTTAGCCGTCTTTTCGATTATCGCCGGCTTTGTTGAGATGCCCCATACTCTCGGGGGGTTTGCCCCATTCGGAGCATTCATGCACACCATACTCCCCCATACCGAAGGCCACGGTTCCATTCGTATAGAATTAGTGATGCAGATAATCGCTTCGTTCGTAGCCTTATCTGGTCTCTTGATCGCATATGTTTTGTATTATAAAAATCCTCATATTCTTATTTCCTGGTTACAACATGGTACAGTTCAAAGGGTACAAACATTCTGGCTTCAGGGTTGGGGATTCGATGCATTCTATCGTGCCATTTTCATTCAACCCTTTATATCTCTCGCGCATATCAATAAACGGGACGTCTTCAATGCAATTCCCCTTTGGATTACCTGGGTAAATCGCGGTCTCTATTGGATATTGCGCCAAACCCAAACCGGTAACGTTCGCTGGTATGCATCCGGGATTGCTGTTGGCGCAATTATATTAATTGCAATCATGGTGATTATATGATATTGGTTTACCTTATTCTTATATTATTAATTGGTGGTCTGCTTTCAGCCGTTGTCAGCCGTTGGAGTTCTGAGAAAGCCCGCTGGACAGCATTATTGGCACTCGCGATGGATATGCTTATTGTGCTTACCTTATGCACCCAGAGCACGATTAAATTGTCTACACAAAGCACAAACCAATGGCTTATTGAATGGCAAAAAGCCTGGATACCCCAACTGGGAATTGAATTTCACCTTGGAATGGATGGTTTGAGCCTGATCCTGGTGATTTTAACTTTATTCCTCGGACTGCTTTCTGTTTTGGTTTCGTGGAAAGAGATCACTTATCGAGTTGGCTTTTTCCACTTCAACCTTTTGTGGGTGTTAGCTGGGATCGTTGGTGTGTTTTTGGCTCTTGATCTGTTCCTCTTTTACTTTTTCTGGGAACTGATGCTGGTTCCAATGTATTTTCTAATCGGTATTTGGGGACACGAAAAACGAATATACGCCGCATACAAATTTTTCATCTTTACCCAAGTCAGCGGATTGTTAATGCTGCTTAGTATCCTGGGATTGTATTTTATTCACGCACAAACCACTGGCATATATACATTCAACTATAACGAACTCCTTGATACAACCATGAGTTTTCGAACCGCATGGTGGTTGATGTGGGGTTTCGTTGTTGCCTTTGCGGTTAAATTACCCGCCGTACCCGTCCATACATGGCTTCCCGATGCCCATACTGAAGCCCCTACGGCAGGCAGTGTAATCCTGGCAGGCTTGCTTTTGAAAACTGGTGCTTATGGCCTGTTGCGGTTTGTGCTACCGCTATTCCCTCATGCTGCACATGCGCTGGCACCAACCGCGATGATCGTGGGAGTTGTTGGTATTTTATATGGCGCGGTGCTTGCCTTTGCCCAGACCGATCTCAAACGGCTGATTGCTTATACCAGCGTTAGCCATATGGGATTTGTTCTACTTGGTGTATTCGCCATGAATGAATGGGCCTTGCAGGGAACCGTAATGCAAATGGTAGCCCATGGATTAAGCACATCCGCCCTCTTTATTCTTGCAGGAATGATGCAAAAAAGAATGCATACCCGTGATCTGAACCGCCTGGGTGGACTATGGTCAGTAGTGCCCCGAATGAGCGGTGTTGCCATGATTTTCGCTTTGGCTTCACTGGGGTTGCCGGGTTTGGCAAATTTTGTCGCGGAGATCCTGATTTTGATTGGAGCCTACCAGGCCAATGTATTAATGACCAGTTTAGCCGTGATTGGGCTGGTTTTTGCCACGGTGTATTCATTACGCATCATGCAAGAAGTATTTTTCGGCCCCAATTCAGAGGGATGGCAAATTGAAGATTTGAGCAGGCGGGAATGGGTAGTCATGGTGGCATTGATCGCTGCACTTATCATCCTGGGATTATATCCTCAACCGTTGCTTGATACCGTACAGCCTGCCATCGACAACATTCATATGATAAATCATGATTTAGAACCTATTTCACACATCCCACCCGATATATTGAATGCAAGTGGAGCAGGAGGTCATCCATGAGCACGGCTCAATTTATCGTCCTAATGCCCTACATTTTACTGACAGCCTTTGCTCTGTTGGTTATATTGGTTATTCCATTCAAACGCAATCACACCCTTGCTGCATCTCTATCCATCACAGGATTGAGCATTGCTTTTATTTCATTGTTTTTTTCAGCTGGTTCCCTTCCCCAAAACATAACATCACTTTTGTATGTGAATGGAATGGCTCAGTACTTTACCGGATTATTGATCGCAGCAACCATCGCCGTTGGCCTGATGATCTATAACTATATGGAATTAAACAACGTTGATCATCGAGAGGAAGTTTACCTTCTTTTGATGTTAGCCGCTTTGGGATCATCTGTATTAGCTGCCAGCCGTCATTTTGCCTCGCTCTTCCTGGGGCTGGAAATTCTTACTGTTTCTTTATATGGACTAATTGCCTATATACGTGAAGAAAAACGCTGTATAGAAGCAGGAATCAAATATCTGATTCTTGCATCCGTTTCCACTGCCTTTCTTTTGTTCGGCATGGCGTTGCTATATGCTGATACGGGAACCATGCAATTGAACGCTTTGTCTGAGGCAATTGTTGAAGAAAATGTGCAAGACAATGTTATCTTCAATGTGGGTTTGGCATTAATCCTTATCGGCGTGGGTTTCAAATTGGCATTGGTTCCCTTTCACCTTTGGACGCCGGATGTTTACCAAGGCGCTCCCGCCCCCATCACCGCGTTTGTAGCCACCGTATCCAAGGGAGGCATGTTCGCTGTGGTTATCGCGTTTTTGGCACCGTTAAAAATGTCGGATTTCCCATCTCTTTATCTTGCTTTTATCTTAATCGCAGTTGTTTCTATGTTCGTTGGTAATTGGCTTGCTTTATTGCAAAACAATGTAAAGCGAATTCTGGCTTTTTCGTCGATCGCTCATTTGGGTTATTTACTGGTAGCGATTATTGCGATGGAGCGTATCGCCATAACCGCAGGTTTGTTTTATATAACTGCATACATGGTTACTACTCTAATCGCATTTGGAATAATCAGTGTACTTTCAGCACAAAATCACGAGGCGGAGGAATTAACAGACTATCATGGCCTTTTTTGGCGACGGCCCTGGCTGGCAGGAATTTTCACATTTGCCATCCTCTCGCTTGCGGGTATTCCACTTACGGGTGGTTTCATAGGCAAATTTTATTTAATTGCCGCCGGTGTCGGTTCCACAGAGTGGTTACTAGTATTTTCTGTAGTTCTCAGTAGTTCCATTGGCCTCTTCTATTACCTGCGAATTTTAGTGACCATGATTTCACAACCAAATGAGGTTGTTATTCCAACCAAAGGACACCTGCCCATCCCCTGGTCAAGCAGTTTTGTACTGGCATTTTTATCAATCCTGCTGCTTTGGATGGGTACGCTACCAGCAAACCTTGTTGCCTGGATTCATTCATTAATTTAAGCCATTAGAAGCTAATACCTTCCACTGGCTCAGAGTCAAATGTTGGGGATTGGTCACCTTTAATATTGTTGACACGCTTTTCTGCCGCTTTTACGCTTTCCTCATCCATTGAAATTTCAAATTGGAGAGTAAACTCACGGCTTTCACCCGGTTTTAATTCAGGCACTCGTCCATGTTTTCGTTCAATTCGGCGGTTATTGGCATAATTCAAACCTGGTTCGATACCTGTGGCGTAACCGTCTTGTATTGCAACTGTGTTCTTCCATAGCGTTAACGCGGGGAGCTGCTCAATATTATAACGGATGGATGCACCACGATTTCCTGCTTTATTTTTCAATAATATTTCTGTTTCATTCTGGTCATTGGCAAGAGGCTTCAGATAAAAAACCTGCTCAACATAGCCAGGCGTCGGTCCCTGATAAACGAATATATCCTCAGGCTTTGCCTCCGCCGCCCGTTCATCTCGCGGTGTGACCTGTTCAATAGGGGCTATCAACTTTGATCCTTTTTCCAACAATGGCGCACCAAAATTTAGATGTTCTATCAACATCATTTCAGTATTTTTCCCCAATTTGTTGGTCACTTTATCACGCACGGTAAAAGAAGAGGTTCCGGGTACGGTTGAAATTTCCGTACTCAGTTCAAGGTTAGGCCCGAACATATAACACTCTCGGACAATGCCTCGAACATAAAGTTTATGAGGTGGATCTTTATCAACAGCGACTTCAACTTTGGTGGCGGGGGTATAATCAATTTTGCCATGCAGGGTTAAGGGCACTTCGATAACCGAGCCTGTGTTACTGATGACTTCATCCACACCAGGAGCCCCTGCGTACGCCAGTCCACATCGCACAAACCAGCCCCCAAAGCCATCCAACCAGCCCAAACCATTGCGTGCTTCCAGGTTAACAAACTGAGGATGAATAATCTACCCCACCGGTGAATCCCAGCCCAAGCGC
This sequence comes from uncultured bacterium, assembly GCA_964517495.1. Classification (GTDB taxonomy): domain Bacteria; phylum Hinthialibacterota; class Hinthialibacteria; order Hinthialibacterales; family Hinthialibacteraceae; genus CAZFER01. The sequence continues at coordinate 15,085 of CAZFER010000062.1, read as the reverse complement.
ACATCACCACAATTGACATACCAAATTGACATGCCACGGGTAGGCACGATAAGAATCTGTAACGTGCCATTGTTCAGCAAAACCAGGTCAATTCCTTCCTGCTTTCCCCCATGAAGCCGGTGTTTTTCAATCGTCCATGAGCCTTGCAGACCTAAATCTTGTGCTGTAACAACCGTTTCTTTTACATTCTGATTGGTTTCAGTATCAATCCAGACTGCATCAAATTGATCTTCAGCCGCATATGCCGTAAAACAGAATAGCGCACTCAACAAGAATAAAGATTGGGCAGTTCGTATAAAAAAATGTCGCATTCTTCATATCCTCCTAAAAGATATTTCTGTTTGATCCTCTTGTAGAATGATGAATTTGTCAAGAATAGTGTGACTTTTTAATAAATTGATATATAATTGACACTAAAAAACGAGAATTTTTATGATAGATCAATTTCCAATTTTATCGATCAGCGGGTGGAGTGGTTCAGGGAAAACAACCCTCATTGAATCACTTATTCCATCCATCAAGCAAATGGGTATCCACCTCGCTGTTTTAAAGCATGTTTCTCATCATTTTGAGGTCGATCGTGAGGGGAAAGACAGTGAACGATTTTTTCGAGCAGGTGCCGACGTTTTTGTTCACAATCCCGATGAAACGTTTTTTCGAACGCATAAGTTGAGTAACTATACTTTAGAATCTGTTTTGCTTCGATTGATTCGCTTTTATGATATGATCCTCGTTGAAGGGCACAAGCAGACACCTCTTCCTAAATTTTGGTTATCGCAAAGCGATGTTGATATACCCAAAGATGTGGTTGAGCCTGTCATTCAATCTCTTGGCCCAAATGAATCCCGCACGTCAATTGTTTTAGACTACATCAAGCATTGGTTGCCTAAACAATGGAATCGTACCCCTGTATGTGGATGTATATTAATCGGTGGGAAAAGTGTGCGAATGGGGCAACCAAAACACCTTATTCATGACGGTCATCAAACCTGGCTTGAGAAAATTCTAAACATTCTTCAAACCAAAACTGAATTACAGGTGATTGTAGGAAAGGGAGATTTACCAGAAAATCTTAATCAAGTCATTCATCTACCCGATGTGATTAATGTTGCCGGGCCGATGGCTGGGATGTTATCCGCGATGCGCTGGAATCCAATGGCTTCCTGGATTGTTTGTGCGTGTGACATGCCAGCATTTCAACCTGCAGCGTTGGATTGGCTTCTCAACCAACGAAAACCTGGAAGTTGGTTGATCTCACCGAAAAAACATGATTCACCATTTCCAGAACCAATGCCAGCATTATATGATCTTCGAATTATACCTGTTCTCGAGCAGCAAGCATATGAACATTCTTTTAAAATTACTGATTTGGCACAACATCCAAAAGCCCAAATTATCCCTATTCCAAATGCACTTCATCATTCATGGAAGAATTATAACTCACCTGAAGAATTAGATCCTTGAATGCTTTTTCGTTTTGCCTCTCGTTTCACGTTCAACAAATTTGTAGCGTTTATATAAAATACATCCCTTCTCACCGGGTTTGCATTTATTCATTATTTTGGAGCAATACCCATTATTTTCATATTTGCATGACCAAGTCATTGTTGTTTCCCGTGAGCTTTATTTCCGTTTACTGATTGATCGCGTACATAACACTCAAGCAGTTTCATCCACAGTGTAAAATGTGAATCTGGCGCTGTATCCTGGAGTTTTTGAACTGCGATGGGAATCCAACTCAGAAGATGGCGATGCAAATAGTCATTTTTCGCATGTAAGATTTGTGATGTGTGATCATTCATCTCATCTTCATGAGCCTCATCAGCAAGCAATTTTGTTAAATGGCAATAAAATTCCAATTGAAATCGAAGATGATCGGCTGTTTCTTTGGCTTCCTCTTTTAATTCCAAACCAAACGTTTTGTAGAATAAAATATTTTCATGAAGAATTTTTGGTATGGGATCATTTTTATTCCAATGGGATTCAATAAGTGGACAGGGAGGGTGAGGAAGTCCTGCTTCGAATAGTGTGATGAACGATTCTTCATATTCTTTTACAGAATCCGGATCGCGGTAAAAATTAATTCCCTCAGGAATAAAATATTTGTTGATTAAAAAATCAATTACATCTTGAACCTCCGATCGATTCAACCACTCCCATTGTTCTTGAGTGGGATAACGGAATAAATCATGGAAAAAAGCAAATAACGCTGATTCCTCTTTGTATGCTTGTTTATCTAAAACAGTCATGACGATATTCACCATTTGATCTCGTACCACAAACTAAAATATTTTAAACCATCGCGGTGTTTTTTAGTTCCATCCCAAATGGCAAAACAAACCGGGGTGGCATTGCCGATTTCTTGAATTGGAAAAACAATTTCCCAACCACGGTTTGTTCGAAGACTTTTACCAATTGATTTGCGTGGTGTTTCTTGAGTTGAGGCACGACCATGAGCGTTTAAAATTGAAAAACCTCTTCCAGCCTGCCAATAAAATAGATCAACAGGATGGGATTTATCACCCATCATCATGGAGGGATAACTTTCCAGGGATTTTCTGGATTGGGGAATCATAAGGCAGGCGGCATCACCAAATTGATCTGAATAAACGGTATGTGATTTATATATGTGTTTTTCTCCTTCATCTGGAAGCCGTCTACCATTTGAAAATTTATCCTGGCTCGAATCATCCCATTCCAACTTAATACAAATAGTTCCTGAACTTAAACGAATCAAGCGAACAGAAGCCCTCGGGCGTTCACCCTGATCGGATGGTCCATTGGCATAGAGTTGCGGAGTGCGATGGAAATGAAGTGGATTTTCTCTTGCCCTATCCCAACTGGGATGATTCAGATTAAGTAACTCCTTTTCAATCACGTTTGGCTTGACCTGAGATGCTGTGAGAGAAAGGATTCCATCTTCATCGGCAGAAAAAGTAAGCATTGGAATAAAAAGTGTTATTAACATTGTAAAATACTGTTGTATCATCTGTTACTCCTTTTACAAGGTATGCAGGGTATATCATCAACTTATCGGACATTGCGATGCCTGGCTGCAAAATCACAGCCACTTCCGTTGGTGTTAGTACATATTGCTGAATTACTTTCATTTGGGAGATGGCTAATTGACTTGAGTGTTCCCATCTTTGTTAAAGATGGCCCAGTTTCGATTTTTTCGACTTGCTGCTTGACATCTTTGGGAGTGCTTTTGTTGATAACACCCGGAACAATCCGATATCGAACCTGCTCAGAACGGCCGATAAGGAGTTGAAGAACCTCGCTTATCTGCCCACTTTGCGCTTTTATCAATTCCGTTTCCAGATAGCGAATAACCGTTACCACTTTTTCACCAAACAAGTATTTCAGGTAATCCAATGGAAGGCGAGGATCATCAAGCATACTCTTTCCCGTATTGCCATCCTTGGGTGGATTAAAAGGTGGAACATAATACACATTTGGATGCGTTCCTTTTTCAGGAAACAGCCCCAATGCCACCTGATATTTTTTTACAAGTTTATGAACCGGTGATTCAGGATCGTTCAGCAAGCCGACAAAACGAATTCGCCCAGGGCACTGTGCGGCACACGCATTCACGTTTCCTTGTTCCAAGCGTGGATAACAAAATATACACTTCTCACTTTTCCCTGTAACTTCATTAAAATAGATTTTCTTATAGGGACATGCTTTTATGCAGTATTTATAGCCATTGCAGCGATCCTGATCGATTAAAACAATTCCATCTTCTGTTCGTTTATAAATCGCTTTTCGCGGACAGGCTTCCAGACAGGCTGGGTGCGTGCAGTGGTTGCATATCCGTGGGAGATAAAAGAAATAGGGATTGGTGGTATCCTCACCGCCCACATCCTCATCCCAATTGGCATTGTAGGTTGGGGGACTATGAGGCATGACAGGCTTGCTTTTCCCCTGGAACAAACGCTGACCATAATCATACTCATATGCTTCTCCATAATCTTCTTTGGGAGGAAGGGGTGATGGTTGAAGATTACGCCGGCTGTCAAAGCCGCCGCCGATGGAATCCCAGTTTTTGGGGTAACCACGACCCGGCTGGGTTTCAACATTGTTCCAATACATATAGCTGGTGCCGTCTTGGTCTGTCCATTGCTTCTTGCATGCCAGCGTACACGTCTGACAGCCGATACATTTGTTTAAATCCATAACCATTGCATATTGATGTTTTGACATAATTTCTCCTTTACGCGGAATCGCATCCCACCTCAAACCATCGGTTCATACGAAGCAACTGGGCCGTCGTATCGTTCGACATTGACTTTGATGTCGCGATTATTTCCCGTTGGCCCCCAATAATTCAGTTTGAAGTTCAAATGGCCGTAGTGACCGATTAATTGGGTTGGTTTTATTTTGATATAGGTTAGGGATTGCCAACCACCTTCCTGAAAACCGAGAAATTTTTCCCACCCATGATACATGGTCAACCGATGGCGTTTTTCGCCTGGAAGGATTTTGGCTTTGACAATCGCTTCTCCTTGTGTATTGAATATTCTTACCCAATCGTTATCGTTGATTTGCTTATCTTTGGCATCCTGAGGATGAAGGTAAACGATAGGTAATCCACGCTGCAAGCGAAGCATATAGCGATTATCCCGCCAGGTTGAATGAATTGACCAGCGGCCATGAGGGGTATTCCAATAATAGGGAAAGGCAGGATCATCCTGAGGATCCTTGTGAATGGGTAATTGCTCTCCCAATTCAAGAAACCAGGGATGATCAACGTAGAATTGTTGTCTACCCGTAAGTGTTCTCCAGGGGCGTTTTTTTTCGATTTGATGGGTGAATGGTGTATAAGCACGACCTTCTTCTATATCGCTGTTCCAGGCTTCCTCATCAATTTTCACAAAACGCCTGGGATGATCCTGAATGTTATGATACGTCATCCCTTCTGTTTCGGGTGAATGAGAAAGAATGTAATTACATGCATCTTCATCGCTTAAAATTGATTCACCAGAAGTCCAATTTTCATAAAGCCGTGATAAATCTCTTTCCCATTCCATATCTTGATCATTGAATGGTTGTAAACCTTTACGTTTAACAACGTCTGAAACTTTTTTGGCTAATGCGGCAAATACATCCCAATCTGTTTTTGATTCATACAAAGGGTCCAGAACTTTTGAAAAGGGATGCATGTAGGAATGGCAATCGGTGGAATTTAAATCCGTTTTTTCATAATAAGACGCAGCGGGTAGAACTACATCACTATACAAGGCAGTGCTATCCATCCGGTAATTAATGTCCACGATCAAATCCAGATCTTTCCAGAGGGAACGTAAGATGGCTTCATTACCTTTTGCCTGGTTTAAATAATTGGCACGCCAGATAAACAGCGATCTAGGTTTCCGAGGAAGATCATGCATTTGTTGGGGTGTCAGTGCATCCCACTCATTTTGGGGCCAGAGTGGCATCCAGCCATTGCGGACTGATTCCAAAATGTAGTTTTCAATCGGTTTTCCATTGATTGGATGAGGATCGTTTTGTTTTGAATGACAGTAAGTCCAAAGGGTCATATTTTGAAAACGCTGTTTATCCCCACCTTCCGGAAAGGCGAGTTTCTTGAATCCATGTTCAGGCCAAATACGTTCCTGGCCGACGTAGTGATTAAATCCTCCGCCATTCTTTCCGACATTTCCTGTTAAGGCGACGACCAGAATCATCGCCCGGTTAAGAAGATCATTATGGTACCAATGGTTTGTGCCTGCCCCATGGATAATCATGGCAGGTTTCCGTGTAGCAAACTCGTGCATGAAATTTTTAAGATCCGATTGATGAATCCCACATTGCTTTGCTGCACCTTTTACAGAGTACATATGATTTTGCAGTTCATCTCGGAGGAGTTCAAACACGGTTGTTACTCTACACATTGAACCATCAGCCAACTGAATTTCCCATTCACCATTGAGTGTTGGATTAATATCACCCAATCGTAAATGGTTTTCTTCGCTTCCCATACAACCGGGCAAGGAAGTTGGTTTTTGTGAATTGGCATCCCATGCATAAAATTGCGAATCACCCTTCTCATTATTAATACCTAAATCAGATGCTCTTAAAAATTTATGGTTATCTTTCCGAACCAAAAGTGGCATATCAGTTTGTTCTTTAACATATGAGACATCATATAGGTCGTTTTCAATTAAATACCGGCATACGGCTAGTGCTAATATCGCATCACTGCCGGGATTGATCCGGATATATTGATCACAATGAATGGCGCTACTGTTATAGTCAGGTGATACACATACGATTTTTGCCCCGTTATAGCGCGCCTCCCATGCATAGTGCGCGTCAGGGATTCGAGTTTGATTAATATTACTTCCCCACAAAACAATAAATTTGGAATTAAACCAATCCGCGCATTCACATGATTCAGTTTGTACACCCCAGGTGATGGGTTCGCCAGGAGGCAAATCGCAGTACCAATCATAAAAGGAACAAAACACACCACCGGTATAATGGGCAAAACGGGATCCCGCACAAAAAGAAACAGGAGACATGGCAGGGATAACGGAAAAGAATGTGTTGGTATCAGGGCCGTAATTGTAGATGTTATCCACGACCTTTTCCGCAATGTATTCCAATGCTTCATCCCAACTCACCCGGCGCCATTTTCCCTCTCCCCGCTCTCCTGAACGAATAAGGGGGTATTTTAATCGTTGAGCGCCATAAACATATTCAACAAAACAAGCCCCCTTTTGACATCCGCGTGGGTTATAATCTGGCAGGTCATCACTAATTCTTGGATAATCAGCTGCTTGTTCTTCCCTTAGCATGATGCCATCTTTTACATACACCTTCCAGGAACAAGAACCTGTGCAATTCGCCGAATGGGTTGAACGAACAACCCGATCCCATGTAAATTGATCGCGATATAAATTCTCCCATCCCCGGTACTCGTAATTTTTGAGTGGATCAGCATCGACAATGTCAAATTCCTGAAGCGATGAGTGAGATAATCCTCCAAGCAAAGCCCCCATTCCCAGGCCTCCGCCTAATCGAAGTATGTCACGTCGATTCATTTGGGAGGGATTTTTTGGTGATTTTGTTTTTTTATGCATTTCCAGTTTCCTTTTTTATTCCACTGTCATGGAGAGGTTGGCCTGAGATGAAGTTGGTTCATTGTTCAAGATATAGGCCGTTAAATCAGATATATCGTTTAGCCCCATTCCCCCTTTACGAGGAGCAAAGAATCCTGGCATGGGGGTGTTTAGCCTGCCCTTTAAAATAGTGGTAAAAACAAATCCATCAGTGGCGGTTTGTTGAAAGGTGGAATTAAATAAATCAGGTGCCAACCCGGTCATATGACAGGCGGAACAATGCTTGTTAAACAGATTAAAACCACGTTGAGCATTCCCTTTTATTTCCAATAAAGGATCCTGAGCTCCTTGAATCATTTTGGGTTCCAATTTTTCATGAGATGGAATTTTCACATTTTTTAAATAGGATGTGATGCGATTAATCTCTTCATCAGTTAATCCCCCCGCTTTTTTATTCCATGCGGGCATGATGGTTCCAGGATGTCCCAAACGGATATTGTTCTTGATGTATGTAGCCGATGCAATTTGAACGTAGGATACACCTCGAATAGCAGGAATGAATTTTTTGTAGAACGTATCGTATCGTGTGTATTTACCAGTATCATGACACAGAGCACAAAAACGATCATACAGTTCCTTTCCACTGAGGGTTTCAGGATTCTCTCGTTTGTATAGTTCCAATAGTTTGTTCGAGGTTAAATATGAACGAGGAATCTCACGATCCTGCAGGGAAAGCATATATGTGGTTAGAGCAATATTTTCCTCTTCACTCAGTTGAGGAGGCTTCATTTGACTATCCTCCACAATTTTTTGGGGATCTTCGAAATGTTCCATTAACCACTGAGGGAGAGTGTGAGGACCATCAACATGGGCCATGGGAAGCATTTGCTTGATTTTCATACCCTCTGCATCCAATTCTGGTCCCATATTTCCACCACGGCCATGAAGCTGATGGCAGGAGTAACAACCTTTCTCATCAAACAGTTTTTTGCCTAATGCATATTTCTCACCACCTCTATCTTTAATTTCATCTACAGCATGGCATAGCCCGCATGATGATTGAGTAAGAGCATTAGGCAGCAAGGGGTAATCCCAATGATGACCGATGGCTTTGGCCTCTTCAAATACCAGAGCACGGCCTTGCCCCCTGTGGCAGATTGTGCATCCGTATTGCTCAGGGGGGTGATGGTTTAAATGTTCACCGGGATGGGTTCGAAACGGTTGTGGTTCTTTGTTCATGCGGGGATCATCAACACCAGGATGGCAGGTCATGCAGCGGTCGGCCGATTCCAATGTTGGAACGTAACTCTGCACAATGCGCACCTCAAATTGACCGGCAATGGCTTTTCCGCGTTCATCCGTCGCTTTTTCTTCAAGGATAGATGCATACCGCATGCGGATCATTTTCCATTGGGCAAACACATTTTCCTTGAGAGCGGCTACCAGCAAAGCACCTAATGTAAGTAAACTGATTATAAAAAGCCACCATTTGACTTTCCGATCAATTTTTTTTACGGTATCAACAGGCATGACTAAAACCTCAAATCATCTTTCAGTGTATATTCAGTTTGGATATGGTATGATGTTCTATCAAACTCATCACCGTATGCTCCTTAGTGTTGGGGCCATTGCGATTGACTCCAGTAAAACTCCCAATTCGGTCCTCGCAGGTATGTTCCGACATAAGTTAATATTACAAATCCAACCAAAAAACAGGTAAACAATGCGATTGAACTCATCCGAGTTGATTGCGTTTTATGCAGGATGTAAACTGACCACCCCATATACATAAGTGTAAGAAGACTGCCGGGGTTGATCAGAATGATGAAAATTTGTGGAATGGAGGGGAACCAATTTCGTAACCATCCAAAGGTAACGGGAAAAGCAACACATCCAATAGCACACGCGGCCCCCACCAACAAGGATCTAAATGCAATTCGCTTGCCTTGATCACCACTGAACCATACACCTATTGATTCTTTTTCACGGTCGAGAAAAGGAATTAACGCTAATCCAAAAATAACAATGGAAGGGATGGCAATCCCTCCCACAAAAGCGGAATATGAAACCATTTCTTGTAAACCAAGAAAATACCAGGGGGCTTTTGCAGGATTTTCCGGTACGTTTGGATTTGCCGGTTCCGTTAATGGCGCATCGAACAACAAACCCAACAAAACACACACCAGCATGGTAATCATAAAAATCAACAACTCGGCACGTAATAAATAAGGCCAGCTGGGCGCTGTTTCATCCGGATTGACATCGGTTTGAGGTGATTTGTCTTTGACCAGGCACATCAAACCGTAGGTTTTTGTTGGTGCCTCGCTGGGGGATTGAAAAGATGGATTGTCCGTTCCTGTTCCTTTGCCGGCTGGAGAAGATGTCCCCTCAGGACGAGCCAACCCCCCATCTTTTCGAATCCTCCAAAAATGAACAGCAACCAGAATCGTGAGCATGATCGGAAGAACCATCACATGAAGCATATAAAACCGGGTTAACGCATCCTGACCAACGGTCGATGCTCCAAGCAGTATCTCTTTTTGAACATCACCGATGTTGAATATGGAAGGCAAGCCCAACGCATGGACCAATTCATTGGGAGATGCAGCAATGTTCGCGCCGATCGTAATCGCCCAGTAAGCCAACTGATCCCACGGTAGCAAATACCCCGTAAATGATAACGCCAGGGTTAGTACAAATAGAACCATGCCTATCAACCAATTGAATTCTCGGGGGGATTTATAGGCCGACGTATAAAATACTCTCGCCATATGCAGAATAACAGTTATAACCATTAAATGAGCAGCCCAGCGGTGAATGTTCCGGATGAAGCGCCCAGTGGGAACAACATAATGGATATCCTTCATGGAAGCATAGGCCATTTCAACAGTTGGTTTGTAATACACCATCAAAAGTATCCCGGTGACCGTCAGAATGATAAATTGCGCGATCAGCGAGACACCAAGTCCCCATGTGGATGTTAATTTTAATGAATGAGGATGCACTCGAGTGGAATGAATATGGAGAAATACATTGGCAAACACAGCTTGCGAGCGAGTGCGATCAGAGGTCGGGGTGCCATGGCGGAAAACGGCCTGACGGAAGGTTTGAGGGAGTGCTTTGATATTATCCCAAAAAATTTGTAAACCCGTGTTTGACATTGGTACAAAACTCCTAAACAATTTGATAAAAATCGCCCGCGGTGACCTCACTGGAGGTATCGACAATCAATTCACCATCCGCGGCTTGAGATACCTTAACCCATTTCAACGGGCGAGGAGCTGGTCCAGCGGTGACATTGCCTTTTGGGTCGAATTTGGAGCCGTGACAGGGACAAACAAATCCTTGTTTGGATTGCTGGACAATACACCCCAAATGTGTACAAACCAGCGACATGGCGGCAATGCCTTGAGACGTGGAAATAACTCGCAGATTATTTTGAGGTAATATTTTTTCAGTTCCGGATGTGTATTCTGAGGGTGAGCCGATACGTATCTTGCTCGACGCTTCTGGAGTAACACGCGGCTTAGGAAGCCTGGCCATCCCCATAATGGATCCTAAAATGGCAATGCCGGATGACCATAATCCAGCAAGTCCCAGCCAGTCACGACGGGGTATAGGTTTTGGCTCTAAGCGGTTTGACATAATGGCTTTACCTCAAAATGAAATTGTTCCATGGTTATTGCACCTGTAGGACATCGCTCGGCGCACAATCCACATCGAATACATGCAGTTTCGTCCTTTAGAATGGCGGAGGCATCCTCCAAAGGGAAATCATCCAGATGGTTTTCTAGTACAGATTTAAGTTTCATATCATCGGCCAGACGGATTGCAGAAACGATGCGTAAACAACGTTCGGGACATACATCAACACATCCGCCACACAAGATGCATTGGGTTCCATCAAAGATCGTGTTGATTCCACAATCCAGGCAGCGGCATGCCTCGCGTTGGGCTTGTTCATTGGTAAAAGTACATTCCACAAGTTTTGATTGTGAACTTAAGCGCTCTGATACATCTATTTTATGGGGTTCAATCCGATTCTGTTTTTCATAACCTTCTTCTCGGTAGTATTGCGTAAGAGGGAAATGTAATTCGGTATGCTGCAGGGATAGATTTTTACCTGTCGCCTGTTCATAAATGGAGCGTGCAACCGCTTTCCCAGATGCAACAGCATGAATCAACAGTTTGGTGCCATAGGCAAGATCACCCGCCACAAAAACATCGGGGCAGGAAGTCTTTCCCGTTTCTGGATCACATTGTATCGCACCATTCGGTAATCGCGTTAATCCATCTCGCTCAGAATCAATAAATGAAATATCATAATTCTGCCCAATAGATACAAGCACATTATCACAGTCAATAACCGTCGTGGCATTTTCATCGAATAATGGATCAAATCGCCTGTTTTCATTAAAAACCCGTAGACATTTCTTAAATTTCACCCCTCGTACCTGTCCCAATTCATCGGTCAGGATTTCCGCTGGCCCCCACCCGTTTTTACGCATAATGCCTTCTTCATCTCCCTCAATTATTTCAAGATCATCGGCTGGCATCTCATCCAATGATTCCAACGAACATAAGTGGACTTCGCTTACACCCGATGTACGCTTTGCCGTTCTTGCCGCATCGATTGAAATTTGGCGAAGCACAGTGCGTCCCACATCGTAGGCAACATTTCCGCCCCCAATCACTACCACTTTGTTACCTAATGCAGGTGGATTGCCAAGCGAAACATCACGCAAAAATTCCACACCGCCTATCACACCTTCCGCATTAGCACCAGGAATAGGCAACAATCTTGACCGCTTGGCGCCGGCCGCAATAATAACGGCATCGTGTTTTTCTCTTAACTCAGGGAAGGAAATGTCTGTACCAACATGGCAATTGGTAACAGCTTTTACTCCTAGATTCAAAATAACGTTAACTTCCGCATCGATAACATCCCGTGGCAAACGATATTCAGGTACGCCGATTTTAAGCATTCCAGCCAGCACAGGTTCCATTTCATATATCGTTACTTTAAAACCAAGCAGGGCCAGATCATGCGCTGCCGCCAATCCTGCTGGCCCACTTCCAATAACACCTACACTTATATCTTTCACCGGCTCCAGATCAGCGTGCAGTAAAGATTGCATAAGAGGTAATAATTCATCCCTATCCTGACATTGGCGCGTTGAATATTTCTGAGCAGAGGATTTTATAAATTCGAGAAGATTATCGGGATCGTGTTTTTGGGATTCAGGGCCGAACTGTTCACAAAGATAGTTTTTTAATCGTCGAATCGATATTGGTTCATCGAAATCCCCTCTTCGACAAGCCTGTTCACATGGTGCCCCACAGATTTTGCCGCAAATGGATGCCAATGGATTTGGCCCCCGGGCAATCAAATAAGCCAATTCATCCTGACCTTCTGCTATGGCACGAATATATCCACGCGCATCTGTACGAACAGGACAGGCAAATTGGCATTTTATTTGTTCCCGCCAATAATCAAAATTGGCTGTTTTCACAGGATTTGGAAAACGGCTTTTCATTGTACAACCACTCCTTAGCCACTCTTGGGGAGCGTTCTTGGACAAACTCCCGCCATCTTGCATGTCACATTGTCGGAGTCTGAAAAATGATAAACCGGATTATTGGCTAGCTCAGCTAAAGTCCACTGCTTCATGATTTTGGTAGTCGCTTCATGAATTTGATACATAGCCTTATGAAACGCACAAGCATGTTCCAATTGATCAGTATCTTCACAGTAATTCCCCAATATTTTTCCTTGGCAGGCCTCGACAATATCAAATAGTTTCACATCATCAGGTTTTCGGTAGAGCGTGACTCCTCCACTCACACCACGATGAGCCCGAAGTATCCCCGCTTTTACTAAAAGGCCTGTAATTTTGGCCATATACGAAGGTGATTCCTCCAATTGCTCAGCCAAAAATTTTGGCGAAAGTGGTTCACTTTTATCTTCTATCGTAAGATAAATAAGTACTTTAATTGCCGTTTCAGTCGTTAAATTTAACATAGTCCTATAAATAAGATAAATTTTATCTTCATTATCTACATTAGGGTCATCTTGTCAACCCTCTGTGAAGAATAAGTCAAAATATTTTCTTGGATTCTACTCTTTATAGGGTATATGTATAAAAATAATTAGCCGTGAGGATTTCGCTCAAATCGGCAGTTTAAAACGGTGGAAACCGGCAGGCGATTTCGGAAGAAATCGGCAAACTGTTTGCATTCAGTGGCAGCGCGCCGTCGTTCAATTCGGTGCGACCGGGATCGAATGACAAGAGCAGCGGTGCACTGGCGCCTGGAAGTACTTGGATGTTAATCGTGACTAATTTTGTACTTCCGGATGGCATGAGAGCACTCAATGCGCCTGCCAGAATGAACAAACCTGGCACGGTCAAAGATTTTGCCGGGCCTCTTGAATACAATGCAAACCATTATTTGTGGAAAACGGAGGCCAAGTTGATTAATCCCGATTTTGCGGAAGGACTTCACGATGGATTTCGTTACAAATTCTTCGTTTATTTTCGCATCAGTAATACGCCGATAATAATCTTTGGAATCTTTGATCATATGGATCCGAACTTGATGTCGAAAATGTACAAATAACCGTGGAAACTATCTTCCGCTTATATAATGGAATATAAGCAAAGGAATATGTACGATTTATATGACATTTTGCAATTGACAGTGAAGGTTTTTTCTGGAATGATTAATCAAAGTATTTCGTATACCATTGAATACAGTGGTCATACGGTGATCTGAGAGATTATGTATCGTGCGATTCAGCAAGAACCTTAGAATTATCAAATTGGTGCAACTGCTGGGGGATAGACGCCCCTACCTCACGGCCTCGTCACTGGCAGAAGAATTAGAGGTCACCGAACGCACTATCTACCGTGATTTGAACGACTTGGGCATTTTGGGCTTCCCCATCTACCACGACGAGCAGGGCTATAAAATGTACAATACCACCCCCCAGCCCTCATGGTCACTCACTGCCTTGGATGTGCGCACCCTGCAACTCTTTTTAAACTCATCCCCCCTTTCGCAGCACGACGATTACAAAAGCCAGATCGATTTGCTCATCCAAAAGTTAAAAACCATGGCCTCCGCCCACCTCGAACCAGACTCGCTCCCCATCCAATCAGCAGAATCCTCACCGTTTATGAATCGAAAAGTAAAAATGCGCGAACTGGAAAAAGCTCTCACCGAACAATATATATGTGAGGTCCACTATCAATCGCTCGACGATCCTTCACCCCGTCCGCGAAGCCTGCAACCCCACGCCCTGGTAATCCGCGAAGGCAAATGGTACATGATCGCCAAAGACAATCCCTCGGACGATCCTCGCCTTTATCGCCTCGAACGAATCAAAGAATTCCACCTCACACAAACCAAATTCGAACGGGATGCCACTTTCTCGGTGAGCGAGTATTTCAAAGACAGCTGGTCCGTCTTCCGAGGAAAGCGCCAAACCGTAACCCTAAAACTCCACGGAAAAGCCATCCGCATCGTCCAGGAACGCCACTGGATAACCCCACAAGACTGGGACCAGATCAACGATAACGAGGTAATCTGCACCCTAACCGTCTCCGGCACCGAAGAAATCCGCGCCTGGACCCTCAGCATGGCCCCCGATGTGGAGATAATTAAACCGGTTGAATTACGGGAGGAAATTATAGTTACTCTAACTGAAATTTTAAATAAATATAAACTGACCTGACACAATCTGACAGGGTCCGCTGATATAGTATTGGGTACCGGAACACGAGATGGAAAGAATAGGAAAATGAGTGAAGAAAAATTTAAAGAACAATTCGAGGTCCTTGCAGCCCGGGTGGCAATGGCAAGCGTTGTTTGTCTGCCCTTGAGTCTTAAACTCACTGGCACAAAAAGCCGCTACCCTTCTCCACCCCCAGCTGATCTGTACCTATATATTAGATAATGAAACCAGCCCCAAAGGGGCGCCAATAAGATAAAAAATGCACACAAATTCAAAGCCCTGAAAG
>CAZFER010000061.1:0-38153 GCA_964517495.1 uncultured bacterium | reverse complement strand
CGCCGAGCCGTTATACGTGGAAACGGCTCGGCGGAAGCCTCGCCCTCCCTATTCAACGATCCAACTTGATCTTAACTTAATGACATTGGGTTCGCCTCTACAACATATAGGGATTGACCTATGTGTCAACCAAGTTTTGAGATAATCTCTTTATTCTTCTCAGCAATCAATATTTACCCCACAAATGGAGACACTTCAATATCCACATTTAAATCGCGTTCAAGTGATTCCATCTCATTTTGGAGGGAATGAAGCGTCAAATTTGGTGGAACCAAAACCATGGCGTTCATGGTGAAGATTTGTGTTCCACTCACCGGGGCACTCACGCTATCGGTATCCAGTGATTCGATATTAATGGAATGTTGGACCAGGCATTGAGCGACTTGATGAATAATTCCCTCATGATCGGCTCCATTCAATTTGATTTGGTATGGTATCCAGCCCGTATATTCTTTTCGTTCACTAATTTCAGTTGGATTGACTGTAATGGAATAATCGTCATCCAAAAGATTCTTGGAGGCCGCCATAAAATCATCGTAACGGTCTTCGGGCAGAGAAACCATCATGATAATAGAAAAAATCCCCCCCAATCGGGCCATTCGGCTCGTTCCAACATTCCCACCGTGATGAAGTAGTTTGCTCGTTACATCTTCAACAATCCCAACACGATCCGGGCCGGTTATGGTGATGACAAGATTTTTGCTCATGAGTAACTATCCTTTGGTTGTTATATCTACTTTGAATAGTAACAGTTGAATCAATACATTGCCATATTAAGCGAAGCATTTTGATTATAAAGGTCTATTCTGGCACGTAGAGAAAAGAGAGCAGAAAGTAAAATCCTCTGTGTTAGCCCTTTTGTTTATATACAGATACACCTCTCCCATTTGATATCTACAATGTTTGGAGATTGTTTTTTCTCCTATTTCAGGGCTGACACATCAGACACATATGTCTATTCCTGCACTTAACATGGATCTAACGATCTTTTCGATGGGTCAAACGACATGATCCATTTTACAATTTCAGTGTTTCAAAACGGCTCCGCGGGAGCGTCGCCTTCCCTGGTATTAAGTTTGTGTGTTTGTTTTTTTAACATTTATTGAAGAGAGTGTCATGTTAACCTCAATGTAAGTTGATAAAATTTATCATATTTGTATGATTATTTCTTTCATTTTTCCCTATTTCAATCAATTTCTTCCATGCTAATATATTCGTGACATTAGGATTTGGTGAGTGAAGGAACTTACATCCTGAATAGATAGACGAATATTTTATGAAAAAAGATAAATAACATCATTTTGGAGGAGTCATAATGAATAAAAAAGATTTGAATGTTAATCGCCGATTGTTTTTGCAAGGTAGTGTGTTGGGAACGGTTGCCGCTGGTTTTGGTTCGCAATCAATGGCAGCAGAAGAAGATAAGAAAGGTGAAATCGATCCCAAGAAGATAAAAAATTATAACGAAAAGATGCGCTACCGCCGGGTGCCTAAAACGGACATTTATTTGTCGGTCATAAGTTTGGGTGGGTTGGTCAATGTTCCGGCGGTGAACAAATATGCTATCGAGCATGGAGTTAATCTCTGCCATATGTCGACAAGTTATATGGGGGGACGCTCGTTGGTGGATTTGGGGAAAGTGATGAAAACGCATCGGGATAAAGTGTATCTCGCACTTAAAGACAACTTTTTACCCAAGCGATTCAAATCAGTGGATGATGATATAAAGAAATTCAAAGAGCATGGAATATTTGAAAACTTAAATACGGATTACATTGATTTCTTGATGTTTAACCGGCATGACGCCGATGAAATCGATGACGAGAATATTCCCGCACGTTTCGAGGCGTTGAAGAAAAGGGGGATTATTCGATATGCCGGTTTGACGACGCACGGCGATGTGAAAGGATGTGTGGCTGCTGGTGTTGAGCATGGTTTGTTCCGTTTGATTATGCCTACCTTCAAGCAATCCAATTTGGAGTTGTTGGATGAAGAATTAAAAATAGCGGTGGAGAATGAAGTGGGATTTATGCCCATGAAAACAATGGGTGGATTAAATACAAAAGAAGTCCAGCTGGCCTATCTCAAGAAAGTGTTGCGTAATCCTGCGGTGGTCACGGTTAACAAGGGAATTGGCTCGTTTGATATGTTTGACGACTGGGCTGGTGCTGTTCGTGAAACCTTAACCAGCATGGAAGATCAAACACTTTACCGTTACGCTCAATCCACACGTTCCGAAAATTGTATGATGTGTGATGAATGCTACAAGGCTTGCCCAAATAACATCCGTGTTTCCACAGTGATACGATGCAAGGATTATTATTATGAACAAATGAGGGATTGGGATACAGCGTACACAACTTATCATTCCTTAAAGAAGGAAGAATGCTGGAATGAACAATGTGAGGACTGCTGGTTATGTAAAAACGCATGCCCCAATCAGATTCAGATTGTTCCCAAACTGAACGCCGCTAGAAGCCTGTTCGCATAAAATCATAACTTGATATTTCCCGGGCTTTGTGGTTTTTCACAAGGCCCGGGTCATGTATATGATTTTACTTTCATTAGCACAAAATTAAGCTCAACAGGAGAGACGCGAATGATCTATCGTATATTGATGCTCTGTTTGGTTTTCATTTTGCCAACATCTCTTTTGGCTCAGGAAGATTATGTAGAAAATGCATCCCCAAATAGTGAAATTATAAAAGAGGATAAGGAGCGTTTGCTTGAATTGCTGCCTTGCTCTGATAAACTTGAATTAATTCCACAAGGTGAACCTTCATTCTATGGAGAGAATCTTTATGAGTATATCAACGGTGCCGCGCCTGCTTATCATGATTATGATTTCAAACTCCTTCTAGTGCAATCGTACAAAAAAGATGATATTGAAATAACCGTGGAAATTTATGATATGGGTAATCGGTTAAACGCGTTTGGTATTTATTCAGTTGAACGTTCTCCCGATAATAATTATCTTGAGATTGGGGCGGAAGGATATGGAGATAGCATATCCTTAAATTTTCTACAAGACCATTTTTATATCAAAATCCAGGCTTATGGAGTAAATGAAAAGGAAACGGGAAAAACCCTTCAATCCCTATCACAATGTATTTCCAAAAAGATAAAAAAAGGGAAGAATCTTCCGAAATTTTTAAAGCGCTTTCCAGATGAAAAACAAATTAACCACACACAACAATACTTAAATAAATCACCTTTGGGTCATGAAGTGTTAGCGCCCGCATACAAAGCGGAATACCAATGGAATAAAAAGCATTCCGGAAGCCTGTATGTTTCGTTAGCGAAAAAGCGGAAAGAGGCGATTGAGCGTATTGAAAAGTTGGCTTCACACTTTGAAAAAGCGGGTAAGTTAAAACCACTTAGTCATTTAGGGGAACATGGTTTTTGGGGAGAAAGTGAATTTGAGGGGAAATTCATTTTTTTCCCTTATATGCGTTTTGCAATCGTTATTGTTAATCCTCCCCAACATCCTGAAGGTTTTATCGAAGCGATTAAGAAACGCTTGGGTGATAATAAGAAAAAACAGAAAGCTAAACAATAATTTTTTCAAATCAGCCCCGCTATTCCTTCCCCAATGAAATGGGGGAGGTTAAGCTCCTCCCCATCTTGGGAGGGGAATGTTATTTCAAATGGCTGATCAGTAATAGTCTTTCGAAGTAAACCATATAGCCAATAATCCGGCGAGGGTAATAAACGATATCCAAAATCCGGTATAAAACATGACAGGTTGGTAAACCATTTCTACAGTGTGAATTCCTTTTGAAATAGGAATCCCTCTAAAAAAGTAGTTTACGCGTTGAATAGGACGTTCGATTCCATCAATATAGGCTTTCCAACCGGGGTACAGGATCTCGCTGGTAAATAAAAAGGCGTCTTTTTGGGTTGTGCCAGTTACGCGTAGCTGATTGGGGCCATTCTCTTCCAAATGCCATTGTTGGGCTTTAGGGAGGGGTTTTACATTTAATGTGCGGCTGGCTTTGGAAATAAGTTCGTCATAAGGATCTGTGGGAATAATTAAGTTTTCCATTCCATCATCCCGGTCAGGAGGCATCAATGCTGGGCCGCCGGGGTATCGATTAAATCCAAATACGGTTGCTGGACCATTTTTTTTGTATGATTCCACACAAAACGTCGCTCCCTTTACGGCAATAAAGGCATGCGCCATGCCTTTGCGCCGTTCTGCGTCAGCAAGATCAAAAGGCAGCCGGCACCCAATTTTGTTTAGTTCATTCAACGTTTTTGGATGGAGAAGGTCAATCGCTTCATCCCGAATGGCTCCCACGATGACATGCCCATCGGTCACTGATTTGATGAGGGATTGCATGCGTTGGTTTTCGACAGGTGGATCACGAAAGCCTGTGGTGGCGGTGGCAATATAATCCGCCAATAAATTAAACGATTCGCGATGTTCCACCTCAAAGGTCTGTGGTTCAAGAACGACCAGGTTATAACCGACTTGATTGGGAGAGATATCCTGACCTCCCACGATAATGCTCGCACGATCCTTTACGGATTCACCTTTGGGAGCTGAATAGACACGTATGGGATGTGGGAAATATAATCGATCCGTGCTTGAATCCAATAGGGGGCGGGCAGGAAGCCGCTCATGATGCAATCGGTCAAAAAGGCGTATCCATTCATCCGTGTATTGGGCTGAACTTATAAATTGATAGTTCGGTTTATCGGCAATCACACCATGAGTGAATATATGATCTCTCGTTTGGATGGCTAATGCTTCAGTGGGTGAAATAATCTCCAGGGCTGAACCAATCGGTGCTCCTTTTTTCCCCACGATGGCATGGGCATACTGGTATCGGCTGCGTAAATCGACTGAAGCCCCGATGGCTCGTAACGCCGCCAATCCTTCGGGCATTAACATATTGGTCGCATTATCGCTAATGGCGGCGAATACCGTTTTCCCTTCTGGGATATTCGCCACGAAATCCATCATTCGTTTATGTTCCGCATAGGTGGGATCATTCAAACTCAACATCAAATTAAAACTGGCCGCTTTTTCCACTTTCCCACTTGTTGAATCAGCCACGGCGATATAATACCCTTTTCCCTCACCTGCTCGTTCGAAATGGTCGATCCCATCAATAATCAAGTGTGCGTTGGGTTGAACCGATTGAGCCGAGCAACTGGCTAGCAAAAATGGCTTGGGAAACAATTGTTTATCAGCTTTTCTTTTTACAGGATGTTCTTCCTCCTGAGGTACGATAAATGCCAGTGAGTCATGAGGGAAGGCTTGAATGGATAGCAATTGACGTTGAGTTTCGTTTTCAACTTCCAGCCAATCGTAAAACAAGCGGGAGCGAACGGGGGTATGTTTAAATTCATACAATCGTTCTGTTTTTTGATTGAAGGATTCTACAGGGAGAAGATTCCCAACGTCAGAGAGGATCATTCCCACACCGAACAGTTTGAATAATTCCAAATTGGGTTTGGTGGGAATGGTTAAGGCCGTATCTTCACGAACATCGAGATTAAGCCTGGGCGTTAAGGGAGATTGACCATCCAATTCACGAAAATCCTGTGCTGAGCCGTGATATAGTTCGCGGTGACCTCCACCTTCAAAAAAGACTTTGGTTCGGAAATTCCACGGTGAGTCAATTATTTTTTTTATTTCACGATCAACTTCATATCCTCCTGGCCCCTCCTTCAAATCGATTCGATGATAGTGGGTAGCCAGATCGATAAATGTCAGAGAAATCAGAATACATGCCAATGCATAAAATGAAATTTTTTGCAGCCAGGCAAGGCGAATCAAAAAGTAAAAACTTCCCACAAAAAATATCAGTAAAAAAATGGCTTTCAGTAATCGCCGCCACTCCTCCAAATATTGAGGATTGGGGGGTTGGTCAGCGGCCATTGCCTGAAAGGCATGCAGAAATGAGGAGGCGTGCATTTTGATGACCAGCAAAACGAGGAGAACCAGGAAAAAACCCAATATATATAATGATTTTTGATAAAACGATGTAAGGTGTCTTTCCACATCACCCGAAGATTGCCGCTGAAACGTATCCAATCCACGAGCCGCCAAAAAGGCAACTACAAAACCGGTGAAGTAAATCCATCGGCTGGGGGCACGCACCCATGCTGTTCCGGGAATCAGTAGATAGGATAGATCATACACAAAAAAGTGTTCCCCCAAGGCAAACAGGAGGGTGATGATCCCTAAAATTGTATAAAAGCGATCTATACCGGTAAAGCGGAAGAAAGAGAGATAAAACAGCAGTAATAAAAAAGGCACTATACCCCAATAATAGACTTCCACTTGTCCCCAAAATTGGAAGACGTCGGGAAGAAGTACATCCAACAGTTCATAGAGCGGCATGGAAAATTCAGAACTTCGTTGATAGGCTGTTTGGCTACCGGCGCGTTCTCCCTGCTGAATCAATTCCAAGGTGGGAAGCCATTGAATGGCGGTTAATCCGAAGGCAAGGAAAACGAGTAATACAATGATAGATATACGTTTAATCCATGCTTGATAGGTTGTTTTTTCCCCGCCCCACATCATGCGAAAGCCAAGCAAAAGGGTAAGATAAAATGAAGCCTGGGGATGCCCCGCCGAATAAGCCAAAGCCAAAAGGAAAACCAACTTGATAAAGTTACGCACCGATTGGTTACGCAGCCATCGTTCAGCGAATAAAAAGATCCACGGTAGCCACACCAAGGCAAATAGCATATTGGTGTGTTTTTTGTGGGCGCAATGAAAACCACAGAACGTGAATGTAAAGGCAGCGAATGCCGAGGCATAGGGGGATAAACCGTGAAAGCGAGTAAATTGATACATCCCCAATCCCGCTATAAAAAAATGAAGAAGCACTATCCATTGGGTTGCTTGAAAAGCGGCTACAGGGGAACTGATAAAGGGAATCATTAGCCAATTGGGAGGATAAAAAAATCCCGTTTCGCAATTGGCAAGACCAGGCCAGCCGCCAAATTGATAGGGATCCCATAATGGAAGATGTCCGGAAAGAAGAATGCGGAATAGTCCCAAGCGGGTGGGATAGTCCTTTATCAAAATATCATCACTGAAGTGCATTCGATCAGCGGGGGAAGGTATCCAGACGCGCCACCAAAAGAGGAGAATCGACGAAATCAAAATGAGGGAGAATATAATATATTCACGTTGGAAGAATGTTTTAAATTTCATCATGAATGAATCATTTTGCCTTTGGTTGACCACTTACAATTTTTTCTTCAATCCAGTATGAATTGTTTTATTATTCAATAACAGATACTAGAATAACAGACCTTGTCTTATCGGGCTATGACCATACATTGAGTGCTTGTATAAAAAAAGAGCGGTTTATTCTTACCGCTCTTTTCCCTCTAATTCCAGGGTGAATTCTGTCATCATAAAATATAACGTGATAGATCGGCATCCTCGACAATGTCACCTAATTTTTCTTTGACCATATTGGCATCAATTACGATCGTTTCCCCTGCCTTCTCGGAGGCCTCAAAGGAAATATCCTCCAATAAAGTTTCCATAATGGTATGTAATCGGCGTGCACCGATGTTTTCGGTTTCCTGATTGATATGGGCCGCAAAACGGGCAATTTCATTGATACTATCATCCTTAAATTCGATCACCACACCTTCGGTGGTAAGCAGGGCGGCATATTGGCGAAGCAGGGAATTTTTGGGTTCGAGCAGGATACGTTTAAAGTCATCCTCATCCAAATCCTCCAATTCAACCCGGATAGGAAAACGTCCCTGGAGTTCTGGAATTAAATCTGAAGGGCTTGAACCATGAAAAGCCCCAGCGGCAATAAACAGGACATGATCAGTGCGAACCATCCCATATTTCGTGAACACCGTCGCTCCTTCAACCAGTGGGAGAATATCCCGCTGAACCCCCGACCGTGATACATCCGGTCCGCTTCCACCCTCTCGGCCAACAACCTTGTCGATCTCATCAAGAAAAACGATGCCGGCTTGTTCAACGCGTTCAATGGCATCTTTCACGATTTGATCCATATCCACAAGGCGGTCAGCTTCTTCTTGAATCAAGAGAGGACGCGCCTGTGATACTTTCATTTTCTTGCGTTTTTTACGAGAGGGCATCATTTTTTCAATCATATCCTTCAGGTCGATACCCATTTCCTCGAATCCGGCTCCTGGAGGAACGCCAACCACCACATTACTGGCCCGTTCGTCGATTTCTGGCTCAATCAGCCGATCTTCCAGTTTGCCGGCTTGCAGCATTTCACGAAAACGCTCTCGGGTTATTTCCATTCGTTGAATTTGATTTTGTTCATCTTCCGTCGACGATTCTTGTTCCCGATAGGCACGGGCATAATTGGGAGGAACCAGCAGATCAAGTATGCGGTCTTCTGCCGCTTTTTCCGCGGCTAGTTTACAGTCTTCGATTTTTTTTGCTTTTTGGTGATTGACCGAAATTTCCACCAAATCCCGAATGATGGATTCAACATCACGTCCTACATAACCCACTTCCGTGAATTTGGATGCTTCCACTTTGACGAAAGGGGCATCCACCAATCGGGCCAGGCGGCGGGCGATTTCTGTTTTCCCTACACCGGTGGGGCCAATCATGATGATATTTTTTGGATACACATCTTCCTGCATATCCGGATCAAGCGCCCGGCGGCGCATGCGGTTTCGCAGGGCGATTGCAACAGATTTTTTAGCACTATCCTGTCCGATGATATATTTGTTTAATTCTTGGACAATTTCTTGAGGCGTTAATCCTTGAAGCAAGGATTGATCTTTAATGATTGAATCGGTCGTTAGCGTTTGGGTATTCATTCGTCTCCTTTTGAAGCCTTTATCTTTTTTCTTTATTTCCGTGTTCGTCTGATTTTGACTTGGGTAAGGATTCTATGGTGATTTTATCGTTCGTGTATACACAGATATCAGCTGCCAATTTCATCGCTTCTTCGGCAATGGTGATAAGGGGGAGATCTGTAAAGTTAAGAAGCGCTTTGGCGGCAGCCTGAGCATATGGGCCACCCGATCCGATGGAAATGACACCATCATCCGGCTCAATCACATCACCGGTACCGGAAATCAACAAGGTTCGTTCTTTATCACATACGATCAAAAGTGCTTCCAGGTGGCGGAGCATTTTATCGGTGCGCCATTCTTTTGCTAGTTCCACGGCGGAACGGGTAATATTTCCGTTATATTCATCCAATTTGGCTTCGAATTTTTCAAACAAGGTAAAGGCATCCGCCGAAGTTCCGGCAAATCCTGCCAGAATTTCATCATCATACATGGTGCGGATTTTTTTGGCGGATTGTTTCATGATGGTCTCACCGAGGGTGACTTGCCCATCACCTGCAATGACCACCTCTTCACCTTTACGGATCGCCAGAATCGTCGTCGAGCGAGATCGTTGTTTATTCATCGTATAAGGCAAAACCATACTTCCTTTCGAGCAAAATATACTTTTTGAAATGATATGCAAATATATATTGTATTGTAATCTCTTTTTATTTTAAGGATTTCATCTCTTTGTATCTTTTGCTCTATTATCCCATTCTGCGAAATTCGGCGATAGTAACGCCTGAACCGCCTTCGAATTCCGTGCCATTGCGTACATTGGCTACCACTGGATTTTCTGTCAATAACTTACGCACCGCACGCCTTAGAATTCCCATACCATGTCCATGAATCACGATGGCAGAGGATAAACCCGCCAAAAATGCCCGATCAATATACTGTTCCAGCACAGGTGTCATCTCATCCACTGTCATTCCGTGTACATCAACCTGGCGGCTAATCGATTCAGGGCGGTCGACGGAAATATCCGATTGAATCAGTTTGGGTCTTTGGGGCTTTGGAGATAAAACAGCATGAATACGGTCTGTTTTAAGGCGTAATTTCATCGAACTGATGACTGCTTCAACCTCATTTTTCTCTTTGGCGACTCGGGTAATTTCGCCGGGTTGAGAAAAACCTGCGACTCGAACAAGCACACCGGGTTTCAGCTGATCCCATTGCCAATCCCGGCGTTCTGCGAACTCTTCAAGCTGCTTGGGACGTGCCTGGTCCATCTCTTTTTTGGCTTGGCTCAGTTCTTTTTTTAGCGAAGCCAGGGTTGAACTGGATGAGTGGCCTGGGGGTTTTTCTGGTTCAATGATAGATGCCAGCTTTTCCTGCCATTCCTTTTTAAAGGCTTTTTCACTCTCTTCCAGTGCTTTGACTTTTCGCTCCAACTCATGAATTAGATTTTGTGCATTGCGTTCCGCCCGGGTGATGATCTCTTTTGCTTCCCGTTTGGCTTTGGCCAGGCGTTCTTCACTATCCTTTTTAATGTTTTGTGCTTTGGAAAGTTCTTGTTCCCCTCTATATCGCAAGGATTGGGCGTTTCTCAGTTCCTGACCTAGTTTGATTAGCAATTCATCCGGAGATTCACCTGATTTTTGTAACCGTTCACGAGCCTGGTGAATAACTGAAGGAGGAAGCCCCAAACGATTGGCAATTTGAATGGCATTACTTTGCCCGGGAAGGCCGATCGAAAATTCATAGGTGGGCTCAAGGGTTTTAAGGTCAAATTCCATCGCCCCATTGATAATGCCTTCGGTTTGATAGGAATATAGTTTTAAATCCTGTAAATGGGTGGTCACCAAAAACGTCCCCCCTAACTCATAAAGCCTTTCAAGAATGGAACAGGAAAGCGCACCGCCTTCGACAGGATCGGTTCCTGAACCTAATTCATCCAGAAGGACAAGTGAATGGGCATCGGCATTTTCAAGTACATAGCGGATGTTATTCATATGGGAAGAAAAAGTGGACAGGCTTTGTTCCAAGCTTTGTTCATCGCCGATATCAGCCCAGATGGATTGAAAAACCGGGAACTCGCTCGTAGGATCAGTAGATACAGGAATCCCGCTTTGTACCATTAATACCAGCAATCCAACCGTTTTTAACACGACTGTTTTTCCACCTGTGTTAGGCCCGGTTATCACCAATCCACGTACATTGTCTGGAAGTTCGAAATTAAGGGGAACGATTGAATCTTTCCCATGTTTGGCCAATAGCAATGGATGGCGGGCATTTTTAAGCAGTAAAGTGGCATCATCGCGAATGACGGGTTTGTTCAAGTCATAATATATAGCAAACCGGGCTTTGGCGCTTAGTAAATCCAATTGGCGGAAGATTTCCAAATTTTGCATCAAATCCGGGAGAAAATCCGCAATTAGGGCTGTCAGTTCCCGTAAAATCTTTCGAATTTCAATCTCTTCACTGCGATAAAGGTCTTTTAACCGGTTCCCATCTTCAACGATATCCATGGGTTCCATATAAACGGTGGTTCCAGTTGAGGAACGGTCATGGATAATCCCGTTGATCTTATTTTGGTAATTCGCATCCACGGGTAGTACATAACGTCCCTCTCGGTGGGTATAGTAATTTTCTTGCAGATAGGCTCTCCAGCGCCCACGAATCAGGCGTTCCAAACGGCGCACAATTTGATCCCGAGTCTGGCGGATGGATTTCCGGATGCGGGAAAGAGGGTGGGAGGCGGAATCGCGGATATTCTTTTGTTCATCAAATACCCGTTCCAGGGCTTTTTCAATTTCTGGGTTGGGAGTTAAGCGGTCGCCCAGTCGCTTAATATGTGGAGCTTGAACGGTGGTCTTTTTAAGAGCATGCCGAATACGCCGGGCGGCGATTACGGTTTCACCAATCAGGATAATATCCGCCGGATCCAGCACAGCACCATCGATTGAGCATTGATTCAATGGTTCACGAACATCATAGATGCCATCCAAAGGTGGTTCCTGTTTTGCCTGGCATAAGAGAATCATTTCATTAGTCTCTTCATGGGCAAAACGAATCGATTCAATATATGTTAATGGGTGCAGTTCAGCTACCGCTTCGCGCCCTGGAGGGGAGGCCACAAACCGTTGAATCAATTCCTTGACTTTTTCAAATTCCAGAACCTGGATTGCATGAGCATCCATAAGTAAGAATAAACATTCACAAGGTGTTTTGAGGCTGGGGTGATCGTATTTTTTTGCTGAACAACCACATGAATAAGTATTTGATATGGCCCCATAGCCCCACATTTTGTTTCCATTTTTGAAGGAAAACACTACAATGTGGACATGCATTCTTTGTGGGAGCGAAATCCAAGCCCATCAGCGTGAATAACTTCTTTTCCCGATTGCTTGGCTCCTGCCGCATGGGCGACATCACTTCAGAGCACATGGTATTATTTTCCTGAAAGGGGCAAATAAAATCGACATGCCGTTTTGGATGTTTCATTGTTGTTATTCCTTATCACCCTTTAGTTCTGAAATGAGTATAGCACCCATACCAGGACAACCAAGCCATTATTAACATACTATTGACTTTGAATCATTAATATATGAGAATGCTTACGTTAGGTGTGTTTTATATAAAAGTTGGAAAAACAAATCAAGGAAACGAAAAGGTGGGAAAGTAATGAAAAACATGATTTTCAAACACATGAGCAAGTTTCTTTTAGCTGGAGCCCTGGTAATTTTGAGTGTCTCTCATGTAAAGGCTGCAACCATTACGGTTAATCAGGATGGAAGTGGTGATCATACCACCATTCAAGCGGCCCTGGATGCCGCCGCACCGGGTGATACCGTCTTCATACATGGAGGCCGGTACAATGAAGATCCCAATATCGGTCATATCAACATGCCCCCAACGCGCAAGGACAATATTACTGTTCAGGCTGCCGAAGGTGAGACCGTCGAAATTGCTCTTACCAACACGGGCAACCGAACTGGTTCTCTAGTCCCGTTGGGCGCTGATTTTGGTCCTACCGACAAACTCGGTTTCTTTGTTTACGGTAATGGAGTGGTTTTGGACGGATTGACTATTATTCAAGAAAACACTGAGGTCAATACCCTTAATGTGAGTATATCTCTTACTATTATTAGTTCTGATGTGTCGATTAGAAATTGTGAATTTATCGGTCCCGGGCCTGAAACTGCCGGTGATTTCGTCGGCATGGCCGTTACACCCATGGATATCGTTAGTCTATCCCAAGGGCAGCCAGCCGTGGCGAATAACTTAACTGTCGAAAATTGTACTTTCACTGGTTGGCCTTTTGCATTCGCCTCCGCTAATTTACCGTTGGATCTGGGGGTTCCCGCGCCATCCCCCGAGTCGGTTGTTCGGAATTGTGAATTTACTGGTAACGGAAACGGGATTGAGATCGATAGCGGTAATCTTCAAGTTGAAGATTGTAATATTCACGATAATCTTGGAAGCGGGATTAGTACAGGTGATGACGAGATGACCATCGTTAATTGTCAAATCATAAACAATGATGGACATGGTATCGAATTGGATGATAGTGAGTTGGAGGACGACGATCCCCAAGGATTACCAAAAGTCACTTTGGAGAATTGTGAAATTGCTAATAATGGAGTTGATATTGATAATTACGGAATCCGCATGGAATGTGGCGAATTGATTGTAAACAATTGCATTATTCGCAATAGTGCTGGCGCCAATATGTTCTTCGCGACTGAAGATGGACGCAGTACGACTGCTACGTTTGACCATTGCGATCTATATCAATCTTTTGGTGGAATTGGTGTGGCAACAACGGATAGCCCTGAAGATGTGATTACCTTGAACATGACCAACAGTATAGTCGTTGATTTTGATGGAGTTATTAATAATGCTGGCGCTTTCTCTGAATTCACCATCGAATATTGCGATATCTTTACTGAAGGTTCACAATTTGGTGATGATACCGATTTCACAACGACAAGTAATATTTTGAATCTCGATCCCCAATATGTGGATCCTGAAAACGGTGATTTCCATTTAAGCGAAGGCTCTCCTGTAGCCACGGCTGGTGTGGATGGAACATATCTCGGTTCACAAGGCGTGACGGGATCAGCCATTGATTATTGGATGATAGTGCAGTAACACTGTGGAACTATCTACCTTATTTCATTAGTCTTAGGGAAAGCCAGCCAACCCCCTCTATGTCTCCCCCAGGCTTGGGGGAGGGTTGAGGATTAGAAGCACTAACTGATTCATTTCATCGGTCTTAACAAATAGTATATGCAATAAAATTGAATGAAGGATGCTATTATGAAGAAGTATTTAAGTGTAGTGCTACTCAATTGTCTGCTTTTTATCCTCACCGCGTTACCTGTTTGGAGTGAAATCCTGGGACGTGAAGGTAAGGGCTATCTGGAAAAAGTGGATGGCCAGCTCGTTCTTCATCTTAAAGGCTCTCCATATGATATTGGCTTTCAGCATGGCAAACTCCTGAAAGACCTGGTCCGTAGTAACTTAATGAATATCATTGATAATCAAAGCGAGATCGGGCAGGAGAATGAATATGTGCTCTATAAAATGCTGCGTAGCGGAATGCATAACCGCCTGAAACCCCATATCCCTGAACGTTTCCTTGAAGAAATGCGCGGTATAGCCGAGGGAGCGGGGCTGAAATTTGAGGATGTGCTAACTGGCAATCTGTTTCCTGAAGCCTTTCATTGCAGTGGGATTGCTTTGAAAGGCAAGGCCACTCATGATGGTAGCCTTTATCATGTTCGCATTCTGGATTACATGACCAACGCGGGCTTGCAGGAGCACGCTGTTTTGATGATAGTGGAACCCGATGGGCAGCATGCCTTCATGAATGTTGGGTATGCGGGCTTTATGGGCTCGATTACCGGAATGAATGAACAACAAATCGCCATTGGTGAAATGGGGGGCGGTGGACAGGGGCATTGGGATGGTATGCCCATGACATTGTTGATTCGTGATGCGCTTGAGCGGGCCTCCACCCTTACCGAAGCGCTTTCCATCTTCAAAAATACCCCTCGGACATGTGAATACTACTATGTTATTTCCGATGCCAAAATCAATGATGCCCGAGGGATTTATGCCACCCCCAAGCAAATCCACTTCATTAAACCCGGTGAAAATTACGCCATGCTGGATGTCGCTCCTCCTCCAGCCGATGACAGTGGCGGGAACCGAACGGTTCTAAAAGGATTTGACCTAAAAAAGTCTACATGGCAGACGTTGGTTCAATCTCCCGAAGGAAAATTGCAAATCATGCTGAATACCCCACCGGAAGATAGCATCATCATTTCAGGAGATGACCGTTATCTTGCCTTTGCAGAGCGGTTGGAACAGCAATTCGGCAAGGTAAACGAAACCCTTTTGCAAGAGATGATTAAACGCCCGGTTTCGATGAAGGGCAACTTGCACAACGCTATTTTCCATCCCGCTACCCTGGAGGCGTGGGTGGCCCACGCCGGAGAGGATGGTGAACCAGCCTGCAATATGAAGTACCATCACTTCAAATTGGTGAAACAGGCTGATTCTCAGGTTAAAACCACTATGGCGAAATAAAATAGGCGTTCAATAACAGAATGAGGGCGGGTATTATTACCCGCCTATTTTTATTGCAGCAAAGGTGGGAATGTTTTTGCGACTGCTAAAATCCATTTCCCCTCAAACAAATGGGTATGTAACAATAAGCCAGTTTGCAGATTTTCCTTATATACCAACGATCCATGTGGATTGGAGAACAATTCATTCTGCATGTCAGGATTGAAGAAAGAGGGTTTTTTACCCAAAAGCAACTCTCCCTCCATATCCAGTAAATATATCATCATTTCGGGACTCCTGCGTTGTTTCTCCTCAAGATATGAGATTATGTCATCTTGCTCTTCTTTTATTGATAAACAACGCTTGTGGATTTCCATTAGAGAATGAAAGCAATCATTGATCACTGATCTCGGCACTTGGGCATTTTGTGAGCGAAACATATTGGGCCAAAAAAAGTAGAGCGTAATAAACATAAAAAGAATGACCAACAAAAAATCGAACCACAACAGGCGCCGGCTGTAGCGCCACGGTGAACTTTCGTCTCCTCTTCGATGATGCTCGCGTATGGCTTCTTCCCACTCTTTCCGATCCATTTTGCATTTCTTCCATTCTTATCTCAAAAGTATATTAATGGGCTAAATTTTCAACGAACTTTGAATAAAGCAGGTGATGACTTGATCCATAACGATATGATACTATATTCAACTCACAGTTGAATATGAGATAAAATAGAATCCATATCATTATGGAACACGAAACGACCACAATGGATCCTACACTTACTAAGATTGGCTCATTCCACCACTTGGAGGACCATCCAGCAGATAAAAAATGGACGGTCGAAGAATCGTATGACTTTTGCCGCCAACTAACTGTATCTCATTACGAAAACTTCCCTGTGGGTTCGCTGCTTATTCCTAAACATCTTCGTTCCCATGTGCATGCCATCTATTCGTTTGCACGTGTTTCGGACGACTTCGCCGATGAAGCAGATTACAAAGGGAAACGGATGGATTTGCTAAACGAGTGGGAAAGGATGTTGGCAGACTGCTATGAAGGAAAAGCAGAACATCCCATATTCATTGCTTTGGGTGAGACTGTAAAAACCATCGATTTGCCCATTGAATTGTTCCAAGGCTTGTTGAAGGCGTTTAAAATGGATGTTACCGTAAACCGGTACGAAGATTTTGATCAGGTTCTTGGTTATTGCCGCTATTCCGCTAATCCGGTAGGCCGTTTAATTCTGCATCTGTTTAACTATCGTGATGACGAATTGTTCCTACTTTCCGACTGTATTTGTACCGCTTTACAACTGGCCAACTTTTGGCAGGATGTTACGATTGATCTGAAAAAAGACCGTAGTTATATTCCCAAAAATGAAATGAAACGGGAGAACTACACCGAGGCCGATTTATTCGCTCTTGTTTATGATGAACGCTTTGTCCGCTTAATGGAGCCTTTGGTAAAACGAACCTGGAGATTGTTTAACGAAGGTTGCACGCTGGTCGAGCGGGTAAAATGGCCCTTGAATGCGGAACTAAGGTTTACCTGGTTGGGCGGAACCACCATTTTACACCGCGTTCTGCAAAATGAATTTAATGTATTTGAACATCGTCCCACGTTATCAAAAGGGGATTTTTTGAAAATGGGATTACGATCATTCTTTCGAATCAAAGGCACCAGAAAGAAACTGAATCAAGCGTTTGAAAACACTCGGCAAAAATAATCATATACGTGGTAATATATCATTGGGGATACGGGATGGATTCCAATCAGTTTACTCGAAAAAAGACTAAAAAGAGTAAAACGAATTTTTATTATTCGTTCTTATTTCTACCCAAAAAAAAGCGGGATGCCATCTTCACGGTTTATTCGTTCTGCCGTCATACAGACGATATTGTCGATGATATTCAGTCACCCGGCGAAGCCAGCCAGAAATTGGACAAATGGCGTGAAGAACTTGATCGTTGTTATGATGGACAACCTCATCATCCTATCACTACTGCCTTACATGAGGCGGCTCAAACCTTTTCCATTCCCAAAGATTATTTTCATGCTCTGATTGATGGATGTGAGATGGATATCACCCGTAAACGCTACCAAACCTTTGATGAATTACAGCAGTATTGCTATCACGTCGCGAGTGTGGTCGGTTTAATTTGCATTGAAATTTTTGGTTATCGATCCCCAAAAACCAAAGATTATGCCATCGATTTGGGGATGGCGCTTCAATTAACAAATATAATGCGAGATGTTGGAGAAGATGCCCGAAATGGCAGAATTTATCTGCCCATCGAAGAATTGGAACAATTTAATTATTCCGAAGAGGAGATATTGAATGAGATATACAACGACTCATTCATCGAGCTCATGCGCTTTCAAGAAGAACGTGCTCGTGGTTATTTCAATAAAGCAATAGAACAATATGAACGGCGTGATCATCACCTTCTCTTTCCGGCTGAAATTATGCGTAAAATCTACTTCAAACTGCTCAACAACGTAGCTGCCATTCAATATAACGTGTTCAATGACCGGGTCCGCGTTCCCAATTGGGAAAAAATGATGATTGCCCTGCAACTATGGCTGGGCAGCCGATGGAGGCGTTTAGTCCAATGGGCGCCGACGTCGTAGTTATCGGAGGCGGATTCGCCGGCCTGTCTGCCGCTGTCCATATGGCAAATCGTGGAGCCAAGGTTCACCTGGTGGAAAAACGCGCGTTCCTCGGGGGGCGCACTTATTCCATTCCCGATCGCCAAACCGGTGAAATGATTGATAATGGACAGCATGTGATCATGGGGTGTTATCATGAAACCATGCGGTTGCTCCGTTTGCTTCAAACTGAGGATGGCATATATTTCCAACGTGATTTATTGATTCCTTATCGTTCGCATGAAGGGCTTGTAGATCGGTTACACTGCCCCCATTGGCCCGGACCGTTCCACCTGTTGGGTGGATTAATGCGCATGCATTCGTTGTCATGGAAAGACAAATGGTCAGCCATTCGTTTTGGGCTATCGCTGAAAAGGAAAAATAACTTACCTGCCTCCGAAACAGTTGATGAGTATTGCAAACGCTTGCGTCAACCACCCGATTTAAGCAAAACGATGTGGCAAGCCATTGCCCTATCTGCTCTGAACGAACAAACCGATAAAGCCGATGCGAATTTGTTCCGAACCGTGATGCAACAGGGTTTCTTGGCTACTGCCAGGGATTCCCGCATGGGTTTACCCTCTGTCCCTTTGCAATCCTTGCATGGGGAGCATGCCGTTCGCTTTATTGAATCAAGGGGAGGCACGGTCCATCTAAAAAAATCTGTCAAAGCATTGAATACTGATCAGTGTCAAATTACTTCTGTTGTTCTATCAACAGGCGAAGAGATAGAATGTAATTATTGTATTTCCGCCATCCCCCACCGATGGTTGCAAGGACTTGTTGATATTTCCGGTATATCCGATCGCATAACTATCCCTGATTTGGGGCGCTCCCCCATCCTAAGCGTTTACCTTTGGTATGAACAACCATTCAGCGATGAAATGATCACCTGTTTGCTTGATACAGAATTTGAGTGGATTTTCCATCGTCATCATTTCATGAAAACTGGTTTTCACGATAAACCGTGTGTTTGCCTGGTCGCCAGTGCATGTCGGCCGTTTGAATCATGGACACGCCAGCAATTGATTGAAACCGCCATTCGTAATGTTCAACAAACCTATCCCGAAAGCCGATCCCTGAATCCAATCGCTTCCAAAGTCTTTTGGGAACCCAACGCTACCTTTTCAACAACTCCCGAAAACTCAAAAAAACGTTTGAACCATCAAACAAAGTTTGCTAACTTATTCCTAGCGGGTGATTGGACCAACACCGGCTTGCCAGCCACCATTGAGGGCGCCGCCCTCAGTGGCCGCCGATGCGCGGATCTGATTGAAAAATGAAGATATATAAGGGGAGAAAAATGAAACAAACCACAAACCGGCGTCATTTCGTAAAAACCTTATCCTATGCGATTCCATCTATGGCCACGTTGTCAAATGTCCAAGCCTTCGGACAATCAACTCCAAGCAAAAAACCCAACATTGTCCTGATCGTGGCCGATGATTTAGGCTATGGCGATGTTGGTTCTTACGGATGCCCGGATATATCCACCCCGGGAATCGATAGGCTGGCGAAACAAGGTGTACGTTTCACCAACTTTTACGCCAATGCCCCTGAATGCACCCCTACGCGTACCGCCTTGCTGACCGGACGTTATCAGCAACGTGTGGGCGGGCTGGAATGTGCCATTGGTATCGGACACGTGGGCCGCTATGACGACGCCATTCGGCTGCGCGCCATGAATCAATTGGGATTACCCGCGGATGGCAATACGCTCCCCGCTATGCTTAAACGCGCTGGTTATACCACTTGCATCAGCGGGAAATGGCACCTTGGTTATGAATCCTATTTTTCCCCCACTGCTCATGATTTTGATGTCTCTTTTGGTCCGCTGGGTGGTTCCGCCGATTATTTTCACCATACCGAGCCTGAGGGACAGCATACGCTTACACTTAATGGAGAAGAGGCCTTTCTTAATGGCTATTTGACCGACTTGATCACCAATCATGCCGTCAAATTCATCCACGGTCATCATGACCACCCCTTCTTTTTGTATGTCCCTTACACTTGTCCTCATACTCCTTATCAAGGCCCCAATGATCGCACCGATCAACGCAAAACTCCCGAAAATTGGAACCAAGGCGAGCGAGAAACATTCGCTGCGATGGTGGAAAATATGGACAAAGGGATTGGCCGAATTCTGCAAACCTTGGATCAATTCGGCTTGGATGAAAACACCGTAGTGATCTTTATGAGTGATAACGGCGCCAATCGTCATGGACGCAATACACCTTATTCCGGGTACAAGGGAAGCCTAAACGAAGGCGGCATTCGTGTTCCCTGTGTGGTGCGTTGGCCTGGACACCTGTCCCAAGGCAAAGTAACCGATCAAACAGCACTTACCATGGATTTCACTGCATCCATAGCTCGTATCGCTGGAACAAATGCCCCCAAGGATAAACCTTTCGACGGAATCGATATCATTAACGAATTGGAACAAAATAATCTCACACACGGACGCACTCTCTTCTGGCGTAAACGCCGAGGTAACCAAACCTGGCGCGCAGTGCGGGATGGTTCGATGAAATATCTCTCCCGTCAGAATGGTGATTCATTAACCGAATATCTCTTCGATCTCAAAGCTGATCCGGGAGAAAAAAATAATCTGATGAATTCCCGTAAAGACGAGTTTAAACACCTGAAGCAAAAGCTCAAACAATGGGAAAAAGAGGTAAAACCGGTGCGTTAATTTGTCTCTGTTTTCTCAGGCGGAATTTCAATCCAAATATCTTTAAAATCCACCTTGCAAAAGGGATCGTGCGCTTGCAGGGCGATAAAACTCGGGGTAGGGGAGACGCTGCTGGTGGCGCTGGTGACAACCTCATCATTTATGCGAATCGTGACATCATGATCAATCGCGGTTATCTGCATGGTAAACCATTCCTCATCCTGGGTGATTCGTTTGCGTGCTTTTACCCGGTCATACAAACTGCCGGTGGGGTTTTGGGGATCATGATTATCCACCTGCGATTCGTACCCCTTGGGCCAGGGCCACAAGCCTTTGGCATGAGGCGAGCGGAAAAACACCCCGCTATTCCCTTTTTTACTCACCCGAATATCCAGCGATAAAATGAAATCATCAAACTGCTCACAGCGCGTGGCAAGATAACCAACTCCCCGTTTGATGGTTAGCACACCATCATCCACTGTCCAACGGCCCAAACCATGCGCTTCCCATCCGCCCAGATTTTCACCATTGAACAGCTGAATTTTTGATTCTGGCTTTTTGGCCTCGGCAAATGCTTCCATCTTTTCTTCAAAGGCTAAATCCCGTTCAGGAAACGTCGCGCACATTTTCAATCCCAATAACACCAGCACCGCCACCAATAATAAGGAGGCGGACAGCCATTTTTTCCATCCACGCCAAAACGATTTCATATTCATTCTTTCTTAACTGGCAATCTCACCAGAAATCTGTTGAAAAAATACCTCATTAATTTTAGTTTGAGATTTAGCATGTTCCATAAACATGATATTAAGAAGACAAGGGCATGAGTGGTGCCATGCCCTTGCCTGTGTTTTGTTCCTATTCCTTTTTATCCCACGGCCAGGGGAGCACATGGGCGCGTTTTGCCCAGGCATGCCATTTGGCTTTGAGTTCCTCCACCTTTCCGGGATAGGTCGAAGCCAGGTTGTTCATTTCCGTCCGGTCAGCTTCCATGTCATAGAGTTCCCAGTTATCCAGGTCATCTTCGGTGACCTTTAAAAGTTGTTTTGTTCTCGAAACCAGTTTCCATTTGCCCACCCGAATGGCGCGATTGCCTTCATGTTCCCAATACAGTGCATCACGTTCGATGGGTTGTTTGTCGAATGTTGGAACCAGGCTTTTCCCTTCAAGGGGGATAATCTCTTCCCCGTTATGGGTTTCTGGATATTCTGCGCCTGCTACATCAACACAAGTCGCCATAATGTCAATCAAATGTCCGGGTTGATGGCACAAATCACCTTTGCGCTTAATGCGTTCCGGCCAGTGCATAATCAGTGGAGTGGATATTCCCCCTTCGTGCACCCAATGTTTATAAAGGCGGAAAGGCGTATTGCTGGCGTTGGCCCACGGTTTTCCATAAGCGATATAGGTATCAGCCGGACCGGGCATCACTCCTTTGCCGGTTCGTACAGGCCGCCCGTCACGAGTTACTTTTGGCTGCATTCTGGTCTGCAATTCACCGATCTCCATGGGTTGCAGTTCCACTGGTTCTGATGGATCCGGCTTGATCTCCCCCCGGCTGCCATATTCTTCCGCGCAACCGCCGTTATCCTGCAAAAAGAAGATCAGCGTGTTATCCAACTCGCCCTTTGCTCTCAGGGTGTCGATGATTCGCCCGATGCCTTGGTCCATTCTGTCCACCATGGCGGCATATACTTCCATGCGCCGCGTGTTCCAATCCTTCATCTCTTCATCTTCCCAGGCAGGCACATCTTTATCTCGTGGTGTTAATGGCCAGCGTGGATCAACCAGTCCCATTTCGATCATCCGCGCATGTCTTTCTTTTCGCAGGGCATCCCATCCTGCATCGTATCGTCCTTTATATTTGGCAACGTCTTCTGGAAGGGCGTGCATGGGCCAATGCGCTGCGGTGTGAGAGACATACATAAAAAAGGGATTTTGCTCCCGGTGGCTATTGATGAAATGGACGGCATAATCACTGATGGCGTCGGTGTAATAAAAATCCTCCCATGGGGTGATCATGGTGTTATCCAGCGTCAGTGAGTTGGGATCATAAAAACTGCCGGCTCCATGAATGGTGCCAAAAAAGCGGTCAAATCCCCGTTGCCGAGGCCAGTTCTGTTTCGAGTCATCCGGATTTATATTAGGTGTAACGTGCCATTTTCCGGCCATATAGGTCGAATAACCGGCTGGTTTTAAGGCTTCCGCGATGGTTACGCAATTGCGGTTTAAATCGCCGCGATACCCTCTCAGTTTCCGGTCTCCCATCATATGCCCTATCCCCGCCTGATGTTGATGCAGACCGGTTAGCAGGCTGGCCCGTGTTGGGCAGCAGCGGGCGGTGTTATAGAACTGAGTGCACCGCAGGCCATTGTTAGCCAGGTTATCCAAATTGGGTGTATTGATCTCACTGCCATAACACCCAATATCCGAAAATCCCATATCATCGCTCATGATCAGGATGATATTGGGTTGTTTACTGTTTTGTCCATTCCCATTTGATCTTTGTGGTGAAGCACCTTGTCCTAAAACCGGACTCAATGCGACTCCGCTCATGGTTAAACCGGATTTGATTAAAAAAGATCGTCGTGATTGATTCATAATGGTCCCCTTACATAGCGTACACATGCCTGCATGCGATATATTTAAAGCCTTTGATACCACATTTAATCAAAACATGTCAATATGAAAGAGAACGCATAATCCCCTCACTCAATCATCCGAGGCAGCCACATAACAACATCCTCAGGCAGATAGGTAATAATCATCAGCGTGGCAATCATCGCCCCGTAAAAAGGCAGCATGGGCTTGACTAATTTTGTAATTGTAGTATTTCCCACGCCACAACCCACAAACAATACCGTCCCCACCGGTGGAGTGCATATGCCGATGCAAAGATTGACGATCATGATCAAGCCAAAGTGGATGGGATGCATCCCCAATGTGGTGATGGCGATTTGGCTGAAGATCGGCGTGAAGATCAACACGGCGGGTGTCATATCCATAAACGTCCCCACCACCAGCAGGATCAAATTGATGATCAGTAATAAGAGGTATTTGTTCTCGGTCAAACTCAGTAAACTGGCGCTTACCATTTGGGGTAATTCCAAACGCACCATTATATTTCCCATCGCTTTACTTGTAGCGATCAATAAGAAGATAAACGCAGTCGTTACGGCAGTGGTCTTTAATATGGCGGGAAGGTCGCTCCACTTCACTTTTTTATAAAGAATCACCGAGAGAAAGAACGAATAAATCACCGCTGCTGCGCTGGCTTGAGTGGCGGTGAAAAAACCGCCGATTATTCCCCCTAGCACAATTATCATCAGCAACATGCTCAATATCGAGCGTTGAAAACGGCGTAGTCCCTCCAGTAAGCCAATCTTTATACTGGGTTTAAATCCCTTTCCCACCGCATGGAAAGCCGCCACGATCATTAAACCAATACCGATGATGATCCCCGGCAAAAAGCCTCCCATAAACATGGCCGCTACATTCACCGCCTGACCGCCCACGTCACCCCAGGCCACGGCGTAAACGATCATGATATTCGAAGGGGGAATCACCAAACCCAAGGTAGCTGCCGATAAGGTTAAGGCAGTGCTGAATTCCCGGTCATAACCCTCGCGCCTCATTTCCGGGATCATAAACGCCCCAATCGAACTGGTCGCCGCTGTCGCTGAACCTGATATGGCCCCAAACAGCATACACGCCATCACATTGGCATAGCATAAGCCCCCAATCACCCGTCCAAATAACACATCGGCAAAATCAATCAGCCTTCGCGCTATCCCACCGGCTCCCATCAACAAACCCGACAGTACAAACATGGGAATCGCCAGCAAGGCATACGAGTGAATGCCATGCCACATGTCTTTCGACACCTGCATCATCACCAAAAAAGGCCGGTCCGGCCATAGGCACAAATAAGCGGCTACCGTCGCAATCCCGATCGAAAAAGCAATGGGTATATTATGGGCGATTAATATCACAAACGCCGCGATCAAAACGATAATGGCAAGGGTTTCCGGTGTCATGATGTCTGCGTTCCTTCTTCGGTTTGTTCCCGTCCACTCACCGGTGTGGGGTGATAGAAGTGATAAACACAATAAATGAGGTTCAGTAATCCGGTAAAAATAAGCACTAAATAAAACCATCCACGATTTAACGCCTCGAATCCCGGCATTTTTGATCCCATCGAAAACGCCTTATAACACACCATCCATCCCCCAATCACCAGCACTGTCAGCGAAAAGAGTCCTACCAACACCGTCGAAACATAATCCAGAATCAACCTCACTTTGGGTGGATATATCCTCACCAGTGCGTCAACCCCCAAGTGGGAGCGAAGCCGAAACGCCAGCGCACTCCCCAATATTCCAATCCAAACCAGGATGGTTTGGGATAAGGTATTGATTGGCGCCGAAATCTTGGCCACCATCCCCATCATTCCCTTTAAAAATCCTTGATAAGCATTATCTGGTTTATCCTCATCATATTCCAACAAATGACTCCCCACCGGTTGAATCACCGCATTCAGCACAATCTCCGCGGTAATACAACACACCATCCCCACCACCAGCACGATTAGTACTGTGGTTAATACGCGATCCAAATGTTTATAAAAAGTATGCATACTTGTCTACACCCAAAAGGAAATATTGATGGATTATGCATGAAAAGGCGGGAAAAATCCAATAGGAACAATCCAAAAAAGTCTTCACAAAATCCTTTTTTATGAGATTTATGGAAATGAAAAACCTTTGATGTTCTTTCTTATGATTGTTCGAATCGGTATTAAATCGTTTTTTTTCATTATTACTTGACATGATAGATTGTTTTGTGAGAAAATCATTAGGGAACAGCAATAAATTCCTAATATATTAACGAATTTTACAGTGATTTAGGGGAAGGTAAGTTCATCCTCGATTAATTCCTCAGCATTTCTCCTAATTAAAGGAATAACTTCAGAGATGTGTTCAATGGCTTACACGCCAATGACTATATTTTATTTTTGGGAGGAAAATGCATATGTATACGAAAGTGAGAGTTCGCCCAATTTTGAGTATCGTTGTCTTGAGTATGCTTGCTGGAATGCCAGCCGTTGCTGCGGTTCAATACAGCAATGATTTTGAAAATCCAAGCAGCGAGAATGTCCAGGAAGCCTGGCCGGATTGGATTATTTTTGAAAGTGGTTCCATGCAAGCCGTCAATGGACGAATTGAATGGGATGGCACCGGTGGAAATAACGATTGGATTCGTTTGGATCATGAACTGCCTGAAGAATACACCTTCGAGTTCGATTTTTTCCATCAACAAGGATCCAATGGCCGTTTCTCTGTTTGGCCTTTCGCCAAAGAGGGAGACAGTATTTTTGAGCGCCATAACTATTTCATGCGCGCCAATACCCATTATTTTGACGGTTCTGATACGGTCCCCAGTGAAGGGGAACGCGATCTGACCGTTCCATTGAACGCAAACGCTCACCGTATGCGCGTTGAGGTGACTGGCAATCATGTCGCTCTGCTTTATAAAGATCAGGGTGAAGGGGGTTGGATTCTCGTTGATGAACGTGACTTTCCAGAAGCCGAAGATCCAACCTATGTTCAACTCGGCTATAACCATGACAGTGGCCCGCTGGGATTGGTTTGGATCGACAATTTTGTGCTGAGTTACCGGGAACAAGATGTTTTCAGCTACAGTAATAATTTCGATGGCGCCAGCAGTGAAAATGTCGCCGAAAGCTGGCCTGAATTGGAAATCTTTGAAGGCGGAAGCATGGCTGCCGTGAATGACCGCATTGAATGGGATGCTACAGGGGGAAATAATGATTGGATTCGCTTGACTCAAGAACTCCCTCAAGCTTATACCATCGAATTCGATTTTTTATATCAAGAAGGCAGCAATGGTCGTTTTTCCGTCTGGCCCTTTGCCAAACCGGGTGAAAGCATTTTTGACCGCCATAATTACTTTATGCGGAAAAACACCCATTACTTTAACGGGGCTGATACGGTTCCCAGTGAAGGTGAACGTGATCTGACCGTTCCGCAAGGAGCAAATCCACATCGCATTCGAGTTGAAGTTTCTGGCATCCATGTGGCATTGTTGTACAAAGATCAAGGCGAAGGCGGCTGGATTTTGATTGATGAACGAGACTTTCCCCCAATTGATGATCCCCGCTATTTCCAATTTGGTTACAACCATGATGGTGGTCCGCTCGGATTGATTTATGTGGATAATTTGGTGATTCAGGGTTTGTCTGCCAATCGTGCTGAAGTGAGCCGTGATGTTCAAGCGGAAGAGTTTGTTGCAGATCAACCCGTTCCTGTTGCTCTATCCATTGCTCCTACCGGAAATATTCCCGTCTTGACCATTACTGAAGGATTCCCGGAAGGATGGTCCGCTCAGAATATCTCTAACGGTGGAGTCATCTCGGATGGGAAAATC
Organism: uncultured bacterium; assembly: GCA_964517495.1. Classification (GTDB taxonomy): domain Bacteria; phylum Hinthialibacterota; class Hinthialibacteria; order Hinthialibacterales; family Hinthialibacteraceae; genus CAZFER01. The sequence goes on along the minus strand of CAZFER010000061.1, from coordinate 11,053 downwards.
ATTTGGGATTTAAAGAATGTAAGTGAAGAAATGACAATTACTTATGAAGCTCTTCCACCGCGTTTGATTCGTAATCGAGTGGCTGGTTTCTCAGGCAGCGTCGGTTCCGGCGATGAAGAAGATCGTATCACTGGAGATACCGCAATTGAAATTGATCTGCCTTACCTTTACCGCGAAGCAGTCGACTATGACTTTAGCGGCAGCCCGGTGGATGGCCGCAACTATCCCAATCAATTCGAACTCGGTGAACTTTACACGGAAGGGATGGATGGTATACCCAGCGATGTGGCCTACGAACGTCCCACGGGTGATCAGTCAATCCCAGCTGAAGGTGATGTGTTCGAATTTCCTGAAGATGCTGATTTTCATCAAAATAATCCTGCTGGAGCCCGTGGCGATAGCTATGCGTTTGATGACTACCGCGATATCGATGAAGTTGGAATGGAACACGGCGCCAGTGATACCGGCAATGGCATAGGAGCAATCAACGAAGGGGATTGGTGGCGTTATACCTTCAATTTTGATGAAGACAGCGTCATTCTTCTCAACATGAGCTTTAACACCTGGGGGGAAGGGGATAGTTTGGTTGATGTTTATGTGGACAACGAATTCCTGGATGAAGTGTTTGCACCGGGAACTCCCGCCAACGAGTTTAATTTCTTTACGGTGGGGCCTGTGCCTGTCGATGCGGGTGAACATTCCATTGTCGTGGCATTTCCACCCCATTCTGAATTTGGTACCCCCGAGGGATTTGGGCGTATGGAAGTGGTGAAAGTAACCGGTATCGGCCGTGTCGCGCGAACCCTGACCGAAGATGGATTTTTCAATCCCTCCCAACCTCTTGAAATCACCTTAACCACTGAAGCACTCTTTGGTGACTATTCCGCCTTCATTATTGAAAACATTCCTCCGGGTGCTCAAGTAACGGACATCAGCAATGACGGTGAAGTGGAAGGCAATGAAATCATTTGGGACCTGGAAGCAACCGACACCAGCCGGGATATCACATATACTATTCAGCCTCCCGAAGGCACTCGCTTCCTGATCTTTGATGGCGCAGCCGATATAGGTCTACCTTTAGCGGATGATATCAAAGGCGATACCAGTGTGGTCAATGAACTCTGGTTATTCGGTACCGCCTCGTCTGAGGATACTGATGATTTTGGTGGCAGCGAACTGAGTGATCCCTGGTTTGTTGAATACGGTAACGATCCCGCCCTCAACATTGATTATGAAGAAGATGTCACCATCGAAGTGGCCAATGACATCCTCACCTTTGGTGCGGATACCATAACAATGCCGGAAAAATTCAACGAGTGGGCAAACGGCCGCCGTGCTCCCATGATCCTGCGCACTGACATTCCTGATGGTGATTGGCGTATTGAAACCAGCTATGCCCTCATGGATACCTTCACCTGGAATGAATATCATGTCGGTTTGGTGGTGGCTTATAACCAAAGCGATGATGAGGATGTCAGCGGAGATGAGTATCTCTTTGGTTTCCATTCTGATGATCTACGCGCGGAACTGACCAACGAGGGCGCCACCGGTATCCTGGATTATCATGAATATACCGATGAGTTTAATTGGCAGGATGCGGTATGGGCTGGTGAGGTTAGAGCCACAATTGCCGTAACACGGCGTGGTGATGAACTCATCTTCAGCGCTCAACTACCGGATCGCCCCTGGCAGTTGGTTGGACCACCCGTCCGGGAAACCCGTGATCCCACCCGCATCGGCTTGTTCTCCAAAATTTGGGGTGCCGATAATTTCACCGTGGCTGAATTCGAAGAATTCAGCATTAGCGCACTGGATGCCTTCACCGATGTCTCCGATTGGGCGCTTTATTGATCAATGACACATGTGAGAGCTTGGCTCTCACCCAGTTGCCAAGAAACAAAACCCGGCGCGGGAAAACCTCCCGCGCCGGTGGTTTTGTATATAGAATAGAAATTTACGATATAATAAACAAAAAGGCAAATTCCGAGGGGGATATTGATCTCACCCAGGAAATTTAAATGGATATTATCATGGCAGAATTTGAATTGTACACATTAAATATTAGTAATACATGGGACCCATTTAAAAATAAGAACTTTTGGGAGGCTACTCTCGAGGTTCCAGATCATTATTCTCTATTTGACTTGCATCTTTTTATTCAGAACGTCATAGACTTTGACAATGATCACTTGTTTGAATTCCATGCCGGAAGAAATGAGCGAAATCGTAAGATAGTATATTCTGAAGAACCTGGTTATCCTAATAATGGTGGTGAGTACGAAAACACTCTTTTGCAAGATATATACCCCCTTAAAGGATTAAAACTTTATTATGTTTTTGATCTTGGAGACAATTGGGTATTTGAGGTGCGCAAAAGCAGAAAAAAAACAACCCCTCAAAAAGATACAGAATATCCGCGCGTTGTTTCGGAAAATGGAACAAAATTAGAGCAATATACAATCTATGATTTTGAAGAATGAATTTTGTTATGATCATACTTTAAAGAAACAGAGATAATCTGCTCGGGAGTACAAGTATGATGGAATATAAAGGATATTTTGCAAAAGTTGAATTTGATGATGATGCCAATATTTTTCATGGCGAAGTCATCAATTTAAGGGATGTCATTACGTTTGAGGGAGAAACTGTAAAAAAGATTAAGCAGGCTTTTCAGGATTCAGTTGACGATTATTTGGAATTTTGCGCAAAGCGGGGAGAGAATCCTGAAAAACCCTACTCGGGTAAATTCGTTATACGCGTTGATCCGGAATTACACAAGCAAGTTGCAATAGAAGCTCTTAAAGCAGGGAAAAGTCTAAATGGGTGGATTAATGATGCAATATCCAATGCATTGAAAGACAACACCCAACAAGGGTATTCACTCTGACTGCATGGAAACTGTAGAAGAAATTGCTGGAACAATTAAATATGGAATTATTTGAAGAATTTTCCCAACTTGTAACTGAATTTAAAAAAGAAAATATAGACTATGCTTTATGTGGTGGATTAGCCATGGCTGTTTATGCCTTTCCAAGGGCTACCTTGGATATTGACATATTGATAGAACCTGAAACACTGGAAAATGCAAAAGCAGTCGCAACCAGACTTGGATTTACATTTGATGCGGGCCTGATGGAATTCAGTAAAGGGGCAATTCAAATACATCGATTAGCAAAAATTTCACCTGATTCTCAGGAGCCATTAATGCTGGATATGATATTGTTGACACCTGCATTAAAGGACGTATGGGAATCAAAAAAAATGATAACCTGGGACAATGGAAATTTACCTGTTGTATCTCCTGGAGGATTAATCAAGCTAAAGTCCATGCGACTTAGCGGACAAGACCAGGATGATATTAAACACTTGGAGAGCATGACCGATGAAGATTGATATGTCTCCACACTCCGTCACAATGAGGTTAAAAAAAACAAGTGAGTTAAGACGTTTGTGTATAGCGCTTGGAGGAGAACGTCTTAAAGAAAAACTCTTTCAAGGTCACATTCAAGCCAGTCATTCCACCAGCCAGCAATCATCCTCAATAACCCTCAATTTACAATCAACGCAAGATCCGTGTTAAACAACCACCCGCGCAATCGTATAAGCAAATCCTTTCACAGACAATGGATTTTCATCTTAAATGTTATTTGTAATAAAAAAACAGTTCAGGCATGCAAAAATTCGTACAAATTTTTTCTTGACTCTCAGAACAAGATGGAATAAAGTACGGGAAATTGTAAGGCCTGAAATCGGAGAAGTCCATCTAATTAATTGTTGCGAGGTATTGATTATGAAACTCAAACACTGGGCGATATTGCTGACGGCACTACTGTTGATTCCATCTGTGGTATTCGCAGACAACACGAACGAGGAAGGGAAGGCGGTTGAACAGAATGACAGTGATGAAGACCAGTGGATTCATCTCCTCTCCAAAAAGACAAAGAGCCTTGATGAGCACTGGACCACGACCGGTAATTGGAAACTTAAAGACGGTGTCGCCACTTTGACCCCGCGTGAAGGCGAAAAAGGATGGTCGCGATGGTCTGCCTACCTTTGGTCGAAGAAGAAATACCGTGACTTCGACATCAAGTTCGAATACAAACTCGAGAAAGGCGGAAACAGTGGTTTTTACTTCCGGGTGGGCGATCTCGAAGATCCCGTCAAACAAGGTATCGAGGTGCAGATCTACGACACGGATCCTGACAAAGCCAACAAACAGCTCAGCGACCATGATTCAGGCGGGATCATCCCTGGGCTTAAACCTCACCGGAACGCCGCAAAACCAGCCGGGGAATGGAATAAAATGGAGGTCATGCATTTCGATGACAAAATCGTGGTTATGCTGAATGGGGTAAATGTGAATGCGCACGATATTGAACCCGGGGGACAACTTTCTAAACGCCCGCGTACCGGCTGGATCGGCTTTCAGGATCACGCCCTTCCAATTTCGATCCGAAATGTGAAGATCCGAACCCCCAACGCACACACCGGCAACACAGAGCAGGCAAACAAATAGTACTTGTCGCGACGCGCGCAAACTCAAAGTTGTTGTGATGCTTTCAATTAAAATAGCTTGAGACTGTACCCGTATAGGTGTACAATAAATTTATGAAGCAACATGATTTGGAAAATGCACTCCGAAGAATCGGCTGGATGTTTCTTCGTCGTGGAAAGCGTCATGACATTTGGACAGACGGTGAGCGTGAAGAAGAAATTCCCCGCCTTGAGAAATTAACCGAATTGTATCAAGCCGTGGCTCCCGGTAGCGATAGTGTCATTCACCATAGTGTGACCATATAATCTATTGGACGAAAAACTGAGGGAGTAAAATGAAACAATTTAAGATACTCGTAGAAAAACATGCTGATGGTTATGTGGCTTACCCTTTGGGGCTTAAAGGTATTGTTGTGGGACAGGGAGATACGTATGAAGAAGCTCTTTCTGACGTGAAATCAGCGATCCGCTTTCACATTGAAAGTTTCGGAGAGGCTGTGCTGGATGTGGAACCACCCATACTTGAAGCCTTCGTCGCTGAAACTGGAATTGAAGTATGATGATAAAATTCCCAGTTGATGCTCCTAAACGGAAAGTAATTAAAACGCTGGAAATTTTAGGTTTCCAAATCATACGGGAGAGAGAACACATTTCTTTGATACGTGAAAACTTTGATGGGACTAAAACACCTTTGACTATCCCCAATCATAAGAAGATAAAAGCTTCTACTTTAAGCACCATCTGCACTCAAACTGGCATAACAAGAGATGAATTTTTGACGGCGTACAATCAAGTATAATTTTATAAACGGAAGATTGATTTAAAGTCCGATGCGTTAAAACTTTCAGCACCGATGTTCCCTTCTCACTCCACACTTCTAATTCGCTCAACATATTTCATCACTTCCGTCCCTTCAAACTCATCATAAATAGGCCTCGTCGCTTCCACAAAAGCGGTTTTATCCTCCAGTCGCCTAAACGTCACACCCTCTTCTTTCATCTTATTGATATGTTCCTGATTCTCCTTTTTCCACAAATCCTTTTGAAACGCCTTGGCCGCTTCCGCTGCATTCATGATGATGGCCTGCTCTTCCTGGCTCAATGCGTTCCAGCGTTTGGCGCTCATCAACAAAATATCGGGAATGCCCACATGTTCATCGAAGACATAATACGGCGCAACGTCGTAATGCCGTTGGGTATAGTAGCTGGGGATATTATTCTCCGCCCCCTGAACCACACCGGTATCCAGCGCGGTAAATAACTCCGAAAAAGCGATCTGTTGTGGCGAAGCCCCCAAGGTCTCCACCAGTTTTTGCATCATCACGCTTTTTTGCACACGGATTTTCATCCCTTTCAGATCATTCGGACTTTCCACCTGCTTTTTGGTATAAAACGATCGAAAACCCGCGTCGAAATAACAAATCCCCTTCAAATTCTGATCAATCGCCATATCCAATAGTTCCTGCCCGATCTCCCCGTCCAGCACCTTCCACATATGCTCTTCATCACGAAACAGATAGGGCAGTGAATACACCTTCGCCAGTTCGGTTTTGGTCTCCAGGATGGTCGAGGATATTTTAGTAAACGAGTCGGTATCGTTACTGACATTGTCACACAATTCCTGCTCGTTCCCCAACGTTCCCCCGGGCTGAATCCGGATCACCAGCTTGCCTTCGCTGTTCTTTTCCACTTCATCGGCGAACATCTCCAACGCCTTATGCACCGGGTGGTCAGTATTCAACACATGCGGCAGGCTAAACACAGTAACCCCTGTCTCACTGCTGCACGAAACCAACATGCTTATTATGACACACACAAATAATGGCCCAAAATAACGCTTCATATCTCTCATTTTCAACCCTTTCCTGTTTATCAATCTTACTCTGTCAAGAAATCCTCACGCTGTGGGGTAAACGCATCAAATATAATGCCATCTTCCAGAGCGACCACCCCATGCGGTACATTCGGTGGAACATAATAGCTATCGCCACCCCGGACGATTTCCTTCTTGCCTTCCATTTCCAACTCGAAGGTTCCGCTCACAATATATCCAATCTGTTCATGGGGATGGCTGTGCACTTCACCCACACCATCTTTCTTGAAGGTAAACTCTACTCCCATCAATTGTCCACCCCGCGATAGAATCCGGCGATTTACCTCAGGCGACAACTGAACGGAAAGGGCAGCATCTCGTCTCACAATCATAATCTCACTCTCCTGCTCATTAACTTGAAACCGTATTAAAACATGTTTGACTCAGAAAATTAAGCGGATATAGTATGTTCTTTTATCACAATCCCAAGAGGATAAGATAATCATTATGAATAATCTCTTCTCTCAGTCGCCTTTGAACCAAATCAAACCAACTAATTTAACTCGCCCTTGGATCTTCATGGACGCGGGCGACACGTTTATCTATGGCTTTCCCACCCTCTATCAGGTCTTGCAGGATTGTTGGACGGCGGAAAATTACCAGATTGAGTTACATGCCCTCGAAAACGCCGTCAAACAATACATCAAGGCCAATCCTCGCACCGATATCACCAGCCAGGAAGCCTTCACCGACTATTTTCGCGCGTTATACCGCCATGTGTTTGAAACCCTGGCTTTCCCCGGCGACATTGAGCAAAACTTGGACAAACTGGCCACCCTTTGGCGTGAAGGTAAACACCTTCGCCTCTTCGATGACGCCCGCAGCTCCATCCAACTTCTCACTGAGGCCGGTTTTCACCTGGGGATCATCACCAATTGGGATAATTCCCTCGAACCGCTCCTCAATCGTTTGGGGATTAAAGACTATTTTAAAATCATCCTCTCTTCCTGCCAGGTAGGTTATGCCAAGCCCGATCCCACCATCTTCCACCTGGCGCTTAATCAAGCGGGAATTTCACCTAACCAGGCATGGTTCCTCGGCGATCAACCCAAAGTTGATATCGAGCCAGCTACACAATTAGGCATAAAAACCATATGTGTGGATTATTACGGAAAAGTGAAAGATAATGGGGAAGCTCATTATCTGGCTCCCAATTTAAGCATGGCCACTTTCATGATACTTATGGATGAAAAGTAAAATGTCTTATTTCAATTATCACGTAAATTCCGCCTCTCGACCGAAAACATGTGACGCTTTTTAGAAAGAGATTCATCCGTTTCACCAGCTGAATCAGACGGTTGCTCTTGTGATTTTTCAGCCTCTTTTGGCCTCTCTTGAGACGGTGCTTCACTCTCATCGGCTTGATGGCTGCCTGTTTTAATATAATGTTCCATCCCTTCGATTACTTTTTCCGTCTCTTTCTCCTTTTTATCAAGGTATTTGTTCTCTTTTTTTACCACAACCAACTCATCCTTGCTGGTCGATATCGCATTTTCGCGTTCTGATAAGGATTCTTGATAGTGTTTCTTTTGTTCCTCTTCCATCCCTTTTTTAAGCACATATTTCATGTTCTCCACTGATTTTTGCATATCTTGAAGCGCAGACTCCAACACGCCTTCGCGTTGAATGACGATATATTTATGCAAACTCAAAACCATTTTTTTTTGCTGCTGCAAATCCAACCGTACCCGCTTGGATTGATTGATATCTGACATCAGCCCCTTACTGATTCTGACATATTTGTTTTTCATGCCAGCCAGTTCCTTTGCCAGGGTAGCGGCTTCCTCTTTAACCCCCTTTTTTTGGCAATCTAAAAATCGGGCCATCTTTGATTCAAATTCCGACAGGATTTTGTTTTTCCGCCGCACCTCTTTGATTCGTTGTTCGACTTCCCATAATTGATCTAGATGATAAACGGTTTGCCGCCCAGCACGGGTAATTTGAGGCGAAATACGGTCGATTTCCTCAAACGGGATCAAAAACTTCTCGCGGTAGTGTTTTAATGTCTGCTGAGCGAGTATATAAAGCACTTTTAATTCTTGGGCCAGCACTTTGAAATTGGCTTTCAGGGCATGTTGCACACTGCGCTTTAAGGCGCTGGTCTCATCCTCTTCTTGCAGTACCGACTCAACTTCACCCGCTGTCATCCATTGAATTTTGCCATCCTGTACCACCCGCACCAATTCATTCGGTGAGTACTTCTCATCTTTAAATGTTTCGGATACAACCGATTCCAAAAATTTCTCTAATTGCTCAAGCGAGATATTTTCTGGAACCGATCCAAACAAATGTTCAAATGTGATACTGACAGATTCGTTGGGCTTCATTCAAAATCCTTCAAGTATGGCCTAAGCCGAAAACAGAGTATTTGTATATTGTAAAAGAGTTTTCCATCATTTTAATGGAGAAGAAGTTAGATTTTATCGATTTTCTATTATTCATTTCTTTCTCTTATGTCAACGATTGTATTCCTTCTGCTTTGCTTTTACACTATCTTCCAGTAAAATCAATGCTTAACTGTAAATTTCTGAATGATGATTGATTGCATGGGCATTGGGGCAGAATGAGAAAATTTAATCTATTATGATACAAATTAACCATCTATCCAAAAACTACGGCAAAGTTGAAGCTGTTAAAAAACTCTCTCTCGATATCCCCAAGGGGGAATTTTTCGGCTTCTTGGGTCCCAACGGCGCAGGAAAAACCACCACCATTAAAATCATGGCCGGCCTTTTGCGCGCCACCGCCGGCCAAATTTTACTCGGCGGTGATGATGGACAGGTGTTCGATATCGCTCACGATAGCGAAAAAGCCAAAGCCATAACCGGCTATATTCCCGATAGCCCCTATTTATACGAAAAACTAACCGGCTACGAATTCGTCCACTTTGTCGGCGGCCTCTATGGCGTTCCCACCAAAGAAATCGATGAACACATTAAACATTATTTCACCCTCTTTGACCTGTTGGACGCCGCCCACTACCTGATTGAATCTTATTCCCACGGCATGCGCCAAAAAGTGGTGATGACCGGCGCCCTGGTGCATAATCCCAAAGTGCTGGTGGTCGATGAACCTATGGTTGGCCTTGATCCCCGCAGCAGCCGCCTGGTCAAAGACTTGCTCAAACGCAAAAGCCGCGATGGCATGACCATCTTCCTCTCCACCCACACCCTGGATGTGGCCGAGGAACTCTGCGACCGGATTGGGATCATCCAAAAAGGACGCTTGATCGCCCTGGGAACCATGGATGAATTGCGCCGCCAGGCAAAAGACGACACCTCTGACTTGCGCCTTGAGTCACTATTCCTTAAACTAACAGAACAAGAACAAGAGGGTATGTTGACCTGATTTATGGATAACGCCAATTCGCAACAACATACGGCAGGTAAAAAATTTATCACCTCCCGCTTCGGCGAGGTCGAGGTCAACCCGTCTGAAGTGATCTTCATGCCCGAAGGATTGCTCGGATTTAATCAATATCGCGACTATATCCTCCTCGAAGATCAGCAACAGGCCCCTTTTTTATGGCTCCAATCGGTGGAAGAACCTGACCTGGCCTTTGTGGTGGTGGATCCATTTCTCTTTTTCCCCGGCTACCAGGTACAAGTCAAACCTCAGGAACTGGCTTCCATCCAACTGGATGATGTCGCCAATGCCAAAATTTTAAGCATTGTCACTGTCCCCGCGGATCCCATGGATTTAACCGCTAACCTGCGCGGTCCGCTGGTATTTAATGTCGAGAAAAAAATGGCCAAACAATTGGTCTTGATTGATGACCGTTACACAACCAAACACTATTTGTTGAAAGATATATCCCCCGATCTCGCCAACCCGCCCGCCAACATCACCGCGGGACAACCGGGAAATACGGAGCAACAATCGGGAGGCAATAAATGAATTGCTGATGCGTGTGAAATGTGAAGGCGGAGCAAAGCCCGCCAAACCCATTGTGGGTGGAAAGACATAAAATTCATAAATTCCAACAGGCAAAGCCTGATAAACGGTAAAGGAACTGTTTATCCCCTGCATGAATTACCAAAACGGCGGAGCCTGTGATATCGGGCATTGGAGGCCCACATGCTGGTACTGAGTCGAAAACGTGATGAAAGCATAATAATCGGTGATGATGTCGTCATTACTGTGGTTGATATAAAAGGTGAACAAGTCAAAATTGGGGTCACCGCCCCCAAAAGCGTCTCCATCCACCGCAAAGAAGTCTACGAAGCCATCCAACGCGAAAACCTCGCCGCCGCCAAAAGCGACGTCCAAAACCTCAGCGGCCTCGTCAAAGTCCTGCAAAAAAAACAACCCCCCGACCCCCAGGAAGACCAGGAACCCCAGACGTGACGGGGATTATCATGGTTTTTCCCCGAAAACCATCAGAGCAAACCCCATAACATCCTCTGTCTGCCAAATCTTCAATAAACGGCACTGAATAGATGTTATCCTTGATCCTCACAAGAAACACCATCTGATTCGGATGTTTCATACGACCGATCAGCTCCCCAGAAGCGATAGCCGTACACCACACGGCTTTTAACCCATCCTACCGAACGTCCCATTGCATCAACGCTAACCGGGAGCCAGCCCTTTGGTTCATTTATATTTTTACTCTGCATATCACTAAACCTCCTACAATACTCGACCACGGATTACGTCCATCAAGAGGAGCGGCCTTCACGGGGAG
>CAZFER010000060.1:0-39649 GCA_964517495.1 uncultured bacterium | reverse complement strand
CAATTGTCCCCACATTCACGTGAGGCTTTTTCCGTTCAAATTTTTGCTTCGCCATAACTCTTTTTATCCTCCACTTCCATCAATAACGTGAAAGTTTTTTTGTCAACAATAAACGATCCGTCTTACCATTTGGATCACTAATCACCCTCGGAAAACATAGTAATCCACAGTGGTAGGATTCAAATTTTACTGTGACGTTACTAATTTCGATCTATTCAAGAGAACGGTTATTACCAACCTTATAATTGGCCACCGTTTTAAATCCCAATCATTATTTCGGTCATATTAATCAGAACCGAAATCCCCCTATCTCACAACAAGCTGCTTTTGAATCTCCGCGGGGACGGCTTCATAGTGGGACAATTGCATGGAATAAGTCGCACGTCCCTGTGACAGTGATCGAAGGCTGGTTGCATACCCAAACATCTCGGAAAGCGGCACATGCCCCCGAATTATTTGTGAACCACCTCGTTGATCAAAGCCAGAGGTTTTACCCCGGCGGGAGTTCAGATTGCCGAGAATATCGCCCATAAATTCTTCCGGGCAAACAATTTCAATCGACATGATCGGTTCGAGTAAGACGGGATCAGCTTTTTCCATCGCTTCTCGAAACGCAATAGAAGAAGCAATTGTAAATGCCATTTCAGAAGAGTCAACCTCATGGAACGATCCACCCGTCAATTTCACCCCAATATCTAAAATAGGGTATCCCAATAAGACCCCACTCTGAAGATGTTCTTTTAAACCATTCTCGATTGCATCCACAAATGGTTTTGGGATTGTCACATCGTCTACCAGGCTTTCAAATTTAAACCCTTCTCCGCTTTTTCGCGGATAGACTTCTAATGTGACATGTGCAAAATGTTCTTTCCCGCCATGCTGGCGCTGATAAATTTCTTCATAAGATGCCGTACTTCTGATGGTCTCCCGGTAGGCAACTTGAGGCTTGCCGACATTGGCTTTCACCCCGTATTCACGAAGAATACGGTCGACAATAATTTCAAGATGCAATTCACCCATTCCCGAAATAATCGTCTGGCCAGTCTCTTCATCAACCATGACACGGAAAGTGGGATCTTCTTCTGCCATACGATCCAGAGCTGAAGTTAGTTTGTCCTGATCTGCGACTGTCTTGGGTTCAATGGCAACCGAAATAACAGGATCAGGCAGACTTAGCGCTTCCAGTAAAATGGGGTGATCAAAATCAGTTAATGTATCGCCAGTGGTTGTATGGCTTAGCCCCACTGCACAAATGATATCACCTGCTTGCGCTTCTTTAACCTCTTCACGTTTATTTGCATGCATTCGAAGCAAACGGCCAATTTTTTCTTTCTTACTTTTGGTGGCATTATGAACAGCCATACCCGATTTGAGCACACCCGAATAAATTCGCAAGAACGTGAGCCGCCCATGAGGATCGGACATTAACTTGAAAGCCAGAGCGGCCAAGGAATGATCCTTTCTTGCTTCACGAACTTCATCTTGATGTGTATCGGGATTCAATCCCACCACGGGAGGAACATCCAATGGGGAAGGTAAAAAGTCAACAACCGCATCCAGTAATAATTGAACCCCTTTATTTTTAAGGGCAGAACCACACAAAACGGGAACAAATCCACTATGTAAAGTGGCCTTTCGAATAGCCTGGGCGATTTCTTCCCGATCGATGTATTCCCCTTCCAGAAATTTCTTTAAAATCTGCTCATCCACATCTGCAAGTGCCTCGAGCATCTGTTCTCGTGCTTCATTGGCTTTTTCTTGCAGTTCAGGAGGGATAGTCGTATCTTCAAAAGTGGTACCAAAATCATCCGCCCCTTCCTGCCAAATTCGGGCTTTCATATCGATAAGGTCCACGACACCACAAAACGAAGATTCAAATCCAATGGGAATTTGGAGAGGAAGTGGTTTGGCGCCCAGACGGTCGGATATCTGTTTAAGCACCCGGTCAAAGTCCGCTCCCACACGGTCCATTTTGTTGACAAAGGCCAATCGTGGGACCGAATAACGGTCGGCTTGCCGCCACACGGTTTCCGATTGGGGTTCAACACCGCCTACTGCACAGAAAACAACCACACAACCATCCAACACCCGTAAGGAACGTTCAACCTCAATGGTAAAATCCACATGGCCGGGAGTATCAATGATATTGATTTGGTATTTTTTCCATTGGCAGTAAGTGGCTGCCGAGGTTATGGTAATACCTCGTTCCTTCTCCTGCTCCATCCAGTCCATTTCAGTTGTACCATCATGGACTTCACCCATTTTGTGAGTGCGGCCAGTATAAAATAAGATACGCTCGGTAGTTGTGGTCTTACCGGCGTCGATATGGGCAGCAATACCTATATTACGCACCCACGTCAATTTTGTTGATTTTGCACTCACAGAACTCATCTTTTCTCATCCTTGGCAGTTAGGCATAAAGCGTAACTATAGTGATCCTGCCAATGAGGTTTTATGATTAAAAATCAATTTATTCGTAAAAATGAATTACCAGCGATAGTGAGCAAAGGCTTTATTGGCCTCTGCCATTCGATGGGTATCCTGTTTTTTCTTTATTGCATTGCCTTGACTATTAGCGGCATCAACAAACTCATTCGCTAATTTAAAGACCATGCCACGTTCATTTCGGCTTCTTGAGGCCGAGATCAACCATCGAATCGCCAACGTTTGGCGCCGGTCAGAACGGACTTCAACGGGAACCTGATAGGTCGCCCCCCCTACTCTTCGAGAGCGGACTTCCAATTCCGGCTTTACATTTTCAACGGCGGTTTTGAATAAGGATAAGGGTTCTTGTTTGGTCTTCTTTTGAATCTCATCCAACGCCGTATAAAAGATATGTTCCGCAACGGATTTTTTGCCTTTCATCATCAAGTTATTGACAAATTTGGTTACAAGAACGCTATTATAGACTGGATCAGGGAGAACAAGTCTTTGTTCAGCTTTTGTTTTTCTACCCATGATAGTTTCCTCTAATCAGGTTTATTCCTTTGGACGTTTTGTACCGTATTTTGAACGGCCTTGCTTTCGTTTATCCACACCCATTGATTCCAACACACCTCGAACAACGTGATAGCGGACACTGGGAAGATCTTTAACCCTTCCCCCACGCACCAACACGATCGAGTGCTCTTGTAGATTATGTCCTTCACCTGGGATATAAGCGTTCACCTCAATTCCGTTGGTTAACCGGACACGGGCCACTTTACGCAAGGCGGAATTAGGTTTCTTTGGACTCATGGTCCAAACACGCGTACATACGCCTCGCCTTTGCGGACAACCTTGCATGGCGGGGGCTTTAGTTTTCTTCTTCTTCGTCTTCCGTCCTTTTTTAATTAACTGATTGATCGTTGGCATAATTTTCCTGATTTTTTAATCAAATTTTCGTAAATCACATTAATTATCTATGAAACAATGACGGTTAAATTAGGGATGCTTCCTCATGAAAGCATCCCTATATAACGGGAGTATTACTTAAATCTCTATAAACTTGACACAAATGTGAAAGAATAACTAAATCCTAACGCTTCGTCAAGGCTTATTTAAGGAAAAAAAGGATATTTTTCACCATTACAAGCTTATGCTGTTGTTTGGGAAAGTTCTCTTTCCAATAATTCCCGATAATACTCATGATGGTGTCTCCACCCCGTTCCCGCGGGAATGAGATGGCCCATGATCACATTTTCTTTCAGGCCTAAGAGGTGATCAACCTTCCCGCTAATAGCGGCTTGGGTTAACACACGGGTTGTTTCCTGGAACGAAGCGGCGGAGATAAACGATTCTGTACCCAATGAAGCCTTGGTAATACCCAGTAAACGTGGCTTAAACTGAGCAGGCTTACCACCTTGCTGCATCACCCGGTCATTTTCCTGGCGTACAAAGAAGCGATCAATATCATCATCCTGCAAGAACATGGTGTCACCCGGATCGGTGATAGTGACTTTTCTCATCATTTGTTTAACGATGATCTCAATGTGCTTGTCATTAATACTCACGCCCTGCAAGCGATACACTTCCTGAACTTCGTTCAATAAGTATTGTTGAGTGATGCGTTCACCCATAACTTCCAGATATTCGTGGGGATCAATTGATCCGTCCACTAATTTATCACCCGTCGAAACCCAGTCGCCATCACTGACAATAACGTGTTTGCCAGCATCCAATTCGTGCGCTGCCAGGAGTTCTCCATCCTTGTCGGTAATAAGAATGATACGAGTTCCACGTTTGCGCTTCTTCTCCAGTTTCTTTTCAATCTCTTCATCAATTTCTTCGGGTTTTGGCAATCGCACCCAACCATCAATTTTGGTGATAATCGCCAAATCACGCTGTTTGGGGCGCCTTGCTTCAAACAGTTCCTCCACTCGGGGCAGACCACCTGTCACATCACGTGATTTGAAGGTTTCCTTCGGAATCTTGGCTAAAATATCACCCGCGTAAATTTCATCACCATCATTGACAGTAATATGAGCACCTGCAGGCAGGGGATGATATTCCGGCTCTTTCCCGCGCTTTTGGATAATAATCGATGGATGTTTGTCCTCGCGATGCTCCATGATGATCATTTGAGAGACCGTGCTCCCCTCCGTATGCTGACGGCGCATGGTTACACCCTCAATGACCTGATCAAACTTACATTTTCCATCCATCGAGGCGATTTCGGCTTTAAAATAAGGATCCCAGCGTGCAATAATGTTATTTGGTTCAGTCTGATTGTCACCTACCCGATAAACATTATTACCACGACGTGCGATCTCCTCGCCATCGGCGACCATGATGATAGCCCCGAGGGAAATACCGGTCGATAATTGCCTGAAATGATCAACCAGCTGATCAGTATGAGCCAGAATCACTCCGGTTAAAACATCAGCTCCATCATCAACGGCGAGAACCGATCCTACTGGCAGCGTATATTCTTCGATCGTTTGTTCGCTTCGATCCACCACCGCGATACGAGGAACCCGTTCACCACTGTAATCTGTAATAACGGACTTTAGATTATTGGTGATGGGATCCAATACACGCTTGATGGTCACCCCTTCGATAATATCCCGGTAACGCACTTTTCCTTCGCTCTTGGCCATCGTTGGAGTTTTATGATAGGCCAACAGGTCACCGATTTTTACCTGATCGCCTTCCTTGACCATCAATCGATGTCCGGGCTGCAAGTTCAAGGATGTTGAATTTTTACCTTTCGTAATCACCAATTCAACATTGGTGATGCCAGCAGGCACAATGCGTTCATCTCCATCTTTTTCAAGGTCTTTTACATTCAAGTTGTTAAAACTGACCTTTCCTTCCGTGGTAGCAATCATGGGAACTTTTTGTGGATCCCATTCAGCGATCGTTTCGCCAGAGGGGCATTTATCTCCATCTTTCACATAAAGTTTTGCCCCAGACGGAATGAAGGGGAATTTGGTTAATACTTTACCACGAGTATTGGTCAATAAAATCGCTCCACCTCCTCGAATGACATAAGATACTTTTCCAGCATCCACAAATTCGAGGTTTTCAAACTTGACCACCGGTTCACTTTTCGATCCTAAGTCAGGACATACAATCCCTGAACGAAGCAAAATAGGACGTCCAATATTATTAACAGAGATTAATTGCCCGTGCCGGTTGGTGACCAATTTAAGATTGATGTAGTTAATAATACCTTTCTCACCATCACGTAAACCACCCAGACCATCATCGTTACGGCGAATACGAATCTCCGATTCTTCAAGAATCCGGCTGGTGGTTCCACCAATGTGGAAGGTTCGAAGGGTTAACTGTGTGCCCGGTTCTCCAATGGATTGAGCCGCGATAATCCCTACCGCTTCACCAATATTAACGGTCTGTTTACGAGACAAATCACGCCCGTAGCATTTGGCACATGTACCACGAGGTGATTCACAGGCCACGACCGAGCGAATCTGAACTTTTTCGATACCACACTTTCCGATCACAACGGCGGCATCTTCATCAATCTCATCACCGCGTTTCACAATTACATTATTGTTAAGTGGATTAATGATGTCTTCTGAAGCCGTTCGGCCCAGAACACGGTCTTCCAACGCCTCGATAATCTGGTCGCCTTCTTTAATTTCAGAAACTTCCAAACCATTAAGGGTTCCGCAGTCTTCTTCCGTAATAATCATATCTTGCGCCACGTCAACCAAGCGGCGTGTTAAATAACCCGCTTCAGCCGTTTTTAGGGCGGTATCCGCCAAACCTTTTCGGGCGCCGTGGGTGGAAATAAAGTATTCCAACACGGTCAAACCTTCTTTGAAGTTGGATTCAATGGGAGATTCAATGATTTCTCCAATCCCCCCCGTCAATTTCTTCATGGGCTTGGACATCAAACCACGCATCCCCGCCAACTGGCGAATCTGTTGTTTTGAACCACGAGCACCAGAATCCGCCATGATGAAGATAGGATTAAACCCCTGGTTATCTTCTTCCAGTTCCTTCATCATGGATTCAGCAACCGCATCCGTGGTATGAATCCACCGGTCAATAACCTTGTTATAACGCTCAATATCGGTAATAGCCCCTTTTTCATATTGCTCAATAACCACTTGAACATCCTTACGGGCTTCATCGATCAACTCTTGTTTTCGTTGTGGGACAACCATATCATTCAAACTAATGGAAATTCCCCCAAGTTTTGCATAATAATATCCCAAATCCTTCAAGCCATCCAAAAAGGTGGCGGTTCGCCGCTCACCATAATTGTTATAACAATCCAACACCAACGCTGATAGGGTTTTCTTGTTCATGACCTTGTTGGTAAATCGTAGATTGTGCGGAAGGATATCATTAAACAAAATACGCCCAATTGTGGTTCGCAACCGGGTACCTGAAATACGGACCTCGATTTCATCCTGCAGGCCAATTTCACCCGAATCATAAGCAATGATCGCTTCGCGTTCATCCGTAAATCGCCATGGCAGATTTCCATTGATTGGATTTCGAATCTTGGTAAGAAAGTAACATCCCAGAACAATATCCTGACTGGGTGTGGCAATGGGCTTTCCATCTGCAGGACCAATAATATTGTGAACAGCCAGCATAATATCCCGGCATTCCGATTGTGCCTCACTTGACAAGGGCACATGGACCGCCATCTGGTCACCGTCAAAGTCAGCATTAAATGCGGTACAGGTTAAGGGGTGCAAACGAATGGCTTTCCCTTCCACCAGAATAGGCTGAAACGCCTGCAAACCCATTCGGTGCAAGGTGGGCGCCCGGTTTAACATGACTGGATGGTTTTGAATCACCTCTTCCAGGACGTCAAACACTTCGGGGTCGCCGCGTTCAATCTTGCGTTTGGCGCTTCGAATCGTGGTTACCTCGTCCAGCTCTTCCAAGCGCCGAATAATAAACGGTTCAAATAATTCCAACGCCATCTGCTTGGGCAAACCGCATTGGTTGTAGCGTAATTCCGGACCACAAACAATCACCGAACGGCCTGAATAATCAACGCGTTTCCCAAGAAGGTTCTGGCGAAAGCGGCCTTGTTTCCCTTTCAACATATCACTCAGGGATTTCAAGGGCCGGTTATTGGATCCTTTGACAGGCCGTCCTCGCCGGCCATTATCCATCAAAGCATCCACGGCTTCCTGCAACATCCGCTTTTCATTGCGAATAATCACTTCCGGTGCGCGAACTTCCTTCAACCGGCGTAAACGGTTGTTGCGGTTGATAACCCGGCGGTAGAGATCGTTCAAATCAGACGTAGCAAACCGGCCTCCATCCAACGGCACCAAGGGACGTAAATCCGGGGGAATGACTGGCAATGATTCCATAATCATCCATTCCGGTTTATTCGTGCTTCCCTTAAAATCTTCGACCACTTTCAAGCGCTTGATTGACCGCTTGACGCGCTGTTTGGATTTCCCTTCCCGGATTTCCGTTCTCAACTCAGTCGCCAATGTGCCCAAATCAAGTTGCATGAGGATTTCTTTAATAGCTTCCGCCCCCATGCCTACACGAAAATCTGGTCCATACTCTTCGCGAAGCCGCATGTATTCGCGTTCGGAAATCACTTCCATGAAATTCAAGCCTGTACTGCCGGGATCAAGCACGATGTATTCCTCGTAATACAGAACACGTTCCAACATTTTGAGCGACATATCCAACAACAATGCCATTAAACTGGGAACACCCTTGGCAAACCAAATATGGGCCACTGGCATTTCCAATTCTATGTGCCCCAAACGGCTTCGACGCACTTTTGACTGGGTTACTTCCACACCGCAACGGTCACAGACCACCCCGCGGTGTTTTATGCCTTTAAACTTCCCGCAGGCACATTCATAATCCCGCGTCGGTCCAAAAATACGCTCACAGAACAAACCATCCGTTTTTGGTTTATACGTTTTATAATCAATGGTTTCCGGATTTTTCACTTCACCATAAGACCAACTGCGGATCTGATCCGACGAGGCCAATGTGATCCGAATCGAACGAACCCGGTTAATATCCCGAATTTCGTCTTCCCGTCGTTTAGCAGCTGGGGTTTGCAACGATTTCCACATCTGTTGTCTCCTTACCGTGGCTTAGTAAGCTTGTATATTAAAACCTGTTACTTATCGGCCTGATTCAACTAATTCTTCTTCAACCTTCTCTTTCGGGGCAGCTTCGCCACCACCTTTATGCTCTTCTTCCGGCAATTCCTCTACCAATTCAATTCCTAACCCAAGGCTTTGTAACTCTTTAACCAGAACATAGAAGGATTCCGGCAGTCCGGGGGCACGGGCATTCTTCCCTTTGACAATCGCTTCATAGATGCGGTTTCGGCCTACTATATCATCCGATTTCACCGTAAGCAGTTCCTGAAGGGTATGCGCCGCACCGTATGCTTCTAACGCCCAGACTTCCATCTCACCCAAACGCTGGCCGCCAAACTGGGCTTTTCCACCAAGCGGCTGCTGGGTGACCAAAGAATAAGGTCCTATGGAACGGGCGTGGATCTTGTCATCCACCAGGTGATTCAATTTCAATATGTATATCTGGCCAACCGTCACTTCTTCCGTGAATGCTTCACCGGTTCGGCCATCGTATAAAACGGTTTTCCCTGATGTTGGCAGTCCCGCTTTCTCCAATAATTCAATCACATCTTTTTCTTTAGCACCGTCAAAAACCGGTGTGGCGATATGCATATCCAGTTTATCGATCGCCCATCCCAGATGGGTTTCATAAACCTGCCCCACATTCATACGGGAAGGAACACCCAATGGATTTAAAATGATGTCAACCGGCGTTCCATCCTCTAAAAAGGGCATATCCTCAATCGGAACAATGCGGGAAACAACACCCTTGTTTCCATGCCGCCCCGCCACTTTGTCACCAATCGACATACGTTTTTTCTTGGCGATATATACTTTGACCATTTTCAAAACACCAGGCGGTAAATTATCACCCGTTTTGATATATTCAACCTGCTTTTCATGTTGCTGGTTAACATCTTCCAACTCGTGCTGATAATTCATCCTGATTTTATCCAGAATTGGATCATCCATAATACTTAAATCACGAACATCAATATCTTCCAATTTACTCAGGTCATTCTTACTGAGTTTCTTTCCTTTGGAGAATAAAATTTCACCTGTATTTGGATTTAAAACATCACCAGTGAGTTCCATGCTGGTCAGCGTATTCGTCACCCGCTGTTCCCAATCATCCAGCAACTCCTCGGTTTGATTATCCCGTTCAGTAAGCAATCTTTTAATGGCACGCTCATCCTCCGCACGGCCACGACCACCTCTCATTTTTCGTGAAAATACCTTTACATCAACGACTGTGCCTTCGGTGCCGGGAGGCGCTTTCAAGGAAATATCCTTGACATCCTCTGCCCGCTTCCCAAAGATCGCACGCAGCAACTTTTCAACATTGGATGTCTGAACCTTCCCTTTGGGTGAAATTTTGCCAACAAGGATATCACCTGGCTGCACCGGCGCTCCCACACGTATAATGCCATTCTCATCGAGATTCTTTAGCGCTTCATCCCCAACATTTGGGATGTCACGAGTAATTTCCTCTTCACCGAGCTTGGTGTCACGCGCTTCCACTTTAAATTCTTCAACGTGATAACTGGTAAAGACATCATCTTTAATCAATCGCTCACTCACAACGATGGAATCCTCGAAGTTCGCCCCTTCCCATGACATAAAAGCAACCAGCACATTTTTTCCTAAAGCCAGTTCACCCTTATCGGTTGCGGGACCATCTGCAATAACCCAGCCTTCTTCCACTCGGTCGGCTTTCCGAACGATGGGCTTCTGATTCATACAGGTATTTTGATTTGAGCGATAGAATTTCTGTAAATGATAGACATCCCTGTCCTTATCCGACATTGGTTTATCCGGCGTTATAATGATGGTTGAAGCATCCACATAGGTTACCGTTCCAGACCGTTTGGCAACCACAACCACACCAGAGTCTTTGGCCGCTTTATATTCCACACCGGTACCCACCAATGGGGCAGCGGTTTTCAACAAGGGAACCGCCTGCCGCTGCATGTTAGATCCCATCAACGCGCGGTTGGCATCGTCGTGCTCCAAAAAGGGAATCAATGACGATGAAATCGAAACCAACTGCATAGGCGAAACGTCCATATAATTAACCTGCAGCGGTTCAACACGGGGAAAGTTTCCACGATAACGAGATAGTACTGTTTCATTCACAAAATGCCCTTTGTTATCCAAGGGGGCGTTAGCCTGTGCGATAATGCTGTTGTCTTCATCATCCGCCGATAGATATTCAATCTCCTTGGTGACGTTCCCGTTTTTCACCTTTCGATAGGGAGTTTCAATAAAACCAAATTCGTTAACTTTGGCATAGGTGGACAAACTGGAAATCAAACCAATGTTTGGACCTTCCGGCGTTTCAATCGGGCAAACACGGCCATAATGGGTATGATGAACGTCACGGACTTCAAATCCCGCTCGTTCACGATTCAATCCACCCGGTCCCAACGCCGAAAGACGCCGCTTATGGGTTAATTCCGAAAGAGGATTAACCTGATCCAGAAATTGTGAAAGCTGACTGCGCCCAAAGAAATCATTGATCGCCGAGGTTATCGGTTTGGCATTAATTAAATTCCGGGGCATCACATTTTCCAAATCAAGAATGCCCATTTTTTCCCGGATGGTCCGCTCCATTCGCGCCAAACCAACCCGCACCTGGTTTTCCAACAATTCACCAATGGTTCGCACGCGCCGGTTACCCAAGTGGTCAATATCATCCGTATACCCTTCCCCACGATTCAGGGTGAGGATGTAATTGATAATGGCAACGATATCATCAGGCATTAAGGTAACTTCTTCGCTATCCACCTTAACATTCAATTTTTTATTGATACGATACCGCCCAACACGTGATAGGTCATATCGCCGGGTTTTGGTAAATAAATTTTCAAACAACGCCAGCGCGTTCTTTGGAGCAGGCGGCTCACCTGGACGCAAGGTTTGATAAATTTCCGCCAACGCGCTGTCACGATCAGTGGTGTTATCTTTTAACAAGGTGTTTCGGATAATGTTGTAATCCCGTTCATCACCCTCTACAACCAAAATTTCAGGGCACTTGTACTCGATCAACTTATCAACAACCTCTTCTGTCAATTCAGTACCCGCTTCAACCAAGGTCACATTGCTTTCCGGATCAACATAATCACGGCTGACAATGGCTCCCACCAACCGGTGTTTGTTTTTACCCGATACTTTGACGGCTTTATGTCCCACAAATAGCTTTAAAATATCTTCGTCAGTACTAAATCCAAAAGCACGAAGCAACACCGTGGCCGGAAGTTTTCTCCGGCGATCAATAATAACAGAAAGCACATCGTTAAGATCATTCTCAAATTCCAGCCATGCCCCCCGGTTGGGGATGATACTTCCCTGAATCAGCCGCTGGCCGCTGTGATGCATCTCCACATTAAACGTCGCCCCCGGTGAACGGTGAAGCTGACTCACCACCACCCGCTCGGCGCCATTCACAATAAAAGTTCCCCGATGGGTCATTAGAGGAATTTCACCGAGATAGATATTCTCTTCCCGAATATCGACGATCTCCGCTTCATCCTCTTTCCCGCTTTTTACCACCAGCCTGACTTTGATTCTTAACGGAGCCGCATAGGTCATCCCCCGCTCAATACACTCAGGGACGGAATATTTTGGCCGGCCCAGGGTGTAATTCACAAATTCCAATGTTGATCCATCCCGGCCCTTTATGGGAAAAATCGAGTGAAAGGCTTGATGCAGCCCAACCATCTCCCGCCGATCGGGTAATTCATCCTGTTGCAGAAATGATCTGTACGAGCGCTGTTGCGTTTCAATCAAATCCGGCATATCAATTACTGAATGGATTTTGGCAAAACTTTTTCGATCACGCCACGGACATTTATCTGTCGCTTTCGCCATTGACCTACTCTCCTTCAAATGGATTATCGCGTTTTCCTTTGTATTTCACACAAAAAAGAACGAAAAATTCTTTCGTTTGATTTCCCTATGCACTTGATTTAAAGAGACTTATTATATTATTTTCCGGTTATGACCTATAGCGGGAGGAATGGTTGGTCGTTGACATTTCCGGCCTGACTATTAGGTCTGGTTTGAGATAAAAATCGGTTGGGTGCTTGAACGGAATGGAACCAATCCTCGCATGAATTGATACAGAGACAAGTATACTTTCCACGTCCAAATTTGGCCGCAGGGGTTGAAATAGAGTTTTTTGAATCATACGCGTATTTCTTTGGTAGGATAGTAATCCCCGATATGTACGTTTCACCTATAGGTACTACTCAAAAAAATAACTTTATAAACGATTTCCTAATAAGTCAAGGGGGGATAAAGAATTTTTTTTAATATTTTCACATTTTCTCCCTCACCCCCCTAGGCGAAAACCCTCGAAAGCTCTTTACTATCCATTGTTTTTTTCTAAGCATAATATAAAAAAAGGAATTACCATGATTCAAGCCGTTATTTTTGATATGGATGGCGTCCTCGTCGATTCCGAACCCTTCATAAGTGAAGCCGCCGTGCGGATGTTCAACGAAAAGGGATACAATGTCAAACATGAAGATTTTATCCCTTTTGTGGGAACCGGTGAAAACCGCTTTCTTGGTGGAGTGGCTGAAAAATACGGCATCCCCTTTGATATTGAAAAAGACAAAAAGCGCACCTATGAAATATACGGCGAAATCATCAAAGGCCGCATCGAACCGCTTCCCGGTGTGCATGAATTTATCCAACATTGCCGTGAAAAGAACCTAAAAATGGCCATTGCCACCAGCGCCGATCACATCAAACTCACCCAAAACCTGACCGAACTCAACATCCCCGCCGAAACCTTCGACGCCTGTGTAACCGGCAGCGAAATCGAGCACAAAAAACCCCACCCCGAAGCATTCCTGGTCGCTGCCCAAAAACTTGGTGTCCCCCCAGAAAACTGCCTGGTGGTCGAAGACGCCATCAATGGCGTACAAGCCGCCAAAGCCGCGGGAAGTAAATGCCTGGCCCTCACCACCAGTTTCAATCCCGAACAGCTGAACGGTGCTGACTGGCTATCCAATACCCTTGCCGACGCCCCCTCAGCCGCCATCGATTGGTAAAGGATTGGAAAGGTATATCAATCATTATCGAATCCAATCCATACGTTTCTGCCAATGGGTTAAAAAGTCTTCCCGCCATTGGTTGATGGTTTTCGCACCGCAATGCTCACCCTCTTTGACGGACGGATCAAGTATATCGGTCCACCAGTTTAAATGCTCGATTTCATGAGCACGATGACCAAGCGTCGCTTCTGCAACACTGACATAGTGACCCTTTTGGCCATCCAACCAATCCTGGGAACTTTTGATTTCGTATGACCATGAGCCAACGCTAAGAAATGAATCATCGATTGGAAATCATCCGGATCGCTGCCCCCGATATCAGTGGAAATAAGGATACGATACCGATCTCCCGCCAATGCACCTTTTTCCCCGATCTCCAAGGTTTGAGAGGAAACACCAATTTCAGCTAAACTATTCAACGTAAGTACAACAAAATTAAGTATGTTCCTAACCATCATATTTCCAAACCCATTGTTCTAAAATTTAAGTTTTTTATCTCGTAAATAATTATCTCCAACGTACCAACTACCCTTGTCTCCGCTTGAACGTACTGAAGGCTCCGCTATTCGTCTCTTTACATTATCGTTCATGGCTGGTTCCGTCTAATACTAAATTGGCCACCATATTGAGATTAATCATCAGTAGGACGTTCAAACAATGCTTCAACATCACGATGTCCTTCAATGATTGTAATGACTTCGAGAGTATTGTCATTGTACCGAATAAAGATGACATAGTTGCCATAAGTAAAACTGCGTAAACCTTCTCTTAATTCAGGTCGTGGACGTCCGATATGTCCTGGAAGCTCTGCTAATCTTTGACACTGCTCCCGAATCTTATGAGTGAACTGAAACGCAATTCTCTGGCTTCCGCTTTCCCTGGCAATGTATCGTTTAATTTCAAGAAGATCATCTTTAGCTTGAGAGAGATATCGGAGTTTATACATGAAGATTCCTATTGGTTGTCAGATGATAAAATTACTTCTATCTCCTTATCGCTATAACTCCCTCCGCGTTCGACTGCCGCATCAATATGTTCTTTCAAGGCTTTCAATTTTGCCTCGCGCTCTTCGACCAATCGCAGACCTTCACACACGACTTCACTGGCGTTGTTATATCGCCCTTTCTGAACTAAATCTTGAATCATCTTCTCAAAATGTTCACCCAATGCATAACTCATAACGGAATCTCCTTTCTTCGTTATTGTAAATAGTAATCAACAGTTGGCAATAATGAGAAGTCAAACATAATAAAATGCAATCTAAACAATGCATTTTGATTTATTTTTTCTCAGTAACTTAGCTGATTTCAATCGATACTGTTTAGATATTTTTAGCGTTCTTTGATTCCCATCCATGTGAAGGTTGCCATTGTGTACGTTGTCTTTCGCATTACCTTTCATTCCTTGCTTTTTGTAATCGGCGATGTCTGGCTCCATTGAACAGTAACCCAAACTTCAGCTGCCATTACATAGTGTTGACGTTATTCTTCAGCTTGGTGTAATCCACATACTCAGTCGGGTCGGTGTTGTTGAGGTACTCTTCCACATTGGTGTAGCCGTCGTCGTCCTTGTCTTGTGCGTTATCAGCTGCGTCGTTCGGATTCAACCCGTACATTTTTTCCCACTCATTGGGCATGCCATCCAGGTCCGTGTCAAGTGAGACCTCGTCGGGCGAGAATGTGTACTCGGGATAGCCGCCGACCTGGTCGGGATCGCTGATAATGCCGTTGCCAGTGGTCACCTGGCCGGTACGCACCATTTCGATCACGCGTTGATCCACGGCGTCACGACGGGGAAGCGTCGCACCTGATTTGGCCAGGACCTCGCTGAAGGCCTCCAGGGCCGTTTGCTGGTTAATCGGCCAGCCTTCGAACGGTGTATAAACCCGAGCCTGCTGGAGCGTGCCATCGCCATCATCCAAACGCATGCCTTTCCAATTGTCGACGGTTACTTCTGGGTAGCCCTCCACAATATTGCCGGCCACATACCACTTGCCCGGTCGCGTTCCGGTATCGGGATACCAGTTCCCTTCCTTGTACTGGCCCTTGGGTGAATACATGTCGCGTTGTTCGATCTTGGCGATAGTGCTCAGCATGTTGTCGTTGGTTGCCGGACCGGGTTTGTAGTAGTTGTTGATCACGTTAACCAGGGACGTCTCGTCGCCTCCGTCCATGGTCCGGTGACGCCAGTTGAAGATCACGTTGTTGCGGTAGTCGAACTCACCGCTCATGCCGATGGAGGGATTGCGCCCTGTGTTGCAGGCGAACAGGTTATGATGAAAGGTCGCGTCACGGCCGCCCCAGGTGCCACCGAATTCATGGCCAGGCTTCATGCCCTCGCTGGAGATGCAGTACTGAATGGTGAGGTTTCTGACGGGGTTCTTCACCCTGACCATCTTTCCACTGATGGGTTCCTCACGCTGTTCCATATAGCGGTAGAGTGACAGATTCTCATCACGCCCCCAACTGGTGCTGCAGTGGTCCACAATGATGTGATGATGGGGATTGCCGCCGATATTGTCCGTTCCCTGGCCGCCCGAGGTGACCCCCCGGCGCACGCGCAGATGCCGCAGAATCACGTTGTGGGTATTGATATCCAACGAGGCACCGGCAATGCAGACACCGTCGCCCGGTGCGGATTGTCCGGCAATGGTGATGTCAGGATGGTTGATGCTCAGATTCGACTCAAGCCGAATGATCCCGGCCACACGAAAGACTACAATACGAGGTCCTTGCGCGTCGATAGCCGCCCGCAGACTGCCCTTGCCGCTGTCGTTGAGGTTGGTCACGACGATCACCTTGCCTCCGCGTCCACCCGTGGCGAACATGCCGCCGCCCCAGGCCCCGGGAAAGGCAGGGATGCCAAGAGGCATCACAAACGGCATGGGCGGGGCCATGCCTGGCTCAGGTTGCGGCTCTGCAGCTGCTGCAAAATCAAAACAAAGAACAAGCACGATAGAAGAAAGCAACATAGTCAATAAAAACTTTTCCATAGGTTTACCTCAGATTTTCATGATCTAATAATTCTTATACGAGTCAAAATCACAAGCAAATTTCAAAATATTTAAGTATGATTTATAATAGAAAAAAGGCATTGCTATTCTATTTCGATAACCACTCGCTGATATCTCGTCAATGGTAGAGCACCATTATCCGTTACCTCGCAGATAATGTGAACTGAATCCCCGGAATTTGCATCAGTTGGTACAGTAAATGAGGCGTCTTGTTTTTCGGCATTCTCAATTTCGACGCTTCCATCATAGCTATCCGCTTCCTCATACTGCCACCATCGGTAGGTTAAAGAATCACCATCCGGATCCGTTCCCCTCGCACTCAGTTTCACTTTCGAACCCGGCTTTGATCGTAGATCATTCGCATGCATGAGTTGAACGACCGGTGGATGGTTAGCTTCCTCAAAGGATTTTACACACCAGTCGGCCCGTGCGGCAAAATCATTCTGAATGGCGTCAATCCAGCGCCACTGGGGTTTGAGGTACTCAGTGAGTTTTTCGTCGTTCGGGATTTCTTTCCTCACACGCATGCGCCCCCATGCCGAACTTCCATACCATCGCCCTTTTGGATACTCGTATCCAGGTTCAAGCACAGGATCAAGCCATGTATTTTCGCGCACATGAACAAAACGGCCTCCCCAACCACCCCAGCCGGGTGACTCCGCACTTCGCAATCCATTCGGGATGACATGCAGGAACGAAGGCGTGTCACCCTCAGACCGAAAACGCCCATCATCGTGCGCTTTGTACAAAGCAAGCAGAGGACCGTGGCCCTGCAGGAGGTTTTGGTTCATCCATTCCGCGGAATAGTAACGCTTCATTTCCTGGGGGATCTCCTTCCTCTGATGGTCATACGCCATAGCGATAAACTGGTCGGATACGATCGTGGGAATGTTATACTTCCCCCAGTTTGGCCGGATATAGTCTTGATAGGTTGAATCCTGTTCCCAGATAAAGAAGAACCGTATCTTCTTCGCCACAGAAGCCATTTTTTCCGGATGCTCTTCTTCAATGGTTTTTAGCGCTCTGGCAATGGTATTGGGACCTCCCCAGGCTTGGAGCCAAATGGGACGGTCATCTGATTCATCCAATAGAACTTTGACGATATGCTGGGAGCCGGCAGTGATTTCATCCATCTCCCCTTCTGATTTTACATTCCCTAAAAACGTACGTTCTTGCAGATACTCCGGTGTTGGAAACTGTCTGTCATGCTTCACTAAATTTGGATAAACCTTTTTATAAGCATTCAAGTAAGGTTGAATCCAATCATCTCCAGCCCAATTGTGTCCTTGCCAATGGTATTGAGAACTCGAAGTGACGATCCCTTCAATATCCCATTCATTGGCATAAAGCAGAAACCTGACCATCGAACACTCATCATCAATTTCTCCATCCGATGTTACGATAACTCGGGGCTCGGCACAAACCGATGTGGAAAGAAAGACGGTACTTAGCAGGATCAATATAATACGATGTTTCATAAGATCACCTCTTCAAAGTTTATGAGTCATTGCAACACTACATCCATGAGGTTATAATATAATTCGACCCAGCCAGAAAAGGCTTTTTACTGGACCGTTTTTTCTCAGACTGGCTGTCATGTGGAGTTTCAGCAAACGTTTAATCATTTCGCACATTAATCTTATCAACCGCAACAGCAAGTAAGATAACCATTCCTTTGATAACCAGCTGCCAATTCGGTGAGACATCCAATAAAGTGAGACTATTATTTAACACCCCGATAATGAGACAACCCAACACGGTCCCCACGACAGAACCACGGCCTCCCGAAAGAGAAGTCCCACCAATCACAACCGCGGCAATCGAATCAAGTTCATATCCGATTCCGGCATTGGGCTGAGCCGAATCAAGTCTTGCCGTCACTAAAATTCCACCTACTGCGGACAAAACACCGGCCAATGAATAAACCCATAATTTTACACGATTCACATTCACACCGGATAAATGCGCAGTTTGTTCACTGCTCCCAACAGCGAAAATGTATCTCCCCAATTTTGTATGAAGAGTAAACACGGTAAATAAACCAACAAGAATCATTGAAATCCATACAGGGAGCGGAAATCCGATAATTGGATCAAATCCAGTGCCAATTTGCACAAACGAGTCTCCCAAACCAGTAATGGGAAAACCACCTGTCCATAATCGCGTAAAACCTCTGGCCACGCTCAGCATCCCCAGCGTGGCAACAAAAGGGGGGATCCGCAGCCGAGTAACCATGATGCCATTAAAAAAACCAAAAAAACCGCCAACCAGCAATCCAGCGAGAATTGCCCCGAAAACTGTAAATTCAACAAATAGATTGAGAGGTTCAATTCCAATCCCATGTTTTAATAAACCGGCAGCCACGGCGCCGGATAGAGCGAGTATGGAGCCAACAGAAAGATCGATCCCACCGGTGAGAATGACCAATGTCATGCCGATTGACAAACACAAATTGATCGAGATTTGACGAAGGATATTCCAACCATTATCCACGGTCAAAAAACTGGGGTGCAAGAAACTCATGATGAAAACCATGAGAAACAATGCAATCCCGGATTGGAAGCGAATGATTACATTCTTTATGGATAGATTCGGTTGCATTAAAGGCATTCTTTTATCTTTAAAAAAATTGGAATCAGTTTAAATGGATGCAGGTCGATTTCTTCATCGACCACTTCACAACATCCAACAAAATCCACACAATCCCCAATGGATACTTTGCTCTTAAAGGGTGGAAGCACTTCATTTTCAACGATTTGGTTTAAATGCATGGAAATTTGATTGAATTCCTGGGAGTTGGGGAAATCGCTTACATTCAGCAGGTTCGAACCATTGCGAATGGCATTCCCAAATATTTTTCCGGTTAGTATTCGTAATTCCGGATTGGGACTGTCTTTTTGCAGAACGATGCTTACAGCATTTTCCTCTATCGTTTTGACATATCCGGAACCTCTTACATAATAATAATAGACACTGCCTATGCCAATTGTATTGGAATAGTCTTCTTTCGCCTTTTCCGGATTGCTCTCTATCAAGGGTATGAGCGTTTGAATTGAAACAGCCTGATCGATTGAATTCAGCAATTGATTATCCCAAAACTCTCTCGTAAATGTTTCCGGATCAAATTGCTCCATTTTCCGTTTCCGCTCGACTTCATCCAGTTCATGAATGTGAAATAACGGAAACAGATACCCCAGAACAGCCAACAACAACACAAAACCAAACCAGCGAAACAAAATCATGAGAACGGTTATTCCTTTTTCCCATAGGCTTCATAGTTGTCTATATTCTGCTGGGTTACCAATTCAACATTCACTGGTACTTTTTGCTGAAAATCCCGTTTTCCTTTGAGGTATTCATCAGCGCCTCGGGCGGCCATTTTCGCCATGAGTTTCGGGAACTGCATAACGGTGGCGGTAATCTTTTTTTCCTTAATGGCATTGATCACATCTCCCGCGCCATCAAACCCAAACACTTGAACCTCTTTATCTTTTCCCGCTGCGGCTAACGCCTGGTAAGCCCCCATGGCCATCGCATCGTTTCCGCAAAATACGGCCTGGATGTCCGAATGAGCCTGTAACAAGCTCTCCATCACTTCCAAGGCTTTGGTGCGGTCAAAATCCGCGGATTGCTGAGCCACCATTTCCAAATCCGGATATTGATCAACCACACTGTGAAAACCATTGGAACGGTTAAACGTATTGTTATCGCCAACCAATCCCAATAACTCGATATACTTCCCCTTTTTCACTTGTTTTACAAAATACTGGCCTAATGCAACACACCCGGAATAATTATCAGAGAGATACTGTGCCACAGCGGCATCTGTCGAATTAATTTCCCGGTCCATACAAAAAACTGGTATTCCCGCTTTTTTGGCTTTCTGGACGTTGCTGATGGAACCATCCGCATCGGTTGGATTAAAAAGAATGGCCTCGTAACCGGCAGCCATAACATTTTCAAAATGCTCGGTTTCTTTGGCCGTATCATTCATCGAATCGAACATGTTGGTTTCATAGCCCAGTTTTTCCGCTTCCGCTTTTGCGGTTTCAGCCAATACAACAAACCAGGGATTATTCAACGTGGATACAATTACCGCGACCTGATTGGTTTGAGGCGCCTGCGGGCTGCATCCAAAACCAAGAAATAAGCTTAATCCAATAACAACTGTAAATAATGTCCGTTTCATAGTCATTCTCCATTCGAATTTCGCATCATATATAAACTTAATCGAGCACACGTTGTACTGCTTTTTTCCATCCCATATAAAGTCTATTCGCATATTCTGATTGAATTGAAGGTGTATAGTGTTTTGACTCTCGAGGCATAGCGCTTAAATCCTCCAACGAGGTATAAATGCCAATTCCGAGCGCTCCCATCATAAACGCCCCTTTGGGGGACAAAGCGGAATCATTGGAAACCATTAAATCCAGACCGGCAATTTCAGAAGTGAATTGCATAAGAAATTGATTCGCCGTTGCTCCACCATCCGCATGAATGACCTGCAAACCAACACCCGAATCATTTTTCATCATCTCCAACACATCGCGGATTTGGTAGGCAATGGATTCAAGAGCGGCACGAATAACATGATTTTTTGTGCTATGGGAAGAAAGCCCGACTATAGCAGCCCTTGAATCAGGATTCCAATAGGGCGCACTGAGTCCGGCAAAAGCCGGCACGAAATAAACACCGCCATTATCGCTTACGGCTTGCGCAAGTCTTTCTGTCTCTTTCGGGTCGTCAATTAACTGCAGTTGATCCTTCAGCCAGGATACGGTTGCCGCACTGTAATTGATAATCCCTTCAAACGAATAGGTGACGTTTCCATGATGAATCCAGGCTATGGTTGTCATGGCGCCGCTGTCCGTCAATTTGAAATTTGATCCTATATTTAAAAGAACAGACGAACCGCTTCCAAAAGTCGATTTGATCATACCCGAATCAAAACAGCATTGGGCAAACAAAGAGGCTTGCGAATCACCCATGACTCCATAAATTGGAATGGGATGATCCAATACCCCATCGATATCCGTCTCTCCATAATAGGCACTGCTTTCCAGAACGGTGGGTAGAGACCGAAGAGGGACATCGAATAAATTGCACAATTTTTCATCCCATTCCAGGTTAACGATATCGTACAATAGCGTCCGGCTTGCGTTTGTGTGATCGGTTACAAATGATCGGCCTTGAGTAAGGTTATGGATCAAATACGTATCAACGGTCCCAACCAAAGCCTCACCACAGAGTAGTTTGTTTTTTAAATCTTCGTGATGAGCCATCAACCATTTCAATTTCGACGCGGAAAAATATGTGTCAATTTTCAACCCGGTTTTTTGACGGACCCAATCGTTATTCCCTTCTTCGACAAGTTGCTGGCAGATGGAATCACCCCGCCTGCATTGCCATACAATTGCATTATAAAGAGGCCGTCCACTTTTTTTGTCAAATACAATAATGGTTTCCCGCTGGTTGGCAATGCTCAAAAACTCGATAGCGTTTGCATGATCCACATTTCTTTTTAACAAGGAATAAATAGCGTTTTTGGTATTCAACCAAATTTCCTTGGGGTCGTGTTCCACCCAACCGGGTTTGGGATAAATTTGTTTATGGTTCAAAGATTCGGTATCCAGGCAAATGCCTGCCTCGTTATACAGAAGCGCTTTCGTCGCGGACGTGCTTTGATCAATCGCTAAAAAAGTCTTCATCATCCATCCTCAACATTTCGAAAGTAACCACCGGCCGGTTTTCGCCAAACCTTCTCCACTAATATCATAATGGGTGAAAATGTCCAGTTGGTTCCCCGTAATGGTATACTCATCCGGAATCCCCACGATCTTGAATGGCAAAGAAATACCGGCTTGCAATAAAACCGACGCGCAGGCTTCACCCAAGCCGCCATAAATACTGTGTTCTTCCACCGTCACCATGGCTTTGCATTCTTTCGCGGCTTTGAGCACACACTCTTGATCCAATGGTTTTATCGTATGCATACTGATGACACGGGCCTGAACTCCTTCTTGTTCTAAAATATCCGCAGCCAATACCGCTTGATATAGGGTTTCTCCACATGCAATTAATGCGACGTCATTGCCTTCTCTCAGTTGGATGGCTTTTCCAATTACAAAATTCGCCATTGCATTAACCAGGTTTTCCATGGGGCGTTTCCCCAATCGAATATATACAGGACGGTTGGTTCTGGCGGCGGCCCATATCGCTTCCCGGGTCTCAAAGTTATCCGACGGCGCGATAACATCAATGTTGTGAATGGCTCTCAATGCGGCAAAATCATGGATGGAGTGGTGAGTCGATCCCAATGCGCCATAACTGACACCAGCGCTTATTCCAATAATATTGACAGGATTATTGGAATAAGCAACATCATTTTTAACCTGTTCCAATGCTCTGGCGGTTAAAAAACAGGCTGGCGAGACAGCGAAAACCGTTTTCCCGGTTGAAGCCAGACCTGCGGAAACCCCCACTAAGTTTTGTTCTGCAATCCCAACCTCGATAATCTGTTCCGGAAAATGATCTGCAAAGGACACCAATCGTCCGGAGCCGCGCGAATCACTTGTCACGACATAAATTGTTTTATCCCGTTCCGCCAATTCTTGCACAGTGGCTGAAAAAACTTTTAAATTTTCTGTTCCCATGTCAAATTGTTTCATTGTTTTCTGTTATGGTGTTACTGGATCCATTAACCTTTTTTCCGCTTCTTCCAATTCTTTGATCGCCTGGTCAAATTGCTCATCGCTTGGAACTTTATGATGCCAGCTTGTTTGATGTTCAATAAAAGAGACCCCTTTCCCTTTTACAGTATTGGCGATCAGCAAACTGGGTTTGTTCTTTTCAAAAGGAACAGAGCGCAGTAACGATTCCAGGGCGTCCAGGTCATGCCCATCAACAAACCGCACAGACCAACCAAACGCTTCAAATTTTTGATCCAATGGAGTTGTATTGCATACATCAATTGTGCGGCCGGTAATTTGCAATGTATTATGATCAACAATGGCGGCCAGGTTATCCAACCGGTATTGGGATGCGGTTAACGCGGCCTCCCAATTCGAACCTTCCACAATTTCGCCATCACCCAGCAACGTAAAAACGCGATAATCATAGTGGTCTTTTTTCCCTGCAATCGCAATGCCTGCGCTGATAGGCAATCCATGCCCCAACGCGCCGGTATTTTGCTCTATACCATTCACTTTGCGAGTTGGATGCCCGACATAATGAGATTTGTATTGACAAAGTGTTTCAAGGTCACATTCCGGGAAAAAACCAAGGTCAGCCAAAACGACATACAAGGCTTCAACAGAATGGCCCTTGCTATGAATATATCGATCCCTGCCTGGATCAGAAAACGCCGCTGGACTGACATTCAATATTTTGTTATACAAGACATTTAAAATATCAATGCAGGACAACGAACCACCCGTATGGCCCGCCTTAGCGTGTTTGATGTAAGTTAAAATTTTTTTTCGATACCAGATAGATTTTTGCTTCAAGTCCATATAATTTCCTCGGTCAACAAATCGATACCCCATCAATTTCACTTCAATGAACTGTTGTACATAAAATGAGGCTATTATACAATAGGGATCAAGATAATTCATCGCATTATTACACAAAAAATTTGACCGTGGATGAAATAGCCAACTCAGCAGGCCTGCATCCCAATTATGCCATGAGGTTATTCCGAAATACATTCGGCAGAACCATGATCGAATATATTACGGAATTTCGGCTTTCCCACGCTCAACAAATGCTGATTACCTCGAATGAATTGATCATAGATATCGCACACAATTCCGGATTTGGTTCATTAAGCCGATTCAACTCAGCCTTCAGAAAAGCCTTTCATTGCACACCCAGTGAATACAAAAGCCAATATAATGAGTTCATCCGGTGAGTGATTTTCAATTATTTTGATGAATTCTAATGAACAGGTGACAATGGGAATCAATGTGAACAAAACCGAATTGAGCCAGCCTATTCTGCCGCGCGTGCAGGTGGGGAGGGTACGGACGACCTGATGCGATTCCCCCAGTACCGCTGGCCCGTCGGCCCCGCCAACCGGCGTGTCAGATGAGGGACTTACTTGACCGAGTAGGCGTCGGAAATCTGCATCGCCATGCGATACCACGGCTGCGCCCAGTAACGCTCCTGTGAACGGGGATTCTCATCAGGGTTCCACCAAATCACAAATTCCTTATTGACCGGGTCGATACCGACGATTTCTTCGCGGTAGTCGCCGGAAACATCTGCGGGAAAGCACTGGCGAACAGCCACGTCAAACCACTGGATGATCTTTCCCTCGAGCGGTTCGAAGATCACCGGATTGCCAACACCGCTCTGCGTTGGATGGTTGAAACGCCCACGCATGAAGGCCTGCTTTACGAGCGTCCCGCACCAATCGATAACGGTCGTACCCCCAGGGGCCCAATCCCTTTCTTTGCCTTTCTGCGGGTATTGGCTTTTGAAGTCGTACGATTTGATCAATTCCCCTCGCGAGTCGAAAACGTAAGGATAACGATAGGTGTCGTCCGAGTTATTGTCTTTGTTGGCCCACCAGTTTTCGAGACCAGGGCGGGAAAGATCGAACTCGCCCACAACCCCC
Organism: uncultured bacterium; assembly: GCA_964517495.1. Lineage (GTDB taxonomy): Bacteria > Hinthialibacterota > Hinthialibacteria > Hinthialibacterales > Hinthialibacteraceae > CAZFER01. Next base: position 14,425 of record CAZFER010000060.1, on the reverse strand, counting down.
TTCTGGGGCTCTTGGTTTTCGAAGCTGCTGCGGAACACAATCCGGTTCTGATTTACGCAAGCAACCCACTGGTTTCCCCCTTCAGTCAGGAGAAAGATTTCCAGCCCGGGCAAATCAGGACGCGCATCACGAATTTTCATGCTGTCGTAATGTCTGAAATCAGTCGGTAGCCGCCAATCGTGGGCAATCTTGCCGTTTTCATCGACGATGACCGCTCCGTATACTTCGTCCCGCCCATCGCCGTCAATGTCTATTGCGCGGGCTCCGTAATGGCGTCCACCAATGTAACTCGTGTTGTGCCACAATACTTCAAATTCGCCGTCCTTATAGGAATCGAGTTTGACGGCTGTCACACGGTGAAATGGGTTGTGCGGATCCGGGGCCTTTCGACTGTCTCCCTCTTCGTATTCCGCTTGAAGCAAGGCGTCGACCATGCCTTCACCCCTGAAATTGCACACCTGTACCATACCGCCCCATCGTCCGCCGCCTTCTGGCAACGGGATACGCCCCTTTTTCTCGACTTCCCCGGAACGAGCGTCGCGGATAACCAGCCGATTAGCCATATCGATGTGGAGCAGTTCGGGCCGCTTGTCCTTGTCGATGTCCGCGATGAAAAACCCGGGACCGTAATGACCCGGGAGACCCTTGTACTCGGCCTTCATATTCAAGCGCATGTCCGGGATTCTCTTGGTCCACAACTCCTGGCCGTAATGGTCGTACGCACCAATATAGGCATTTCTGCTCTCATCATTCTGGCGCCCTTCTTTGAAGCTGAGCACGTAGTCCATGAGCCTATCCCCCGTGATGTCGTGGATGACAAAGCCACCCTTGCTGTTCCAGTAATCGCCACCGGACGCAATGGGAATGGTGATCGGGAAACGATATGGATTAGTGTCGTATTGGGGCCAGTCACCATAACGGCCGCTAGATGATTCGTCATCTGCTTCAACCGCACCAGAGAATGCAAGTTGTTCCTGGGCAAAACTGGATACCGTGCAGGTTAATGTAACAATCACCCAAACAAAAGTTTTCAGGAAAAAAATTAACACAATAAGAACCTTCCTTTCCTTGTTCATTTTTATGAGTCAAACACTTCTTATGTTTTTATAATGTCGTTGCTTTCGTGCATTGATTGCATGGCAGATGGATGGTTCTAACTCTTATTCCTTCATCTCAAGAGGTTCGAGGAAAGCAACATAGGGCGCCTTACCCGGAGTTTCGAGACGTACAGTCGCCCGGTGTCCCCAGTTGTGGACGCCGCCTTCCCATTGGACATCCACAATCTCTTCTTCCGACCATGTGCCCTCATCGATGTGGAGCCATTTCAACCTCATCTTTTCGACAAACAACCAGGGATCGAAGTCAATCGTGTAGCGGCCGCCGGGGAAATATATGGCGTACTGTTCCCCGATATCGGCCAGGCAATAGGCTTCCATAGAAGAGGGGTGTAGTTCCACATACGAAGACAGTAGTTCGTTGTGGGGCCTGGCCTCAAAGATATCAAACGCTTGCAGAAACATGCTCATCGCCTTCAGATTCGTTTGAGCCCGTTTGTTTAATCCGATACCCCATGTGTCCGCGGGACGGTGAAAACGGCTTGAGGCCGCGCCTGCAAAGATGTTTCTCCAAAAGCGCTCCACCGCTTCACGTCCAGTGCCCGCCGAATAATTGGGACCATCCTGGGAGCCATAAACTTTGACATTGTTCATCGGCATGGGGTTGGCAGCCAGTATTTTTCTCCATTTCATGATATTGGTGTAATGTGCCGGCCCCCTTCCGCCACGGGAATCCTGGTTGTTTTGAGAGATTTCAGCATAGCTATAAATATCGCGATACGTCATGGCGTGCCGCACTGCGCTGGAGGGATCAAAAAGCATGCTGGTGACATGAATCTGTTTCCCGTTCTCAGCGGCCTCTTGTTTTATGAATTGAGCCCAGTAGTTGTCCCATTCGCTCCTCTCGCTGCCCTCGTTATTAATATTGTAGAGCACATTGTCATGCTGCAGGGTAACCGACATTACCTTTTCGACGAATCGCTCCTGATATTTCAGAATCGCTTCGTTGTTATCATACACCGAACCCCCGTAAAAGTCGTCCTCATCATCCATGTCATCGGAACTCAGGTTGACATTACTGGACGGATGCCAAGGGTGCTCATCATGCATATCAAAATGATCCCACAAGGTCAGTTGCACAATGATATCCCGCTTGCTGGTTTCTTGCAGAAAAAACGCCAGCCGATCCCAATACTCCTGATTCCACTGGTCGAGGTCATAAACTCCGTCTCTGATCTCTTTAAAAGCATAGACATTGCCTTCATCACGGTCTGACATCGTATTTCGTAAATAGTTACCTCCCAGCGATACGAGCAGGTCTAAATGATTCGTTAATGTTTCCCCCGTCCACTGGAATAGATTGTCGTCGTCACTTGCCCCGATCAGTACAACCGATTTGCCTTCATACTGCCAGTACCAGGGGTTTTCAGTATAAGGTTGAATGGAATCGGTATAAGCACCCTGTAAATTGATGTAATTGGGCAACATAAAAATGAATGCCATGAACAATAAACGCCTCAATGGTTGCAATGACAGATTTGCTCGAATTATTAATATTGTCATGAAATTCGGATTAAAAGCGGTTCCCTTTCGACTTATGCAAATCATGACTTTCCTCCTTAAAAAAGTATAGCGACCTGAATTTAATGTATAGTACAGTCCATTGGACGTTTTCACACCATTTTCACTTCATATGGTGGACACGTTACTTACCCTTCATGAAGAGAATTTTTGTTATTCACAGGTTTGGTGTAATCGACATACTGAGTCGGATTCGTGCCATTCAACCACTCTTCAATGTTCGTATAACCAACCTCATCAGCATCTTCACGAGCATCCGAGGAATCCTCCATGTTCAAATCATGTTCTTTTTCCCGCACATCAGGCATTCCGTCATGGTCATGATCCTTCGGTGCAGGTTTGGATTGATATTCAGGCCAGCCCCCCACTTCATTAGGCATATCGATGATTCCATTCCCTTCTGCCGGTTGTCCGGTTCGAACCATTTGAATGATCCTCTCATCCACCGGATCACGTTTGGGCAGAGTGGCTCCACTGTTTTTTAGCACCAGTTCGTAAGCTTCTTCGGCAGGTTGCCAGGTTACATGAGGAGCAGGATTGGCTGAGGATGCCCGCACTTGAGCAACCGTATCATTGCGATCCTTGAGATTTCCCCGGCGGAAACGAAGATAACGCAAAATCACATCATGCGTGTTGATTTCAGTCGTTTGTCCCCGAATGCAAATCCCATCGCCAGGCGCACTCTGACCGGCAATGGTAATAAAGGGATTGTTGATTGTTAACTCTGTTTCAAGCGTGATGACACCCGACACTCGAAAGATAACCATGCGTGGACCTTCGGCATTCACAGCAGCACGCAAACTACCGGGACCGTTCTCATTCAAGTTTGTAACGGCAATGACCTGCCCACCACGTCCACCCGGTGTCATGGCGCCTGCCCCTTTTGATAGGATGGTATAAAATACTATTTTATTCTCTGAGCAACTTTCAATGATGTGAGGTAAATAAACAATGACAAAACGAAAACAAGCGCCAAACAGGAGATGATTTCAAAACCAGAATACGATTGGGAAATAATCGGCTTTCGCGTAAATGAAGGGGCAGATTTCAAACCAACCCCTACTTTATCATCCTACAAAACCAACATTTACTCACGCATTGAATGGCAATCGATCAATTCACATATCTCACCCTTCCCTCTTGAGGGATATTATGCAAAATCGAGTTCCTTCTACGCTTCACGGCGAAAGATGGGTGTTACACCTTTGGCTAATTGACGGATCTCATCTTTTTCGGTTTCGCCGAGTGGTTTGAAATGACGGGCGAATTTTACGCCTTGCCAAAAAAGCGATTCATCGCCAGGAGGAATGGCGGCGGTAATATCCAGGGATAGGGTGAAGCGCAATGCTTTTTCCGCTTCGGCAGAATCAGTAACAGGCAGATACCAGCATTTTGGATATTTCTCACGCTTGGAATTTCTTGGCCGGCGTGTATGAGCCATGGCTTTTAAGGCCAGGCAGGCAGCGTTTTTCTCTTTGGCCTTTTTGATGACCTGGGGGCCGAAATCGCCTTCAAACCAGGTTACATAGTTGAACGGAAAGAGGATTGAATCAAAGTCAAATTGATCCAAGGCGGCAATGGCGACCTCAGCGGAATGGGCTGAAAACCCTATATAACGGATAAGGCCTTTTTCTTTCGCTTTTGTAAATGTCTCCAACGCCCCGCCTGGTGCCAATGCTTTTTCCAAATCCTCCATTTTTGAGAGAGCATGGAGTTGATAGAGATCAAAATGATCTGTTCGCAGTTTTTTCAATGAGGAAATCAATTCAGCTTCCGCGCCTTGTTTATCGCGTTTCTGCGTTTTGCATGCCAGGAAAACGTTGTCACGATAAGGCTCTAAGGCTGGTCCAAGGCGGTCTTCAGCAATGCCATAGGTTGGTGCAACATCGAAATAATTGATACCATTATCGAAAGCCTTCGCTACTGTCTTATTGGCGTGAGACTGCTCAGTACGGTCAACCACAATTCCACCAAATCCAATGATGGAGAGTTCGATTCCCGTATCACCATAAAGGCGTTTGGGAAAAGATTCCGGTTTCGCGTTAGAGGCCTGGCTTATACAAGCGGCGCTAATACCCGCAACAGTAGTCTGTTTTAAAAAGTGTCGTCGGTCCATAAGATTTCCTTTCATGTCTCGTAAAGTTCCAAGTTAATAATTCGCACAGCTTCGATAACCAATTATACAGATTGTGCAAATAATATTGAGGGTGGATTTGTGTTGTCTACCCAAGGCTTTGATTAAAAAAATAATTGGGGCGCGAGTGCCAAGGGGAAAACGCCGTCCTTTACCCTTGAAAATCACCTTAAATATAGGGCGGTGGCAAGCGCAAGTTTGTAGTGTGGATTAAAAAATACACCATCTGCATTTTTAACCCACCAGATCAAACTTTTATCGCCAAATGATATTACTGATTAATTATTTCTGACAATACGGAATCCACCACTACCACTTTTATAACTTGGAGGGCTTCCATTTCTATGAACTGATCGACATTTGCTTAAATTGTGTCCCCATATACCCCCTCTAATAGTCATTGATCCTGTACTTGTATCGTTTACAGGATCTGTTTCTGGCGATCTCGAGTAATAATTTTCATCATAATGATCTGTACACCATACCTGATTCCAGACAAAAATTCTTTTAAACACCCAAAATTTCTGATCCCTCTCTATTAGTGGGAAAGCAAATCACGCCTCCGCGATCGAAACCTAACAAAAATATATTTAATCCAAAAATCCAATTTTTACTTCCCTTTCACCGCCAGATTTGATATTTTATCTAAAATTCTATCGAACAATTTGACGGCTCGGCCAAAGGATTATGAATACATCACCTTCCCTTGAAATGATCGGTGATCCCGTTTATGCCCGTATTCGTGAACGCTTACGGCATGACATCCTCTTCGGTGTGTTTGAACCCGGCCTCCACTTAAAAATTTCTGATCTCAGCCGCCGCTACGCCGTCAGTCAAATGCCGGTTCGTGAAGCCTTGCAACAACTCCAAGGCGAGGGATTAATTATTCTTGAACCCAACAAAGGCGCCAAAGTCAGGAAAATTGATGAAAATTTTATCAAAAATATTTTCGATATACGAATCGCCATTGAAACCATGCTGCTTCAAGAATCATTTTCCTCCCTCAATTCAAACGATTTAAGGCAATTACACAGTATCCAAGCTGCCTTTGAAGCCGATGTCAGGCGAAATGACATCGAAAACTGCATCAATCACGATCACGAGTTTCATTCCCTGATGTTACAATCCGCTACAAATACCGAAGCGTTTAACCTTTTGGATAAATACTGGGCGCTCCTGGATTCACTTCAACGTAAATTTGGGTTTGGCCATGCACGAATCCCCGCCATTATACGTGAACACCGGAATATATTATCTCACTTGGGAAAACATGATTTCGAATCAGTTATAAACTTAAACCACAAACATGGCCACAATGGAAAGGAGGATTTAATAGCGCAAATACAAAAAGAAAATTAATAGACTTTTTCGTCCACTTCTTTTCCCTTTTTCTTGCGCTTCGGAAAGTTCGGTTCAGGCGGGATTTCCTGCTCATGTTCATCTTCTAAAATCGGCAAGACTTCTTCCGTGTTGGGGTGTTTCAGCTGTTCTTTGTCCTCACCCTGCGCCTGTTCATGCTGATATTTTTGCTTTTCAGTATTATCATCTCCTGCCAGGCGGTCGAAACCTTCCGTCTCCTGGGTTTCTTGAACCTGACCTGTTTGTGATAATACCCGCTCACTTCGCTCGTCATTCACGTGTTGTTGGTCTTTTGCTTTTCTGCGTTCACCACGTGTGGCTTTTTTCGTCATCTCTTCACCCGCCGCTGCAAAACGAATGCTATTAGGAGGTAACATGATAAGTCTCCTTATTTGTTATACTTATATTATAACATCGATTGGAAGAGATGATAAATTTTGATTCAATTTCAAAATCGTGTGTGAAAAGCTAAGTCAAGTGTTTTCAATCAGTTCTTTCATGCTCAAGAAACCACTCATAGAGGCTGTAATCCGTATACACTTTGCGCCAAATATCATGGCTGGTGTGTTTAAAAACCGTATATTTCACATCCCCCCCATGCTTGCGGACCGCAGCAACCATGGGATCGGCATAACGCCTTTTCGATACCACCCGGTCATTTGCACCATGAAATACCCAAATCGGTATATCTTTCAATCTCTCAGCCTGATCGGGATCTCCTCCACCACAAACCGGTGCAATGGCTGCAAATCGCTTGGGATAAGCGGTGGCTAATTCCCACGTACCAAAGCCACCCATACTTATACCTGTTAGATAGATACGGTTTTCATCGATTGGATAATCTGAGATTAAATAATCGATAAACAAATCAAGCGAATCACATTCCCAGTTTTCATTCTTGGGACATAAAGGGGCAACCACAATAAATTGCAGTTCACCATCCTTAACCATAAATTTTGCGGGAATTGTCCCATTCAGTCTTTGCAAATCACTCCCACGCCGATGGGAACCATGCAAAAAAAGCACAAAAGGCCACTCTTTACTATTCTCTTTATAATCTTTGGGTAGATAAATTTTATACTTATAACCACCGCCATTTTCAGGAGCAGTTTTTTCAAGCACATCTAATAACTCAGCCCCAATTGTATCAAAAGCTGAAAACAGAAAGACGATGATGTATAAGATACTTACATATATGAGCTTATATCCCATGATCTAATTCCGTTTATTATCTCGTTCCCCATAATCCATTAGCGAAACGCTATTACCTTAACCTAGAACACCTACTCTGTTCAAGTGCTTGATATAAAAAAGTTTCACTTAGTGTAAGATGATCAATCTAGACAAATTCTATCTTTTAAATCATAATTAAACGAATAACTGATAATTTGGGGGAGAAACATATTTATGATTTCAAAAGTAAAATCGATTGAATTATCAATTCTCTTTTTGTTCTTGGTTCTGACTACACATTCAGTTCTATCCGCAACCGATCAACACAAAAAACTGGATTGGGATACCTTTCGTGAGAAACAAAACACTTCCTTGCACTCAATGGATAAGCCCCTATCCCTCCCTGAGGACTATAACGGGCACCCAATCGATTGGTTTCTGGAACGCTGGTATGAAAAGAATGAAATCGAGCCTGGAGAAGTGTGTGATGATGCTGCCTTTCTAAGAAGGGCCTATCTTCAAACGATTGGCCTGCTTCCCTCTATTGATGAATTTAACGGTTTCATTCAGGATCGATCACCCCATAAGCGTGAAAAGCTCATCGATCGCCTTCTGAACGACCGGCAAGGATATGCTGAACATTGGATAACCTTTTGGAGCGACTTGTTACGCAATGATGAGCAAACCAACATCGACGGCTTGCGCGAACCTATCACCAAGTGGCTTTATGCCTCCCTGCTCTCCAATAAGCCCTTTGATATTATAGTGATGCAGCTGCTCAATCCCGCCCCGGATGGTCCAGGGGGATTCCTAAAAGGGGTCAACTGGCGCGGACGAATCAATGCCAGTCAACGCCCTGTCATCCAAGCCGCTCAAAACATAGGGCAGGTTTTTATGGCCACCTCCCTCAAATGCGCCTCATGCCATAACCATTTCCTGAAGCCCTATACCTTAAAAGACACCTATGGATTAGCCGCATGCTTTTCAGAAGAGAACAAACTGGATATCTATCGCTGCGATAAACCAACCGGTGAGGTTGCCAAACCCGAGTTTCCCTTCGACGGCTTGGGAAAAATCGATGATGACGCCACCCTTTATACCCGCCGTGGCCAAGCCGCGGAAATGGTTGTGACCCCAAAGAATCCCCGTTTTGCCCGCACTATCGTGAATCGCTTATGGCATCGGTTGCTAGGCCGTGGTTTGTTTGAGCCGGTTGATGACCTGGATTCACAAGCCCACTATGCCGAATTACTTGACTGGCTGGCATATGATTTCATGAATCATGGGTATGATATCAATCATACACTGCGTATGATCATGACTTCACAAGCGTTTCAATATAAGGCAACCGTCAGCCATACATCATCCTCTTTAACACCTGAATATAAATCGCCAACCATCCAGCGCATGCAAAGCGAGCAGTTTTTCGATGGAATCTATCAAGTCACGGGTTATAAACCCGATCGTGAATTAATGAATGTAAATGTGGATAATCGGCTTGTCCGGTCATGGCGCTCCAAATACCCGAGTTTAACCGCCATTGCCTTAGGCCGGCCCAATCGGGAACAAGTCACTTCAGTGCGTAATCACGAAGCCACTGTTCTGCGAATGCTGGAAATGGTCAACGGTGAGCAATTCGCACTCTTGCTAAAAAACGCCGCTGAACACATGCTTGAATCCCATTCTAACAATATTGAAAATCTAAACCGTTTCGCAAAAAACCTTGTCTTGAAAACCTTCAGCCGTCATCCCACTCTACACGAAGTGGAACTACTCACTCAACTCTTAAAACCTTCATCCAAATCAAAGGAAATCAAGCCAGAAGCATTGGAAGATGTGCTTTGGATGCTCTTTATGAGTCCGGATTACCAATATATTCATTGATGTATTAAGGGGAATGAAAATGCAAAATCAATTATCCAATTCCAATAAAATCAACCGCCGCGACATGTTAAAAACAAGTTTACTCGGCGCGTTGACTACAATACCCGTTATCAATAACGCGACAAAACAAGCTCTGGCCAAAACCACATCCAATGCCAAAGTCGATTCCATGATACTCATCTGGCTGGCGGGTGGCGTGGCGCAAACCGAGACTTTCGATCCCAAGCGATACACACCCTTTGAAAAGGGTATTGAAGCCAAGCGTATCTTATCCACATTCCCCTCTATCCCCACATCCGTGGATGGTATCAATTTTTCGCAAGGATTGGAAAAGATGGCTGAGGTCATGCAATACGGAACATTAATTCGAAGCATGCGTTCTGCGGATCTTGGGTTTATCCTTCATTCACGACATCAATACCATTTCCATACTGGTTATGTCCCTCCGCTTACAGTCCATGCCCCTTCCATTGGTGGTGTGCTATCACGAACGCTGGGTTCGCGAGAGGAGGGAGTCCCTGCATATGTTGATATCGGACAGCGCTTTGATGTGGGAGGTGAAGATTTCGAAGTGAAAGCCTTCCATACAGCAGGTTTTCTTGGCTCTCAGTATGGCCCCTTGTTTGTCCCCGAACCCTCCGAAGCGGTAAGTACCGTGCAACCTCCACCCGGCATGTCAGAAAAACGCTTTAACCAGCGTTGGGAGCGCTACCGCCAATTTGTGCGCTCTCAGGAAGGGACACCCTATGAGGACATCGCTAAACAGAGCTTCCATAAATCGTTGGATTCCGCCCATCAGTTAATGTCATCCCCGGCTGCCAAAGCATTCGACTTATCCCTTGAGCCGGAGAAATCATACAATATATATAATACCGGCCGATTTGGTTTGGGTTGTCTGCTTGCCCGGCGGTTGGCTGAAGCAGGTACCCGCTTTGTCGAAGTGGCCTATGAATATATTCCATTCGAAGGATTCGACACTCACGAAAATGGCCACACCCGTATGGTACAACTCAAGAAAGATATCGATGCTCCTATTGCCCAATTGATTCATGACCTTCGTGAACGCGGGCTGTTAGAACGAACCTTGATCGTTATAGCTTCAGAATTCGGACGGGATATGATCACTGAAGGCAAACCGGATGTACCGGTGAAAGATCAAGTCAACGTTCCGGAAATTGTCAACAAAGAAGAAAACTATGGTATGCATCGCCATTTCACAGGAGCCAGTTCCGTGTTGTTATTTGGTGGTGGTGTCAAACAAGGTTTTCAGTATGGTAAAACCGCTGATGAACGCCCCTGCGATACCATCAAAAATCCGGTAGAAGTAATCGATCTTCATGCCAGCCTTTACCAGGCGATGGGAATACCCCCTGATTTGCATTACACCGTGGAAGAGCGCCCCTTCTTTGTCACCAAAGACGGTGAAGGAAAACCCATCAAAGAACTATTCGCTTAAACAGTTGAATGTAAATAAACAAGGGTCGAAGTCATAGCAATCCTCTTACGAGAAGCCACGATCTTCAACCCTTATTCTAATCTATAATAACACTAATGGTTATTTCACGTAAACGGTTTTGATGTTAACAAACTCTTTGATGCCATAATACGAGAGTTCACGGCCATAGCCACTTTCTTTCACTCCACCGAATGGCAAGCGTGGGTCAGATTTCACCAATGAATTGACATGGCAGCAACCTGCTTCGAGTTCTTGGGCGGCGATTTTCTCGCCTTTGGCAATATTCTGGGTAAAGACGGCTGCACCTAAACCAAATACGGAATCATTGGCAACCTCAATGGCTTCATCATCATCTTTTACCGGGATGATGGTTGCCACCGGGCCGAACAGTTCTTCTTCGTAAGCGGCCATTCCTTTTTTAACATTGGCCAGGACGGTTGCCGGATAGAAGGCACCCTTTCCTTCAGGTATCTCGCCACCCACCAGGCATTGTGCGCCTTGTTCAATGCTTTTGCGAACCTGTTCATGCAATTCATCGCGCAGGTCATGACGTGCCATTGGCCCGATATCCGTCTGCTCATCCAATGGATCACCGTAGCGAACCGCACTCATTTTTTCCACAAATTTTTCTTGAAATTCAGCGTGATTGGCTTCACCAACGATAAACCGCTTGGCGGCGATGCAGCTTTGCCCAGCGTTGATCAAGCGGCTCTTCACACAGGTGGAGACCGCATCATCCACATCCGCATCACGCAGAATGACATAGGGATCGCTGCCTCCAAGTTCCAATACTGTCTTTTTGAGCATCTCGCCTGCTTTGCTGGCAATAGCGCGTCCGGCAGGCGTGCTGCCGGTGAGGGTTGCGGCTTTCACTTTTGGATTTTCGATGACGGCATTCACTTGTTTGCTGCCAATCATCAATGTTCGAAACAGATGATCGGGAAATCCCGCTTTCCTGAATATATCCTCGATGGCCAACGCGCAACCGGGTACGTTGGAAGCATGTTTTAAAACCGCTGCATTACCAGCCATAAGCCCTGGGGCAGCAAAACGAAATACCTGCCAGAAGGGGAAGTTCCAGGGCATTACCGCCAGAACCACACCTAACGGCTGAAAGCAGGCATAACTTTTACTGGCATCGCTTTCAATTAATTCTGGTTCCAAAAATTTCTCGGCGTTTTGCGAATAATAATCACATACCCAAGCGCATTTCTTTACTTCGCCTTTGGCTTCTTTTAGCGCTTTTCCCATCTCCAATGAGATCAATTTAGCATAATCATTTACGTTATCATTCAAAACATGGGATGCTTTGTCCATCAGTTCAGACCGTTGAGAGAACGGCGTTTTGCGCCAGCTCAAAAAAGCTTCATGCGCGTTGTCAATTGCTTCATTTACCTGGTCTGAACTCATTTCATCATAGTTTTTTATCACCTCATTCGTCGTTGGATTGAGGGATTGGATTGGCATAGGTACCTCCTTTTCCTTTCATTCAATTTCAAATCTATATTCAATGACTTTCAAACTACAACTTTTCAAAGAATAGAATATAAAGTAATCTCTTTATATAGTATAACAGGTGAATTTCAATTCGGGATTTAAATTGAAGATATGGTAGAATAAATAAGATGAATAAATAAGATGAAAACAATCCCCGTTTTGATCGTAACAATTGATAAAAGAGATCGTTTTTATTGATAGAAAACACTTTCGGAAGAATTCCGGAGGAAAAAACAAATGAAATTAAGCAAAAAGTGTTTTAAGTTGAATAAATTGAACTACTTCCTTCTTTTCTTGGGCTTCATTTCCGCCTATGCGGTTTCACCGGCTTTAGGCAAACAACAGGTTCTACCTTCCCAAATGGTGGAAGATACGAGTACGACTAATTCGAAATTAGATCAACTCGAAGACTATGTGCGGGATATGTTCCGTGATTTGCTGCCCAAACTGGAATCGATCCTCAAACTGAAAGAGGAACATGAAACCCTCCCGCGCCGAACGTATTTCTTTGGAAAAGATCAACGCCAGAATCAGAGTGAAATTGAAGCGGTTCTGGATGAGGCGATTGAAATCCTGGATGTGTCTGAATCCAACCGGGAACGTATTGAGATTCGTGAGTTGCGCCAGCAAATCAAGGATGCCGAACTGAATATTGCGCGCTATCGTGAACAAAAAGTATCCGCACCCAATAATGATGAATTAGGCGCGTTAGGTAAAATCAATCCACTTAAGAAAACCAAAGAGTATTATGATGAACAAATCAGCGAAGAAGAAGATAAAATTGCCGAGTTAAAATCTCAGATCGAGCGGATCAAAAGCAATTTCATCGATAGATTGCGCAATTTTGGAATATCCATTAGTGAGGAAGAGATTGATAATCTGCTTGCCTCGGTTGTGGGGGATGATTTTATCGAATTGTGCAACGTATTTGCTAACTTAAAGAAAGTGACTCTGCAACTACAACACCTTACGGAGAAGAGTGGTGAGTCATTGGAGGTTGCCAAACGGTATTATGGGATGTATGTCGTCCTTAACGAGTTGCTGGACCGGCTACAGAAAGAGTTTATCAAAACCATTGAGAATAACCATATACCCGATTTGAAAGGTTACGTCAAAGAGGCGGAACAAAATATTGAAGAAGCCAAAGACTTGATGAAGTCTAACCATGCTGATAAATCCATCCTGCAAAGCAACATCGAATCCAATAAATTGACGATGGAAGCAGCTAAGCTGTATATCAACTATCTTGAATCCCAAGTGGAAACCATCAATCGGGAAAATAAGTCGGTTGAACGACACCTGGCCACGGCTCGCAACACTTATAAGACTGTCCGTCTGAGCAGCAATGTTTCTGAATTGATCCAAAGCGGGCGAAAAAATTTCGACGCCTTAATGAAGCTCGAACTCCCTAAATTACGAGGTTTCGAGAACCAGGTTATGCAGCAGGAATTTCGCCGATTAACTGAGGAAATCAGTGAGCCTCGTTGATAACCTAGTTAATAACCTGTTTTTCTCTTCAATATTAGCGTATTCTATTCTCGATATCCTTAAACCATTCATGAAATGAAAGGATGGAGCGATGGATTGGAAAGCCTTTCTGAAATCTGAAGTTGATACTGTTTATAAGACGACCAGCCGGTTGCTGGATTTTGTGGATGAGAACCAGTTGGAATGGAAACCATCGACCGGTAATAATTGGATGACCACCTCCCATTTGCTGCATCATATCACCAACGCCTGTGGAATGTGCTTTAAAGGTTTTGTCACCGGTGACTGGGGAATGCCGGAAGGGATGGATGTCAGTGATCTCAAACCGGAAGAGATGTTGCCGCCTGCCGAAAAAATGCCACGGGTGAACAGCGTGGCGGAAGCGAAAAAACTTCTGGAAGAAGATCAAGCAATAGCCTATAAGATGCTCGACCAGGTCAGTGAAGACGAACTGGCGACAAAAACCATCACGGCTCCATGGGATCCCACCGAGAAAATTCTTGGGCAGCAGTTGAAGCATATGATTGATCATCTCATTCAACATAAAACGCAGTTGTTTTATTATTTGAAATTACAAGATCAACCGGTAAATAGCACTCATTTATACGGCATGGCTTAAGATTTGTGATCGATCAATTTTAGTACATCGGGTAAACACAAAAGTGTACCTCTACCACATATTAAAAAAGTTTGTCGTAAGCACACGCCGAACAAGCCACACCCGGGCAAACACGCAGGTCTACCCCCAATGTCATTAAGTTAAGATCAAGTTAGATCGTTGAATAGGGAGGGCGAGGC
>CAZFER010000059.1:0-40080 GCA_964517495.1 uncultured bacterium | reverse complement strand
CGAGCGGGCAGGGATGCCCGCTCCCCGTGAAGGCCGCTCCTCTTGATGGACGTAATCCGTGGTCGAGTATTGTAGAAGGTTTAGTGATATGCAGAGTAAAAATATAAATGAACCAAAGGGCTGGCTCCTGCGTCGCCTTGCCCTTGCCACCCCGGTGATATATTGAAGGTGGTTATCAAGGGTAAAGAAAGACGTTTATACCCTTGGCACCCAGGCCGATTGAGACGCACCGGCTGGAAGCCGATGCTCTTCGGATTTGTACCTTGCTACCCCTGCCACTTTACGAATTACTTCGTTACTGCCGCTATTCTTCAACCCTCCCCTAGCCCCTGCCAGGCTTGGGAGGGGAATGGTTGCTACACCTTTTGTGTAAAGATCGAATCAGTTATATCAGTGTTGTCCAAGCTATAATTGATATTCAATCGCATGATTTATGGCAAGAAGAAATAAATAGCTTCTTTTACCTTCAGTTTGGTGATGTTTTTGTGATAATCTATCTTTTAAGTATCCATTGATATGCGTGAAATTATGTACCATGAAGAGGATGGAGTGTGATTATGAAAAATATCCATTATATGAAAAATATCCATTATATGATACCCGCTACTTATATCGTATTGGTGCTTATTCCATTGTTTGGGGTTGCTTTGGGGCAAGCAGATGAACCAATAACCTTACCTAAGGCCTTTATTGACGGAATTGGACCGGATTGGATAGCCCTTGGTGAAGGTGACTTTACCAACGTGAATTGTTATGAAGATACCTGGACATGGAAAGAGGATGGGATTCTTTTTTGCACAGGGAAACCCGTGGGGGTGATGCGAACCAAGAAAGTCTACACCAATTTCGAATTGGTGTTGCAATGGCGCCATCTCAAATCAGCGGGGAATTCCGGGGTGTTCGTTTGGTCACCCATTGAATTTTTAACGGATATTAAACCTGATACGCTCCCAAAATCTGGGATCGAAGTACAAATCCTTGATCACGGTTATGCTGAGCAATATGAAAAGCGAACCGGTAAAAAGGGTGATTGGTTTTCCACAAATGGTGATGTATTTGCGGTTGGCCAATCAAAACTCAATCCATTCCCCCCTTTGTCAGCTAACGGCAAGCGAAGTTTTCCACGCAAAAACTTAAGCAAAGGCCATGGAAATTGGAACCATTATTATGTTAGATGCATCAATGGCGAAGTCCGATTGTGGGTAAATGGAGAAGAAGTTTCTGGCGGCAATAACGCCGATCCATCTTCAGGCCATTTATGCCTGGAATCAGAAGGCTCACCTATCGAATTTAAAAATATCCGTATCCGGGAATTGCCTTAAATGAGATAATGTTTTTTACAATCCCACTAATGTATCATCGCAAGGGAAAGGAGCTTTTGCTCCAAGCCGGATTAAATCACCGAAACTTCGAAGACCATTCGATATATTAAAGGTAACCGAGTTTCCCCATGTATTGGTATAATCAGGGCCAGCGCTGGTAAGTTTGTAATCAGCGCATCGAGCCTGTTGGGGAAGCGTGGATAAACCCAGATGATGGATACGGCTCCATGCTTCTGTGTAGTCGTAAGTAATATAGTTTTCATTTTGGCTGTCATTTAACCGTTGACCTGGAGCACCATAGATAAATGGATCTTGAGGAACCGATGACATATAAGCAATTGGAGTGGTTAATGGATAGAGTCGCCGGTCAAGCGGATTTCGGCTGCTGCCATTTTCATTAATCCAGGGTGGATAAATCCCTTTGTCTACCCGGTACGATTCAAGGGCTGTTACAATCGATTGCATCTCCGATTGGGCCTTGGCCAATTTGGCTCGCAGTTGAGCATTTAGGAAATTGGGCACCGCAATGGCGGCCAATATCCCAATAATGGCGACTACGATCAATAATTCGATTAAGGTGAAACCTCTGTTCTTCATAATCATTAATCCTTCCTTAATGAAGATTGAGCCATTATAAAACAAAGTTCACTTTTCTTCTATCTTGGATTCGTTTTTTGTTTGGGATGGAACTCAAAGGCCGGTGGGATATGTCCGACTTTGGTTCATGTTTCAACCATTCTGCCGCTTTTCCCAGGATTTCCAATAGACGCTCTATTGCATGACGCAAAATCAAATCCTTTTCAAAATCATGCCAGGATTTATTGGAAACAATGAATTGAATTTTCTCACAGGTATCAAGCATATCCCATAAATACACTTCATTACTTTTTTTATGCCGCATAAATTAGTCTCCGCGTATTCATAACTTTTTCACGTCGTAATGGTTTTTGAATAGCATCTGCTTCCAATAAATCAACTTTTCTTCCAAATATTTCCTGCAATTCTTCAATCATTTCAACAATGTGGAACAAATCCCATGGAGCATCTTGTTCAAATTGAACACACACATCCACATCACTTCCCGGGCCGAAATCATCTCTCAAAATAGAACCAAAGAGATAAAATTCTTTAACTTTCCATTTTATACAAAAAACACTAATTTTATCATTATCGATCGGTATATGAGATTTCATAAAGATTTGTTCCTCAAATATTGTCTGATATATTTAGAAAAAGTGAGAAATTATTCTTTTTTGAAAGAATATTATAGCTTAACAATTTTAATTCAGCTACACAACTCAAATATAACTTATAAAGAAGACTCTTCATAAAACAAAAAAGGCGCCCCAATGGGGCGCCTTTAGTGATATAACATGTTTATATTTAAGGAGTTACTTCATATCAACCCACGTATGGTCTTTGCCGTTGCTTTCCAGGGCGGATTCGATGAAGGCGATTCCGGCTCGGCCGTCTTGGACGGTTGCATATTTTGAGCCATCAGTGCCATTGTAACTGCCAGCCTGGTAGGCACGGACATCGTCTTCGAAGCAGCGGTGTAGACGTGCGAAGGCGTCATGGAATGCTTCTGGGTGTCCTGGTGGGATAGTTGGTTCACCCATTAAATCTTCTGGAATATCCTTGAAGAATCCATCATTGGGTTGGACGGCTCCACGCCAATAGGTGCGATCTGGTTGACCGGGAAGAGAAATCGTTAACTGTTCTGGTTCTTCCTGGCGCCAGCGTAAGGTTCCTTTTTCGCCACAGACTTCTATGCCTAAATTATTGAGGTGGCCAATGCAGATTTGGCTGGCACGGACAAAGGCTTTTGCACCGTTAGAAAGTTCGCAATAGGTGGTGAAATGGTCATCCAATTGACGGCCACCCACAAAGGTTTCCATGTGAGCTTGCAGACGTTTCACATCCAATCCCGTGACATAGCGCAATTGCATCAAGGCATGAGTTCCGATGTCGCCTCCGCAGCAGCTGCCGCCTGCTCGTTTGGGATCGACACGCCATTCCGCTTGCATGCAGCCTTCATCTTCGGCACGGCCAGCCAGCCAGCCTTGGATATAATAGGCGTCAACCCAGCGAATCTCACCCAGCAAACCGGAACGGACGATAAAACGGGATAACCGGCTGGTCCAATGCCCTAAATAGGTATGGGCTACGCAAAACGGGATTTTCTTGTCATTTACAATTTTTACCAATTCATCAGACTCTTGCAGAGTGACGGTGAGAGGTTTTTCACAGAAGATAGGAATCCCTTTTTCCAGGGCTTTCTTTGCTGGATCGAAATGAACGTGGTTGGGAGTACAGATTAAAATATAGTCAACCCGTTCCCCCTCGGGTTTTTTGCATTCCTCATCCAATAATTCATCATAATTCCGATAGCCTTTGATCGGGTAAGCCCAGTTTTCGGCTTCTTTCAAAGCGATGTCTGGATCGGGGTGCAAGGCAGCGCAGGATACACGGCGGGTTCCGTCGAAAAAGATCGCTTTTTGGTGAGGATTAACAATAAAAGCTCCTCCCCCTCCTCCAATTAAACCAACATTCAAAGGTCGCTGTGCCATAAGTGTTTCTCCTTTCCTAATGTATGCTGAATAAATATATGATTAAATCAACTTTAGCGAAACAAACAGGATGAATGCTGTCGTCTCCCCTTATCGATTTCCCAGATATAAAGAACAATAGACGACTTTTACATTGTTTTAAAGACAGCTATCATTTATATCAAAATTTTTTAACGGAGTGAATCGTTACATTCACTTTTTTTTAAATTATCCCCAATTTGATATATCATTATAGAGAAAAGGAATACGTTAGATAATGTTTTGGAAACGAAAAAGTGATGAAACCTCACCACAGGAACAAGCGGTGAATGAATCAACCGCTTCGGCTGGGGTTGAGGAACAGCAACCAGCGAAAAAACCAGGTTTGTTCGGGAAACTGCGTGAACGATTGCGTGCCACTCGTGAGTCAATAACGCAAAAGACGCTTAATTTATTCCGGTTACGTGGAAAAATCGACGATGATCTGCTGGAAGAACTGGAAGAAGTGTTAATTTCAGCTGATGTGGGTGTTAATACCACCATGGCGTTAATGGATGAATTGCGTGACCGTATACGGCGTGAAAAGAAGAACAACTCCACCGATTCAGAATGGCTTACCCAAACCATGCAGTCACTGATGTTTGAGATGTTGGAACAGGGGGAACGCACGTTGCAAGAAGCACCAGCGGTGCCCAATATCTATTTGGTGATTGGTGTAAATGGAGTTGGGAAAACCACTGCGATTGGCAAATTGGCCCATCGTCTAAAATCTGAAGGAAAAAGTGTTTTACTGGTCGCTGCCGATACGTTTCGTGCTGCCGCTATAGAGCAACTGGAAATCTGGTCCAAGCGTGCGGATGTACCGATTGTTTTGGGGACTGAAAAAGCCGATCCTTCATCCGTTGTTTTTAACGCGATGGCCCAGGCGAGGCAAAGCAAACCGGATGCGATTATTATCGATACGGCCGGACGTCTTCATACCAAGACCAATCTCATTCAAGAACTTTCGAAAATGTCTCGGGTTATTTCACGGGAATTTGAAGGCGCTCCCCATGAAACATTGTTGGTGTTGGATGCATCAACCGGCCAGAACGCTTTGTTACAGGCAAAGACCTTTCTTGAATCTTGCGGGGTGACTGGCTTGATTTTAACCAAACTTGATGGCACCGCCCGAGGAGGAGTGGTTTTTGCTGTTCATCAGGAATTGAATCTTCCGGTAAAATTCATCGGTATAGGGGAAGGGATTGAGGATTTGGAACCTTTTGAACCTGAAGCGTTTATCAAAGCTCTATTTCCCGATAAAGCAACCGCTAGCAATTGATAATATTAATTGTTAATGAATCAAATCCCAGGTTAGATCACTCATGAATCTATCATCTTTAAGTTATTTAATATCAATGGGATGCTTGATGATATTATCTGTAGTGCTATTGATTGGATGCAGTCCAACTAATCCCTCATTTTCCACTAAAGAAACCAACCCAGAATATGAGCATACGTTAACAGTTTTTACCGCCAAGCCACTGATTAAGGATGTAACTCTAACCTGTTCGGTTATTGGAATGGTACGCCCTTGGAAATCAGTCCAAATTCGGGCTGAGTCGTCAGGTGCGATTGAAACCCTTCACTTCGAAAAAGGAGATGAAGTGAAAAAAGGCGATTTATTGGTGGAAATCGATACCAATAAGGCACAAGCTCAGTATGATCAAGCTAAAGCTCAATATGAAATTGCTAATGCTAATTACAATAAAATGAAATCATTAAGCCGGCCACAAGAGATAGAGATAGCTGAAACCGAATTTCAAAAGGCGCAAGATCAACTTAAAGAGGCAAGACGGAATTTTGAACGCTTGAAACCCTTGAGGGAATCGGGTGATATAACTCAAAGCCAATTTGACGAGGCTGAAACCAGGTTTTTTTTGGCCCAGAGAGCGGTTAATGCAGCAGAGAACAAATTGGAATTGGCGAAAATTGGGGCGAGGGAAGAAGAGTTAGCAATCAGTAAAGCTCAGGTGGATCAAATGGCCGCCGCTCTTCAATTGACGAAGGAACATTTGAATGATTCAACAATCACTGCTCCACTCGACGGCATTATAGTAGAGAAATTGGCTGAGGAGGGTGAATTTGTTAATATTGGTTTAACTTTAACTTTGATTGTTGATATTCAACGAGTAAAGGTTTCCTGCCGAATCCCGGAAAAAGACATCGGTAACATAAAAAAAGAGTTACCTGTTTTGTTCACCGTCGATGCATTGCCTGAACAAACATTTGAGGGAACTTTGCATTATTTGAGTGTACATGCAGATAATGCCACTCATTCATTTCCCGTAGAAGTGTTGGTCAACAATAAGGATCGATCCCTTTTGCCTGGTATGACAGCTCGCCTTCATTTTACCACTCAATTTCTTAAGAATGCGATTTTAATCGAACCAGACATGGTGTGGAGCCGCAATAATTCAACCGGTGTTTATGTGTTGAGAGAAGATCGTGTATTTTTCCAACCAATTGAATTGGGGTCTTCTTTTGAGGGATTAATGATTGTGGAAAAGGGGATTGAACCTCAGGATTCTCTGGTGTTTTCCGCACCGGAAGGCTTGTCGGATGGGCAAAAAATTGAGGTGGGCGGTGAGATTGAAATTCAATGAAATTACCGGAATTAGGCGTTGATAATCCTGTCTTTGTTAAAATAATCCTTTTACTAATCTTTGTATTGGGGATTCGGTCGTTTCTTACGCTCCCGCGTTATATGGATCCCGATGTCAATATGAATTTTGTTTCCGTGCTTACGTTTCATCCCGGTTTGGCTCCTGATGATATGGAGACTCTGGTGACAAGCAAACTGGAGGAAGAGTTAGAGGAACTGGATGATATAGACCGTATGATGTCCAGAACACGTGAGAGTGTTTCGAGCATCCAAATTGAGTTTGATCAAACCGTGGATGATATGGATATCAAAGTCACCAAAGTCCATAATGCCGTTAACCAGGTAGACGATTTACCCGATGATACGGAAACACCTCGTGTAATTGAAATAACCACTGCTTTTTGGCCTATCTGTGAAATTGCGGTCTCAGCAGGGCTCCCTTATGGTGAATTGAAAGAAATTGCAGAACTTTTATCTGACAGAATTGAAGATATAGAGGGAGTGGGAGAAGCCCATATATTTGGTAATCGTCCTCGTGAGATATGGATCGAAGTGGATAAGCAAAAAATGGAAGCCTATGGTTTATCGCTTCAGGAAATAAATGATGCTGTTCGCTTGCGAAATCAGAACGTACCTGGTGGGAATTTGGATTTAGGCAAACAGAGTTTCAACCTCCGGGTGATTGGTGAATATGAAGAACCTAAAGCACTTGGCGAAATCGTTTTACGATCCCGGCCGGATGGTGGAACGGTTTTCCTCAGAGATATAGCTACCATAAATGATACTCATGCAGAAGCGGTGGTATCTGTTGAGGAAGGATCAAAACCGTGTCTTCTTTTACAAGTTAGACGCAAGAAAAACTCAGATACGGTTCGCATCCTGGAGGAAATAAAAGTTTTTTTGCCTCAATTTAAACAAGAAATAGGCAGTGAGATTCGTTTTACCATCTTTAATGATACGAGTGTGGAAATTCGGGAGAGAATATCCGATTTGCAAACGAATGCACTGTTAGGTTTGATATTGGTATTTATCATTCTTGCGTATGCATTGGGTGGAAGAAACGCTATCTTTGCCGGCTTTGGGATTCCCGTCTCTTTTTTCTTTGCCTTTATACTTATGGATTGGTTTGATTTAAGTTTGAATGGTGTATCCCTCTTTGCCATGATTTTGGTGCTTGGGATTGTGGTTGATGATGCCATTATTGTATTGGAGAACATCCGCCGCCACATGGAAATGGGAAAAAGCCCTCGCGCTGCAGCCGTTGATGGAGTGATGGAGGTTACTCTTCCAATCACTTCAGCAACGTTTACTACTATTGCGGCATTTGCCCCCTTGATGCTGGTGACAGGTATCATGGGGAAATTCATTCAAGAAATCCCATTAATTGTAATATTCACTTTAGCAGCCTCAATTTTAGAAGCCTTTTTTATGATGCCATCCCACGTATCTGAATTTGGCAGGTTGTCTATTTCAAAAAAACAGAACCACAAGAAATGGGATATATTCGATTGGCTGCGCCCGAAATTAAGCCAAAGTTTGTTTTATATCCTTCGTCATCGGTATATCGTTGTTCCAACTCTTTTATTGATCCTGGCTACCGGCAGTTTTTGGACGTGGTATGTGATTCAAGTTGAAATGTTTCCCAGCAGTGATGTTTTTCCTCGTTTTGATGTGAAAGTATGGCTGGCCGAGGGTACACGCCTGGAAGAGACAGAAGAGAAAATGCGGGAGATAACCGAGGAACTTCTTGAGATTATTCCACAGGAGGTTCTAAAAACCACGGTTAATATTGCCGGCATGGTGGAAGTGGAATATCAACCTGAGTATGCACCCCATGTGGGTACAATCGAAGTGCTTTTATATGATGATTATGCGGAATATGTTTCGATTCCCAATTTAATGGAACGGGTGCGTAAACAAATGCCAACTGTCCCTGGTTTACGATCATATCAACTGGACCGTAAGAAGGAGGGGCCACCCACAGGCGCTCCCATTTATCTCGAAGTTCGTGGTGAAGAATGGGATAATTTGGAAGCCGTTGCCGAGCGATTGAAAGAATATCTATTCACGGTTAAGGGAGTATATGATATTCGGGATGACTATTCTCGTGACCGTCGGGAATTATGGATTGAACTGGATGAACCCAAGGCCAAAATGCTTGGAATAAGCCATGCCATGCTTGCCGATACCATTCACACGGCCATTCAGGGTAAAGAAATATCCCAATTTCATGAAGCGGAGGAAGAAATTGATATTTTTGTCAAGGTGCAGGAACAATACCGTTCAAAAATTGATGATGTGCGTAATTTGAAAGTAAAAACAATCAATCGTGAATATGTGACAGTGGATGATGTGGCTGATATTCAAATCAAACCCGGCTTTTACGCCATTCGGCATACTGACGCCAAACGGACCATTATCGTATCTGCCCAGATCGATAACACGATCACGACATCTCAAACGGCAAATGATCAGATTCGTAAAAATATTCCACGATTCACGACAGGCTATCCTGAAACCAAGATAGCTTTCGGTGGGGAGTATAAACGCAACCAGGAAACGTTTGACAGCATATTTATGTCATTTATACTCAGTATTTTCCTCATTTATCTTATTCTGGGGACTCAGTTCAAATCGTTTATGCAGCCCTTGGTGATTATGACGGTTGTGCCTTTTGCATCGGTTGGTGTTTTTGGTGGATTGCTATTGACAGGGAACCGTTTTACTTTCCCCGCGATGATCGGGATCGTGGCGCTTGCGGGAATTGTAGTGAACGACTCACTGGTGTTAGTTGAATTTATCAACCGGCACCGCCGTAGGAATCACAATATATTTTCTTCGATTGTTCGTGCCTGTAAATTGCGGTTACGTCCCATCGTTTTGACTTCCGTAACCACTATCGGTGGATTAATACCAATGGCGTTAGGAATTGGGGGTAAATCCCCTTTGTGGTCTCCCCTTGCCAATGCCATTATTTTCGGTTTGACGACTTCCACGTTTCTCACGTTATTTATAGTACCGCTTGTTTACGTTATCGCAGAGGATGTCAAGCGTGTTTTTGCAAAGCTTTTATCTTAATTATTTGGTTTATAGACTCAAACGATTAATTAAAAATCATATTGTTCCCGCTTTTTCTGAGGAACATCTCCATAAACATTATTAGAAACATCTGTGTTTCCGCTGGAATCCAGGACCTTTCTACCGGGATTGGATATATAAAACCAGTTATGATGAATGGTTGCTTTCTCTTCGGGAACGCCGCGAATAACAATGGCTCGCATGTGGGTGGCAATAAAAGTATTGTTGTAGATTTTCATCCAGGTTCCGGCAATATCTGTTCCATCCTTGCGATCTCGTCCACCATGCATATCGTATAAATGGCCATTTGCGTGTTCGAGAACAATATTATGGCGGGCTTCATATCCACTGGGCGGTTTTCCAGTGCCTGCGATGGAATGACGGTTGCAGTCAAACAGATTGTATTCAATCAAAGAAAAGGCGGTATTGTGGGAGACACCGTATCCCAATCCATGACGTTGATTGTGGTGAATGTGGTTGTGATGGATATGATGATCGTTTTCATTTTTTAGATATACCGCAGCGTGGCTCCAACCGTAAAGTTCACAATTATCAACTTCGAGACCTTGATATTCGGTTTCGATGCCATCAGAAGTGGGAAACCGATAGTAAAGTTTACGTCCTGGCCCTCCCTCTGAAAAAGAGCGGCGGTGAAGTTCCATTCGACGTTTTGGATCAGGACCACGAAGCCGCAAACCAGTGATCCGGACATTTTTACCAATCGCTTGAATCATTGGTTGGGTTTTGAATTCGTCGCTATAAATCAATCCACCGGGTGAACTTTGATAACCACGATTACTAGCCAAGGTTACTCCTTGAGGAATTTTCAGCACAAAATCCTCCGCTCGTATTCGAACAGACAAATCGATTTCTGCATCCCCATTTACAAAAACGGTTTCATCTGGTTTTGCCTTGGATAGAGCCTTGATCAATTCAGCAGCATTGTTCACGGTGTAATCACCTGATGTAAGGATATTCTTGTAACCATCACCCCCGCCTATGGGGTCGAGCTCATTCGCTTGTGCTCCATAGAGTTGTCCATCGATTTTAATCCACTTTTGATCTAACTGGTTGGGATAGATATCGGCTTGATAATGTTTATCATCTCCAAATGAACATGGTGTTAACAATGAAAATCCCATAGTTGTTATCAGAATGGTTAAGTTAAAGAAATAAGAGAGGTTTATACGCATTATACTTTTCCTTACTATGAGTTTAGCCATGTGGAGTTTCATTCCTCTCCCAAGATTGGAAGGGGCAGGTGCAATGTCATTAAGTTAAGATCAAATTAGATCGTTCAATAGGGAAGGCGAGGCTCTCGCCGAATCGTTTCCTCATATAACGGCTCGGCAGGAGCCTCGCCCTCCCCTTTAACTTAATGATATTGGGGACAGGGAGGGTTTATAAGAAAACCTGGAGTAATTTCTTTTAACCCCCTCCTAACCTTCCCCATTTCATTGGGGGTGGAATAGAGATTTATACAAATCTCCACTTCATGAATTTCATCCTATTATCAAGTGATAATACAAGCCATGTCAAGCGAGCTTTTCGATGCGCTTTTTCGCAAATACTTGTTTCTCACTTTTTTCTCAAAAGTGTCTGTCGAGTTGAGGTCATATTCATGTATAATGGAAAAGCATGAAACCTGGATTCGATAAAGGAGAGACCATGAATCATTCAATTTCACGACGAAATTATCTCCGCCTTAGTACGGCCGGACTTACGGCTTTATCATTCAATCCTTTGAGCAGTTTTTCTGATTCCCATAAGCCCAATATTGTATATATTATCGCTGACGATATGGGTTGGTCGGATATTGGCTACAACAATCCTGAAATTAAAACGCCCAATTTGGACCGGCTTGCTTCAGAAGGTGTAAAATTTACCCATCATTATGCCATGCCGACCTGTACACCGGCGCGGGTTGGGATTTTCACGGGACATTTTCCAAGCCGGTATGGGGTGTATGGTCCGGATTATGGAAAAATCTTTCGCGATGACACGATCACCTTGGCGGATGCTTTGAAAAAAGCAGGCTATAAAACGGCGATTTCAGGAAAATGGCACATGGGCTCACCCCCTGAATATACGCCTTTGAAATATGGTTTTGATTTGTCTTATGGTTATTTTGCCGGGCAAGTTGATCCGTATACGCATTTATACAAAACCGGAATCAAGACATGGCATAAGAATGATGAGTACATCGAGGAAGAAGGACATGCCACGGATTTAATCACGGATCAAGCGATTGATGTGATTGAAAAGAGTGATCAAACGCCCTTCTTTTTGTATGTGGCGTATAGTGTGCCCCATTATCCTTTGGATGAACCTGATCGCTGGACATCGATGTATGATCATATCGAGGAGCCCTCACGGCGGTGGTTTAATGCAAGCGTCACTCATATGGATCATGGAATAGGGCAGATTGTTGATGCGATTGATAAGAGGGGGATCCGCGAGAACACCATAATTGTTTTTGTTAGTGATAATGGTGGCCAGAAGAGTTGGAGCAATGATAAGCAGTATAAAGGGCGGTATGCCGATAAACCGCATAACGTTCTGGGAGATAATTCCCCCTTACGCGGCTGGAAAGGCGATGTTTATGAAGGAGGGATTCGGGTTCCGGCCTTTGTGAATTGGAAGGGAAGATTGGATAGCAGCGAGTGCTCAACCCCTATTCATATCGTGGATTGGATGCCAACGCTTTGTCACCTTGCCGGTTATACACCCATGAAGAACTTAAATTGGGATGGAACTAACCTTTGGCAACAGATTACTGGCGAATCGAAACAGGAACCGGATCGCGTGATGTATTGGAACACGCGCCGGCAAATGGCAGTTCGGGATGGTGATTGGAAACTGGTGAAATTTTCAAACAAGGAAACAGTTGAATTGTACAATATTAAAAAGGATCCATTGGAAAAGACGAATCTTGTTGAAGAAAAACCGGAAAAGGTGAAAGAGCTCCAAACGTTGCTGGACAGGATGATTAACAAAGATAAAAAGAAGGCTGGCTAATAATGGTTTTATATGTGGATCAATCCTGTTTTTGAGGGAGAGATATCCTTTTAATCACTCATAAGGAATAAAATATTGATAGACAATGATTAAAAGCTATGAGACACTGTATTGTTGATTCATATATAACGAGGTGTTTTATGGACTCATTGCGAAAGAAAGCATTCACGTTGATCGAATTGCTGATTGTGGTTGCGATTATAGGGATTTTGGCGGCGATCGCGGTTCCCAATTTTTTAAATGCGCAAGTACGAGCCAAGGTTTCAAGGGCAATGGCCGATCAACGGACATTGGAAATGGCTATCCTTCAGTATATGAATGACAACAATGATAATCCTCCTCATTCGCATGCTCCAAATCAAAATTATTGGTTGACAACACCCGTTCCATATTTAAGTGGATTTCTCTATGACCCTTTTCAGGATTTTGCCGCTGCAAAGACACTCTTTTCAGATAATTCCCGGCTTGGATTTACAAAGGCTCAATATCATTGGGATCCTTATGATTTACGATACCATCCAAACTTAACTCCTGTCTACTTTGATGCGAGTGTTAATCCTGATTTTGGATTGCGAAAAAACTCCATAGGCATCCTTTTTGGGATGGGACCAACCACATCGTATCAAGGCCAAAGCACAACAGATTGGCATCCCTATGAGGTTAGTAATGGGGTATATAGTATTGGTTTTATTCGAAGGTATGTTCCGGGGCGGCCAAAAGTGGATTTTGCGTTGCCATAGATTGAAATATCATTTGACATATAGCCATGAGTTTCATAGCATAAACTCAGCCATTCCTAATCCTGGCAGGGGAAGGGAGCTATTTATGGCTGATCTTGTACAAATAAAATCGATCAAACAGAGGATATATTACTTATGTTTATTCGTAATCTCTTTCTCCTTTTTTTTGCGTTTTGTTTATCAATCCAATCTTTTGCAGATAGCGATGCTCCGACATTGGAAGAGGCTAAAGCGGCGTTGGATAAGGCTGTGACTTTTTTTACGGAAGAGGTCTCAACCCATGGCGGATATGTTTGGTGCTATAGCGCTGATCTATC
Source organism: uncultured bacterium (assembly GCA_964517495.1). Taxonomy (GTDB): domain Bacteria; phylum Hinthialibacterota; class Hinthialibacteria; order Hinthialibacterales; family Hinthialibacteraceae; genus CAZFER01. Next base: position 26,412 of record CAZFER010000059.1, on the reverse strand, counting down.
GAAACGAGAAGGGGAGGGCAAAGTGGGGGAAACAACCGCCTGGCTTCAACCGCCTGGAACACCCTATGTGGGTGAAGCACTGATTGAGCTATACGAGTTGACAGGTGATAGAAATTATTTGGCCAAAGCACGGGAAACAGCGATGGCGTTGGTTTCCGGGCAATTACATTCAGGGGGATGGTATAACCGAATCGAGTTTGATCCCGACGATCGTGATCGGTTTGCTTATCGCATCGATGGACCTCCATCAAAAAGGGCACGAAATACCACCACACTGGATGATGATATGACCCAAGCTGCGCTTCGGTTTTTAATACGATTTGATAAAACCACGAACTTTAAAGAAGAGAAAATACACGAAGCGGTGATGTATGGATTGGACAGTCTTGTTGATGTGCAGTTTCCCAACGGGGCCTGGCCGCATGTTTTTGAGGAGCCGATAGACGATCCCAGCCGATATCCGGTCAAGCCAGCTGATTATAGAGAGGATGGAGAATACACCAGAATAAAACAACATTGGCGTTTGTATACCATTAACGATCGATTGATGAGTGATGTGATTGAAACCTTATTCCTGGCTGCTCAAACGTATGACGATGAACGTTATTTAAAGGCAGCCAAAAAAGGTGGGGATTTTTTGATTCTCGCTCAAATGCCAGAACCACAGCCCGGCTGGGTGCAACAATATGATTTTGATATGCATCCTGCATGGGCGCGGAAGTTTGAACCGCCGTCGATTACTGGAGGTGAATCCCAGCAAGTGATGATGACACTTATGGATATTTATGAAAAAACAGGTGACAAAAAATATTTGGAGCCGATTCCCAAGGCATTGAAGTATTACAAAGACTCGCTCTTGCCGGATGGAAGGTTAGCTCGATTTTATGAACTGAAAACCAATAAACCACTCTACTTTACTCGAGATTATGAATTAACCTATAGCGATGACGATATGCCCACCCATTATGGTTTTAAGGTAAGTTCAAAACTCGACCGCATTGAAAAGCGTTACAAGGCGTTGGCCAATTCAACCTGGTCACCTCCCGATCAATCAAAGAAATCTGTTCCCAAACCCTCACCGGAAAAAGTTCGCGATATTATTAAGGCGATAGATGAACGTGGCGCCTGGGTGGAAAAAGGACACCTGCGTTATTGGGATGATGATGCCACTGATCGTATTATTGACCCAAGAACGTTTGTTAATAACTCCAAGATATTGGCACGATATATCTATTATAAACGTTAACCAGTATTGATTATCCACAGTGAAATTTATATCTTTGTTAAAGATGGCGTTTTTCTATTTCAATTAATATCCCAAAGGACGAATTCGTATCCTGTTATTCGAAACGACTAAAAAATTTTCATTTGCGTTATCTTCTATTTTTGGCCACCATTTGCGGAATATTTCTAATCGATCAAATTGGTTTTTTGCAGTAACTCTAAGGAGAATTATTCCACTGCTATTACGTTTTTCTCTGTATACGAATTCACCGAAATCCAAATCACGCGTTAATAGAATACGTGATGACGATGTGGCGAGATTCAATACTTGGTGATCGAGAGTTGAAACATAGTCTTCTGCAATCCAAAGAACATCGTTATCAATACTTCTTAACCAATCAATCATGGTTTTTCAATGTTCTCATCGGCCAATAGTTTCATCCAACATGTTCCTGAAAAAAGATAATTTTTTCTGTGGAAAGCATTGCAGCCGCATAGGCCAAAGCGGCTTGAATATCATTATCAGATAAACGAGGATGGGCATCTAATAATTCAGATTCTGACATCCCTTCCGCAAGAGATTCAAGAATTTGCTCTACTGTGATGCGCGTTCCTTTTATCACTGGTTTACCTAACATAATGTCAGGTCTTTGATCTATTCGTTGAGTCCAATCCATAATTTTTCATCCTAAACGTAATTTATTTTATCATCTTGTAAACGATTAAACAAAGTAAAATACAGGAAGTCATTTTAAAGTTATTTTAATTGCTATGGATAAAAGTTGTTTAATGTTTGCTATTATGTCATCCACCACCCCCGAGGGTGGATGGGGCTTGTACATCTCCACCGAAGCGGACAATATCGCCCAAGCTTTTTAAACCATTCGATGGATGATAAAGATGGCTATTGGCCTGCTGAAGATTATTGCCAAACTTGGCTTGTAATGGCCAGTGAACGCCCCCTGAATCAGTACCATCCGGACCTTGTGATGTCAAACCAAATCCGTTGGGTAATTGTGAAAGTTCAACACCAGCGCTTTGGGTTCCCCAGCGTTTGCCCCAATCACCCTGATAACTGACATAAACATAGGTGGGGTGGGCGTTATTATCGCTGAATCCCTGCCAAAACCGTTGAGGGATAAAAGGATCTTCCATCATCACGGATGACATATAAGGAACAGGCGTGGTTAATTCGATACAGTTCGCGATGTGGTTGGATGTGTTGAACATATATCCATTGCGCAATGGAAGAGGATAATTGTTGTGGTCGATGCGGTAGTTTTCACAAGCCATCGCGATCGAACGCATATCGCTGCGCACACGGGCGATTTGTGCTCTGATCTGGGCATTAAGGAAATTGGGTACAGCAATGGCCGCCAGTATCCCAATGATGGCGACCACGATGAGCAATTCAATCAGCGTGAAGGCTTTTGGGTTTCTCATTACATCCCTCTGTTATGATCTAGATACGATAATCATCCCATCGATACGCTCTATTAGTTTGCAAGTTTGGGATTCCACCATCCATCGATCAACTTTCTTAAATCGTTTACTTTTTCAGGATGTTTTTGAGCAAGATTATTCTTTTCAAACGGATCCTCTTTTAAGTTAAAGAGTTCAATGTCCGCTTCCGGTTTTAATTTACCCGAGGTGCGCAGGTCTGGCTGGTCTTTTTCCCACACAATCAGTTTCCAATCACCATGAATACAACTTCGCGCGCGTAAGCTTTTTTCTGGAGCATCAAGTTCAGCCATATCGTGGGCGAAGTTTTCCAGAAAGATGATTTCCCGATTGGCAACCGCTTGAGAATCCAACAAATTCAATCCCGGCATATCGTCAGGTGGTGTTAAACCACACACATGTAAAATGGTGGGCACAATATCAATACTGTTGGCCAGGTTAATCTCATCCATGCGTGGCTTAAGGTGGTCTGGCCATCGAATCATGATCGGTGTTCGCACACCCAGTTCATATGGAGAACCTTTATACGGACGAGGCCAGCCGTTGTCGGCAATATAAATAACAATGGTATCATCCCTTAATTTGCGTTTATCGAGGTGATCAAGCAATTCGCCACAGGTTTGGTCAAACCAATCACACATGGCATAATATTTTGCATTTTCACCAGCATCTTTATATTTATCTAAAATTTCCTGGGGGGGATTGTGGGGTGTATGGGGTAAAAAAGGTGCATACCATAAAAAGAATGGATTTTTTTCCTCTTGAGCGTTATCGATGAAATCAAATACTGGCTGCATGGTTTTTCGGCCGATAACCAGGCCTGGGCCACCATGCCGCCCCTCGGTTGTCATCCCGCCGGTGAAACCTGCACGGCTGTAATGCCCCATCCAAAATTTTCCCGATTGGAAGCTGACATACCCCGCCTCAGCCAACATGGCGGGGAGCCGTTTGCAGCTTTCAAATGCATCATACCATAAATGCCTTTCCTCTTTTTGAACAGGATCGTTGCCGGTTATCCGGTGTTGATGGGGATATTTGCCAGTCAACAATGTCGCCAGGGAAGGGCAACATAAAGCAGTCGTTACATAACCACGGGTGAATACCACACTCTGCTGAGCGAGATTATCGATGTTTGGTGTTTGAATCGTATCATGGCCCATAAAACTGTAATCGGTGAAGCCTTGATCATCAGAGATAATCAACACAACATTGGGCTGCTTTGAGTTAGCCGAATTGTTGCCCTGCAAAGCATGAGTTTGTGGAGTTAATGTGCTGGACGCGATTCCTGCACCGGTGAGTTGTAAGAAATTTCTACGATTTATATTCATGATGGATTACCCTCCTTTTTTCTTTTCATATTTTTAATCATTAAACATTCCCGAACATTCACCACCATATCGCACAATATCACCGAGGCTATTGAGTCCATTTGATGGTTTATATATCTTATCACGGGGATTGCCGGCGGGAACATTGCCCCCGGACATTTGCTTTCCCAGCCGTTCTTCCAGTGGAGGATGTGAGCCGCCGGAGTGGCGATGATCAGGACCTTGGGAATTCGTCGCAAAACAATCAAGAATTTCATTGGGCCAAAACATGTTCCAACGGGATTCGTTTTTCCCCCAGCGTCCTCGATAATTGACCCATACATAGGTTGGTACATTGGGTTGAAAGACATCTTCCATCTTTTTGGGATTAAACGGATCTTCCAAATCCACACTGCTCAAATAAGCAACCGGCGTGCTTAGTTCAATAACACGGGCAATATAATTTCCACTTAATCGAGGCCAGGGATAAGCATAGTGATCCAACCGATACATCTCAGAAGCATTGACCATCGAGTATAAGTCACTTTTCACTCGCGTCACTTTCGCTCGAGTCTGAGCATTAATAAAATTCGGAACAGCAATGGCGGCAAGGATGCCAATGATTGCCACCACAATTAGCAATTCGATTAGTGTGAATCCTGGGTGATTTTGGCTAGTCATATCGCATATCCTCCCCGGATTTTAGCGTTAAGCACAAACAGAGTCCATCACATATTTTATACTCCATTTTCTAATGAAAGTCTATACATTTTTTTGCGGTATAAGATGTAAAGCCTGCCCATCATTCGATGGAAGGTGAATTTTTAACTGATCGTTTGAATCCAATTTTCTTTCCTCAATTTTCACATGAGTGCGCGTTTCGATCGTTTGATCCGTAGAATAGATTTTAGTGAGGTATGTTTTTTTCGGATCAAGAAAGGATAGATCCACCTTGAAATCTTGCGAATTTTCAGCATTCATGCATCCGATAAACCATTCCTCACCACTTCGGCGTGCTATGACCGCATATTCACCGATGGCGCCAAATAATACCTTTGTTTCATCCCAAACGGTGGGAACATCATCAAAAAATTCAATTTCTGGATCATGTTCTTTTTCGATTTCCGCCGGGCGGTCATACCAATATATAAACTGCCAGGGGCTATAAAAACAAACCGCTTTGGCTAACTGATAGGCATGAGACGCATTTTGGGTTACTCTATTATCGTAATAGCAGATCGTGTTATCGCCCGCTCCCGCAAGCATTCGGGTAAAGAGGGTGGTCAAGGTTTGATCATTTGTGGGCCTGGTTTCATCGCCGCGGATTCCTTCTTGGGTCATTAAGTTTGGATAGGTGCGTGAATAACCGGTGGGGCGATACTCATCATGTATATCCACCATTAATTTGTGTTTTGCAGCCTTACGAACAGCTTCATGCAGCCATTTCGTCCAATGTTGTGACCCAACGTTAACAAATCCGTATTTAACCCCCTTGATCCCCCATTTTTGATATAATGGCAATATGTCATCCAATTGTTTTTCAAGCGCACGGCGGTTCACGTAGACAATGATACCAATACCTTTCTGATTAGCATAACGAATAACCTCATGTAAATCCAATGGGCCGGGAGAACGCTTAGGATCCACGGAAATCGTAGTGGCATCAGATGAATCATCATACTCATGGCCATACCACCCTGCATCATATTCCACATAGTGGAGATTGTGTCTGGACGCAAAGTCGACACAGGCTTTACCTCCCTGGGTGGTAAGGGAAACTTCACGAATCACTTTGCCAGGTTTAATCCATGAGGGATCACTGATGGCGCATGGATCATTCAGATTTAGAATAAGGTGATTATTTTCCAATAATTGACCGGGACTTTCAGCGATCATAATCACTCGCCATGGAGTGGTATAAGGTAGTTGCATCTCAACCTGGCTTGCCAATGAGGTAACCAGGGCCGGTCGATCCGGGTTCAATGAATCGAATTTTGTTCGGGCATAATCCACAAGCCGTGCTTCCGCTAATGCGATGAATAAACCCTCATCGATTTTGATGGTGAGTGGACGCTCACACCCTTTGCGGATTTTGCTGATGGGGACTTCCTCATATAAGCCTTGGGCAGAGTAAGTGGCCCAAGCGGTATGATCCTTTTGAAAGTGGAATTCTGTATGTTCCTTTTGCAGCGTAAGCGAATCATATGATGTTCGTTTTGGAAAAGTATAGCAAAATGCGATTCCTTCATCATAGGCTCTAATGGTTATATCGAACAAATGCTGATCGGTTTGAGAATGAAGCACACTCAAAACCATTTGGTTGTAATGGTCACGAATTGTCTGACGTTCACCATAAACAGGTGACCAGGTGGAATCATGATTCGTTATTTTAGCGGATCGAAACTTGAAATTATTGATATCGTACGATTGATCTGCAAAGGTAAATCGAATTGGTGAGTTATTGATAATGGTTTTATTTTCATAAAGGATTGTGTATTGAAGAGTCGATTGCTTTTCTGTCTTTTGTTTAAGAAAGCGAGCATGGATTTTCCCATCGGGAGAGGTGATTTCTGTTCCATGCACACTTGTGGATAAAACCAAGGTAAATAATACGCAAGATAAAACTCTTCTCATTAGTAAAACTCCTTGTACATGGGTGTTGTCATAAAGACACTGTATTAGTGATTAAATGGATCCAAATTGTTATATCCTTCACCAGCTTTAGTTATTAAACGAAACGCCAGCACGGGCTTACCAGCGTTTTCGAATTCTCCCCGTAGGCGAATCCAGTTGTCCGAGGTTTTACTAAATTCCCGTTTAGGGATCAAAACACGTAATGGCAACCGTTTACGTTCAAGTGGTGTCATGGATATTTTCCAGGTTTTTTGTGAGATTTTCCAATCATTAGGGGCATGATCAAGTGAAACGCTACCTTTGACTTTTCTATCACTGAAATTATAAGCATATACAGGCAACTCAATCTCTTTTCCCGCCTCGACTAGATGCTCGTGTTCAATCGCCCAATGGCGTTCTTCAAGCCGAATGCATGTGGATGCTGGAAGCACACATTGAAAAACAACGGGTGAGGGATTGCCTTTTCGAAATACTGAGTTTTTCACTGGTTTTTCCAAATCGAGTTTACTGGATTCACCTGGAGGCAATACGAGAAAAATTGGTGCTGAGGTTAGTGTGTTTAAATCTTTACGATTAATTTTTCTCCCCAGGTAATCATAAATCTGTTCAATCTTCAATTCTTTTGGCACGGGCCAATCAATGGACAGTTTCCCACGGTTCGACCAATCCACTTGTTTTTCAGCCCAGGCAACGATCACATCTTTGGTTTCACCATCTGGTTCAGCCTTAAAGGCATAAAAATGAGCATTAGGATTTTTTTCCACATTGAAACGTCCAAGACATTGCCCCCCCGCCAAAAAGCGCCCAAGAGCCGCTAAAGCCACATAAGCGGGACGTGGTGTTAAATCATGGCGTAATAAGCCAAATTGCACATTGTTCCGTGATTCGGTGTAATGCCCAAGAATGAAATGAAAATGCCGATTGGCGCCTGAAAACAAACTGCTTGCATATGATTGAGCCATAAACTCGGCTTTGAGGATTTCATCCTTTTTTGATAAGTCGTATGTTGGTGAGTTCTCTTGATATTGTATTCCCCGATCGCTTTCTGTTATCCAAAGTGATCGGCCACAGGCTGCTTCCAAAGCGGGTTTCCATAGGGTTTTGTATGAATGGGGCCAATCATAAGTATGTATATTGTACGTGTCAAAATAGGGCCAGCTCTCATTGTGAAGAACACCTTGTGTGTGCAATTCTGTAGGTACCGCTGCATAAGCGTTCCAGCCAACAGTTACATTTGGATCTCCTGCTTTAAATCCCAGATAAGCGGCTTTTTGGTATGAGCACATTTCATCCACGGTATGGCCGCCAAAGTCATCAACGTTTGCTTCATTCCAAGGCTCCCATGCTTGAACACGGCCTTGAAAGCGTTTTGCCATCGTTTTGCAAAATCGATAAACATGGCGTAAATCATTTGAAAAACGCCCTCTCGATGCATTCTCCCCAACCGCCCAGGGTGGGGTATCATGAAAAACCTGGAGAGTCTTAAGTCCAAAACGATGTTGAATATCAGCAGAGGAATCATAGGTTGTCTGTTCCGCAAATATATTCTCCTGGGGTTGGATTTCCCGCCACCGGAGTCGATCGCGAATCCAATTAACTCCCGCGAGAGTTGCCAGGCGGGAGAGTTGTTTTTGCGTTTCAGGATCGTCTTTGGCAAACCAGGCATGAGCGCCATCGATGCATATGGGGGAATCCTGAGGGGTTGGAGCCTGCAGTTTCACCAGCACAGCAGCCGTTGTCCAAGCAAGAATGTTTTTATCTTGATCCAAAAATTCCACCCGATACCATCCGATTTCCATATTACCAATGTGAATGGTTTTGAGTGTTTTCTCATCAATTTTGCCTGATCGAATCAGTTCTCCTTTATCATTCAAAATCTGCCATGAATGAATATCCTCAGGTGCTGAATCGGGGATAATAACGGATACGGATTCACCTTCCAGATAGATATTCCCTGGATGATCGCCGGCATCAGGAATTGAACGTTCTATGGTTTGTAATGCCTGCCAAGGATTTGGTTGGTCTGTTTGATTTGAATCGCTCCATGCCGTCATCTGAACGAAAGTTATTAGAACAATTGGAATACATACAAAAAATTTAGTTGCTTTCATTTGAAACCTCTGGATTAAATTGTTATTTGATACGATGACTACGCCCCGCCCGCATCATGGCATGTATGTTATCAAGGGGAGTATTTTTAGGGAGATCACATCCCGTGCTGAGTATATAGTTTGGATACCCATCCATTTTTTCCAGTAATGTCTTTACTTCTTGCTCAACCATTTGGGGAGTGGAATACAGGAGATGCCCAATGGGATTTATGTTACCAATCAGGATTGTACGATCTCCAAATTGTTCTGCTATTTGCGGTAGATTCACACCTGCCCAGGGTGAATCAAGGCTGAGGGCATCCACGCCTGAATCGATCATTTTATCGATAAGGTGAGTACTTTTTCCACAAATATGATAGATAACATCAATGTCTGATGAGTGGCATAACGACACAATAGATTTAACATAATCAGCCGAAAAACGCTTGAATTGATCCGGCCCCAGCATAACCGCATTCGGTTCTAATATACATATTGCCTGTGCGCCCGCAGCAATCAACAATTGAACCATTTCACGTATTTTTTCTGTAACAATCTGGCAAATCGTGGTAAGTTCATCTGGTTTTGTAAGGGTTGCGATGGCAGCCTCTTCGGCTCCCATCATGATTGCTGCAAGAGTGTAGGGGCCTGTTGCGTAAGCACCTCGTAACACATCTGAGGGTAAATTGACTCTCATTAAAGAAACGGTTTCCAAATAACACCGGATACGTGCATCATATTCAAATTGAATATGTTTGCGTTTTTCCAACTCGTTTAGAGAGAATTCGTTATCAAAAACGGTGGGCGAATCATCTTTGGGAAAAATGGTATAAGCTCCCAATGCATTGGCTTCCAATGTAATATCCATCAAGGGGAAAAGCATATCGGGCTTAAATTCATCATATAATGTCCGAATAGCATTAAAGTGTTCGGCGTAATTTTGCTGAGACAGTTTGATGGTGGAACCCGTTTTTTGTAATCCCGGCAAGCCCATGAGTGGTACGGCCAGGCGTCTTTTTTCTTTTGTTGCGGTCTGTACAAGTTGTTTAAACATTTTAATTATGTTTCCCCCTTGAATTGTGATAAAGATATCTTCCACTCTATCGAAATTTATTGTAGATTGGAAGCGAAATGCTTCAAATATTCAGTCAGGTTTTCTTGTTTGAATTGGAAAATTCGATTGGCTTTAAAGATAATTCGGAGAATTGACACCATGAAAATATCATTTACCCCCTCTGTCTATGAACACGCTGCCCGAATGGTTGATCGATCACCCTGGGATGTATCCCGGGATGCTGACCTTATGTTTGAAGGCCATAGACAAGCCTATTTACTCTACCACCACACCCCCATTGTGGTGGGAATTGATATATATAATCTTGAAGCCGAAGCCTATGGGGCTAATATTTCCATACCTGCTGGAAACGGAATACCCGCTATTCATAAAACGTTATGCCTGTCTTTGGATGACGCACTAGCGCTTCAACCCTACAATCCTGCAACGGACGGTCGTCTTGCGATGGTGATTGAAGTAGGAAAGCGATTGGCCAAAGAATTGCCGGATGCAGATGTCCGGATTCCGGTTTCCGGACCCTTTTCGATTGCATTTAATTTGCGTGGCATTGCAAATTTGTGTGAGGATGTTGCCTTGCGACCCGGTGATGTCGCGGCTTTCCTGATGCAACTAGCTGAAAATCAAGCCAATTTTTGCCGAGCTATTGTAGAAGCAGGGCTGGATGTTGCCTTTTTTGAGTCAGCCGCTTCTCCCCCAATGTTATCTCCCAAACATTTTCGAGAACTCGAACTACCCGCATTAAAACGCATATTGGAACTGGCATCCAATATTGTGAATCATCCCGTTCCTTGCATTATGGGTGGGGATACCATACTGATACTTGATGATATTCTATCAACCGGAACCGGCTATGTGGTTTGCAATGTCGAAACCGATCAAAAGGCATTCATCGAACGAGTATCTGAAACGCACCCTCATGTCAAAGTAAGGGTTAATATGGATCCAGGAATCGTCGCATGCTCAGATAAAGATCGTATCTATCTAGAGATTGTTCGTATCTTATCCATGGTCGCTGGCCGTCCTAATTTCTTGATGGGCACTGGTTGCCTGCCTTATGAAACACCGCCTGACAACATTCGCATAATCCGTGAATATGTGGAATAAAGAAATGAAATTAAAGGGGATTTAAGATGGTTATTTATAGTCGCTTTGTTATGATTGTTATATCAATTGTGATATTCACGCTTAGTTATTCAACAGCGTTTACTCAAGAGTGGCTGCAACTCAAACATGACAGCCGCCATTCCGGCAATGTTCCTGAACAAAGAATTTCCACTCCTCTCGGTTTGGTTGGAACCGTGGCGATGACGGATGGAATTTATACTTCTCCAGTGATTTCAAATGGCCATGTGTATGTGTTGGATGGCTCAGGGGTTATGTTTTGTATAAACACACAAACCCTGGAAACAAAATGGACCTTTAAAAGTGAAGGCGGAAAAGGAAATTGTAACAATATCTCTTCACCCGCCATAATTGGTGACTACATCCATTTTGGAACCACGGCGGGGCATATCTATGTGTTGGATATAAGAGACGGCACGGTTGTTAAAAAAATCACTTGCGGAGAACCAATCTTCAGTGCACCGGTGGTGACCAATCAACGTGTGTATTACGCCACCCTGGGTTCACAGGTGTATGCGCTTGAAGCAGACGGATCAGTCAGTTGGACATGGGATTTTGTGAAAGAAATAATGGGATTTACGGGAGACCGTTGGAATGGAGATGATTGGCTAAAGCACAAAGATGGCCGGGTAAACTGGAAAGACCACTTTTGTTGCACACGCAATATATCGGCATATGAAAATGTCATTGTTATTCCAGCAGGTGGGCGAACGGTATTTTTGCAGGATCAAGGTGATACACCGAAATTGCTCGAGGCCGGTGTGATACCTAATTACATCGGCAGCGAATATCCCGCCACATTTGGCCAAAGCATCGGCCAGAATAACAAAGTGTATGTCCAATGGCACCGCCGGGATAACGCGGGCCGAACGGAAATTCTTCAATTGAAAGATGGAAAACTCGAAACAGATGTGGTTCCAGGTACTGAAACCGCCATTAATCTCGATGGATTGTTAAGTTTCTGCTCGGTTAGTATACGTGGTGACGATGTCTATCGTGGCCGCCCTGAACACGGAAAAGGTTTATGCAAACACACCCCCGACAGTAAAACACCTCAAATATTGAATAAGGCAGGCACCATTGCATCTCCCATTCTTCTAAAAAATCATGCCGTTTATGGTGGACTTGATGGGAAATTACACGTAGTACCATTGGATGGAGAAGGATCAATCTGGTCATTTAAAACCGCGTTTAACAAACCCATCACCGCACCTGTGGCCGTTAGTAAGGGCCGTATTTACTTCGGATGTGAAGATGGATATTTGTACATTCTCGGATCGGAGGGGAATGCATCCTTACCTACAAACGATTTGCAACATTGGAAAATTCGAAGTCCCCTTACTGGACCTTATGCCGGTTCAAAATACAATTGGTATACCAACTATGGCAATTTAGGCAATACCAATTCCACACCCTATACCGTTCAACCTCCATTGCAATTAAATTGGTTGCGCCGGGTTGAGGGAACCGTCAAACACTTGCCGGTTTGCGGCGGGGGAAGGATGTATACCCACACCGCGGAAGGTATTATTTCCGCCGTGGAACAGGAAACCGGGCGTTTGTTATGGAGACGGTACTGGCCGAATGTCTATTTATCGTTCACATCCCCTATTTATCATGAAGAACGATTATTAGTACCCCAAGCAGGGATGAAGCAATCTCATCTGCGCTGTCTCGATGCCGCTACTGGCGAGTTATTGTGGGAAGGGCCTTTTACTGGATCGCCTAGTTGGAGCCGTCAGGCGCCCCCGGTGATCTATAAGGGCATGGCCTTTTACGCTTCCGGCTCGGGTGAGTATGCCGCTCAAGGTTCAGAAAAACCGTTTATTTTTAGAGCTGAACCGGTGGAAGCACCCGAAGGAAAAGAAATTATGAGCTGGATTTACACCCATGATAATCCCTATTATCCCAAAGATAATAAACCTTTGATCTGGGCGTGGAATTTGCAAACAGGAGAACACATATGGCAGAAGGATTTCTCTGATATCGGTTCTGGAGGGAACGATTGTGGCTTGGCTTTGATGGACGGTGTCTTGTATTACTCAACCTTTTTTGGTTATGCCGCAGATAAAAAAAAGAGAAGGGGATTACCCTCCGAGGCCAATGGATTAACCGCGGCAATCGATCCTATGACCGGTGATGTGATTTGGTCAACCACAAAATATTACGTAACAGCAGGATGTACGCTTTCCGCCAAAGATGGACGCTTGTACATGGGGGGCTACAATCAGCCCCACGAAGGAACCGATCAACGTTATATTTGGTGTTTGAACGCGGAGGATGGCTCATTGGTCTGGCGATCCGATCCGGTTGAATCTGCTGTGAACGTCGTATCAGTTGGTGAGGATTTCCTGTTTTCAAATGCCATTCGCGGCGATGGACATGTCTTCGATAAGAAGACTGGAAAGATTGTGAACCGTTTCAACAATAACTATGCCTGCACACGTTTTACTGTCTCAGGCCCTTATTTGATGGGAACCAATATGGATATGGTCAATCTGCTCGATGAAAACCAACTGGTTTCCAGCGGGCCAGCTATAGATTCACGCGAATGCCTGGGAGCAACTGTTTCCAATGGACGTATTTTCTACACCTCCCAAGCCAGCGGTCTCCAAACCTCATGTCTGGGGGCAAAAGAAGCGTCAAAACATCAACCTGTGTGGCGAAGTACAGGAAAAGATTGAATGACCACAGCATGCTCCATAACGAAATAAATCTGCGATCCCTCCACCGTTGACTTGAAACGTTAACGGAGAAGCAGCCAAGCGGTCAGCGGTTTCCAAAGTTCGCAAGTCAATTCGGTCGCCAATTAACATGGCTCTGGCTTTGAATTTATCTTTATTCATGCAAGGGGTGCTATATTTGATACTTCTGTTTTTTACTCAGCATAATGCCTAATTGTTCCATGCGGTGGGAAAATAAATGGCGGCGCATCAGTTCAGTCAAGACATAATCCACCCAATCACGCCTGAATCGGCCGTCACTGAGATACAACTCCGCCGCTTCAGTAAATAGATCCGGTGTGGGAAACGAAGGCGACCAGGGAAACGATGGCAGGCCAAATAAGTCTTCCGGATCAATATAACTCCAATCGTAAAACTCCTGATTGATAGCCGTGGACATTAAGAATCCACCATGCCGAGGGACCAGAAAATCGCGTTGAGTGGGTGCCACAAAACCTTGCAAACTTCTTAAATTCACATTGATATCAACCGACCTGATAAGATGAGAATAATCCTCAAATGGATCAATCGTGCCGTGAAAGAATCTTTCTAATTTTGTATTTTGAATCAATGGAAGCCAGGCATCATTACCATAAAATTGAATGTCTATTGAAGAAGAAAGCACCTTTAAAAAGCTCAAGCGGGTAATGCGGTTGGCTTCCGTATAGAGATAATAAAGCAAATGACCGGTAAGCGTAACTTTTTTTTCATTCGAAATTGGATAATTATTCAGATAATACGAAAAAGAATTGGCAGGATCTTCAATCTTTTTTTTCACAATAAAATCGAAATATTCGGCCATCTGGGGCTGAATCTTTGAACGCAATTGGTTTAAATTTAATGTGGAACCCACATAAGCAAGTGGGGCGTTATATTCTTTTTTATATTGAGCATTGGATGAAACTGGAGCAGCAACAGGTAAAAAATAGATTTGTGACGCCCCTCGCATACGAGCACCACTGATAAATCCTGGATCAGCCAGTAAAACAATCTCCTCATCCGAATATTTTTCCGCTCCCATCATATAAGGATCATCAAAAACCCATATAAAAAATTGACAGGGCGGAGAACCCAATCCGATTTGAGATAAAAAGAGTGAAGAAGGGTGATTGGCCAGAAGCACCGCATCCGGTTTGTAATTCAATAGATCTTCACGGAGAAGGGAAGAGGGGTTATCCAACTGGGGATCATATTTAAAAAGCCGAACTTCTTTCCCAATTTTCCGCAACCCCTTAACGGCCCCATTTAAAATGGCACGTGCACCATAAGAACGGGGATCGTCAAATAACCAAAAACGTTTCAAACTTGACCACATTGTCTAACACTACCCAACCATTCAATAAAATCACAAAACTATTTTGTTTAATTAACGTTTGTTATTAATGATGCAAAGAAAACACTTAACACAATTAACGGAGAGAGATCATGTTTAATACATTTAAAAGGATTTTTCCCATATTTTCAGTTTTAATCGTAATTATTGCTAATTCCAGCTGGCCACAAGGCTTAATCACCTCAACGCCTCATGAACGGCAAAGTGGTATATCCCTCCCCACAAAAAAATATGTAATTAAAACAAAAATCGAAAATCAAGTAGCTGTAACAGAGGTAGAACAGGAATTCCATAATCCCCATAACCGGCAGGTGGAAGCTACTTATATATACTCTATACCACCGGCTGCTAATTTAACAAATTTCTCTATGGAAGTTGAAGGGGAACAAGTCGATGCGGAATTATTGAAAAAAGATGAAGCTCAGAAGATTTATGAATCCATAGTGCGTAAGTTAAGAGATCCTGGTATATTGTATTATAATGGGCGTGATATGATCCGGGCAAAAATTTTTCCCATCGAAGCCAATAAAAGCAAAACCATCCGCCTGCGCTACGAGGAAATTGTGCCATATGATAATGGCGTTTGCCGGTACCAATACGCCTTGGCCACAGAGGCATTATGCAAAAAAGCGATTGATTATGTGAAAATTGAAATTGATATTGAATCGAATGAGCCCCTTCGTAATATATATTCTCCCAGCCATGAAGTTGAAATTGACCGGGATAGCGAGAAAGAAGCGAAGATAAAGTACAGCGATGAAGGAGTAGTATTGGATCAGGATTTCTTGCTGATTTTTAGTGTATCAACCAATCCTGTGGGGATTAACGTGAGTTCGTTTAAAGAAAAGGGTGAGGAGGGATTTTTCCTGCTTTTGGCGGCTCCGTCAATCGCTAAAAAAGAAAAAGCCAACCCAAAGAACGTGATTTTTGTCCTGGATAAATCAGGCAGTATGCGCAAGGACAACAAAATTGAACAAGCCAAAGAGGCCTTGGAATATTGTATTCGGAGTTTGAATAAAAATGATCGATACGCCTTGGTGATTTTCAGTGATGAAATAGAAACATTATCAGATTCCTTGACACCCTACAAGCGGAATGAAATTGACGAGATTTGCCGTGAAATCAAGACCATCGAGGCCAATGGAGGAACCAATATCGATGGAGCATTGGAGCAGGCATTGGACTTGATGGATGATAGCGAACATCCCACCTACGTCTTGTTTTTAACCGATGGCCAACCAACCGTGGGTGAGAAAGATGCCGAGACGATCTTGAAACATTTGAAAAAATGGAACAAACAAAAATGCCGTTTCTTCACCTTCGGAGTAGGGTATAACGTAAATACCCTCCTATTGGATAAAATCGCCCAGGAAAACAAAGGATTGGCCACCTATGTTAAACCCAATGAGGATATTGAAGTCTCTGTCTCATCGATGTATTCAAAAATCGCCGAGCCGGTACTGGCTGATTTGGAACTGGATTTTGACGATTTCGATGTTTCAAAACTATACCCAAAAGATCTGCCGGACTTGTTCAGTGGCAGCCAGTTAATTGTCTTGGGCCGTTATGAAGACGGTGGCGATGGCTTGGTAACCCTGAAAGGAAAAGCTTCAGGTGAAACAAAGCGATTTCGCGAAGAAATTAAATTGACAAACCGAAGTTCGAAATCTGATTACATCCCCCGCTTATGGGCAGCCCGAAGAATCGGACATTTGATTGATGAAATCAGAATGCATGGCAAAAATAAGGAACTGGTGGAAGAGATCGTGCGGTTGAGTGAAAAGTATGGAATTCTCACCGAGTACACTTCCTTTCTCGTGCGGGAGGCTCCAGTTTCCGCCCAACCTTTGACCCGTGCTGAACAACGTAGACGACATGACGCCAATGTAAGTGCAGCGGGTGATGTTCTACATAAAGGATTTGGTTTATCTACTGGAAGGCGAGCGGTCTCAAATTCCGAGGTATTGCAAGAACAACTTATGCAAGCTGGCAGTATTGCTTCTCAAAACCAGGCCAGATCATATGATGACTATGGTAACAAACTTGAATTACGAATAGGTGGCGTTCGCTATGCAGGCAATCAGGCCTTTTTCAACCAGGAACAGCAATGGATCTCAACCGAATTTGATGCCAATCAGGAAGTGATTCAGGTCAAACCTTACAGCAAAGCCTACTTCCAACTGGCCAATCTATCCACCCAAATATCCCAAATCATGTCACTGGGAACACCCATTTCATTCGTGCATAATAACGTGATGGTTCAAATTGTTGACGATGGAGAAGAGGAATTGAATCATAGCCAGTTAAACACATTAAAGCCTTAACTCACTTATATCAGTACAAAACAGAACCGCTGAAGCAATCGGTTGCCTTGATTACTCAATATGTACCTGAAGTACTGCCTCCCTTGTCACAGCCAGTGCCACCTCCGGAAGGGCGTTTTGATATCCGGGTAGGGGTTGGCATGCTGATCTGGAAGGCGATGGCCATGGATCACCTGCAAATGTATGACGAAGCGGAGAGCCTGTTCAATAAGATCATTGACATTTATGGCGACCGGTATCGCTACCCCGATCCCTGGTGTTTCTCTTTTGTGGGGAAGGCTAGGCAGTATTTGGGGAATATACCTGAAAAACGGGCGGAACCGGCTGAACAGAAGGGAGGGCAGCACTAATGAAGCGCTTCCTCCAAACTCTCAAGCAAACCCGTTGGAACGTTCAAACTGGTGCGGCTAAAATAAGGTTAATCAACTATGTTCTGGCTGTTGTGATATTATTGGGCTTTTGGATCGCTGGCCAGGCCACCCAAAGCCCATGAAATTAATCCAAGGCATTCAGAAAATATGACACGCTTATCCATGATAAGGAAAACGCTACGACGAGTGGCGTGAAATTCCATGAAGACTGGTTCTAAGAATCATTTGTTCTCCCTCTGCATTACCAATATTGACTACGATAGTAAAAAATGAGAATGAATACAAAAGTGTTAAAAACCTTGCGCATTACGCTATTGATATGATTGAAAAACAAGAGTTATTTGATTAGGTTATCATGTTATAGGCCATATTTGATGAAACAAATAACTATCCTTGCCTGTCTTTTCGTGCTTCCACTCGTTTTGCAAAATTCTACAGAGCACGTGGTGGGAACTGATCCTTACTACCGTGCGCAAGTATCGATGTTGAGAGGCGGGTTATTTTCAAAGCATTTTGAATGGACTCAGGCAAGTTTGTTCAAGGATCATTTTGCCGATAAAGAGTTTCTCTTTCATATATTTTTGATGCCGTTTACCGCTTTGGGTGAATTGACTGGCGCCAAGGTGGCAACCGCTTTTTTCTCTTCATGACATTTGGATTTTTCTGCTTGACATTAATGTCAAAACGTTTCGCCGAATATTGGCCTGATATGAATGCTTGACGATACTCCACCTGGTATGAGAATATGAATAAAAAGTGTGAGTTAATTATTTGAAGTGATATTTCTTGACAAAAAAGGGAATAAAAAAAATGAATAACCAAAACAAGAATCATTTGTTCAACCGGCGGGAATTTGTAGCAAGCGCTTCTGCAATAACAATTATTGGTTCACAACATGCCTGGGGCGCCTCAGCGAATGAAAAGATCAAATTAGGCCTTATCGGAAGCGGTAACCGTGGCACATGGATTTCACGCTTGTTCCTTGATCATGGCGGGTATGAAATCACCGCATGTGCGGATTATTTTGAAGACCGTGTCAACCAATATGGCGATCGTTTTGATATACCCAACAATAAACGATTTTTCGGTTTATCTGGCTATAAACGGTTGCTTGAGACTGACGTGCAAGCTGTCGCGATCGAAAGCCCTCCCTTCTTTCATCCTGAACAGGCCGAAGCGGCGGTTGACGCTGGCAAGCATGTTTATGTCGCAAAACCCATCGCCGTCGATGTCCCTGGATGTTTGACCATCCAGGAAAGTGGAAGGAACGCAACGCAGAAAAACTTGTGTTTTTTGGTGGATTTTCAAACAAGGGCCAATTTGCTTTACATTGAAGCCCTCAAACGTGTGCATAACGGGGCGTTAGGTGTTTTTGCATTCGGCGAATCATCCTATCACGCGGGAAATCCCTGGCAACGCCAGGTTGAGATCATGAGAGCAGATCCCACCAACAAAGAAAATCGCATTCGGGCGTGGGGATTGGACAGGATTCTTTCCGGCGACATTATCACCGAACAAAACATCCACACCCTGGATGTCACCAGTTGGATTCTTGACCAGGAACCCTTACATGCTTCCGGAACCTGCGGTCGAAAAATCCGCCAGGATGGCGGTACATGCCACGACTCATTTATGCTGGTGTTTGAGTATCCCCGTAAAGTAGGAATTTCATTCAGCTCAAGGCAATTTGAAGGCTACCAGTCACGTGGAGGGATCCGAAACCGTATGTTTGGTTCAGAAGGTGTATTGGAAACAGCATATGGTGGAGAAGTCATTATTCGCGGGGAAAATGCTTATCCCGGCGGACAAACCGGTAACATTTTTACGGATGGCGCTGCCACCAATATTGCTGACTTTCATCAACACATTCTGGAAGAAAATTTCGAAAATACCACGGTTGAACCAAGCGTGCGTAGTAATTTATTGACAGTCCTCGGCCGCACCGCCGCTTACCGCAACGAAATCATCACGTGGAAAAGACTATTGCAGGAAAAAGAAAAGCTGGACTTTGATCTCCAAGGATTAAAGTCATAATTTAATTATTTTGCTTTCATAAAATGAAATTGAAAAGAAAGGACTGAAATATGAATCCAATGGCAATGATGATGATTCTGTTAGGTTTGGCGTTGCCTCCACTGGAAATTTCCAATCTACACCACAACGAGGTGGTTATCCCATTTAAGGCGGAAGGTATTCAAATACCAGATGCCCGTGAGGGTTTGGATTATTATTTGAAAGCTGAATCGGATGTTAGAATCCCCGCTCAATTCTCCCCCCAACATGGTGGGACGCTTTATCTCCAGATTCCCGCAAATCTGATCAATGAAGAAAGCGTGCATGTTAAATGGGAAGAGGATCAGAATGTTGATGCGTTTCCTCGTTTTTATTTTACCGAGCGTGACAATGAACGGCTTTATCTTTATGAGAATGGCAAACCGGTTTTGGCCTATATTTATGGCATGATTTCGCAAATCGGTGCCCCCGCAAACCGTGCCCGTGCTGGTTATGTGCATCCGGTTTACGGTATGGAGGGCGAAATCATCACCGATGATTTTCCCCGTGATCATTACCACCATCGTGGCCTGTTTTGGACATGGATGCAGGTCCTGGTGGATGATAAGAACATCGACCTTTGGACCTTGCGTGGTGGACGGCAAAAGTTTGAACGCTGGATTTACCGTGAATCCGGCCATGTCTGCGCAGCGTTTGCCGTGCAAAACGGCTGGTATATGGGCGAACAACGAATTGCTGAAGAGATCGTTGAATTTGTGGTTTATCGTGCCGGTCAGACAGGCCGGGCTATCGATGTTCGCTTGAAACTGCGATCTCTTGATAAACCGGTCACCATTTTGGGCGCACCGGGGAAAGGCTACAGCGGTTTCAATTATCGTCCCGCCCCACGTGATAATGACAGCACCGTAATTACCACCAATGAAGGCGTGAAAGAAGACAGCAACCATAAGCGCTTCCCCTGGGCGGACTTTTCCGCACGCTTCCGTGGAAGAGAGCAAATGACGGGATTATCGATTTTCGTGGATAAAAATCACATGTTCTTCCCCACCGAATGGACCCTTCGCCATTATGGTTTCCTGGGCGCCGATTGGCCTGGACTCGATCCGCTCGAACTGCCTTCGGATCACTACCTCGAAACCAACTATCGCGTTTGGATTCATAAAGGTGATGCAGAGGAGGGAAAAGTTGATAAAGCCTATGCAATCTACCATGATCCAATTAAGATAAAACAAATAGAAAAAGATCAGTGAAGCGAGGCCCATTCCGAGATTAGGGTTGACACATAGGTCAACCCCTACATATTGTAGGGGCGAATCAATGTGTTCGCCCTATATTGTGGTATGGTAGACCACAGGATGAGTTTTGGGACAATCTCAGTTAGGGAAGGGTTGAAAGGAGTTCTCATATGAAAGTCATCGTAACCGGAGCCAGCCAGGGTATTGGCCACGGGATCGCGACTGTTTTAGGCAAAAATGGTTTTCATGTTGGATTGTTGGCACGCTCGCAGAATCTCCTGGAAGAACTCGCCTCCTCCATCAAGAACAATGGCGGCCAAAGCGCCATATCGGCCTGTGACATTCGTGACCACTACGCCGTGCAAAAATCGATTGATTCATTGGTGGAACAGATGAACGGAGTCGATGCCCTCATCAACAACGCCGGTGTTGTGATTGTAAAGGATATCTTCACCCTCACCCTGGATGAATGGCACAACATGATCGAAACCAACGTCAATGGATTATTCTATGCAACCCGGGCGGTATTGCCTTATCTAAATGAGCAGCAAAAAGGCCACATCATCAACATATCCTCCATCTCCGGCCATATGCCCCTGGCAGGAGGCAGCGGGTATGCCGCAAGCAAATACGCAGTAACCGGTTTTTCCGTTTCGCTACTGCACGAGGTGCGCAACCACAACATCAAAGTCACCACTGTCTTCCCCGGCTCCGTCGACAGCGCCTCCCACCGCCACGATTCCCAGGCCGATCATGCCTGGAAAGTAACCCCAGAAGAGGTCGGAGAATCCTGCCTCCACATCCTGCAAACCTCCCCCAAAAACTGCATCAGCGAACTGGAAATCCGCCCCCTGAACAAAAACCCTGGATAATTGCACTTTCCAAATCCATCTTGCCAATCTCAACCAAACACAATCCTTCGGGTTCGGGCAGTATGTTGCTTCCATCAGGCATATAATCTCAAGTTCTTGCTGAAATCATCCATGATCGGCTTCAAGGGATCAGAAAGATCAACTATATAAGGTTGTGCGTCTAATTCATCTTTACAGCCAGCGGCGAAAGATGATCGATACGAACAAAATCCAGGTCAAAGCCGGCAAATTGGATGGTCAGAATATCCTCAAAGCGTGGGAGAATTTTAACGGTGACTATTTCTTTGCCCTGAAGGCCAAGGGCGACGACACCTATTACAGCTTGGTGAAAAGCGTGCGAAATAAAAAGACTGTTGCTTCATCTGGAAAATTACCGCAATATGCCATTGATGGCGATTACTATACTGCGTGGTCGAGCGAAAAGAGTTTTGACTGATTGAGTTTGCCCACTAAACTGCTCATTCTATTCAAGAAGGTTCTTGAAATGCTCCTGGATATCATGTGTAATCTTGTTAAGATATATTTGATCATAATTGAAATGAATCCATAATATGACCTTGAGTTCACCATTGCGGTTTCAGCGTGAGTAAGCCATCATAGAATGATAAAAAAATTCTATTTATATTCGCTTTCTTTCCTTTTTTTTACCACCATTAGTGTAAATACGTTTGGTGAGAATCTCCTTTCACAATGGCAACCGATTGATCCACCTAAACCCAAACTGGATTCCATGTGGCTTGTGAGAGATTATCTGGAGGAAAATAAACTCCAATATCACATGCTTTTTAATATCGACTTTTCAGAGGATGGAACGGTTTGGGTCGCGTCGGATCAAGGTGTTTATCGTTATGATGGCTACCAATGGACCTTGTTTACCCAAAACGATGGCTTGCTCAGCAATTTCGTTCGATGCGTGTTGGTTGATCAAAATAATCGTGTGTGGGTTGGGACCGATAAAGGTGTTTGCACATTTGATGGGAAACAATTTCAAACGCTTCAATCGCAAGAAGTCCTTGACGGTTATAGCATCCGGCGAATCCGTGAAGATTCAAACGGAACCATATGGTTTTGTGGTGATCTCTGGCCTGATCCTGACACACCCGGGGGGTTGGTTTCATTTCATAACAATCAATGGACCTATTATACAGTCGAAGATGGCTTGCCCAGCAACCATGTCATGGATTATTTTCGTGATTCACAAGGCCGTCAATTTGCACTTACTGCTAGAGGAGCGGCCATTTTTATAGAAAACCGGTGGGTAAATCTATTCAAAGTTGCTGGCCTGAATGATTGGGACCAAGTTATTTGGGATATAGTGGAAACACCTGAAAAAGAAATTTATTTCAGCACAAAAGATATGATCTATCGCTGGTTTGAAGACACGTGGACAACGTATCCCCTGCAAGCCGGGCAACCTCCTCGATTCTGCTTGACATCAGAAGGAAAAATCATTTCCTGTTACCACATATCCGAAGGCCAACGTGCATTTTTGGAATGGGGAGAGGATCAATTCCACCAACGTTCTTATCCATTCGATTCTCTACTCGGGGATGTTGAATCAATCCGGCAAGCCCCCGATGGTTCAATATGGGCAATTGGTTATAATTGTCTTACACGCTGGGATTTGAAGGAGCAGAAATGGTTGGAATTCAATTCACTCCCTCCACCTAAAATGATTGACCGCCACAACAGAGTATGGTTTGTCGGTGATAAAACCATAGTAAAAGATGAAAACCAATGGTATCACAACAAAAGCAACCATATCAATTATTGCCTTGATGCCAATCGCGATGCATGGAGTTGGTCCAAAGACGATATTTGCCGCTATACACACGACTCATTCAACAGGTATCTCCCTGAAACATTTGGGATGCACGAAATCCATGAATTGATTGCCGATGGATCAGGCCCTATGTGGGCTTATGGTATCAACCGGCAAAATCAAATTACGTTGGCTATGTGGGATGGCCAGACTTGGAGCCCCTGTGATTCATCATTCTTGCAAAACTCTAAAATCATCATGGGGCAAACCGATCCCAATGGAGGCATCTGGCTTGTTGTCCATCATCCTTTAACCAATGAATATAAAATCCTCCCCCTTCCATTAAATGAGGATAAGTCTGTTTTATTGGACAAAGACATCATATCCAAATTGGAAGCTCAAGTTCAGGTTAATCTTTATATCGATCAAAACCAAAACATCTGGTTTTATGGGGAAGGTTTATTGTGTGTTTTTCGGCATGGCTTTAATGCACCCAACATCTGGGACCATATTCGTTTAGTCAATAACCGCCACGTTTTTTCTGTGATCAGCCGTGATGATGGGGAATGGGTGGCCATGTGCCCACAAGGGATTATCAATGGTGGTATTGCAAAATTGCACCCTTATCGTGATGGATGGGATTTTTTCCCTTTCGATACACGCAAATTCGGCTTCAAGTCCGATGATGGAACGATCATGGTTGGTGGACATGAACGAATCTATCTCATTCCACCCGGCTGGAATAAAACACCCTTCGATTTTCCCTTGCCAAAAATGACTGAAGTTCGTCACGTGGTCAAGCATCCGAGTGGTGCTTTATGGATCGCCATTAATCATAGTGTACTTCATTACTGTCCTGATAATATCCCCCCTGAAACCTTTTTGAGCAGCAAAATTCAGCGTATCGTCGAAGGTGATACGTTATATATACAATGTGTTGCGCGTAACAAATATGTTCCCTCTACAGATTATAGAAAATTCTTATATTCCTGGAGGATGGATCAGGGAGAATGGACGGATTTTCAAACAATTTCCTCTGATAGTTTGGTTCTCTCAGGCTTGGGGCAAGGGCGGCACGAAATTGAAGTCAAGGCGATGGATGAAGATTTTGAAATTGATCCGACCCCCGCAACCCTGACATTTTATGTATATCCCTCATCATTCATCGATTCGTTTTGGTTTAAAACATTGATCATTATTATTATTTTTATGTTGTTGTCGTTTGCCCTTTTTGCTATACACGCCCGGCAAAAAATGCTGGTATATGCCAATAACCTTGAATCCATGGTTGAAGAACGTACCCAGGAACTCCAACAAAGCAATTTAAAATACCAGCAACTGATCGAAAACGCCAACAGCATTATCCTTCGGATGTCCACAACCCACAAAATTCTCTTTTTTAATGAATACGCGGAATCATTATTTGGTTATTCAGGCGAAGAAATCATCGGTCAGGATGTTGTGGGTACCATCGTTCCCCCTGAAGAAAGCACAGGGCGTGATTTAAGAGAACTCTTCGATCAGATTTGCGGTGATCCTGCTCAATTCCACTATGTCGAATGCGAAGGAATCCTCAAAAGCGGCAAGCGAATATGGATTGCATGGAGCAATCGCGTTGTGGTCTCAAACAATTCAAACCAGCCCGAAGTATTGTGTGTGGGTTCTAACATCACGGAGCACAAGATGCTTGAAGAACAATTGCGGCACTCGCAAAAACAAGAGGCCGTGGGCCAACTCGCCCGCGGGGTGGCGCATAACCTCAATAACCTGTTGACCGGCATCATCGGTAATATATCCCTGGTTGTCAGCCGGGTTGATGAGAAAGTAAAAAAGAGGCTTGATCAGGCCTTTGATTCGGCCAACCGGGCAGCCGAACTCGTCGGCCAACTCCAAACCTTCAGCCGGCGCTCAAGATTGCAATCCACCACCGTCGATATTAATCAGATTCTTGAAGGGGTGATCAATTTGTGCCGCGAAATTTTCGATCCCCAGATAAAACTGTCAAAGGATTTGCAAAATCCTCTCCCTCAAATCGAAGGTGATGTCCCCCTGATTCAAACTGCTTTGATGAATTTTTGTATCAATTCACATGAAGCCATCACCCGTATCCAGGCAGAACAAAAGGCGGACCAGCGCCACAACACAGAATATACCATCGAAATCAAATCCAAACTCGAACATATAGATGAAAAGTACGTAAAAGATCATCCCTGGGCGGCCTCCGGCCAGTTTGTCGTCGTGATCATAGAAGACAATGGGATCGGCATTAAAAAAGAGGATCAGGAACACATCTTTGAACCCTTCTTCACCACCAAACACTCCGTCGGAGCGGGCATGGGCCTGGCCAGCGCCTTTGGTATCATCAAACAACACAAAGGCTGGATCGACTTCCAAACTGAATCCGGCAAAGGAAGCACCTTTGAAATCTACCTGCCCGCGCTACAGTCGTGAAATTTTTCCCCATAATAATCGAAAAATAATCGAAAAATACTGTTGACATTCTA
Source organism: uncultured bacterium (assembly GCA_964517495.1). Lineage (GTDB taxonomy): Bacteria > Hinthialibacterota > Hinthialibacteria > Hinthialibacterales > Hinthialibacteraceae > CAZFER01. The sequence goes on along the minus strand of CAZFER010000059.1, from coordinate 362 downwards.
AATAATGTATGGCTAAATATAAAAAAAATGGTGTAACAAATTTAGCCAATGGATGCTGGATACCGTAAAAGTCATGATATGCTGTAGCTGTCCACACCTGCGATTGCTGTCTTGCCAATTTGATGCCATCTGATTGGCGAATTTAATCTGGATGTCAAATTTCTAGTGGGAGAATTGAACCTGAAGGGATTGTTGTTTTCATAATATTTGAATTACATGAATTTAAGATTATATTGAGATGAAAAATCAAATGGAAATAAAACTTAAAACCCTAACTCCTATATGGACCGGTGGCGTGGATGGGAATATGGATCGTATCCATGAGACCGGGATTCTTGGAAGCTTGCGGTGGTGGTATGAGG